>NZ_RBWD01000050.1:0-575 GCF_009361695.1 Vibrio sp. VGrn 2 | reverse complement strand
AACAAGACGTTCAAGCCGATTCGAAACGCATTGGGGTTTTAGTGCCCAAATGGGCACGGATTTATCAGAGTTTATTTTAGGTTAGGGTGGATCTGCGTCTCTCACACCTTAACTTGCGCGTTATGTTCTCGGAGGTTTATGAAAAATTTCAAAATTAGCAGAATCCATACAAAGTCAGGTATTTTCAGGCTGTCTGGGGTCTTTAATGATGAAGTTGCTCTTGAAAACATCAGATATCTTTCTGCCGAATACATGGGAACTGACGGTTGGTGCGAACTCGATTTACAGTCAGAACATACTCAAAGCTTGTTGCGAAGTATTCAAACTGAAGTGTTACAGCATCTAAGTTGAGGAAGTCTGTTCCATCTACCAGACGTAGTTTTTAAACGTCAGTAGTCTCAAATAGCCACAAACATAACAAGCAATTTAAGAGGGATTCACAACGCTTGGCATTTTTGCTTCTACTTCAAATTTAGTGTTTATGGCACAATGCTTTAGGTTTGGGTGGAGGCGTTGTTCACCCCTTAATTGGGCGTTATTTCCGCAACGGATCTCTCAGGCTGAATGTACGTGGT
>NZ_RBWD01000049.1:0-642 GCF_009361695.1 Vibrio sp. VGrn 2 | reverse complement strand
CTCACACCTTAACAGGGCGTTAGTCGCCAGAAAAAGCTAGCAATCAAAATCATGTTTCTGACCTAAAAATTTGGCAGTAGTCTATTTGGTACACAGATCTATCGGCAATGGTCAAAACTCAGTTTTAACGGTTTTAAGTCCAAAATTTTGCAAGTGTCCTCACGGTTGTTTTGTTCTTTGGTGCTGACAGAGCAGGGTAATCGAGAATTTGTTTTTGGTTGTAACTCTGCTCGTTGAGTTTGTTGGTTCAAAAGCAGATCTACTCGCTGAAAAGTCGTCTTCTCTGGTGTTTTAAGTTCCACGTGGTTTCAGTGGCTTTGTTGCAAGTCCGCACTGTGAGATTGGCTTTCCAAAAGCGCTTTTTGGTGTTGTCAGTCCGTTTTCTACGGCGTTGTTTGTTCTAAGTGGTTTCATTGAGTAGCCGCTTTGAGACTGCGCCTGACTTAAATGCATCAAAGCACATAAAGTTTGTTGTTCGCAAAGTTTAGTTCGGCTTAAAATTGTCGCTCGGTGCCTCGCGACTAACAAACTGCTCAAGAGGGATTCGCAACGCGTGGCATTTTCACTATGCGTTGAATTTAGTGATTAAGGTGGTTTGCGGCGGCTTTGTATTGCGTTGCTCACCCCTTAGCAGGGCGTTAT
>NZ_RBWD01000004.1:0-350457 GCF_009361695.1 Vibrio sp. VGrn 2 | reverse complement strand
ATCGGGGTTGCGGACAGTGCCTGGTGGGTAGTTTGACTGGGGCGGTCTCCTCCCAAAGCGTAACGGAGGAGCACGAAGGTGGGCTAATCACGGTTGGACATCGTGAGGTTAGTGCAATGGCATAAGCCCGCTTGACTGCGAGAATGACAATTCGAGCAGGTGCGAAAGCAGGTCATAGTGATCCGGTGGTTCTGAATGGAAGGGCCATCGCTCAACGGATAAAAGGTACTCCGGGGATAACAGGCTGATACCGCCCAAGAGTTCATATCGACGGCGGTGTTTGGCACCTCGATGTCGGCTCATCACATCCTGGGGCTGAAGTCGGTCCCAAGGGTATGGCTGTTCGCCATTTAAAGTGGTACGCGAGCTGGGTTTAGAACGTCGTGAGACAGTTCGGTCCCTATCTGCCGTGGGCGTTGGAGAATTGAAAGGGGCTGCTCCTAGTACGAGAGGACCGGAGTGGACGAACCTCTGGTGTTCGGGTTGTGTCGCCAGACGCATTGCCCGGTAGCTAAGTTCGGGATCGATAACCGCTGAAAGCATCTAAGCGGGAAGCGAGCCTTGAGATGAGTTCTCCCTGATACTTTAAGTATCCTAAAGGGTTGTCGTAGACTACGACGTTGATAGGCAGGGTGTGTAAGCGTTGTGAGGCGTTGAGCTAACCTGTACTAATTGCCCGTGAGGCTTAACCATACAACACCCAAGGGGTTTTGATGGACTCAATGAAAGAACATTGAATGTGTAAGAACGAGAATTAAAAACAGCTTTCCGAATTAAAGAATTTGCTTGGCGACCATAGCATTTTGGACCCACCTGATTTCCATGCCGAACTCAGAAGTGAAACGAAATAGCGCCGATGGTAGTGTGGGGCTTCCCCATGTGAGAGTAGGACATCGCCAGGCTTTAAATTTGAAAAAGCCCACTCGAAAGAGTGGGCTTTTTTACGTTTCTGGGTTCTGAAAATTACCTAAGCACTCAGAACTCAAACATCTATCGTTAAGGTGTAATGTATTTACTCTCTGCTACTTTCCAAAAAGCCTTCACTAATGGATTCTCTAACTGATTTTTGGTGCAGCAGACACCAAGTTCAAACGGCTTAATTGGTAACACTTTTAAGCGATTTATCTTCTCCCTCACCGGGCTATTGTTGATCACGACATCAGGTGCGATACCCACACCGCATCCCAGTGCAACCATACTTACGATGGCTTCATGCCCTGACGTTTGCGCGTAGATATTCGGCTTTATTTTCATTTGTTTGAGCCAAGTATTGGCTCTATCTCTTGCTGTCCCTGCTTCTGGGAGAATGAATGGAATGACTGACCAGTTTGGTCTTTCTTTTTGTAGCTCCTCCGCAAATGAACTCACGCCGACAGGAGCGATGACAGAAAGTGGTATTTCACTGATCGTTTCAAATGCGATTTTGCTTGGCATCTGCTCAGATTTGGCTGAGATGGCAATATCGGCTTCATCTGCTAGAATTTTGTCGATCGCTTGAGCCGGGTCGCCGGTTGATAGCTTAAATTCGATAAAAGGATGCTGCAGACGAAAATCAGAGATTAACTCTGGCAGGTGGCTGTAGCTTGCAGTAACCGAACAAAAGAGACGGATTTCTCCTTTCAACTCGTCCTCTGCTCCCTTTAGGTGACTTTGGTACTGCTGCCATTCGCCAAGAATTTTGAAGGCGACAGGAACCAGTTTTTTGCCTTGGCTCGTTAAATCAACACTGCGATTGTCCCGCAAAAATAATTGTTGGCCAGTTTCTTCCTCTAGCTTTTGTACTTGTCTGCTCAAGGCTGAAGGACTCACATGCATCGCTGCTGCGGTCTTAGCGAAACTTTTACTCTCACACAGATGAATAAAAAGTTGCAGGCTTTTGATATTCATTAAATCTTCATTTCCATGTTGCACAAATTGCAATAACTAATTGTGAATATATCACTTTAAGCAATTTAATGTCTGTTTTAGTATGAAGTTATTCGGTAAGGCAATTACCGACCTCAATGGAAGAATCTCAAAGGAGCACCCAGATGGCTAATTATTTCAATACCTTAAACTTGCGCGAGCAGTTGGACCAATTAGGTCGTTGTCGCTTTATGGACCGTAGCGAATTTGCTTCAGAAGCGGATTACTTAAAAGGCAAGAAAGTGGTCATCGTAGGTTGTGGTGCTCAAGGTCTTAACCAAGGTCTGAATATGCGTGACTCTGGTCTAGACGTTGCTTATGCGCTTCGCCAAGCAGCGATTGATGAGCAACGCCAGTCATTCCAAAACGCAAAAGACAACGGTTTTGAGGTAGGTAGCTACGAAACGCTAATTCCACAAGCTGACTTAGTAGTAAACCTTACTCCTGATAAGCAGCACACAAACGTTGTTGAGACGGTAATGCCGCTAATGAAAGAAGGCGCAGCACTGGGTTACTCTCACGGTTTCAACGTTGTTGAAGAAGGCATGCAAATCCGTAAAGACCTAACGGTAGTAATGGTTGCACCTAAATGTCCGGGTACGGAAGTTCGTGAAGAATACAAGCGTGGTTTCGGTGTTCCAACTCTTATCGCTGTTCACCCAGAGAACGACCCAAAAGGTGAAGGTTGGGATATCGCGAAAGCTTGGGCTGCAGCAACCGGTGGTCACCGTGCAGGCTGTCTAGAGTCTTCTTTTGTTGCTGAGGTGAAATCTGACCTAATGGGTGAGCAAACTATCCTTTGTGGCATGTTGCAGGCTGGTTCTATCGTATGTTACGAGAAGATGATTGCTGACGGTATCGAACCTGGCTACGCAGGCAAGCTTCTTCAATACGGCTGGGAAACGATCACGGAAGCTCTGAAGTTTGGTGGTATCACTCATATGATGGATCGCCTAACTAACCCTGCGAAAGTGAAAGCATTTGAGCTTTCTGAAGAGCTAAAAGAGCTGATGCGTCCGCTATACAACAAGCACATGGATGACATCATCACAGGTCACTTCTCTAGCACGATGATGGCTGACTGGGCAAACGACGATGCAAACCTACTAGGCTGGCGTGCAGAAACGGGTGAAACTGCTTTCGAAAACTACCCAGAAACTGACGTAGAAATCTCTGAGCAGGAGTACTTCGATAACGGTATCCTGATGGTTGCTATGGTTCGTGCGGGTGTTGAGCTAGCATTCGAAGCAATGACGGCATCTGGCATCATCGATGAGTCTGCTTACTACGAGTCTCTACACGAGCTGCCACTTATCGCAAACACTATCGCACGTAAGCGTTTATACGAGATGAACGTGGTTATCTCTGATACGGCTGAATATGGTAACTACCTATTTGCTAATGTAGCAACGCCGCTACTGCGTGAAAAATTCATGCCTTCTGTTAGTACAGACGTCATTGGTAAAGGTCTAGGTGAAACGTCTAACCAAGTGGATAACGCGACTCTTATCGCTGTGAATGAAACAATCCGCAACCACCCTGTAGAATATATCGGTGAAGAACTACGTGGTTATATGACAGATATGAAGCGCATCGCGGTTGGTGGCTAATTTTCTTTGCTTCAAAGTAGAGAAAATATTAAATGAACTCTGGCCAGACTGGAGTCGATAAATACAAAAACACAACATCTAATCAAAAGGCTTGGTCGCCGTTGACCAAGCCTTTTTGTTTTTAGCCGATTTATCTGCGCGCCGATAAGAAAAACGCTCCTTTGTGAGGAGCGTTTTAACACTTATTTTTCTGCAAGCTTCTCTTCAAGCTCCGCCAATTTCTGTTCCATTTCTGTTAGCTTTTGACGTGTACGCAGTAAAACTTGAGTTTGAACATCAAACTCTTCACGACTTACAACATCTAGCTTGTTTAGTTGGCCTTGGATTACTTGACGAACTTTCTGATCAACATCAGAGCCCAACTCTTTTACAGGTTGAGGCATTGAGTCGTGAATCTGTTTAGCAATTTGCTCTAATTTCTTTGGGTCAAACATAGTGGCTAAAACTCCTTTTGATTTGTCCTCATTTTAAGTAAATGATACGTGAAAGTCGCCATTTAGATGGCAAAAAAGAGAGCGGCAATAAAAAAGGTCACCGAAGTGACCTTTTTGAATGCCTTAAAAGCTTATCTGTTATCCGCTAATTCACGGTGGGCTGCTTTCGCTTCATCAACTCGTGCCAACTTCTCCAAGTCTTTGTCTTCAACAAATACTGGCAGTGGTTTGTGTTTTTCTGCTAGGTAGCTGTAAATCACAGGTAGTACGAATAGTGTGAACAATGTACCAATTGCTAGACCAGCAACGATGACGATACCGATACTGAAACGTTGCGCGGCACCTGCACCTGTTGCGTACATCAGCGGGATCAGACCTGCGATCATTGCTGCGGTTGTCATTAGGATAGGGCGAAGACGCACTTTCGCAGCCTCCATCACCGCATCAATACGAGACAGTTTATTATGTAACTGCTCTTCTTTGGCTACTTCACAGATCAAGATACCGTGCTTGGTGATCAGGCCGACCAGCGTGATCAAACCAACCTGCGAGTAAATGTTCATTGAGGCCGTACCCCACGCCAACGCGATCAAGGCACCACATATTGCTAGCGGTACAGATACCATGATGACAATAGGGTCGCGGAGTGATTCAAATTGAATCGCCAGAACGAGGAAGATGATCGCAATTGCAAGACCAAAGGTTGCATACAAGGCACTACCTTCCGTTACAAACTGACGAGATTCGCCCATGTAATCGTGGTTATAGCCTGCAGGCAGTTTGGTTTGTGCGATGTCTTCAAACCAGTTAATTGCATCACCCATAGCAACGTTAGGCGATGGCACCGCACCTACCGTCGCGGAGTTTAACTGGTTGAAGTGTGGCAAAGAGCGAGGCTCTGCTATCACATCAATCGTAATCAAGCTGCTTAGTGGGACGGCTTTACCATCAACAGAACGCACATAGTAGTTCTTCATCGACTCTGGGTTTAGACGCCATTTACGTTCAACTTGAGGAATCACTTCATATGAGCGGCCGTTAAGGTCGATACGGTTAACGTAACCATCAGCCATCATGGTGCTGAGAGTGATACCAATATCTTGCATGGTCACACCGTAGGCACCCGCTTTGTCTTTATCGATCTTAATCTTCATGGTTGCTGAATCGTAGTTCAGGTCTAGATCGGAATAGACAAACATTGGACTACTTGCAACATCGGTCAGGATATCGCTAGCGATAGTAAACAAGCTTTCGAAGCTATTTGGTGTCGTAATTACAAACTGGACAGGTAGGCCTGAGCCCGCACCAGGCAGTTCTGGCATTTGGAACGCAGTGACAGACATACCTGGGACACTTGAAACTAGGCCTCCCACACGTTTTGTGATTTCAGATTGACTTGCTTCTCGTTCACTCCATGGCTTCAATGTTGCTAGACCAAACGCTTGGTTTGAGTTCGGCACACCGTTAAATACCTGAGCGTATTCTACTTCTGGCTGATCAGAGAGAATCTTATTCACGTCATCCATGGTGTTTTGGATGTAGTCCAAGTTCGCGTTTGATGGTGCGGTACCCATCAGAACAACTACACCTTTATCTTCGGATGGCGCCAGCTCACTAGGAATAAACTTAAACAGAATCGGTAAGCTCGCAAATACAATTAACGCAAATGCAATTACAACAGGACGGTGAGCCATGACTGCTGTAAGCATTTTCTCATAGCGATTGGTCATGCCATCAAGGATATGATGAACTTTTTGCTCAAACTTGCTCGGCTTTTCGTTCGCCTTCAGCATCTTTGAACACATCATAGGTGATAGCGTTAAAGCGATGATACCGGACACAAATACCGAACCTGCTAGCGTTAAAGCGAACTCTTTGAACAACGAGCCCGTAATACCGCCCATCAACGCGATTGGTGCGTATACCGCACCTAGCGTTAATGTCATCGCAATAACTGGCACAGCAATTTCGCGCGTACCAATGATTGCTGCACGGAATGGTGACTCGCCTTCTTTGATATGACGGTCCACGTTTTCTAGCACCACGATCGCGTCATCCACCACCAGGCCGATGGCAAGTACCATCGCTAGTAGTGTCATCAAGTTCCAAGAGAAGCCCATTGCCTGCATAACCATCGCCACACCAATCAAAGAGAGTGGAATAGTGACGATAGGAATGATGACCGCACGGAACGAACCTAGGAACAGTGTGATCACTACAAGTACGATAATTGCCGCTTCAAGAATCGTTTTCACTACTTCGTGAATTGACTCGTTGATCGCAATGGTAGAGTCGTACATCACGTTCATTTTGATGTTACTTGGTAAGTTGCGCTCAAGTTGAGGTAATAATTCAAGCACATCAGCAGCGATGTTGATTGGGTTGGCACTTGGCGCGGCGTTGATTGCAGCAACCACGGCTTCTTGGCCGTTTGCACTCGCACGGTAAACGTCGTGACTCTTCTCAAGTGTTACCTTCGCGATATCACCTAAGCGAATAACGTCCCCTTCACCCGTTTTTACGACCAACGCTTCAAGCTCAGCGACGTTTGATACCTGAGTATCCGCGCTGCCGTTATAAAGCACGAACTCACCCGTCGCTTGACCCGTCGCAGATTGGTAGTTGTTGGCGTTAAGAACGCTCATCACATCCGTTGCAGTCAGCTTTAATGCGCCCATTTTGGCTGGATCTAGCCATACGCGCAGCGCGTATTTCATACCACCGTAAAGGTCGACTTTTGATACACCATTTACAGTGAATAGCTGTGGGTTGATTACACGCTCAAGGTAGTCGGTGATCTGGCTGGAAGACAACTCGTCACTGGTAAAACCAATATACAATACCGCGGTAGTTGAACCAGTCGACATCGTTACAGTCGGGTCTTCAGCTTCTTTTGGAAGCTGGGAACGTACCGAGTTGGTTTTCGCTAAGATGTCAGCCAATGCCGCGTTCGGGTCGGTATTCAACTTCATGTTGACGGTAATGGTTGATTTACCTAACACCGATTGCGAGGTCATATAATCAATATTATCGGCTTGCGCCACCGCTTGCTCCAAGGGCTGAGTAATAAAGCCCTGGATCAAGTTGGCACTTGCACCGTAGTAACTGGTGGTCACGGTGACCACTGTATTCGTCATTTCAGGGTATTCACGAACTTGCATTTTGAACACGGCTTGCAAACCAAGCAATGCAATCAAAAAACTGATCGATACCGCTAAAACTGGACGTTTTATAAAAACATCTGTAAAGCGCATGATGCCTCCAACTTAAAGCATTGGTGTTTCAGCAGGTGGGGTAGTTGCATCGCTTTCAACAATGCTTACTTTTGCGTGGTTACTTAAACGGACTTGACCCGATGTCACCACTACATCACCTGGCTTCACGCCTTCTAGAATGTGTGCGATATCTTTAGAGCGTTCGCCAACTTTTACCACATGCTGCTTAACGCGTTTCTCGCCATCTTCTTCCGTTACGATGTAAACATTGTCGCCGTATAGCGTAAACGTGATCGCAGTTTGAGGCAGAGTGACCTGATTTTCTAATTTAGGCAGAATGATGTTTGCACGAGCGAACATACCACTACGCAGTTTGCCATCACTGTTAGGGATATCTGCTTGAACCTGAATCAAGCCACTTTGTACGTTAACCGCAGGCTCAATCGCAGAAATTGAACCTTTGAAAGGCTGATCTGGGTAGGCATCCACGAAGATATCCACTTCTTGGTCGATATTGATACGTGAAATATCGGTTTGCGGCACGGTAAAGCGTAAGCGCATCACGCTGGTGTCTTCCAGGCGAACAATATCGGTACCCGCTTGTAGGTACTGACCTAGGTACACGTTACGAATACCTACTACACCATCAAATGGCGCTTTGATCTCGCGTCGGTCGATGGTCGCTTTCAAGCTTTCAATGTCCGCTTTTAAGGAGAAGTAGTTCGCTTCTGCTTCGTCATACGCTTCTTTAGAAATAGAGCCTTTTTTAAATAGCCCTTGGTAGCGTTTGTATTTCGCTTCTGCTGCTGGCAACTTGGCTTGCGAGCTCTTTAAATTCGCTTTCTCAACGTCAGAGTCAAGCAGTACTAATGGCTGACCTGCTTTGACTTGAGTGCCGGAATCAAATGCGATTTTGTCGATAACACCACTGGTTTCGTTTGCGACCGTCACACCTTGGTTTGGTTCGATAAAACCGATAGCCTCGATCACTGGTACCCAATCAACCGCTTGTACTTCCGTCACGGTTACTGGGAACTCAGGTTCAGGACGGTTTGCCATGTATTCAGCAATCTTTTGTTGCTTAAATAAATTGAAACCTATCACGCTGCCGAACAAGAGAACGGCGATAAGTAACATAAAGAAAGTCCACTTTTTCATTCTATTAAGAACTCCAAGTTAGTGTTTAATAATTGCATCCCAACTGGCTTCAATAGCAGCTTCTAATGCCGCCTTATCCAGTTGATAAAATCCCAAAGCGTGTTTCCTAGCAAGTGCAACACTTGCCTCAAAACTCAATCCAGAAAGCACTTCGTTATCGAGAGGCTTGAATACGCCCTCTTCTTTCCCCTGATTAAAAAGAAGATCTACTTGGGCAAACATTTGTCTTTCAAGTTCCCGAGCTTTGCTACTATTTGAACAGGGTAGAGACTCATATTGAACTCGATTGCTGAGCGCATTTAAATTCGAGCTCGCTAGATTCCAAATATTGAGCCACATGGTTCGATATCGCTGTTTTAAAGGCATCTCTTCACTCACGCCCAGTTGCACAGCCGTAGCGACGCGCTTTGCAACGTTAAGGCGTAACTCCTCCAAAAGATGTTCTTTATCTGAGAAATAACGATAAATCGTTCCTGCTGCGACACCTGCTTCATTGGCGAGCTTTTGCATGGAAAGCCCTTGAAAGCCGGATTCAGCAATGAGTTGCTCTGCAGCGACTAAGATTTGTTCTCGCTTATCTACAGCAGGGTTATCCTTCATAATCCTACCACTAGTGAATGAACGTTCATTCATTATAGCTCAAATACCCGCCTTTTATGCAACAGAATGTTGCGCTTGTTGGTATGAAAATTACAAGAAATCAGCGTAGCTTTCACGAGGCCACCCCTTTATCATAGGCGCCACATTTATCACCCGCAGAGAATTTCTATGAAGCTGAACCCTAGTCAAGATGAAGCCGTGAAATACGTGTCTGGTCCATGCCTAGTGCTAGCTGGTGCTGGCTCGGGCAAAACTCGTGTTATTACCAATAAAATCGCTTATCTGGTTCAGCAATGTGGCTACAAAGCGCGTAATATTGCAGCGGTGACGTTTACCAACAAAGCGGCGCGTGAAATGAAAGAACGTGTCGGCCAAACGTTGGGGAAAGCAGAGTCTAAAGGTTTGATGGTATCAACGTTCCACACCTTGGGATTAAACATCATCAAACGCGAATACAAGCATTTAGGATTGAAAGCGGGCTTTTCACTGTTTGATGACCAAGACCAACTGGCGCTACTCAAGGAACTTACCGAAAAGCAGCTTGATGGTGATAAAGACCTGCTACGTCAGCTTCTGAGTTGTATTTCCAATTGGAAAAACGACATGTTGACGCCAGAGCAAGCCAAAGCGCGTGCGCAAGGTGAGCAGCAACAATTGTTTGCGTTCTGCTTTGATATGTACCAAAAGCAAATGAAAGCCTATAACGCGCTCGATTTTGATGACCTAATTTTGATGCCCGTTTTACTTTTGCGCAATCATGAAGACGTTCGTCAACGTTGGCAGAACCGCATCCGTTATCTACTGGTCGATGAGTACCAAGATACCAACACGAGCCAATATGAGTTGGTGAAATTAATCGTCGGTGAACGTGGGCGATTGACGGTCGTAGGAGATGATGACCAGTCCATTTATTCATGGCGTGGTGCGAAGCCTCAGAACCTAGTCTTGCTGGGTGAAGATTACCCGAATTTGCGATTGATTAAGTTGGAGCAAAACTACCGCTCTACGAGTCGAATCCTGCGTGCGGCCAACATTTTGATAGCCAACAACCCTCACGTCTATGAGAAGTCCTTATTTTCAGAAATTCCTGACGGTGAAAAACTCAAAGTGTTGTTGGCTAAAAATGAAGAGCACGAGGCTGAGCGTGTCACGGGGGAGTTGATTGCACACAAATTCTTGAATCGAACCGACTATCGTGATTACGCAATTTTGTACCGTGGTAACCACCAATCGCGCTTAATTGAAAAGTCTCTGATGCAAAACCGTGTGCCTTATAAAATTTCTGGCGGCACCTCGTTTTTTGCACGCGCAGAAATTAAAGACATCATGGCGTATTTGCGTGTTTTGGTTAATCCAGATGACGACAATGCATTCTTACGCATTGTGAATACACCACGACGTGAAATTGGCCCAGTAACTTTAGAAAAGCTAGGCAGTTATGCCAATATGCGTGGGAAGAGCCTGTTTGAGTCGAGTTTTGAAATGGGGCTCGAACAGCACTTAACGGGACGCGGCCTGGAAAATTTACGTCGTTTCACCCAATGGTTAGTGGCGATTGCTGACCAAGCTGAGCGTGGTGATACCGTCGAAGCGGTTCGCTCGCTAGTTCGCGATATCCATTATGAAGATTGGCTATACGAAACTTCAGCAAGCCCGAAAGCCGCTGAAATGCGAATGAAGAACGTTTCTGATCTTTACTCCTGGATAGTGGCGGACCTAGAAGGTGACAACTACGATCAAGAAGAGAAAACGTTAAAAGAAGTCGTTCAGCGTTTGACCTTGCGTGACATGATGGAACGTGGCGAAGAAGATGAAGACAGCGATGCAGTACAACTGATGACGCTGCACGCATCAAAAGGCCTTGAGTTCCCATATGTATACCTAATTGGGTCTGAAGAAGGTATTTTACCGCACCAAACCAGTATTGATGAAGACAACGTCGAAGAAGAGCGTCGTCTGATGTATGTTGGCATTACCCGTGCGCAGCGTGAACTGACTTTCACTATGTGCAAAGAGCGTCGACAGTTCGGCGAGTTGATCAAACCGACTCAAAGCCGCTTTTTGGATGAGCTGCCATTTGATGACGTTGAATGGGAAGTGAATAAAAAGCCAGTATCAGCAGAAGAGCGTATGGCGAAAGGTCAGGCACACATTGCCAATATTCGAGCAATGTTTAAGAAGTAGAGTAACCTTGTGTTCACTGACTAAAAACAAAAAGGCTTGCCAGTTGGCAAGCCTTTTTCGTTGATGTCTTTACTTATAGACCTTCAATCATGTGGTCGATTGCTGCGATGATTTCATCGTCAGAACAGTCCATACAGGTTCCTTTGGCAGGCATCGCATTGAAGCCTTCTAACGCGTGCTTCACTAACGTCTCTTTGCCTTGTGCAATACGCGGTGCCCAGTCATCGGCATTACCCGTTTTAGGTGCGCCGTTTACACCAGATGCGTGACAAGCAATACAAAAAGTACCATAAACTGTGGCGCCATCACGTGGACCGGTTGGTTCTTCTTTCACTGGCTCAGAACCCGCTAGATAAACATCACCGACAGGTTGGATGCGTTCTGCGATCGCATCGTATTCAGTTTGGCTGATGTCAGAAGCTAAAGCTGCCGTAGAAAACGTTAAGGCAGCGAACAAAACGCTAATCATTTGTCGAGACATATCCATTAAACCCACTTCACATTCCCGAGGTAAGTAACTTACCTATTTATATAGTTAGAGTATTAATGCCGAGCAGAGAAATCACTAAATTCCACTGAATGGCATAGAATGATTAGACAACTTGGTTGCAGCTGTTAAATCAATGTAAATAATGGGTGATTATATCCCGATAACTTGTTGCAATAAACAACAAGTTATCCATGACAGGGCGTGAATCACATCAAAAATTCAGTTTAAAGGAAGATAACTGTCGAAAAAGAGACCAAACGATAAAAAAAGTAAAAAAAGTACTAGACGGCATAGTGTGATATCCGTATTATTCCACTCCGCCGATAGGGCATGCGCCCGTAGCTCAGTTGGATAGAGCGTTGGCCTCCGGAGCCAAAGGTCGAAGGTTCGAATCCTTTCGGGCGTACCATTGCCTCGGAGGATACATCGGTAAAAATCAGTGGTGGCTATAGCTCAGTTGGTAGAGCCCCGGATTGTGATTCCGGTTGTCGCGAGTTCAAGTCTCGTTAGCCACCCCATTCTTTCTTTTTTAGATTGAATGCGGTAGCATTACTTCCAATCTTGATGAAATCAAGATAAAACATCGTCGGTGAATAGCGCAGTTTGGTAGCGCATCTGGTTTGGGACCAGAGGGTCGGGGGTTCGAATCCCTCTTCACCGACCACTATTTAGTTTATGGCTGAGATAGCGGTAAACATGACAATTTGATGGTGGCTATAGCTCAGTTGGTAGAGCCCCGGATTGTGATTCCGGTTGTCGCGAGTTCAAGTCTCGTTAGCCACCCCATTCTTTATTTAAAGAATATATGCTCGGTGAATAGCGCAGTTTGGTAGCGCATCTGGTTTGGGACCAGAGGGTCGGGGGTTCGAATCCCTCTTCACCGACCACTATTAGAAAGCCTGCTTTTTAGCAGGCTTTCGTCGTTTTAGAGTTTATGATCTCGCTTGGACTGTATTAGTCGGTAATGTATCAATGGATTTGAACCCAAGTGGGGTTCGCCTGAAGTTAGAATTCGGCTCTTCACCGACCGCTATTTAGAGCCCCAGTCGAAAGACTGGGGCTTTGTGTTTTTCTAATCCGCTATTTTTATTGGGCGAGTGTTTTAAGGATTTCTCTCAGTTCTACCGTTTCTTGGATTTCAAAATTGGGCGTTATATCTGTTGAGTTACTCGCACCTGTCGCATTCACCCACACACTCAAAATACCCATATTGTTAGCGCCTGCTATATCTGCTGGTAAAGAGTCGCCAATGTGTAGGGCTTCTTCTGGTTTTACTTCGACCAAGTCGAGCGCTTTTTGGAAAATGCTCGCAGCGGGCTTCTCTTCAGGCTCTTCTCCCCCCACAATAATATGGTCCACCCAGTCGCTCATCTGTGTCGCGCTGAGTTTAGGGTGTTGAGAAAAAATCGGGCCGTTAGTGATCACGACGAGTTTATAATGCTGACGAAGGTCGCTGAGCATTTCTTTTACACCAGGGAAGAAAGTGAACGCGCCCATACGTGCAGAGTCAAAGTAGTCTTGAGCTTGTTGAGCCTCTTCGGCATTAATGCTGACTCCGTGCTCCGCCAATATGTTTTGGATCAGGCCACAACGGAACGCGTTTTCATCAGGTAGCAGAGCCACAAGGTGAGGGAATTCCGCATTCAGCTTCTTGTACACACCCTGTAAGTAGCGCTGTAAGAAAGCTTGTGGTTCGGTAACTTGCGGGTAGGTCTTATGAATCCAAGTCGTAAACTTTTGTCCTGCAACTTTATCGGCTTGTGACGTCGCACATAAAGTCTCGTCCATATCAAAAAAAATCGCTTTAAGCACAGGGGCTCCTTTCATTTACAGCTTGGCTCTAACATTGATTATCTATTATCCCACTCTCAATTGTGCCGTAAAGGGTTAAAACCGACGTGTTTCACCTACAATGGGAGAGTGATGGTAACCGCATTTTCTTTTGTTTAGTCAACAAACCGCTTAAGTGGCGCATAATCGTCGTCGACAAAGGATTTGTGTGGTTTTGCTGTTGTGTTCACGTTTTAGCCTATCCTTTCTCTTTCTAAGTTTGGCTTTTTATATTTGCCGACTATTTTATTAATAGTTTTTTATGTTGAAAAATTGCTTTTCGCATACGATATTGTTTGTTAAATGTTAATAATCACATATGAATAATGTGGGTAATGGTTCTGGTTGGCCCATGCTTATTTTTAGAGCATTTTTCTAGTTTTATTGGTGTATGGCGCACAAAAATAGTGTGATATGAAAGTGGTTAAATACTTGTTAATGCATTTTTATTCGCTCATTGTGCGTTTATTTAATGTTTTCTCGGCGGAATATACTTTAATTGTTGCTTTTTTGTGTGATTTTTGCCAAATTGTTTCCGCATTAAGATTTCAGAGTATTATTCTGAATTTGAACGGATTCATTCAGGTGATGAATGGTGCCTTTGGCGCGATTCGATACCACAGACAAGGCAGTAGAGGTCTGAAATGTCACTATTAGAAGTGAAAAACCTTCGTATTGAATACCCATCCCGACACGGCGTTCACGCTGCCGTGAAGTCACTTTCTTTTCATATTGAACGTGGTGAAATCGTGGGTGTTGTTGGCGAATCAGGTGCGGGTAAATCCACCGTTGGTAACGCCGTTATTGATTTGCTTAGCCCTCCAGGTCGCGTTGCTAGCGGCGATGTTTTCTTGGATGGAGAAAAAATTTCTGGTTTATCACCAGAAGCGATGCGTAAGGTTCGCGGATCGAAGATTGGTTTTATTTTCCAAGATCCAATGACCTCACTTAACCCACTTTTTACGGTTGAGCAGCAGCTGAAAGAGACGATCCACGCCAACATGAAAGTCTCTGATGAAGAGGCGTATCAGCGTGCGCTTTCTCTGATGCAGCAAGTTGGCATCCCGCAGCCAGAAAACCGCTTAAAACAATACCCACACCAATTCTCTGGTGGTATGCGTCAGCGTGTCGTCATTGCGATTGCTTTGGCTGGTGAGCCAGATCTGATCATTGCGGACGAACCAACTACGGCGTTAGACGTTTCTATCCAAGACCAAATCCTCAACTTGATCCGAGAATTGTGTATCAAGAACAATGTCGGCTGTATGCTGGTTACTCACGATATGGGTGTGGTCTCCAACGTCACTGACCGCGTCGCGGTAATGTATCGTGGTGACTTGGTGGAGTTTGGACCAACAGCCAAAGTGTTGGGCGATCCTGATCACTCCTATACTCGCAGTCTAATTTCAGCCGTTCCACGTTCAGACAGAAAGCTAGATCGCTTCCCTTTGGTCAGCTACATCGAAGAAGCGGCAGAAATGGAGCCTCTCGACATCAAGAATCACTGGCTAGGACAAAGCCAGGATGAGCGCGAGTACACAGGCCCGCTTTTAGACGTGAAGAACGTTAATCTACGCTTTGTCACCAAAGACTCTTTATTTGAAAGCCGTCGCGAATACGTGCAGGCATCCAATAATGTGAGCTTTGAAGTGCATGAAGGCGAAACCTTTGGTTTGGTGGGTGAGTCTGGCTCTGGTAAATCAACCATTGCGCGAGTTATTGCTGGTTTATACCAACCTAACTCTGGTCAGGTGAAGTTTGAGGGGATTGACCTGACAGCTTTAACCTCTGAGAAAGAACGCCGCCCAATGCGTCGTCAAATGCAGATGGTGTTCCAAAACCCGTATACCTCAATGAACCCTCGTATGAAGGTATTCGATATTATTGCTGAGCCAATCCGTTTTCATAAACTGACGAAAAACGAGTCGGAAACTCGCCAAATCGTGAATGACCTATTGGATCATGTTGGTTTGGGTCGAATGGCTGGGCTTAAGTACCCTCATGAATTCTCCGGTGGTCAGCGTCAGCGTATTTCTATTGCGCGTGCGTTGGCGACTCGTCCTCGACTTTTGATTTGTGATGAACCGACCTCAGCACTGGACGTATCGGTACAGGCACAAATTCTAAACTTGCTGAAAGATCTGCAAAGTGAGCTGAACTTGACTATGTTGTTTATCAGCCACGATTTACCTGTTATTCGTCAGATGTGTGACCGAGTAGGTGTGATGCAAATGGGTACACTGTTAGAAGTAGCACCAACAGAACAGTTATTTACGGCACCTCAACACGAATACAGCAAAAAATTGATTTCTCTGATGCCTGAATTTACAGGCTTGCGAGAAGAGATCGAAACGGCATAAACCAAGCACCTCGCTTGGCTAACCTTTAGTCATAACAAAGACGCAAACACAACAACAAGGGATCCGTATCCCCGCATGAAGGAGTTATGCAAATGAAAACCATGAAAAGCAAATTAGCAGTGGCGCTAATGGCGGCGGGCCTAAGCTTTAATGCACTGGCAGCAGATATCAAAGTTGGCTACGCAGCTGACCCAGTATCGCTTGACCCACATGAGCAGCTATCAGGTGGCACACTGCAAATGTCACACATGGTATTTGATCCGTTAGTTCGCTTTACTCAAAAAATGGATTTCGAACCTCGCCTAGCGGAAAGTTGGGAACGCATTAACGATACTACTGTTCGTTTCAAACTGCGTGAAGGTGTGAAATTCCACTCTGGTAATACCCTAACGGCTGACGACGTTGTATGGACGTTTGAGCGTCTACAAAGTTCTCCTGATTTTAAAAACATTTTCGACCCGTACGAGAAAATCGTCAAAGTGGACGACAACACGTTCGATCTTGTAACCAAAGGTCCTTACCCACTAGTGCTGCAAACTGCAACGTACATTTTCCCTATGGATAGCAAGTTCTACACGGGTAAAACCGCAGACGGCAAAGACAAGTCTGAACTAGTGAAGCACGGTAACTCATTCGCATCGACTAACGTTTCTGGCACGGGTCCGTTCATCGTGACATCACGTGAGCAGGGCGTAAAAGTGGAATTTGAACGCTTTACAGATTACTGGGACAAAGAGTCGAAAGGTAACGTTGATAAGCTAACGCTTGTTCCAATCAAAGAAGATGCGACTCGTGTAGCTGCGCTACTTTCTGGCGGCGTTGACATGATTCACCCGGTAGCACCAAACGATCACAAACGTGTGAAAGACGCAGACGGCATCGATCTAGTAACGCTACCAGGTACTCGTATCATCACGTTCCAACTAAACCAAAACAGCAACGAAGCACTGAAAGACGTTCGCGTTCGCCAAGCGATTGTTCACGCAATCAACAACGAAGGCATCGTGAAGAAAATCATGAAAGGCTTCGCGACAGCAGCTGGCCAGCAGAGTCCAACTGGCTACGTTGGTCACGATGACAAGCTAGTACCTCGCTACGATCTGAAGAAAGCAAAACAACTGATGAAAGAAGCGGGTTACGAGAACGGCCTGACGCTAACTATGATTGCGCCAAACAACCGCTACGTAAACGATGCGAAAGTAGCGCAAGCGGCGGCGGCAATGTTGTCTAAGATTGGCATCAAGGTTGATCTGAAAACTATGCCAAAAGCGCAATACTGGCCTGAGTTTGATAAGTGTGCGGCAGACATGCTGATGATTGGTTGGCACTCGGATACAGAGGACTCGGCAAACTTCAACGAGTTCCTAACCATGACTCGTAACGAAGAAACCGGTCGTGGTCAGTACAACTGTGGTCACTACTCAAACCCAGAAATGGACAAAGTGGTTGAAGCTGCAAACGTAGAGACGGACCCTGCGAAACGTGCAGCAATGCTGAAAGGTGTCGAAGCGACGCTATACAACGATGCTGCATTCGTACCGCTACACTGGCAAAGTGAAGCGTGGGGTGCGAAGTCTAACGTGAAAGCCGCAGACATCGTGAACCCAATGGTAATGCCTTACTTTGGCGACCTAGTTGTCGAGTAATCATACTTAGTCATGACAGAGAGGGGCGCCAGTCCTTCTCTGTTTTCGACACTTGGCTCGTTTTTATTTCAGTCGGATTGAGCCAGTTTTACAGACTGAATTTTCTCTCTAAGTTTAGAGATCTATGGATAGTTAAGGGGCAAGGAATGTTTTCGTTTCTGGTCAAGCGCCTGTTTCAGGCACTGATAGTGATGTTTGTGATCAGTTTGGTGGCGTTTGCCATTCAGGACAACCTGGGTGATCCGCTGCGTGAGCTTGTAGGTCAGTCGGTTTCGGAATCGGAGCGCCAAGCGCTACGCGACGAATTGGGCCTGAACGATCCCTTTATCACAAAGTACACGCGCTTTGTGGGTAATGCACTGCAAGGTGATTTGGGTACATCATACTTTTTCAAGCGACCTGCGGTTGAGGTGATCCTCGATAAGCTGGTGGCAACATTAGAGCTCGTGTTTGGCGCGACGCTCATTATTATCGTTTTCTCTATACCACTCGGGGTGTATTCCGCGATTCACCCGAAGAGTGTCTTTACCAAATTTGTTATGGCGATGAGTAGTGTCGGCATCTCGATTCCGGTGTTCCTAACCGCAATCATGCTGATGTACGTCTTCTCCATCGAACTCGGCTGGCTGCCTTCCTACGGACGAGGTGAAACCGCTAACGTGCTTGGTTGGGAATCTGGCTTCTTTACCATCGATGGTATTAAGCACCTTATCCTGCCGTGTATTGCGCTAGCGTCTATCATGCTGCCGTTGTTCATCCGTCTGGTACGTTCAGAAATGCTGGAAGTACTGAGCTCGGAATACATTAAGTTCGCCAAAGCAAAAGGTTTGAACTTACAAAAGATTTATTACCAACATGCACTTAAGAACACCATGCTGCCAGTATTGACGGTAGGTGGCGTGCAGATTGGTACCATGGTGGCTTACACCATCCTAACCGAAACCGTATTCCAGTGGCCGGGTACAGGCTTTCTTTTCCTAGAGGCAATCAACCGTGTCGATACACCGTTGATCACAGCTTACGTTATCTTTGTTGGTCTGATTTTCGTGGTAACCAATACCATCGTTGATTTGCTGTACGGCATCATCAACCCAACTGTGAACTTAACTGGAAAAGGAGCTTAATCATGAGCCAATCAAATGTAACACCAGCTCCTGAAGCCGCTCCATCTGCATGGCAGCGTTTTAAAGAGTCGGACTTCTTGTATTACTTCAAGCGCGACAAAGTGGCGATGGCAAGTTTTACGGTCTTTATGATGTTCTTAGTGTTGGCATTAGCTGCGCCAATTCTAGCTCCGACTGACCCGTATGATCTGACGTCTATCGACATCATGGATTCAGAGCTACCACCGTCTTGGATGGAAGAGGGCGATGAGCGTTTTGTTCTTGGTACTGATGAGCAAGGCCGTGATATTTTATCGACCATTCTTTACGGTTCTCGTTTGTCTTTGACGATCGGCTTTTTAGCCGTCGGTCTTCAGTTGATTTTGGGTATCATCATTGGTTTGTCGGCGGGTTACTTCGGTGGTCGTATCGATAGCTTCTTGATGCGCTTTGCGGATGTTCAACTATCGTTCTCAACCATGATGGTGGCGATCATCGTATCGGCCATTTTCAAAGCCAGCTTTGGCAGCGATTTTTACAGCCAATACGCGGTGGTGATGCTGGTGGTGATCATCGGTGTGGCTGAATGGCCGCAATACGCACGTACCATTCGTGCTTCAGTACTGGCTGAGAAGAAGAAAGAATACGTAGAAGCGGCACGCGTGATGGGCTTTAAAGCGCCACGCATCATGTTCCGTCACATCCTGCCAAACTGTCTATCACCAATCTTGGTTATCTCGACGGTACAGGTAGCGAATGCGATCATGTCGGAAGCGGCACTGTCATTCCTAGGTTTGGGTCTTCCTGTTGATCAGCCGTCACTAGGTGCGCTGATCAGCATCGGCTTTAACTACATCTTCTCAGGTGCGTGGTGGATTACTGCCTTCCCAGGCATCGTGTTGGTTACACTGGTTCTGGTTATCAACTTATTGGGTGACTGGTTACGAGATGTATTCAACCCGAAACTGTACAAAGGTTAAGAATTTTCCCGCCAAGCGTTGTAAATTCGCTTAATTCCTTCCTAAACTGAGAGCCGGATGCAAATTCCGGCTCTTTTTTTGCTAGTTATTCTTTGTTCACATTTTTTTGGCGCTTTGCCGCCATAATGACCTTACCCACTAATTTAGAGTGAAGTGTATGGAAATGAAGAAGGCACAACACCCATCTCGTATCTTCCAAGCGAGCCTAGCTTTCGGCTTGTTGCTGGTATGCGCCCAGTTTTCTAGCCCAGTATCGGCGGAGGAGTTCCTTTGCCAAGCTACTCAAGCCAGCGAGAAAGAACTGCCGATGCTTGAGAAAACGTGCCCAATTGGTAACGGAGTATGGGGAAAGAAAGTGCCGCAAGGAGGCAACTACCTCTACTGGATTCAATGCGGATTACTACCAAAGCCAATGTCACTCGCGAAAGCAAAGCCGCTTTACAGCAAGATTACGACCGACGTGTGGATGAAGCCGGAGTCCCAAGGTTATCGCTGTTTGATTGGGCCTTATAAAGATCTGTCTGATGCGAGGGGAGATTTGCGGGGAGTCAAAACCTTGTCGAATTACAAAGAGGCTTTCATCCGCGTGGTTGGAAAAGAGAATAAACAGTCTACGACACTATCTAAACCCGCTGTGCCGTCGAAATCAGCCGCATCTTCGGTTAAGCCAACACCGACGGTGACCCCGAAACCCGCGCCAGTTCCTGCCGTGCGAGCTGATACCGACGCCTTTACAGCGCCGGCAGAGAAGTCAAAGACCAAGGCAAAAAATACACGTGATAATTCTTCCTCCAAGCCTGTTGCTAAGACCAAAGCGAAGCCAGTTGTGAGCGGGAATGATGACATTGAAGTTCGGTTGAGAACCTCCTTACAAGGCAAAACGTACGTGGTGCCATATTTACTCGATCACCACAATCAGTTTTACATGGAATACGGCAAGCCGTGGAATCGTCTCAACTACGAAAACTCGCAAAAAGTATGTCAGCAACTGGGTATGAGCTTAGCCAGCCCTGCAGAATTCAAAGTGTTGAGGGCGTCTGGTGTGATGGAAAAAAATCAATGGCCACTGCAACTGCCGTATTGGGGCAAAAGTAAGAAAGGTTTGTTCGCAGATCGTGAGCCAAACCAGCTCACCGGAACCTCATTATTGAACGTGGTGTGCGTGAAATAACGACTCAAATATTGCGGTCAAAAGATAGAAGAAAGCCCCGAGTTCGGGGCTTTTTTGCGGTCTCAAATATTATCGCTATTTGAGTGGCGTTTCTTTGTGACAGTTGGAGCAGATATACACTTCTTTGATGCCGACCAAGCGTTCCCAAAGCGTTCTGCGTCTTCTACGCAAATGCACGCTATCACAGCAAGGGTTAACGATGGTTGCTTTAGTCATCATCGCCAGGCTCCAAAATCGGGAGTGAACTCGCGATGCTTGTCATGGCTTCTTTGTTGTGAGAGTACAGACCATATTCCGGCGCGGATTCATGACCGTTTTGCTCTTTACTCCAACGAATACCGATGTAGAAGTCACCAAAATCACGGTTGATGTAACGATGACGAGTTTTGTAATCTGACTCTGAGCCTGTTTCTTTTAGAATCAGCAGCTCACGGCTTTCATCATTCTGGATTTCCCAATTACCTGGAGTTTGGAATCCTGTTGGCATGAACGACGTGTAGTTGTAAGTTTCAGCGTCGTACTCGTACGTACCTGACGAGTATTTCAGGACTTTGTCGTCGCCCGAGCCTTTACTTTCTACCATCAAGTCATGCTCTACCGTGCCGTGTTTGATGTGTTCTGCAACCGAAAGTGATTCTGCGAATGGTGTATTGCTTGAATCCATCCAGAACAGCTCATCATCTGAGATTTTAACGATCATTTGAGTGCCGTTATGCTCGGTTGTGTGCTGGTACAGCATTTCATACTCTTCGCCGTAGCTGTTGTATAGCTTGCCGTCTTTCAGCTCGACGTCTTCACAGTCTTTATTGTGGTATTCCGCGTAACCAGTTTGTTGGTCCAGATCGGCAAGAATGGCGTAGGCATCGTGTTCCCATGTGTCCTTTAGGAAGTCACTGATGTTTGCTTTGTACTCTTGATTCATCTCATCATGGTTTGAACCCCAGCAGAATAGTAGGCCTTCAGAGTCTTGCATCAACATGGCATAGCCAATTTCACCGTCTTTTTGAGCGAAGCTACCCATTTTCCATTCTTGACCGTTGAAGTGCTCGTGAGTGAAGCCCAAAGTCGGTACTACTGGTGGTGGCGTTACGCCTTCGATAACCGTTGGCATGCTGAGCGCAATCTGTACCGCGGTATGGCCATCTGTTGCGCTAATCGCAAGTGCTGCACCAGCTTCGCTCGCTTTTGTCGGTGTGCCTTTAATGGTGACAATCGCATTGCCATCCTCAGATACTGTTAGACCTTCAATGTCCACATAGTCCGCTGAGTAGTCGGTGATATGACCGTCTTTATCTTGGAACAAGCTAGAAATATCGAGAGTTTGTTCAAACACTTCACCTTGTTGTAGGTACCAACCATCAATGATGGACTGTAGATGCGCTTGTTCTGTTTCTACAACTATTGGTGGTAAGTTTGCCGATTCGATTTCGAACTTAAATACGGTGCTTACCGTACCCAAAACCTTACCTGAAGAATCAATGTCTTGCGCCGTTAGGACGATCTCAAAATCACCAGATTTTTCTACGATAGCAGTCGGATATAGAACAATCAGGTTGCCAGTTTGCGCAACTTCAATGCCTGTGCCTGCTAAGTTGTGCGTCAGTTTGGTTGTCACAAGGTTTTGGTCTTTGTCTGTGAAAAGACCTTCGATGTTTAGTTCAACGCCATCAAAGCCTGCGCCTTGTACGATTTTTGGTAATTTGCCAAGCTTATCTTTAGCAGCCTCTTCGACGGTTTCGTTTACGGTTAGCTTGTTATTGATTGCCGTTTCAGGTGCTAAGTTGTCGCTATTTGGGGTCGCGTCAGTGATGATTGGGCGTAGGCTTGCATCATTGATGTTTTCGCCGGATGCGATAAGACGATCGACTTCTTGGTTTGCCGCTTGAGCAAATTCAGTGGCCTTTTTCTCGTAGTTAGCTGGGTTTTGCGCTTTTGAGTCGGTCAGAATCTGAGCGGTTTTATGTAGTTCGGCGTTTTTTGTCGCACTTTCAACAAAATCACTGTACAGATCAATTGGTGCTTCTTCTGAGCCTCCTAGCGCTTGGTTTACCTTGGCTTTTGCGTCTTCTTCACTAATGGATGGATCTTTTGCCATTTCAATCGCAACAAGGTCTGTGATAGGTGAAATCACGTTTGACGATGTTGGTGCACGGAACACGATTTCGTGGGCCATGGCTTGGCCTGGATGATCCATATCAACCGTGTATTTGCCAGCGTACTCTTTAGAATCCAAAGCGATAAGCTGTTTCTGCTTTGCACCGTTTGGTGTAATGGTCTGCAGTGCTAGAGTGTTTTCTGGTTTTGCATCCAATTTAAGCTGACCTTTCTCATCGGTCAGACCAAGGAATGTTTCTTGAGTGTCCCATTGGCCGTTGTTGTTCGTATCTTCAAAAACAACTGCATGTTTGAAGTAGCCGTCAAAGCCTGTGATCACAACACCGTTGTTAGCACTGTTTGAACCACCATCTGAACCGCCACAGCCAGTAAGAGCGATAGCCACTGACGCTGCTAATAAACTCACCTTATTCATTATTCATTTGTCCTTGTTTCGTTTCCGAATGAGAAAGTCGCTTTTTTATTGTTTTTATCTTTCAATCTCACTAGTGAGATTGAAGAGAGTGGTGTCTTTTTAATGACTATTGAGCCTAGGTTCAAGACACGAAAAACCGCACAAAACCCGTAAAATTTATTTCTATTTTTTGTCTATGGTGGAAAATTGATAATTTGATCACGGTTCCAGTTTTATTTTGGAGATGATTGTTTTGTCAAAATAACCACATGTAAAGAAAGGTTTATTGGGTGTTGGTAAGGACTGGGGCGTGATAAATCATGTTGATCTTAAATTCCTCAACGCGATCAGCAAATTGAGGGTGAGGTTTAAGCACATAACTGTAGACTTCGCCTGGAATGAATATGTCGTAATCTGTGTATTCAAGGTTGTAAAACATAAATGTTCGTTGCCAGTAATCATCTGGCCATTCAGCACAATGTATTGGATTTACGCCGTCAAAATCCATTGAGCTAGAGATAATATCGGCAAACTCTCCTCGCCCTGCTACGATAGAGCTGTACCAGTAAAGTAAATAATCATGACAAAATAGGTCATGTTGGTTTGATTTCATATTGAGATCAGAGTCCAGCTTGTGCACTGGTTCGTTACCCTGAACACTTCTATCAAATATGTAGTTGCTAGCAGTCCCGTTTATGTAACCCCCTCCTGAAATGGGAAAGAGGTAGTCAAACAACGTTCCTTGATATTCGTACTCACCAGTGTGGACATTGATGCGTTTTTCCATCGATTGCTTGTTTTTTTGCATGGTGTAGCTTTCGAATTGTTTGCCATCAAATACGGTGGTGAAATAGTTCTGAGTCTCTTTATGAACCTGAGATGCGTATACCTTTTTGGTGGTCCAAATTTGGCGTACGCCGTGGACATAAACAATCAACGAGTCATCACTGATTTTGTACTCACCCACCTTTTTTAAGTCTCCCTTTTCAGGACACTGGTGTTTGTTGTTTGAGGCGGCATAACGTACCTCGTCATCCTCAAACTGAAACGCTTCGCAATACACCACTTCATACGCGTACGCGGTACCGCCAAGGTTTTGCGTCGTCTCCAAGCGATAGACAATGCCGCCAATTAACGGGTGTTCCGTGTCATTGTGACCTGGAGTGACAACAGGCAACTCAAAACGTGTTGTGACCCACGCATGGTCGCTGTCGCCGTGGTAATCATCACGCGCCGCTACCGCCAGGTATGTGGTGGTTTTAATGTTCTCTGGTGCACCTAGCACCATCATTTGTCCTTGGTTTAGCACCCTTAATCCATTGGCGTTTTCGAGCCAAATCCGAGTGGTGAGGAGATCACCATCCGGGTCTTCAAACAGTTGGTTAAGATTGAGCGAATAGCTAATCGGAGAGTTTTGGTTGAGCTCCCAAGCATAAATAATGGTTTGTAGCTGTTGTTCCACCGTGAGGTTGATGATGGGTTTATTGTTCTCTGATGGGTCCTCTTTTGAGCGGCTGTCTTCATAACCCACAGACGAGTCGTAAAAAGAGCCGTCTTCTGTAGTATGAAATGGGTTCGTAACTGGCCCTGGTTGTCCTAAAATGGCAGAATTGAAGGCGTCATCACCGTCTTTTGTGTGGGCGTTCTCCAACGCAGAACCTGTCAACGCTTGCTTTACTTCAACTAAAGATGTGCGCTCATATTGACGATGTGTTCGCGTGGTTGATTGGCTTGTGCTGTCTGATGAGTCCGCCGCGGATGCCAAGCTGGATTCGTCTGACATGCAGTATACGCCGAGCAAACCAACGCAGATTGCGCCGATTATCCAAAACTTTTTGCTTCTCATTACGCGTGCGCCATTCGTGATTGCAACCAGCTGCGAGAGAATTTTAGGTCTTTCTCTATTAAGCTTGCGCTGCACTCGAGCAGTTCACTGATTTCTTGGTTTTTCATTCCCATTAAATACTTGAGTTTGAGTGCACTTGATTGGCGTGGGTAACGGCTACTGAAGTTATCCAGCGCTTTATCCATGATAATCAATTGCTCGAAACGATCTTCTTCATCTCTCATCAATGTGATGTGTTGACGCTTTTGTGCTTGGTGCGAGCGTGCGTTATCGATCAAGATTTGACGCATCACTTTGGCGGCCATCAAAAAGAAATCACGTTTTGTTTCAATTTCACTCATGTCGCAGTTGGACATCTTTAGGTAAGCATCATGAATTAATGCCGTGGTGCTGTTGACGCTATCAGCCAATACTTTGTTGTCGGTGCCGTACTTTTCCGCGTTTCGTTCACGCTCGTGTTGGGCGATCTTACGTAACTGCAAATACGCAAATTGGTAAAGCTCACTCTCAGCTTGTTTATCACCAGATTGCCATTGTTGAATGATTTGTGTCAGTGCTACTGCTGTTGCCATGGTTATACATCCTCGCTCACTTTGACAAATTCAGAAATGGTGTGGGTTTCAATGCGATCAGAGCCGTCTCGGTTGCGGAGAACATCTTGTTGATAGCGATATAAAATGCCTTGCTCCCAAGTTGCGCCAGCGGGCAGATATTCCCAAGTGGTGTAATTGATTTCGGCAGGGGTCGTTGACCAACGTACCATGACATTCATTTGCGCAAGCTCGGCTTTGGGTTCGTCATTGTTGACCCACCACATGTCCGCATACTCTTGGGTGACATCTTGGGTGTATAGGCTTGCGTCGGTTGGACAGGTGTCTGCATTGTGCGGCAGTCGCATGACTTGTTGGTGGCGCATCAATAGGCACGATTGTGTCATGGACTGCTGGTGGTATTGGGTCTGCTGCCATACCCCGAGGTAGTCGATGTCGTGTTCGTTCGTGTTGGGGTAGGTAAACCACAGCATTTCTGTACGATTGTGGTGGTGGATGTTTTTTTTACGCCCAAGGCCTTGTACTTTTTCCATCAGTAGCTCAGTACTTGGATCAAAGTTGAGTGCAACGGAGCGGTATTTCCAGTCGCCTTCATCATCAAAGTCTTCGAGAGAGAGAAACCATTCAAGTCGTTGCGGGTGCACCCAGTGATTGAGCAACCGACGATATTAAACCAATCCGCAAATTTGCTTATCGGCTCGACAATGTCTTCCGTGATAGGGTGCTTCATCGAGAGGAAGCAACCTTGAAAATGGTCGCCAACGCTTGGGTGCTCAATCAATGAATCTTTGGTGATGGTGAATCGAGTTTCACCAAACGGAGGGCGATATTTAGGATGATATTGATAACGTAAATCGTAAGCACAAGCGCGGCCTTGCCAATCTTTCTTTTTGATCACGATGTTTTTGAACGTCATGCCGCGAGGTTCGAAGATGATCTCATCTGAGGCAAAGTTTTTCTCAATGTACAGCTGGCTTTCGTTTAAGTGCTCGATTGCCTCATCGACAGACACCCAGTCGAGATTGAGGTGACGTTTGGCGTCATCCAGATAATTGAGGTCAAGGCCCTTGAGCTGGTTTTGAAAGCGAGCATCAGACAACACGCGGTTGGCTAAGACAATTTCCTTACGATTCTCAGGCGTGCTGTCGAGAGAGAGCAGCAGGCGCGTCATATTGATGCTACGACTGGGTTTGGTTGTTGCCATCGTCGGTGTAAGCACTTCTTGGCTTGATAAGGTTGTCAGCAGATACCCCTTATCATCGTTGCCAAGGAAGAAGCTAATCACATCACCAGGTTGGTAGTGAAATGCCCCTTGTTGGGTAACGCCAGTGATATTGGAACTGGTTTTGTAATACAAGCCAGTCACCGGCGCATCGATAAAGTAGCCTTGCTTCAAGGATGAAGTGGGCGGGTGTGAAGTGGCAGCAGAAGTGTCTGCTGCTAACGTGGAGGTAGCCGTCAATGCAGACAGCCAAAATACCACTGAACGTGTATACATCTTATTTTAAGCCTTATTGGTTGGTGCTGTCCTCAGACGCACAATTTGGCTGACAACTCATTGGAGTAGTTAGGTGCTTCTTTGGCACCGGTGTCATCATCGCCAACAACATTTTTTGTTTTATATGTTTGGGGATATCTGGATTAGAGAGTATCCGTCTTCGTGTTAACTCCATCATGGAGCTCACCGAGAGGTGTTCGACATTCTGCCCCTTCGCGTGGAAGATAAGGCGAGTCATTTCGTACATCATATCTTCTGCAATCTTCTTCTCTTGTTGCAGTTGGATATTCTTTTGCATCATGGCGCTGCCAAATAGCACACCTGATAGCACGATGATGCCTGACAATGCAGAAGCAAGAGGGCGCCGTTGCACCAAGCGAAAGGCGCTATACAACGGCCAGTGTTTTTTCTGCTCGATAGGGCGACGTTCGATAATTCGCTCGATATCAATGCGTAGCGCTCGTACATCTGAGTATCGCACTTGGGTGGCTGGACGCGTCGCCCGTCTTATCACCCAATACACATCAGACCAAACCGCTGGTGACGGAAACATCAAAGCGAGGATTTTGCCCAATGAATAAACATCGCTTTGCTCTGTCAGTACTTGTCCTGCCTGCTGCTCAGGGCTGGCAAAATTTTGGCTAAACGCAATCAGTGCCGAGGGTGAGCCCTCTCGGGTGGAGTGCGCTTTTTGAGTCAAGTTGAAGTCGAGCAGTTTGGGTCGTTTGCTACGATCGATCAGTATATTTTCTGGTTTTAGATCGGCATGCAAAACATGATGCTGGTGGGCGTGCTCCATCGCCTGACAAATCTGCTTAAACAGCAGCAGTTTTTCCGTCTTTTCCAGCTTATTTTCTGACAGGTATTCATCTAAGGTTTGACCAAATACCCGCTCCATCACGATGTAAACTGAATCTTGATGAAGGCCGCCATCAAACACTTTCGCTATGTACGGATGGTTTAGACGCGCGAGCAGTTGTGCCTCATCGAAGAGTGCACGTTGTCCCAGCACATTACTCAAATTGCTTTGAATAAACTTGATGGCCAGATCTTGTTCGAACGTTTCATCTGCCCGTAGAGCGGCGTAAACGACACCCATGCCACCGCGACCCAACTCATGAGTTAGGCGATACTTACTGATGACTTCTCCGCTTAGATCGACGTCTCGGTTCGTAGCCTGGTGAGCACCAAAGTAAAGTAACTGCGTTAGTTGTTCTTCAGGTGTCTCGTGGGCTAAAAGAGGAACGAGTTGTTGATACAGCTCAGGTTGACTTTGTTGCAATGCTTGGAGGTATTGCTGCTTTTGGGAGTCGTCCAGATCAAGCAAGTGATAGTAAATCTGGGTTTCGCTAGAGCCTAACTGCACTGTGCCTAATGTCTTATTCTTTTAGGTACGGCATTTTATAAGAACTTTGATATAAATGTCATTTATTTATTCGGCTTTGACTCACAATGTATGAAACGCAATTTGGTGGCTAATAGAATAATAACGTCATGATTTTGCGAATTATTTTCACTGAGCTTGTCGGCAGAGAGTCTATTCGTCATAATGTTACTTGTAACATTACTGATAAATCACATATTTATGGCTCAACAGAATAAGAAAACTCGCACGACATTGCAGGATGTCGCAGACCAAGTTGGTGTCACGAAGATGACGGTTTCACGTTATATGCGTAACCCTGAATCGGTGGCAGAAAAGACTCGGGCCAAGATTGCGACTGCGATTGAAGAGATGGGATACATCGAAAACCGCGCCCCCGCTATGTTGTCAAAGTCGTCCAGTAAAGCCATTGGTATTTTACTGCCCTCATTGTCCAACCAAATTTTTGCTTCCTTTGTTCAGGGCATCGAGATGGTGACCAAAGCCAATGGCTATGAGACGCTTTTAGCGCATTTTAGCTACGATGAGCTTGAAGAAGAACGCAAGATCGCATCATTACTCTCTTATCAGGTCGATGGACTTATTCTAACTGAAAGCCATCACACGCCGCGTACATTGCAAATGATAAAAAATGCAGGGATCCCTGTGGTGGAAACCATGGAACTACCACCAGAGCCGATTGATATGGCGGTTGGGCTAGATCATGAAGATGCCTCGTACACGGCGGTTAAGCAGATGCTAGATTCAGGTAAGCGCACAATCGTTTATTTTGGGGCGCGTTTGGATACGCGAACCAAGCTGCGTATGCAAGGTTATGATCGCGCGATGACGGAAGTAGGGCTAGAACCTAAGCACGTATTAACGGGTGATCACTCTAGCTTCTCTTTAGCTCATGATTTGCTTGAACGCGCTCTGAAAACGTACCCAACGCTTGATGGCGTATTCTGTACCAACGACGACATCGCGATAGGGACCATGCTGAGCGCGCAACAACGTGGCATTCAAGTTCCGCAGCAGTTGGCGGTTGTGGGCTATAACGCGCTGGATATTGGTCAAACCATCAGCCCGAAACTGACTAGCGTTGATACGCCGCGTTTCCAAATTGGTGTAAAGAGTGCAGAGCTTTTAATTGCGCGTCTGAAAGGTGAAGCGCAAGAAGAAAAAGTGTTTGATATGGGTTATCAGATCACTTCAGGAGAGAGTGTTTAACTCGCAGTTAACCGCTCTTCGTGTTCGATCATCAATGGTATTGGCAAGTTAGGGTATGGCACATCAGCTGGATGCATTGGATCTCAACTTAATGCGTTTATTAAAAGCCGTGGTGGAAAACCGCAGCATCAAGCTGGCCGCAATGCAGCTGGGCATTTCTCAACCGAGCGCCAGCCGCGGCGTAATGAAGCTTAAGCAAGTGTTTGATGACCCGCTGTTTGTGCGTAAAGCGCATGGGGTTGAGCCGTCACCGATGGCGATACGTCTCGCCGCCGAGTTCGACAACATGATTGCACCACTGGAAAAAGTGGTGCAAGAGTTTGAAGTGTTCGACCCACTGCAATACCAAGGGCAGATCGCGATTGTGACCGACCCTTATTTGATGGATGAACAAGGGCAGCGATTGCTAACTGGCTGTCATCGAGCCTTTCCCAAAGCGCACTTTGCCTTTTCCAGTTGGAACAGTTACTCGCACGATGAAATGTTAGAGGGCGAGCACGATTACTGCATTCTAGACCAAGAGACCGAGCTGTCGAAAGACATTTATATGCGTCCGTTGTTTGTTGAAAAACGGGTGATTTTGGCACGTAAAAACCACCCGACTTTGTCGAAAGTCAGCAATGATTGGGACACGGTCTCCAAACTGCCTCTGGTGTCTCTGCCTGCGCCCGCTTCGTATAAACCACTTTGTACCGTGGAGTCCGAGTATCGCCGCATGGGCTATGAGCCTGTGGTGTTATTGAAATCCTATAATTTGCGCGTGGCGTGCCAAATGCTGCAAGAAACCGACGCAATTATGTATGCCAGCCAAAGCTCAGCAGTATTGATGCCGGAGCTGGACTCTTACGCGATGCCTTTGGTCAACCGTGAGTTTAGCCAGTTTGTCGTCTCTGGCGGTTTCTTACAAACCAATCGCAACCATCCTTTGCACCGACACTTACATAAAGTGGTACGCCAAACTCTGAAGATGCCATTAATTTTCGCACAGTGACGACGGATTATTGTCTCGCGTCACCGAGATTCTCTGCATAAGATAACCATGAAGAAAATGTGTGATTACATAGACAACTCGATCCTATAGATATTCAAAAATGAATATCTCAATTACCTGTCTCTTTTTCCTGCTCAGCGCTAACCTTAGCTCAAATAGTCAGGAGAAGTGGCTCATTTTTATCTTTTTAACTTTTTGAATGTCGATACAGATGCGTGACATTCACCATTCTCCGTTATGCAGTTTTTTAATTTCTGATGGAGGATTCATCATGCTAGTTGCACGTCTATTTTTATTGCTCGCCATCGTTGCCGAAGTAGCAGGCACCAGCACCATGTCTTTTATCGGACAAGGTCATGGATGGTTGGGCTACATCGTGATGTACGTATTGATTGCGGTGTCGTACTACTTCCTCTCGATTGCAGCGAAAAAGATTTCTATCGGCGTGGCATACGCTATTTGGGAAGGGTTGGGTATCTCATTGATCACGGTCGTTTCGATCGTGTTGTTTGATTCTGACTTAAATACCCAAGAGCTGCTTGGTTTGATGTTAGCTGTCATCGGCATCGTTTGTGTGACTTTAGGTGAGTCACACGGTCAATCTAACACCAAGAAAAACGCCGATAAACTGGCAAAAGAACGTTCATTTTCTACAAGTGTAAGGTGTGAATCATGAGTCAATTTTTTACGATGTCATTTGGATTTGTCGTGATGGCTGCCTTGGTCGATATCGTGGCGAACATGGCGCTCACACGTTCTCACGGCTTTAAATACAAAGGCTGGGGCATTACCGCGATTGTGCTGGTACTGGCTGCGTTCACGCTGTTGGCGCAAGCGGTGAAAGAGATCGACTTAGCCATTGCTTACGCCTCTTGGGGCGCGATCGGTATCTTGGGTACCGCAGTGGGTGGTGCTTTGCTGTTTAAGCAGAAACTCAAGCCAATCGGCTGGTTTGGTATCTTTGTGGTGATTGCTGCGGTCGTGGTGATGAAAACCGCTTAATCAAGCCAAACAAAAACAACGAAGACAAATACAAAGAGCGGAGTATCAAACTCCGCTCTTTTTGTTTTTCTGGCTTAAACAATGAAGCTTGCGCCTTCTTCTGCGCTAGAGACGTTTTGGCGGATCACGCTAAACAAGCCTCGTCCCCATGTTTGTTGGGTGGATTCGGTATCGAAATGAATCAACTCGCGACCAGTGGTGTCGCTTAAGTTGTTCAGTTCGCCCGTTTGGCAATCAAGGCGAATCAAATCGCCATTGCGCACCAAACCAATCGCGCCGCCACGAATGGCTTCTGGAGAAACATGGATCGCAGACGGAATTTTACCTGACGCGCCAGATAAACGACCGTCAGTAACCAGCGCTACTTTAAAGCCCGCTTTTTGCACGTTACCTAAAATGGGCATCAGCTTGTGCAGTTCAGGCATGCCGTTTGCCGCTGGGCCGTTGTGTGTGACCACAACGATGCAATCTTGGTTTAGCTCACCGCGTTTGTACGCCGCTTCCACTTCGTGTTGGCATTGGAATACGATCGCAGGCGCTTCGATGATGCGCTGATCTTCTTTCACCGCAGAGACTTTCACCACTGCTTTACCCAAGTTGCCAGTCAGTACGCGAGTGCCGCCAGTGTTTTGGAACGTGGCCTCCGGTTTGGCGATCACGTCACCGTCTTGGCTGCCTTGGCACGGTGTCCAAGTCAGTTGTCCATCGACAAGACTCGGTAGCGTCATTTGGTCTTCAAATTCACCAAACACGGGTTTCACATCGCGATGCAAAAGCTCGGATTCGTTCAAGCGGTACAATAACGCTGGCACGCCACCCGCATCTTGGAACGCGTTCATATCGGCTGGGCCGTTCGGGTAAACGCGAGCTAACAAAGGAACCACATCCGACAGATCGCTGATGTCTTGCCACGTGAGCAAGATGCCAGCAGCACGCGCCACGGCGATCATATGAATGGTGTGATTGGTACTGCCGCCAGATGCGAGTAGAGCGATGATGCCGTTGACCAAGCTCTTTTCTGTGACCACTTCTGCCAACGGACGGAAGTGTGCAGAACCCGCCGTCATTGAGGCGATTTTCAGAGCCGCGTGAGCGGTTAACGCTTTACGCAGTTGGGTATGGGGATGAATGAATGCCGAACCTGGCAGCATCAAGCCCATGGCTTCGAACACCAACTGGTTGGTGTTGGCGGTGCCGTAAAACGTGCATGTACCCGCAGAGTGGTAAGCGCGACACTCCATATCCAGCAGAGCGTCTTTGCCGACTTCTCCCGCTGCGTATTTTTGGCGCACGTCGACTTTCTCTTCGTTGCTGATGCCTGTTGCCATCAGACCCGCTGGTACAAACGCAGTCGGTAGGTGCGCGTAAGACAGTGCGCCCATCAGTTGCCCCGGGGCAATTTTGTCACAGATGCCAAGCAGTAATGTGGCATCAAAGACATTGTGGCTCAAAGACAACGCCGTTGATTGCGCAATTAAGTCACGCGAAAACAGCGACATATCCATGCCTGCTTGACCTTGAGTCACCCCATCGCACATCGCTGGCACACAACCTGCGACTTGCGCTGTATGGCCGTAGTCCGCCAGCACTTGTTTGATTTGCGTTGGGTAGTCTTGGTACGGCTGGTGGGCGCTCAACATGTCGTTGTAGGCGCTGATCAGCGCGACGTTGGCATGAGTAAAATCGAGAATGTTTTTCTTTTCAGAAGAGCAAGAAGCGGCGACTGCATGGGCTAAGTTACCACAAGATAAACCAACGCGGCCTTTGCCCGCTTCGGCTTGCACTTCGGTGCGAGCAAGAAACGCAGCGCGCGCTTCACGGCTGCGCTCGGTCAAACGTTGTGTGACCTCAAGAACAACAGAGTGAGTCATTACGCCACCTCGATCGCTTGCATTTTGATTAGCTCAGCGGCAGAGCGTTCCACCACGTCGCTGATGTCTCCGTCGATACTGACGATCAGAGTTTGAGGCTCGTTGTCTGGGCGCTCTAGCGTCTCGAATTGGCTCTTCACCATGTTTTCTTTCATGAAGTGGCCTTTGCGCATACGCATGCGATTTAGGATCAACTCCATATCGCCATCAAGGAACAGGAAGGTCACGTTGTCGTTGCCTTCGCGGATCTGATCGCGGTAAATCTTTTTCAGTGCTGAGCAGACAATAATGCCGTGTTCGTTTTTGCTTTCTAGGCTGTACGCCGCATCACGAATGCGTTCTAGCCATGGCTTGCGATCATCATCGTTCAGAGGCTGGCCCGATGCCATTTTCTGAATGTTCGCTCGTGGATGAAGATCATCACCATCAATGAATTTACGCCCTAGCTTTTTCGCTAGATGCTCACCAATTGTGCTTTTACCACTAGCACAAACGCCCATAACGATGACACTACTACCAGCCATAACTTATCCTCATAACCAAATTTGCGCGTGATCTCAATTTTTGAATTCACTTTAAAATATGGGTTTATCTTATTAATGTTATCGGTAACTGAAATAAATGTGAACCATAACACAAACAATAATTCTTAAAGGTGAACCTATGGAGCAATTAACCCAAGCCCCAGATCCTACGTTCCTACTGACGATTGCAGGCCTTGCCATTGCAGCGTTACTCGTTCTGATCATTAAACTGAAAGTCCATGCTTTTGCTTCCCTTACTATGGTGAGTTTAGGCACAGCAATCGCCGCTGGCGTTCCTTCTGAGAAAGTCGTATCGACCATGATGAGCGGCTTCGGCGGCACACTGGCTTCCGTGGCATTGCTGGTTGGTCTTGGTGCGATGATCGGTAAAATTCTTGAAGTGACTGGCGGTGCTAAAGTGCTGGCAGACACTTTGATTGGTCGCTTTGGTAAAGAGCGCGCACCATTTGCTTTGGGCGTCGCTTCATTACTGTTTGGCTTCCCAATCTTCTTCGATGCTGGCCTTGTAGTGATGATGCCAATCATCCTAAGTGTGGCGGCTCGTTTTGGTGGCTCACCAATTAAATACGCGTTGCCTGCTGCCGGTGCTTTTGCGGTTATGCACGCGTTTGTTCCACCACACCCAGGTCCGGTTGCAGCGGCAGAATTTCTTGGCGCAAACATCGGTCTGTTATTGGTGGTGGGTATTCTGGTGGCTATTCCAACTTGGTACCTTGGCGCTTACTTATTTGGCTTGTACGCGGGCAAAAAATTCGATATTCCACTATCTAAAGCCTTCTTTAATGGCGAAGCGATGGTGGATGAGCGCAACGCACCAAAATTTGGCACGGTTATGACCATCCTTGTGCTGCCAGTCCTGCTAATCTGTTTGGATACGGTATTGAACACACTGGCGGTTGCGGGTGTGATTGATGGCAAAACGGCACTGGTTGAGTTCCTACGTATGCTAGGTAAAACCCCAGTCGCGTTGCTGATTACTTTGATTGTCTGTCTGGCTGTGTTTGCCAAAGACTACGGCATGGCAAAACTAGAAAAATTGTGTGGTGAGTCATTGGCTCCTATCTGTGGTGTTATCCTAGTAACGGGTGCAGGTGGCATGTTTGGCGGCGTACTGCGTTCAAGCGGTATTGGTGATGCACTGGCTGACGTTCTTACAGACACAGGTATGCCTGTGATTGTGGCGGCGTTTGTGATTTCAACCTGTTTGCGTGTTGCTCAAGGCTCGGCAACCGTCGCGCTAACCACGACGGCGGCTCTTATCGCGCCAGTTGTGGCAGCATCAACAGGTTTGAGTGAACTAGACCTTTGCTTTATCGTAATCGCGATTGCGGGTGGTGCAACGGTACTGTCTCACTTCAATGACTCTGGTTTCTGGTTGGTCTCTCGTCTGCTTGAGATGGATGAGAAAACCACATTAAAAACTTGGACGGTAATGGAAACGTTACTTGGCGGTATCGCGTTTATTATCGTCGCAACATTAAGCTTTATTCTTTAGAGGTTCCCCATGACAACACTTGAACAACGATTAAGAGAAATCAAAATCGTCCCAGTTATCGCAATCAACGACGTAGCACACGCTCTGCCACTGGCAAAAGTGTTGGTAGAAAACGGTTTACCATGTGCGGAAGTAACATTCCGCACCGAAGCGGCGGCGGAGTCTATTCGCATCATGCGTGAAGCGTACCCAGAACTGTTGATTGGCGCGGGCACCGTTCTGACCACAGAACAAGTCGACATCGCAATCGAAGCGGGCGTGGACTTTATCGTTAGCCCAGGCTTCAACCCAACCACAGTGAAATACTGTCAGCAACGTGGCGTGACTATCGTACCGGGTGTAAACAACCCAAGCTTGGTTGAGCAAGCGATGGAAATGGGTCTGCGTACGTTGAAGTTCTTCCCTGCTGAGCCATCAGGCGGCGTAAACATGCTGAAAGCACTCACGGCGGTTTACCCAGTTGAATTCATGCCAACAGGTGGCGTAAGCCCATCCAACGTTGAAGATTACCTAGCGCTGAAATCGGTTGTAGCTTGTGGCGGTACTTGGATGGTGCCAACCGCAATGATGGACAACGGCGATTGGGAAGGCATTGCTGAATTGGTTCGCGCAGTTAAGTAAAACGCACAAACGGCTTCGAAATACCCCCGAACGTTAGAAAACGTGATACGAAAAAGGGTCATCAAGTTACTTGATGACCCTTTTGCTTTTTGGAATGAAACAGCTTTAGAAGTGATGCTTCATAAAGCGCTTAATAAAGCGAATGAAATCTGCTTCGGCTAGCTTCGCGCACTTCAATGTTTGGGCGTGAGACAATTCTACATCTCCCAAGCCTTCTGCCATGTTGGTGATCGCACACACTGCCAATACGGGTAAGCCGCAATGCGCCGCAGAAATCACCTCTGGCACGACCGACATGCCCACTACATCACCACCGATGATTTGCATCATGCGGATTTCGGCTGCGGTCTCAAAGTTGGGGCCTGTGTAAGAGACAAACACACCTTCATTCAGGTGAATGCCATTGGCTTTGCCAACTTCAAACGCTTCTGCGCGCAGGTCTTTGTCGTACGCATTGGCGAGGCTGAAGAACCTCGGGCCGTACTCTTCATCATTCGGACCGATCATTGGCGATTCAGGCATGGTGTTGATGTGGTCATGAAATACCACCAGAGAGCCGACATCAATACGCTCAGGGCGAAGTGAGCCTGCCGCGTTGGTGACGAGCAGAAACTCACAGCCCAGCTTTTTAAAGGTTCGTACGGGTGTTGTCATGACCTTCATTGAGCCGTGTTCGTAGTAGTGACCGCGACCTTTCATGCACACTACGTCTACGCCGCCCATGGTGCCAAGTACCAACTCACCAGAGTGGCCTTGCACGGTGCTAACCGGAAAGCCTTCGAGCTCTTCGTATGGAATGACCACTTTGTCTTGTAGCTCGTCTGCCAATACGCCTAAGCCAGAGCCTAAAATAAACGCCGCTTTAGGTTGGAAGTTTGGTTTGCGTTCGCGAATGGTTTGTAGCGCGCCGATTACTGGATCGTGATTCATGTTAGTCACCTTCTGGTTGTGTGTTGATTCCATTGTGTGACTTTCTGCGCTGGTTATCTTTGCTTTATTCGCTACTATCATCCTTAAAAAGAGGATGATGAAATTCGCTAGGACTCAATGCATGAAGTCAGAACCATTTGAGCGCGTGACGCTGAAGATGCTGCGTTACTTTTACGAGGTCGCACAAACCAAGCATTTCACTAAGGCGGCCGAGAACCTCAATATCACCAATTCGCCGTTGAGCAATCGCATCAAAGAGTTGGAAGAGGTGCTTAACGTCAAACTGTTTGAGCGTGATTCAAGAAACGTCATGCTGACGGAGGCCGGGCGATTGTTGGAGTCCAAATGCCAACTGATTTTTCAGACCTTGGATGTCTCGCTCAATCAAGTGCAGCAAGTGGGGTTGAACCAGAGAAATATCCTGCGAGTTGGTGTGGTAAGTAGCGCATTTTGGGGCGGATTTGATCGTTTGTTACAGCGCTTCCATGCTGAGCATGACACTTATCACGCCGACATTTTTGACCTCAACCCAGAGACGCAAAAGAAGCATCTGAGCGAGAAGAAAATTGATGTGGGCATTGTGCGTTTTGCCGATGCACTCAACATTTATCCGTATCAGTCGGTATCTTTGGGCAAAGATGTGTTTGTGGTGGCGGTGTCGGAGCAACATGAGTTAGCCAGCAAATCTTTGCTGCGGCTCCAAGATTTAAAGACGTGTGAGTTTGCGTTTATGAGTTTGGCGAATTCTGCCTCGGCAAACTTCATCATCAATGCCTGTCTGCAAGAAGGCTTTTCACCCCATATTGGCAAACAAGTGGTGGAGCCAAGCACCTTGATGGCGTATGTAGCAAACAGCAACACCGTGACGTTGGTGCCGTCGACGTTTTCTCAGCATCATTGGCATGGGATTCGTTTTATCAAGCTGAAAGAGTCACTGCGTGCAGACTTGTGTCTGATTCATGACGGTAAGCAGGAGAGTGCTATCAAAGCCGAGTTTATTCGCACGTTATTGGAGAATGCGAGTTAAGCATGGGCAAACAAAAAAAGATCATCCTAAGATGACCTTTTCAAATGATTCGCTGAAATCAGCAATGCGATTAGCGCGCAATTAACGCATCGTTACAAACTCTTCTGAGCCTGTTGGGTGGATAGCCACAACAGAGTCGAAGTCTGCTTTGGTTGCGCCCATCTTCATTGCTACGCCGAAGCCTTGGATCATTTCATCTACCGTGAAACCGATGCCGTGTAGACCAACAACCGTTTCTTCTTCACCCGCACATACAAGCTTCATCTTACATGGTTGACGGTGCTTAGTAACGGCGGTGTACATCGCAGTAAAGCCAGATGTGTAGACTTTGATGTTGTCTTTGCCGTACTTCTCTTCCGCTTCTTGCGTTGTAAGACCGATAGTGCCGATTGGTGGGTGGCTAAATACCACAGTTGGTACCAAATCGTAGTCCATCTTCGCGTTTGGTTTGTTGTTGAACAGACGCTCAGAAAGTTGACGACCCGCTTTCACTGCTACTGGCGTTAGCTCGATACCGCCTTCCATGATGTCACCCACACAGTAGATGCCTTTCACGTTGGTTTTTTGGTATTCGTCTACCTTAATGTAGCCTTTTTCGTTCGTTGCCACGCCAGTTGACGCTAGGTTGATTGCGTCTGTTGCTGGGTGACGACCGATTGCCCAAATCAGTTGGTCAACGTTTTGGCTCTCACCGTTTTCTAGGTGCAGAGTTAGGCTGCCATCGGTTTCTTTTACCACTTCTTTTGGTACAGAATGGGTGTGCAGTGTTGGGCCTTCTGCTTCCATCACTTCAACCAACGTATCGATGATCATTGGATCGAAGCTACGCAGTGGTGACTCTTTACGTACGAACAGGTGCGTTTCTGTACCTAGTGCGTGCAGCACGCCAGCAATTTCAACTGCGATGTAGCCAGCGCCGACAACCGCAACGCGTTTTGGTTGCTCTGCTAGGTCGAAGAAGCCGTTTGAATCGATGCCGTATTCAGCGCCTGGAATGTTTGGAATAGTAGGACGACCACCCACCGCGATCAGGATGTGATCCGCAGTATAATGTTCACCGTTTACTTCTACGGTTTTCTCGTCAACAAACTTAGCAAAGCCTTTAATCACGTTTACTTTGTTGTTGCCAAGAACGCGATCGTAAGATTGGTGAATACGACCAATGTACGCCTGACGGCTCTCAACCAGTTTGCTCCAGTCGAAACCTTTCACGTCGACATCAAAACCGTAATCTTCTGCGTACAGGTTCATTGCTTCTGCGATTTGTGCGCCGTGCCACATCACTTTCTTCGGTACACAACCCACGTTTACACAGGTGCCACCAAGATCTTGAGCTTCGATTAGCGCAACTTTAGCGCCGTACATCGCCGCACGGTTTGCAGATGCGATGCCGCCACTGCCGCCACCGATACAGATATAGTCAAAATGAGTCGCCATTACTTTCTCCAAGAGCTTATAAATTTTATCTGGTACATAGATAGATTGGGATGACCTTGCTCGAACTCAATGCCACCGTTATCCCACTATCATAAATCGAATGTAACGAATTCCTAAATGGGAAAAAGCGACATTACTTATGACAAATAGCGATGAGAGGCACAAAAAGAAGAATAAGCGCGATGAGAGGGCAAAGTTGAGAGTATAAAAAAGCGCAACGAAAATGTCGTTGCGCTGAGAGGTTTCGGTGCAGAAGTACTTACTCTGGCACAATCCAGTCCACTTTCCAGTGGCCGGTGGCTGGTGCGATCGCGCCTTGCAGGAATGGCAGAATCTCTTTCATCTGGCTTTCCAGTTTCCACGGCGGGTTAATCACAATCATGCCGGATGCCGTCATGCCGCGCTCGTTGGTATCGGGTGCGACACCTAACTCGATTTGCAGAATTTTACGAATGCCCAGTGCTTCCAGGCCCTCAATCATATCTTCGATGTCGTGACGGTTTACCACTGGGTACCAAATCGCGTAGATACCGGTTGCCCAACGCTTATGGCTCTGATGAATCGCGCGCACTACATCGCGGTACTCTTTCGCGAGTTCGTATGGTGGGTCAATCAGCACCAAACCACGACGCTCTTGTGGCGGTAAGCTGGCTTTTAGACGCTGGAACCCGTCCTCTTTGAAGATGCTCACTTGGCGATCGCGATGGAATTCTTGCTCTAACAATGGGTGATCGGCTGGGTGCAACTCGGTCAGCACCATGCGATCTTGTGGGCGGATTTGCGCGCGCGCCACACGTGGTGAGCCTGGGTAGTAACGCAGTTTATCACCGTTGTTGAGCACTTTGATGGCATCGATGTAGCTTTTGATGTCTTCAGGAATGTTTGGGTTATCCCAAATACGCGCGATGCCTTGCTTGTATTCGCCCGTTTTTTCAGACCATTCGTGAGTCAGATCGTAACGGCCCACACCCGAGTGGGTATCGTGATAAACGAATGGTTTATCTTTTTGTTTCAGCGCATCAAGAATGAGGCTTTGAACGATGTGTTTGACCACGTCAGCATGGTTGCCGGCGTGGAAGCTGTGGCGGTAACTTAACAAATTAAACTCTCGAAACACTCTTTGGTTGAGTGTGGTCTGTGATTTTCACTCTATGGCGGTATTATACTCAAGTAACTTAAAGATGTAGAACTTCCAATCAAATCCGTTCCTCTAATAGGGGCTCACTATTGAAATTTCTTTAAGTCACCCACACTTACTATTGGTAATCGAATTGAACTAGGTGAGTTTCTCGTGCTCAAAGAGTGTGAAATCTCATTTAGGTATAACAAGACTCAAGGACAGAGTAGCGCTCGTTGACTATATGGTCATCGCAGCATAGAGAAAGGGAACGGAGCTCCCCCAATCCATGTTGCTGGCTCGTCTGTACATTGAGTTGGCCTATCTACACAAAATAGACAGGCAATCACAGAGTCAAAACACAAAAGGAATTATTCATGTCTAATCCTCTTCTGACGTTTACGGACTTACCTCCGTTTTCTCAAATTAAACCAGAACACATCAAGCCTGCCGTTGAACAAGCGATTGCTGACTGCCGAGCGAAAATCGATGAAGTTCTAAAAGATAATGCTCACCCAACTTGGGACAGTGTGATTGCGCCAATTGAAGAAGCGGATGACCGCTTAAGCCGCATTTGGTCGCCAGTTGGTCACATGAACTCCGTGGTGAACAGCGAAGATCTGCGTGAAGCGTACGAAAGTTGTTTGCCAATTTTGTCGGAATACGGCACTTGGGTTGGTCAGCACAAAGGCCTGTACGAAGCGTACAAAGCGATTAAAGCCAGTGATGCATTCGCAACGCTGACTCGCGCTCAACAAAAAACCATCACCGATGCGTTACGAGACTTTGAGCTATCGGGTATTGGTTTACCATCCGATGAGCAGCACCGTTACGGCGAAATCAGCAAGCGCATGTCTGAGCTCAGCTCTAAATTCTCTAACAATGTACTGGATGCCACCATGGGTTGGACCAAGCACATCACTGATGAGAAAGACCTTGCTGGCATGCCAGAATCGGCGCTGGCAGCAGCGAAAGCCGCGGCAGAAGCAAAAGAGCTCGATGGTTATCTCATTACGCTGGATATCCCATCTTACCTACCTGTCATGACGTACTGCGACAACCAAGAGTTGCGTAAAGAAGTGTACGAAGCGTATGTGACGCGCGCCTCTGATCGCGGTCCAAATGCTGGTAAGTGGGACAACTCAGAAATCATTACTGAGCAACTGAGACTGCGTCACGAAATTTCACGCATGTTGGGTTTCAATACTTACAGCGAGAAATCGTTAGCAACGAAAATGGCCGAAACGCCAGATCAAGTGTTGGGCTTCTTGAATGATCTAGCGACACGTGCGAAACCGCAAGGTGAACGTGAAGTCGAAGAGTTGCGTCAGTTTGCGAAAAGTGAGTTTGGCGTTGAAGAATTGAATGTGTGGGATATCGCTTACTATAGCGAGAAACAAAAGCAGCACTTGTTCCAAATCTCGGATGAAGAACTGCGCCCGTACTTCCCAGAGTCAAAGGTTGTCAGTGGTCTGTTTGAAGTGCTAAACCGCGTGTTTGGCATGACAGTTACTGAGCGCGAAGGCGTGGACACTTGGCACGAATCTGTGCGTTTCTTCGATATCTTTGACGCTGAAGGCGCACTGCGTGGCAGTTTCTACTTAGATCTCTACGCACGTGAGCACAAACGTGGTGGCGCGTGGATGGATGACTGTCGTGGTCGTCGTATTACGCTCTCTGGCGAACTGCAAACGCCGGTGGCGTACCTAACGTGTAACTTCAACCGTCCAGTGGGCGACAAGCCAGCACTGTTTACGCATGATGAAGTTGTGACACTTTTCCATGAATTTGGTCACGGTATCCACCACATGCTGACGCAAGTAGAAACTGGCGCGGTATCAGGGATTAATGGCGTACCTTGGGATGCGGTTGAATTGCCAAGTCAGTTCCTGGAAAACTGGTGTTGGGAAGAAGACGCACTGGCGTTCATTTCTGGTCATTATGAGACAGGCGAGCCGTTGCCAAAAGCGATGCTAGATAAGATGCTCGCGGCGAAGAACTTCCAGTCGGCGATGGGCATTTTGCGTCAGCTAGAATTCGGTTTGTTCGACTTTACTCTGCACACCGAATACGACCCAGAAGTGGGCGCGCGTGTGCTGGAAACGCTGGCGAAAGTGAAAGAGAAAGTCGCGGTGGTTCCAGCCGTTGAGTGGGCGCGCTTCTCGCACAGCTTTGGTCACATCTTCGCTGGTGGTTACAGCGCGGGTTACTACAGCTATCTGTGGGCGGAAGTGCTGTCGTCAGACGCGTATTCTCGCTTTGAAGAAGAAGGTATCTTCAACAAAGAAACGGGTCAAAGCTTCCTGAATAACATCCTAGAAATGGGTGGTAGCGAAGAACCAATGGAGCTGTTTAAGCGCTTCCGTGGTCGTGAACCACAAATTGATGCGCTATTGCGCCATTCTGGTATTGCAGCGTAAGCGCACGCTGTCTTTCCAAAAATACTAAGGCCAACCATTCGGTTGGCCTTTTTTGTCCATTTTTATAAAAAATTCACGGATTCACACTGCGGTTAATTGGGTTCTGCAGCGATATCAATGTCTCCGTAGACTGAACCTCATCAATGGCTTGCAGCTTATCAATCAGCACAAATTGCAGTTCTTCAATCGATTTGCACATCAATTTGACGAATATGTTATACGCGCCCGTGGTGTAGTAAGCTTCAACGACTTCGTCGAGCGCGTTGAGTTTTTCTAGCGCGGAATGGTAATCACGAGCTGCGTTTAGGTTAATACCAATGAAGCAGCACACATCGTAGCCGAGCTTTTTGGTATTTACGATCACCTCCGTTCCTTCGATGATATCAGCCGATTTCATCTTCTCAATACGCACATGGATAGTGGCAGGGCTGACATCGAACTGCTTTGCCATTTCTGCGTAGGGCGTTCTGGCGTCAGCCATCAGTGTTTTTAATATTGCGCGGTCAAGGTCGTCGAGTTTCGGCAGGCTCGCATTCATACTATTATTTCCGTTAGGGATAGAGTTTTACCTCCCTTTTATACTCATAGCGGATAGGATTCACAAGGTTTGGCAGGAGTAACTGCGGGTTAACTCCGAGCTATGGAGATAATGTGCAGCGTTTTCTGGTTATTGTCGCGCTATGTTGGAGCGCGTTTGCCGCGGCCTCAGATCCGAAAGTTTTGGTCGTGCACTCCTATCATCAAGGTTTTTTCTGGACGGATTCCATACAGCGAGGTATCGAGCAGCAATTGGGTGATCGATCGCTGGATATGCGCGTGCTCTATTTAGACTCGAAACGTAACCAGAGTGAGCAGTTTTTCGCTCAGCTTGAATCCTTATATCGTACGAAATTAAGCAAAGAACGATTCGATGCCATTTTAGTGAGCGACAACAACGCGCTTGAACTGATGCAGCGTTTGGCACCAATCATCAAAGACACCCCGGTTATATTTAACGGCATCAACAATTATCATCCTTCTTTGCACCAATCTCTGAACGCAACAGGAGTAACAGAAGATGTCGATTTGGAGGCAAATTTAGCCCTCATAGAGCGACTACACCCTGATTACACCCAAATTCTTATTGTCAGTGACCATTCCGTAACGGGAGAGGTATTACGCTATCAAATCGACGATTTTGTACATGAACATCCGCAATATCGCGACAAAATCGTGCAAGTTATTCCCGACAGTATCATTGACTTAAAGCAACAAGTGGCGAAGCTGAATAAAGATAAAGTCGTCCTGTTTTGGACCTATTACCGAGATAAACAGGGTGTGGTTGGCAGTGAACGTGACTGGATTGGCGTTAACAGAGCCTCAAATGCGCCGCTGTTTATGGTGCACGACATTGGCTTAGGGCACGGTGCGGTTGGTGGCGTGATCCAAAGTGGTTATCGGCATGGCATTGAGAGTGCTGAGATACTTGAGTTTGTGTTGGATAACCCTGACCAATCTCTGCCAGCCGTGAAGAAAAGTGATTCTGAAATCAAGCTCGATTATCAAGCTGTAGTGCGCTGGGGGTTGGGTGCTGAGCAAGAGGTCTCTGCGGTATTTTTTAATAAACCGATGAAGTTTTCTGAGCGTTTTGCCAAAGAAATTCGCTTGTTTGGTAGTCTGTTTGTGGTGATGTCGGTGGTCATTTTGTTGATGGGTTACTATTTACAGCGGATGCGTCGCAGCGAGAGTGCCGCGCGAGAAAGCCAAGCCATCTTAGAATCGATTTTTGATCAGAGCATGCAGTATATGGGCATTTTGGATGCCAACGGTGTACTTAAATCGGGCAACGATCACCTGCAATCTTTGCTGTATCACCAAGGGCTGCGTTTAGATCGACCACTTTGGTTTCATCCCAATTGGAGTGAGAAAGCGCAAGCGTTGCTTGAGGCGTATTTCCACGCGCCTCACCATCAAGTGTCGACGTTTGAGGCTGAAATTTGGAGTAAAGAGCACGGTACATTGGTGTTGGAAATTTCACTCAAGCCTTTTTCTCAGCAAGTAGGAAATCAAAAGCAATACTTGTTTGAAGCGCGCGATATCACTAGTCGTAAGTTGATGGAAGATAAGCTCTATCAACGCGAATCAACCCTGCGTAACTATTATGAGCAACAGCCTGTCATGATGGTGACACTCGACAGCAATAACCGCATTCAAGAAGTGAATCGATTTGCTCAGCTACTCCTTGGCTACAAACCGATGGACATGCTCGGACACCGCCTGAGGGAGTTTTATTTTGATGACAAGGTACTGTTTCCTCGCCAAGTGCTATTGCAACCCAATCAACAGGTGCATGGGGTCTGGCGACGTGAAGTCGAGTATCGCCATGCAAATGGTCATCGTGTTTGGGTACGTGAGAACATTCGTCCACTGAGTGAATCTGATCAGCTGTTGATTGTGGGTGAAGATATTACAGAAACCAAACAGCTTTCCGAGAAACTGGAATATCAAGCGCGCTATGACTTACTGACAGGGACTTATAACCGAAACCACTTTGAACTAGAGCTCAAGACCGCACTGCGTGAGGTGGACAGCCATCGTCGCGTCCACGCCATGCTATACCTCGACTTAGATCAGCTAAAAGTCCTCAATGATACGGTTGGGCATGATGCGGGTGACGCGGCGATTCAATTTTGCGCCAGCATGTTAGAGGAAGTGCTGCCATACAATTCCATCTTGGCTCGAATGGGAGGCGATGAGTTTGCGGTACTACTCAAAGATTGCGACGAATACGGCGCCATTAATATCGCCAAACTGATCATCTCGACGTTGAGTGAACATCTCTTTATTTGGGAAGATACACGCTTGTTCATCAGTTGTTCTATTGGTATTCGTATCATCGACCATACGGCAGAGACGCCGCAAATGGTGCACGCTCAAGCAGACTCTGCGTGTCATGCCGCCAAGGAGCAAGGCCGTAACCGCTACAATCTGTTCAGTTTAGATAACGAAGAGCTACAACGTCGCCAGATGGAAATGCAGAGCGTCAATTTGGTGCATGAGGCATTGTCGAATCAGCGTTTAGAGTTGTTTGCTCAACCGATCAAAAGCTTACAACAGCACGATGCTCAGATGTATTTTGAGATTTTAGTGCGCATTCGCAATGGATATGGTGATTATGTTTCTCCTGCATTGTTTATTCCTGCCTCCGAGCGCTACAACATTGCGCATTGGATTGATAAACAGGTCATTACTCAAACGCTAGAATGGTTTGAGCAACGCCCGGAGGTGGTTGAAAAACTCGGTCGTTGTTCGATAAACCTTTCAGGTCAATCTATGGGGAATCAAGAGTTTATCGATTTCTTATTGGAGCGATTGGAACGTTCGCCCATGCCGTGTGAAAAAATCTGTCTAGAAATCACCGAGACAGCAGCGATGAGTAATCTTGAGCAAGCCATTGAGCTCTTCACCAAGCTCAAAGCGCTGGGTTGCATGATTGCATTGGATGACTTTGGTTCGGGCTTGTCTTCATTTGGTTACTTAAAGAAACTTCCCGTTGATATTGTGAAAATTGATGGCCTTTTCGTGCGAGATATCAACGTAAATGAAATGGACCGCGTAATGGTTCGCTCGATCAATGACTTGGCAAAACAGCTAGGCAAAGTGACGGTGGCGGAGTTTGTCGAAAACGAACAAGTCATGCAGCATTTGATCGATCTTGGTGTGGATTATGGCCAAGGCTACGGTATTGGGCATCCTCAACCGCTTTCTGAGTTAGTTGAGCGACTGACGGCTGAGTAGTCTTGTCATATCAAGCTCAACCTAGCATTGAGAGGTAACTTAGGTATACACTCAGCGCCAGTTACCGCGATTTTTTATTGGAGCCTCCTTTTGCAACTGCAATTGATCTGTGAAGACCCGTCTCAACAACCTCATCTGGATGAACTGGCTGCGCGCTGGCAGCTTTCTCACACTGACGAGAGCGATTTTGCTTTGGTGCTGACCACCGAGCGTTTAGAGCTGCGTAAAGTGGATGAGCCAAAGTTGGGCGCTATTTTTGTCGATTTAATTGGTGGCGCAGTGGGACATCGCCGAAAATTTGGTGGTGGTAAGGGCCAAGCCATCGCAAAAGCTGCAGGTTTGAACAAAGGGGCAACGCCAACCGTTCTAGACGGCACGGCGGGGCTGGGACGTGACGCATTCGTTTTGGCTTCGCTCGGCTGTAAGGTACAGATGGTGGAGCGACACCCGGTAGTCGCAGCGTTGCTGGATGACGGGTTAGCGCGTGCGAAACAAGACCCTGAAATTGGAACTTGGGTATCAGAGCGTATGTCGCTGATCCATGCCTCCAGTCATGATGCATTGGAACAGCTGGCACAAGATGAAGACTTTGTTCAGCCAGATGTGGTGTATCTCGACCCTATGTATCCGCACCCAGAAAACAAGAAGAAATCGGCGCTCGTAAAAAAAGAGATGCGCGTTTTCCAATCGTTGGTTGGCGCCGATTTGGACGCCGATGGTTTGCTAGATCCTGCCATGGCGTTAGCCACAAAACGCGTGGTGGTGAAGCGCCCAGACTATGCAAACTGGCTGAACGAGCAAAAGCCGACTATGGCGATTGAAACCAAAAAAAATCGCTTTGATGTCTATGTTAAAGCCTCAATGGCATAACTTCCTGACCGCTCAACTTTTCTTGTCACAGTACGGTGTATCGTGCTGTGATCAAGCCTCTCTTTCTGAACCGTTACTGATAGTTTTCTCTTGCTAATTCTCCTCCCTGACTGTATATCTAACTAAGAATTATTATTATTTCACTTGTTGTGATGCGGTCGATAATTGGGAAGCTGGAGTAGTAGAATGGCTAAACGCTTATGTAAAATGAGTCGTAAACAGATCGCGGCGGAGCTTGGCGACATCCATCGTTTAGTTGTCGCACCAAAGTTTGTTTGTCGCTCTTGCGCACGCTCTTCAGCGGCCAAAGATACCTTGTGTAAGCCAGCCGCTATTCCGCCGAAAAAGTGCCAAGACAAGCCATTGAACGAGCAACAATCATGTGGCTTATTGGCTGAAGCGTTGCCAGTACAACCGATTCCTGTGACAACAAAACAAAGCAACGAAAAAGCAGCGATTGTGAAGCGTGTTGTTGAGCGCGTGAAAGAGAAAAAGCAAGCCGAAAAATCCCTGGAGTCAGTAAGAACCGACGCATCAGTATGGTTTGATTTAGCGGATAAAAAATCGCTTAAGAAAGCGAAAAAAGCACTGAAAAAGCATTACAAGCAGCAGAAGAAGTTGTTAAAAGTAGCGAAAAAACAACAAAAGTTACTTAAGCGTCAGCGCAAGCTGGAAGCGCGCAATGCGAAGCTAGAGGTGTTGCTATCAACGCCACCTAATGCGTTGATGAGCACAAGCTCGCAAGTCAAAGTGCATTAATCTAATCCAAAAAAACGCTCTCCAGTTAGAGAGCGTTTTTTATTGTCGGTATGTGTTGGGAGCGGTTGCGTTACTTCTTGGCGTAGCTCATTTCGACGCGCTTTTTCACCCAGGTTTCGTTAATCCATAGCGATAGCATGATGATCGCACCGCCAATGGCGAGTCGCATGACATCAACATCGCGGTTCCAAATCACAATATTCACAATCAAACCCGCCGGAACTAATGCGTTGTTCATTACTGCAAGTGCTCCTGCGTTCACCATGGTTGCGCCTTTGTTCCACGCGAAGTAACCAAAACCGGAAGCAATTAAACCAAGGTACGTCAGAATGCCCCATTGCGTTGCGGTGGTGGGTAGTTTGTCGAGGTTGCCCATCAGAGCGAAAGCCACGGTTGCTACACAAAGCGCACCTAAGTAGAAGTAACCAAACACGGTGTGTTGTGGCAAATCAACCGGCTCACTTTCCATGATGTATTTGTAGCCTACCTGACCAATGGCAAAACAGAGGTTTGCTCCTTGTACGACCAAAAAGCCCAGCAGGAAGTCTTCATTAATGCCTGCAAACTTAATCCAGGCTGCGCCAAATACAGCAATCGCCGCGGTAACCAAATACCAAGGTGAAAAGCGACCTTTCAAGAAGTCATAGATCAGCGTTACGTAAATGGGTGTGAATACGGTGAACAGCAATACTTCTGGCACGGAAAGGAGCAAAAAAGATTGGTAGTAGAAGCAGTACATCAGACCGAGCTGAAAGCCACCGACCGTCATCAGTTTCGCGATTAAGGATTTGCTAACGCCGCGGAATTTTAAAAAGGGAATGAAAACCAGACTCGCCAGTGCCACGCGCATGAACACCGAGAACCAAGAATCAACCTGACCAGCGAGGTAAACGCCGATCAGGCTAAATGAGAATGCCCAAAGTAGGGTAACTGCGGATAGATAAGCCATGGATGAGAATCTTTATCAACAACAAATGTGCCCGCAGTCTAACCAAGTTTTAACGTCGCGCCAATCAGTCTTTTAGCGGTACGACCAGCATATCGACTGGAGAGCAGTTAATCAGTTGTCGAGTCGAAGACAGAATCTTGCTCCAGAAATCTTGGTGATGACCACAAACCACCAAGTCAATACTGTAATCTTGAATGGTATCGCACAGCTCATTACTCAAATCGCCACTACCGACCAACGTATGGGCTATTGGGTATTGCGCATATTCTGCGAAATTCGCCAATTGTGTGCGCGACGCTTCCATTGCTTGATGTTGCGCTTCTGCCATATTGATGTCGATAAGCCCGGTGTAGAGCTCTGCGTAGTTCACGTCGATGTGAATAAAAGAGACTTTCGCATCCAGAGGTTTAGCCAGTGATACGGCTTTTTTAATCAACACTTTACTGTCGTCTGACAGGTCGACTGCCACAAGTACGTGTTTGTAACTCATATTGCTATCTCCTTGTAAGGTCATAGTTTTAGATTAGCACTAACCCCCAAAAAAATTTGCTGAAGTGATCTCATATCAGTGTCGTAGGTACAAAGTCTTGTCTCAGTAATCATGTTATAGTGGCGTTATACCCAAGTGACTTTGAGATGCGGAGTTCAGCGCTCCGTTACTGACTATAGTTCAAGTAAAACCTTGCCTCTGATGTAGAGCAAGTCAATCTCGCGGGGTCGTTTATCTCGAGGTTACTTGGGTATATTGCATGCACATTAATAGGAGTTAACATGCTGTCTCAAACTATGGTCGAACAATTGAATGAGCAAATTAACCTAGAATTTTTCTCATCCAATCTATACTTACAAATGAGTGCTTGGTGTGAAGACAAAGGTTTTGAAGGTGCGGCTGAATTTTTACGCGCTCACGCCGTAGAAGAAATGGAGCACATGCAACGCCTATTCACCTACGTAAGTGAAACTGGCTCAATGCCAATTTTGGGCGCTATTGATGCACCAAAGCATGATTTTGCTAGCTTAGGTGATGTTTTCCGCGAGACCTTCGAACATGAGCAAATGATCACGGAAAAAATCAATAAATTGGCACATGTTGCATTTACTAGCCAAGACTACTCAACGTTTAACTTCCTACAGTGGTACGTGTCTGAACAGCACGAAGAAGAGAAGTTGTTTAAAGGGATTTTAGATAAGATCGAATTGGTAGGTGAAGATGGTAAAGCATTGTTCTTCATCGACAAAGATCTAGCACAAATGGCGAAAGAAGGTTCATCTTCAATCATGGATGCTCCAGCTGCGTAAACGCGTTTTTTGACGCTATAAGTAGCGGGTAAAGACGAAGCATTGATCGTCTTTTTCTCTTGAGCATTGTTGAAGATGTAGGGAGGAAAAGATGATCAGTGGAGACACAATCTTATTTGCGCTAATGGTGGTAACTGGAGTCAACATGATCCGGTATCTCACCGCTCTTCGTTCTCTAATTTACATCATGCGTGAAGCGCATCCGTTGTTATATCAGCAAGTTGATGGCAATGGCTTTTTTACCACCCATGGAAATGTCACCAAACAGGTGCGTTTGTTCCACTACATCAAAAGTAAAGAATATCACCATCACCACGATGAAATTTTTACTGGTAAGTGCGAAAGGGTGCGTGAGCTATTTGTTTTATCGACCGCTTTGCTCGGTGTTACCCTACTCGCGGCCTTCATTCTTTAAAGAATCAACAATCTAGCGAGTTAATCTCCTAGGATTGTACGGGCATGCATAGCGCTTACCGTTTAAGCGCTTTTCCCCTTCGAGATTTGTCGGTAGAATGTCGCGCCTAGAAAGCAAGGATGTGCAATGTGCACATCCTTTTTTATTTCGATTCGATACCAATCAGTCTAAGAGCTACCGATGAGTAAGAAATTTGATGTTGTTGTAATTGGCGCAGGCGCAGCGGGTTTGATGTGTGCTGCAGAAGCCGGCAAGCGAGGCCGTCGTGTTTTGGTGCTCGATCATGCTAAAAAGCCAGGACGTAAAATCCTTATCTCAGGCGGTGGCCGTTGTAACTTCACTAACTACGACGTCTCAGCCAGCAACTACCTATGCCAAAACCCGCATTTCGTTAAGTCGGCGCTTTCTCAATACACTAACTGGGATTTTATCTCGATGGTGTGTAAGCATGGTATTGAATTTGAAGAGCGCGATCACGGTCAGCTGTTTTGTGTCGATGCGTTTACGGCGAAAGACATCGTGAAGATGCTGTTGGCTGAGTGTGACATGCCGAATATCGAGCAGCGTTACCAATGCGATGTTAACTCAATTGAGAAAATCGATGAAGGTTTTCGTTTGCACGCGGGTACCGAGCCAGTTGAGTGTGAGTCTTTAGTTATCGCAACAGGTGGCTTGTCGATGCCAAAACTGGGGGCGACACCATTTGGTTATAAAGTCGCGGAACAATTTGGTCTTCGAGTTATCCCAACTACGGCAGGGCTGGTGCCATTTACGTTGCATAAAGAAGACAAAGAAGACTTTGCTGAGTTATCTGGTATCGCGGTACCTGCGGAAATTACAGCTGAAGATGGCACCATGTTCAAAGAAGCCCTGTTGTTCACACATCGTGGTTTATCTGGCCCAGCCGTTTTACAGATTTCATCATTCTGGCGAGCGGGGCAAAAGGTGTCGATTAATCTGGTGCCAAATGATGATGTTGCCGAGTTATTAGAACGCAGCCGTGAAAAGCATCCGAATCAGTCGCTCAAAAATACGCTCGCTAAAGTGCTACCAAAGCGCTTGGTTGAAGTCTTGATTGAACGTAAAGAGCTGGTCGATAAACCGCTAAAGCAGTTCAATCAAAAGGAGCTTGCGGCGATTGTGGCGCGCTTAGAACATTGGGATATCGCCCCGAATGGCACTGAAGGCTACCGAACCGCGGAAGTGACACTCGGCGGTGTGGATACCGATCACTTATCTTCGAAAACCATGGAATGCAAAGACATCAAAGGGCTGTACTTCATTGGTGAAGTCATGGACGTGACTGGCTGGTTAGGGGGCTACAATTTTCAGTGGTGCTGGTCGAGCGGCTTTGTCGCGGGTCAGTGGGTGTAATCAAACGCTACACATCCGCATAAAAGATAAGATAAAAAAAGAGCACTGAATCGTATTCCGTGCTCTTTTTTGTAGTTCCACAGCGAGTTACTCGTCTTGATACTTTTCGAGTTTGTTGTAGAGCGTTTTAACGCTAATGCCTAACTCCTGCGCTGATTCCGTTTTATTGCCTTGATTCTCTTCAAGGGTATTGAGAATAGCGGCTTTTTCTAGCTCTTCTAGCGAAACGCCCGCTGGAACAAGGTCTTCGATGCTGGTGCCTGTTTCCAATGGTGGCGTATCGAAGATCAGGTGTTCATCTCGGATGGTGTCATCAGCCAAAATAAACGCGCGCTCGATCGTGTGTTTGAGCTCACGGACATTACCTGGCCAATCGTGTGCAGCGATTTTTTGGATGGCAGAATCAAGAATGGTTTTGGTTTTAGCCTCATTTGCGTTGCGGTGCGCGATAAAGTGTTTAGCCAGACCGACGATGTCACCGCCTCGATCTCGCAGTGGCGGTATCGTTAATGGGAAGTGCGATAAACGGAAAAACAGATCTTCACGCAGGAACTGCTCTTCAATGGCGACTTTAGGATCACGGTTGGTGGCGGCAATGATGCGAGTGTTGGCGATATGCACCGTATTACTGCCCACTGGGCGATACTCTCCGGTTTCCAACACACGCAATAGCTTCACTTGATGCTCGATAGGCATCTCGGTGATTTCATCTAAAAACAGCGTGCCGCCTTCTGCCTGTTTAAATACACCTTGGTGAGTTTTATTCGCTCCGGTAAAGGCGCCTTTTTCATGGCCAAACAGTTCACTATCGACCAACTCTGGGCTAATCGCACCACAGTTAATCGCGATAAAGGGTTGTTGCTTGCGATCGCTAGCTAAATGAATGGTCTGCGCGACTAACTCTTTACCTGAGCCGCTTTCACCGACAATGAGGACGTTGGCTTCTGTTTTTGCGACGCGTCGGATCATGCGATAGAGCTGATGCATTGGCGATGAGGACCCCACCAAAAGGCCAAACTGGTCGAGATCGCTAGTGGACACTTTACGTCCTTGATCTTGTTTTTGCTGATAGTACTGGCTGACTTCGCTTAGGGTGTCCGTCAAAATGGCAATATCGACGGGTTTTCTGTAGTGAAAAATTGCACCTAAGTTCATTAGCTTATCCAAATTTTCGTTTGGAGCACCAGAGCTAATGATGATCAAGTCCATATCGTAGATGTCTTCGATATTAGAAAGGCGCTGGTAATCTGCGCTAGTAAAGTGGGCGACTTCAACAATCGCAACTTCCGGTTTGAGTTGTAGGAAATCTTCAATCCAACTATCTGCGGCATCGGTATTATGCAGACGAAATTTGTTCAGTTCCTGGCAAGAGGCAATAGCATCTTTAAGTGTCGGGTCTTGTATTCGTAGAAACAGGCTTGGCAACGACATAGAAATGTCCTCTTTACTATGACAGAAACAATGTACGTGGATTATTCTAAGTGCACAAGACAAAATATTGTCAGCAGAGATTTAAGGGTCTGTAGGCTATTTTAATTTTGTTGATCCTCTCTTGGTATATATCAGTAATAATTCTGATAAATATTGCTTCTTTATTCGGGTGTCTCACATTTTAAATAATAATTCTGCGATTAAGTGAAGTCGAAGAAATAATGTCTCATCTTTTATTGGCGTATTATGTAATTGATTGCGAAATTATTAACGATTAAAAATTACATTTCTTCTGTGTAAATAATTCATGCTTATATTTTTTTGTTCGTCTTATTTTTATCTCTTGTTTTTATTATTCCTTTAAAAATAACAAGTTACAAACTTGGCACATGGTTTGCTCCTATGGAAATACAACGTCAATAAAGGAGAATTACCATGAATAACATCGCAGCTAAAATTGTACTTACGTCAGTTCTTGCTACTTCATCTACAGCAGTCTTAGCGAGTGATAAATGGGAAAAAGAATCCATGGACGCTTGGCTAGATGGTAAAGCTGAAACGACGCTGCTGCTAAACAGTAACCTTAACTCTTTTGATATCAACACCGATGTTGAAAATCAGGTAGTTACCCTTTCTGGTTCGGTAAACAATGACCTTGAAAAATCGCTTGCCGAAGAGCTTGTAACAGGTCTTGATGGTGTGAAAGAAGTAAATAACGAATTGTCAGTGGTGAATGAAGGTAAGAAAGAAACCGATTCAGAGGCATTAGCCACACTGACCGACTCTAAAATCACGACTATAGTTAAAACGCGCCTACTGATGGATACCAATGTAAGTGGTACGGACATTGATGTAACGACGGAACGTAAAACGGTAACGTTGGCAGGTAAGGTTAATTCAGATGCGGAGCATGATCTTGCACTTTCAATTGCAAATAATACCAATGATGTAAATAAGGTGATTGATAAGCTAGAAGTGGTTCAATAATAACGAGCCAAGTGACCTAACCCAATTTTATTAGGAGGTAACACTATGGTTCGTTGGATGTTTATTTTTCTGGCTTTGGCACTGGTTTCTGCACTACTAGGTTTTACTGGTATTGCAGGGGCGGCGGCCTCTATCGCGCAAGTGATATTTTACCTATTCCTATTGTCATTAATTGTATCAATAGTGATTGTTCTGCTAGGAAGAAAAACGTAAATAGATAGGAGATTTCATGCGACTTACGTCATTAATTTACCGTATCGCCGCAGTATTTGGTTTGGTGTTCGCACTGGCTGCTTGTAGTGAAGAAGGGCCAATGGAACAGGCAGGCAAGAAGATAGATGAAGCCGCCGAAGAAACTCAAAACGCGATTGAAGATGAGTGCGAAAATATTAAAGAGAACTTGAACGCAGAAGACCAAGATTGTTAGTCGAGTCAGGTCAGCTTTTTGTTCACAGCAATGTAAGAGAAGGGCGGTCAATCACCGCCCTTCCTTTTATCTCAATTGTTTACAATCAGATAAGGAGTCAAAGATGAAAAACATATTTGATGTACTAAAAGAGAGTCATGAAAAGCAACGCCTTTTACTCGATGCTCTGATGGAAACGTCTGGAGATTCCCCTGCACGCGAAGAGTTTTACCACAATCTGAAGGATGAACTCGAACAGCACGCCGCCGCAGAAGAGCGTTTTTTCTACGCGCCTTTAATCGAGAGCGATAAAACCATCGATCTTACTCGTCATGGCATCGCAGAGCATCACGAGATTGATAAAGTGATTGCACAGCTTGATGCAACCGACATGAGCTCGCCAGCATGGCTCAACCTCATGAAAACTTTGCGTCACAAAGTATTGCACCACCTCGAAGAAGAAGAGCAGCGTTTTTTCCAACTGGCCGGTAAGGTGATGACCGATCAGCAGAAAATGAAACTAGCGGATAGCTACGTCGAAGAAATGGCTAGCTAAGTGGAGTATTGGTCCTTTTCGTGCCATTTCGGCACGGGAAGGGGCCCAATCAAAGCGTTTACCAAGTTAATTAGCCTAAACTAAAACCAGCTTATTCTCACTTTCACTAAAAAAGTGCACTCGCTGAAGGCAAGGAGAGCGAATGTTTATCATCAAATATTATATTCTTGGCGCTCTGATCAGTTTATTGGCCGCTATTTATATTCCCCAAATCATGGTTAGCCTGTTGTTCTTGTGGGTATCTCTTTCTTTAGCATTAGTCAGCGTAGCCTACGTTTTCGACATTCCCTCCATTTTTAGAAAAAACCAAGACGGCAAGATTGTCAGATGGATCCGCTGGGCATTCATCCCCTTCTTGCTGGGTGCTAGAGCGTATAATGCATGGGAAAGACGGCGCGATACCGTGCCTCCTATCCAAAAAGTCAGCGATAATTTATACCTCTCCCGTCGGCTATTTCAGAGTGACTTAGATTTTCTCGAATCCAATGACATCTCTTGTATTGTCGATGTCACCGCAGAATTTGCTGGGCTTGAAAGTGCGATGACCGACAAGCAGTTTCATTACCTTTCGATTCCGGTACTTGACCACAAAGCCCCAACGTTGGAACGCTTGCGTCATGCGATTAACTGGATTGATACGCAAATCTCGTGCTCACGAGCTGTGGTTGTGCATTGTGCGTTAGGGCGCGGTCGTTCGGTGTTTGTTGTTGCGGCGTATCTATTGAGCAAAGATCCGTCGCTGACGGTTGAATCTGTGATGAAAAAAATCAATGACGTGCGCAGTACCGCGAGATTGAATAAATTGCAGATCAAAACGTTACGAGCGATAAGTGAAAAAGGCGTACTGGGTCTGGATCAATCCACTTGGATGGTGGTTAACCCTGTTGCAGGTGGCGGCAAATGGGAGGAAAACGAACAGCACTTGATTCGTGAACTAACCAAAAAATATCGCTTGAGTATTCATCAAACCACCACAAATCTCAGCGCCGAGCAGCTAACACAACAGGCAAAAGAAAGTGGGGCTAAGCAAATTATCGTAGCGGGTGGTGATGGCACAGTGACGGAAGTGGCGAGCCAGCTGGTAGGTACCGACATAAAACTCGGCATTGTTCCGCTCGGAACCGCCAATGCGTTGTGTCATGTGCTCTATGGAGTTGGCGCAAAATTCTCACCAGTCGAAAAAGCGTGTGAAGCATTGCTAGCAGGTCACTGCCAACGTATTGATACGGCGGAGTGTAATCAGAGGCTTATATTGTTAGTCCTAGGTATTGGCCTAGAGCAGAAAATGATCGAGCATGCGCAGCGAGAAGAGAAAAACACCTTTGGACAATTGGCCTACTTAACGGGCTTTTTTAACGCGGTGGTGGCGGAAGAGACGCAGACGTTGACTATTGCGATGGATGCGCCATTTGAAGATGGAAACCGCGAAAATGGATCACAAACGCTAGAAGTTCATAGCTTTGTTGTTGCGAACATCGCTCCTTTTAGTACGTTGCTCGCGCAAGGTGGTGGTGCTCCGCAGCCTGACGATGGCAAGCTGCATATCACGTATTTAGATAACACCGAATCTTTAGGTGGACGCCTCATCGCATTGTCTGATCTGACATTAACCAGCGTAGGTGCGCAGGAGGAATCGACTCATTTTCAATACGCGACGGCTCAGAATGTCACTATTTCTGCGAACAAACCGATTGAGTATGTGATTGATGGTGAGCTTTATTCTGATGAGCAATTAGCGATCAAGCTTCGTCCAAAATCGTTGAACGTATTTGTCCCAAGCGGGAGAAGTAAATCGGCTTAGCTTTAAAACAGATAAGCAGTGGATAATGCGCCATTTGCCAGTGCTTTATAGCGTGCCTTTGTTTACCGGTTTAGTCGTAGTTTTGAGGGAACCAATAAGGTCGCTGCGTAGGTGCAGCGGCTTTTTTTATATCGGCATTTTTTGTATCTGAGAGAGCGTCTATTTATCGTTCTCGAAGTGAAAGGAAGAAGGGGGTGAGTATGACTACTCACCCTGGGATAAGTGCTTTTCAATTTCATCGTTTTCGACTTGTAAAGCAGCTAACCAGTAAGAAACAAGCGCCGTTAAGTTGGTGTCGTCAATGGCTCTGAGTAGCGCTTTTAAATCATCTAACAACAACTTGTTCATGAAATGCATTTCTTTGTAATTACCTAATTCGGCAACGCCGTATTCGGTGGCATTTTCTGCAATGAATTGTTCACCATCTTGGTCGAAGAACAACTTCGCCATCTTTTTGATCATCACTTTTTCTATTTTAACGAATCGATACGCCGCTCTTGCGAGTGTCATATGCGATTGCGGATTAACGAGAGGCAAACACGTTTGGCGATGGTGTGTCATTTTTACGAGTAGCTCCCTTACTCGATTATTATCCAATGTCATACTGACCTCTTTATTTATGACTACCGTGTTGATTACTCGGTTTAGTGTTTTCTAGTTTTGGTTGTATTGAGGTGCCTGTGGTCTTATCAGAAATGGCCAAAACGAGTTGGCCATTTTCTCTGCCAGCGCTTGATTGCAAAGGCGACCACTAAGGATCAGCTGATAAGGCTGATGCTGCTGAGCTTTTCTTTACAGCTTTTGATATCACTGCGAACTTTCAGTAGAACCGAATTATCCGCTTGCTCTGGGTGGCTAGTAATTAGGTTTTCGATCTCTTTGAGCACCTTGCTTTCAACACCTTCGAGCTGTTCCAAATACATGGACTCTTTGTCAGAAGACACCTCCTTCATCACATCGCTGTACACTTCACGCGCTTTAATGGTGTAGGAAACCGGAGTGTCGTCGGCAGAGTCTTCCTGGTTATTTGCCAATGTGTAGGGAGTAAGCTCAAGCACCGCTCGCTCACGTACTCTAAGCAGTTCTACCAACACATTATTCAAAGAAGTGTTGTCAACGTTCTCAATGGCCTTGTTGTAAATGTCATTTCCGCTCTCTATAAGCTCAATGATTGAGGCGATATTTTCATTTTTCATATCTCACTCCTGATTTGGTTGGTGATGGGAGTGTTTGTACGTATGGGGAACAAACACCGATGTTTCATCTTTAGTTGCAGGTTGTATGCCAAAGAATGTTATTTTTCTATTAATCAATTGGTTATGAGTTTATTGCGCAAGAATTGGAGGGTTGCAGACAAGGCGCTAAGAAAAAATTACAAGAATGCTGGGGAAGTCTGGAAAGAATTACACGTACAGATAAGCATTTGTCGTGAAATAAAACAAAAACCAATTAAAAACATGTACTTATAATTTTGGCACGGATATGGCTTTGTAGTGAGTAAGTGAGTTCAAAAGTTGTTTCACTTGATTTACTACTCAACTCATCAACGGAGGCTAGTTATGGCTACAACAAAAGAAAGCACAGTAAAACCTCAAGAGCAGTTAGAAGAAGCATATCACTTGGCGGAGCAAGCCACGACGGAAGCCGTCGGCGCAATGAAAGACCAAGCTAAAGAGAAATTTGATGTGGGCGCGGAACACGTTCAGCAGGCGACCAAGTCGGCAGAGAACGTTATCAAGGAGCGTCCATTGCTGAGCATTGGTTGTGCCTTCCTTGCGGGTTGGGCGGTTTCGAAGCTGATCAAATAATCACGGTCCAACGGATTAAGCCACATAACAGAAGGCGAGGGTTCCAATGAATAACTCCGGACAAGTCACCAACCAGCAACCAGGCTCGGCCGCAGCAGACAGCGGTCGAGCCCCAAGTGGGGCAGAAGAGCAGGATATCCAACAAACCATCAATGGTTTGAGCAGTATTCTTTCACAACTGGACCAATTGACTCAATCGCTGAAAGCGTGGTCGGGTTCAACGTTGGATTTGTTCCTCTTGGAGGTGAAAATTAATGCGTCCGCAGCGCGACAGATTTTGCTGTGCACCATTGTTTTTACCTTATTGTCGGTATTGTTCGTGTTCAGTTTGTGCCTTGCCTCTGGTGTGGTGGCTTATCAGCTGACCGCTAACGTGTATGTTGCAGTGGGCGTATTTATTGCGTCCTTAGGTTTGGCATTATTGTCTTTAGCTTGGTGGCAGAAGCGTTTAGTTGGTTTCCTTGGATTCAAAAATACGACAGAACAGTTGCAGGAGGGGTGGGATGCGCTCGCTACAAAAGCTCAATCGAGCCATGCGAATCAAGCGGATGGAAGGTAAGGCATCTTTAGAGCAATGCTGCTTATCGATGGAAATGTTCACGTTTACCACTAAGAAGTTTGTGAAAGAAAATCCTTGGACGACGCTAGGTATTAGTGCTGTCGTTGCCGTTACCGCTGCCAAAGCGGGTCGATTGTCTCGACTGACTTCCTCTATCTCTTCCATGGGGCTATTGGCGAGTAGTGTCTCCGAACTAACGGATTCGCTTGCCAAGCCAGTTATGGCAGCGTCTTCTAACCAGTCGGGCGTAGAACAAGGTCAAAATGCTGAACCACAAGCAAGCAATACTGCTTCGACAGAAGAGACCGCGACAGAAACAGAAGCCGAGCAACCCCAATAACGGCTTTCGCCGATAATTATTCCTACCGACCTTGAGCCTTTTTATGACAGCGAAATTGAACATTCCTGCCAACACCGCGATTGGTGCAACCCTTCTTGTCTTATTGCTCGTTCCTGGGCTGTATTTTGCTAAGCCAATCTTGTTACCTATTGTGCTTAGTACCTTTATTTCGCTGTTATGCAGTCCTTTCATTAACTATCTTGAAGACAAAGGTTTACCGCGCACGATTACCGTCGTGGTGACTCTGTCATTCTTGGTTGGTGCTTCAATTATTGGCCTTGCTGCCATGTCGGAGCCAGCTAAGCAGTGGTGGTCTGAACTACCCAGTATCGTGAAAAATGTGTCGCAAGAAGTGAGTGAAGTGACTCAAGCCTCGGCGGATCACCTTAATACGCCGCTGAATATTGCCAGCGATATGGGTATGGATGAGGTCGGGAATAACACCGTATTTTCTTTGGTGAAGACACTCGCGACCACGACGCCGACCATTTTGACACAAGCGATGATCGTGCTGTTTATGGTGTATTTTATGCTCAATCACGGACGTAGCTTATTTCGAAAGTCAGTGTCGTACTTGCATGGGTTTGCCAAGCAGCGCCAAGCGATTGAACTGGTCAAAGCACTACAGAAAGACCTATCTCGATACATTGGCACTATCACGTTGGTGAATGCGGGACTTGGGTTGAGTGTTGGGGCGGTGTTTTTTGTTCTAGGCCTTGAGGACCCGTTCTTGTGGGGCGCGTTTGCTGGCGTGATGAATTTTGCGCCGTATCTCGGCCCAGTCATCTCCATGGTGAGTTTCGGTTTTGTGGCTTATCTGCAGTTGGAGTCGGTCAGTTTTATGCTCACTGTGGTGTCTATCTATTTGTTGATCAACTTGATTGAAAGTCAGTTTGTCACGCCAACGTTATTAGGGAAAAGGTTCAACTTAAATCCGTTAGTGATCTTCGTTTGGCTCGTGTTCTGGGGTTGGCTTTGGGGCGGTATGGGGCTCTTAATCGGTGTACCGCTATTGGTCTGCATTAATATTTTGGTTGAGCGTCTGGAGCTGTGTCAATCAACTCAAAGTCAACCAAGACAAACCATTCCCGAGGATATGGCTCCACGAGAATGACTTGGGCTACAAGCTGGCTCAACGAAAAAGTTTTTCCGCACTTACAGGTCGGCTAAAAAGATACCCTTGACCGTAAACACAGCCTTTTTCGAACAAGTAATCGGCTTGCTCCTGAGTTTCTATTCCTTCCGCTACCACTTTCAATGACAGTGTTTTGCCCATGGCGATAATCGCATTCACAATCGCATTGCTATCGCTGTTGCTGGGTACATCACTGACAAACGAACGATCAATTTTCAGCTTATTGATGGGTAAACCTTTCAAATAAGACAAAGACGAATAGCCTGTGCCGAAATCATCCAGAGAAATCTCGATGCCTAACTCTCTTAGTTGATTTAACGACGCAATGGCTTGTTGAGGGTCGATCAGTAAAAAGCTCTCGGTTATCTCCAAATCCAGCCGTTGAGCAGGAAAACCGGTTTGATTGAGGATATCGCTCAATCTCTGAATGAAATTCGATTGCTGAAGCTGTAATGCCGACACATTAACCGCAATTCTGCCAAACTCAACGCCTTGTTTCAGCCAAGCATTTCCTTGCTGACAAGCGTGTAGCAAGACCCACTCGCCAATGCTTTGGATAAGCCCCGTTTTTTCTGCAATTGGAATAAAGTCGGCTGGTGGTACAAGGCCAAATTCGGGGTGCTGCCAGCGTAATAAGGTTTCAACGCCAACAATCGCATGTTGCTCCAAGTTATATTGTGGCTGGAACTCTAATCGAAGTTGCTGTTTTTCTATCGCTTGATGCAAAGCAGATTGAATGCGCACATGAGATACCGATTTATCGGTTAAATCTGGCGAGTAAAACGCGTAGCCGTTGCGCCCATTTTTCTTCGCTAAGTACATCGCCGTATCAGCGTTTTTGAGTAAGGTTTCGCTGTCTTGGCCGTCTCTTGGATATAAGGCTATGCCAATACTGGTCGAGACGCGCAGTGAATCGTGATTTGCCAAGTCGAACGGTTGTTGGAAAACGCTGAGAACATCGCCGACGGTTTCCAGTAAAGCCACATCACTGTGGACGTCCGGCAAAATGATCACGAACTCATCGCCGCCAATACGAGCCACATGCGCATTTAAGTGAAGAATATCTTGCAGACGGATAGCCAACTTAGACAGCAACTGATCACCACAAAAGTGACCCATGCTATCGTTGATGTGTTTAAAATGGTCGATATCCAGAAATAGGGTGGCAAACGTCTGTTGGTTCTTGTGCCCGGTTTCAATGTGTTGCTCAAGCAAGCTAAGTAAATGGGTGCGATTAGGTAGATTCGTTAACGGATCATAAAAGGCCATGCGCTGCAGTTTTTCTTCGTGTGCTTTACGCACGGAAATATCTTCAAATACACAGATGTAGTTAATGAGATGATTTTTATCGTCCATTACGGCACTAATGGTCGCTAACTGTGGGTAAATGCTGCCATCTTTCTTTCGGTTGATGAACTCGCCTTTCCATTGACCTTTGGTTTCGAGCTGATGCCACAACTGTTTATAGAAGCCTTGGTCATGATGACCTGAGCGCAGAATTCTGGGGTTCTTTCCAATCACCTCTTCAGAGCGATAGCCGGTGATTTGGGTAAAGGCTGTGTTTACATCAATGATGTTGGCATTGCGATCAGTAATGACCATGCCTTCTTGTGAGTTATTAAAAATTTTGGACGCCAATGAGAGTTGCGTTTCGACCATTTTCCGGCGTGTGATGTTGCGCGTCATGCCCAGAATGCCAATTAAGTTACCGTCATTATCACGGACAGGAGACTTAATGGTTTCTAGCCAAGTTGGGTTATTGTTTTCATCAATTTGGCGGCATTCTTCGACGATATTCAGCGTGCCTGTCGCCACGACCAAGTTATCGGCCTCAATGAACTTCTCGGCTCGTTCGTGGCTAAACAGTGCGAAATCGTCTTTGCCGATGATCTCACTGTTGGTCTTTTGCCACGCATTTTCTACGCTTCGGTTGGTCATCGAATAAAGACCATCCATGCCTTTTATCCAAATATGGTCTTCAAGACAGTCGATAAACTCTTGCAGCGTCGGTAATGGTGTGGTCGCTGCAGTTTGATGGCGTGTTCGTTCTTGCTGGTAGTGTGAGCTGACATCAAAGCTCATTCGCCCCACTAATGCACTCAGCCAAGCAGACACTACCGTGATTTGATCGTCAGGGTGAGTTAGCGCTAATACGGCAAACAGATCGCCATTTGGTAGCCAAATTGGACCTATGCTCAAGGTTTGCTGTCCAAAGGATGTGTGGCTTATCGTCAAGTCTGTCGGTTTAAATTGATCGGCAACTTGCACTACCACTTCGACGATAGCGCAATGATTTTGAACCGAGGTGGACACCTCAGTTGATAGCCACTGCTGGGTATCGCTCAGAGTATAAAGTTGTCCCTGAGCTTGAGTAGTATCACAGCATTGTTGCAGAGCCTGTTGCCAGTCTGCCATCAAAGGCGAAGGAATAGCGAAGCGAAACATAATTAATAACGTGTCCTGAAGCGCCCAAAGATAGTGGTATTAGAATCTAGCTTAAGCTATTGGGCCGTGTTGGTATCGTATCCAACGCTTAGGTAATTCCCAGCAGCGTAAGGCGCTTTCTATCATTAAACTGTTAGCTATATCTCTTTTTTATCCAACTCATTGCATCGTTTATTGAGGTTTTTTGTTCATCATTGAGAAGTGCTCATGGCTTTGGTTTTTTTACCCCACGATACTTGTTGGACCACTAATCCACTGATGATCAGTATTAAACCAATCAAGGTTGATGGATGAATTTCTTCACCAATGATGGTTGCCAATAGCATCAGTGAGATGAATGGCGAAGCAAAGATCAGATTACTGATGCGGGCTGTGTTTTGCGTCGATTTGAGGGCGCTTAGCCATAGGACGAAAGTAATCCCCATTTCAAATAGCCCGACATACGTCACCGCTGCCCAGCCTTTAATTGAGATTGCCTGCCAGCTCGCACCTTCATAAATACTTAAACCAATGGCAAATGGAATAGCGACCAAAAAACCAAGTAATACACCAACCACAGGGTCGGCCTTATTTTTGGTGTTTAAAATCCAGTAACCAGCCCACAATAGTGTCGATAGCAGCGCCAGTCCCACGCCCAACGGGCTCTCGAATTGCATGCCGAGAACATTGCCCTGCGTGGCAATCACAATCACGCCTACATAGCTAAAACCGCAAGCGAGCCAATCTTTAGCACGGATCTTCTGCCCTAAGAAAACAGCAGCCATTAGCGTCAAGGTAATGGCCCAGCTGTAGTTGATCGCTTGGGCTTGGGATGCAGGCAGCAAGTCATACGCTTTAAAGAGAATGACGTAATACGCCAAGGGGTTAATCAACCCAAGCAGTAGGTAATACCAAGGGTTTGAGAGGAAGGTGGCACTTAACTGGCCCAACTTGCCTTGCACACCACAGATTATCGTCAGCGCAATCGCAGAGACGATACTGGCAATGCACAGCATTTGGATTGGCGTAAATTCTGCCAACGTGAGTTTAAATGCGGTTGCAACGGTAGACCAAAGTAATACTGCTGAGAGCCCAAATCCTAGGGCGCGACGCTCGTTCATGATGCCTCTGCGTGATGATGTGCCGCTCGGTTTGGTTCATTTGAGCGGAAGAAAGAATATTATAGGAAGGCCTAGTGTATGCGAGGATTTTTCATCCAACAAACTGGACATTTATCCAGTGTCTAAATACCATTGTTATAGATACAAAACACAGGCTAACTCGCTATTATGCAATGGATTCTTGAGTACCAATCTCTCATTCTCTCTTCTCTTTGCGCTGCCACGCTTAGTGGTGTCGCCGTCGGTTGGTGGGTGAAACAACGTTTTATCACCCAAACTCAGCTTCTCGAACAACAACTTGTTTCAGAAAAGCAGCTTCACCAACAGCAGCTTGAACAGGTTAAACAAAGCCTTGCTGATGCCCAGCAAGAGTTGGATGAATTAGATGATGAGCGCGATAAAGCTGCGTTTGAAGTACGCCAAACACACGGAAAGCTGATGGCCGCAATGGAAAAACTGCGTTACTTCGAGGCTGTAAAGCAAGAGCGCCAGCAATACTTTGATGAGCTTGGTCAGATGCGTGAGCACAAATCACGTCTAGAAACGCAACTGCGTGAGCAGCAAGCACGTCATGAGCAAATCAACCAAGCCAATGCCGAAAAACTGCAAATTCTAGAGCAAGCGGAAGCGCGTCTGAAACAGCAATTTGAGCACTTGGCCAACCAATTGTTTGAAGAAAAAACCGCGAAGGTCGATTTGCAAAACCGTCAGAGTTTGGAAGGTTTGTTGTCACCGCTCCGAGAGCAGCTAGAAGGATTCAAAAAGCACGTTAATGACAGCTTTAGCCAAGAAGCTAAAGAGCGCCATACCTTAGTGCATGAGCTCAAAAACCTGCAACGTTTGAATGAGCAAATGACGCGCGAAGCGGTTAATTTGACCCAAGCCTTGAAAGGGGACAACAAGCAGCAAGGTAATTGGGGTGAAGTGGTGCTCGCGAGGGTGCTTGCCGAGTCGGGACTGCGTGAAGGGCACGAATATCAGACTCAGGTGAATTTGCAAAATGAAGCAGGCAAGCGCTACCAACCTGATGTGATTGTTCATCTCCCACAAAACAAACAGGTGGTTGTGGATTCCAAAATGGCGCTAGTCGCCTATGAGCGCTATTTCAACGCCGAAACTGATGCCGAGCGAGACCAGGCTTTGAGTGCGCACTTAGCCGCACTGCGTGCTCACATTAAGGGTTTAAGCATGAAGGACTACCACAAACTCAAAGGTATTCAGAGTTTGGATTATGTGCTGATGTTTATTCCGGTTGAGCCTGCGTTCCAAGTTGCGATTCAAGCCGATCCAAGTTTGATCAAAGACGCGATGGAGCAAAACATCATTTTGGTGAGCCCAACAACGTTGCTGGTGGCACTGCGCACCATTGATAATTTATGGCGCAATGAACGGCAGAATGAAAACGCCAAAATGATTGCGCAGCGCGCGACAAAACTCTACGACAAATTACGATTGTTTGTGGATGACATGGAAGGGCTCGGCGGTGCGCTGGATAAGGCGAATCAAAGCTATCAAGGCGCAATGAACAAGCTTGCCACAGGGCGCGGGAATGTGATTCGTCAAGCCGAAAGCTTTAAGCACCTTGGGGTTGAAATCAAACGACCAATTTCTTCTGACCTCGTACAGTTAGCGCAGAGTGATTCATTTTCAGAAAATGACCCGTTAGTAGAAAGACATCCGGCTGAGGATAAAGTAAACTAATCGCCCGCAGTGCAGTGGGCGATTTTATTTGTCAGCAAACGCCCCGCAGAGAGAAAGCGCTGCCTAAGAGGAATTAGAATGACGGACACAAGTTTGCAATCCAATACAGCGTTAGAGAATGAAACCACCCACTTTGGTTTCTCTACAGTGGCAAAAGACGAAAAAGTGACTAAGGTTGCCGAAGTATTCCACTCCGTGGCAACAAAATACGACATCATGAATGACCTGATGTCTGGTGGTATTCACCGCCTTTGGAAGCGCTTCACTATCGATTGTAGTGGCGCTCGCCCTGGCCAACGTATTCTTGACCTAGGTGGTGGTACGGGTGATTTAACGGCGAAATTCTCGCGCATTGTTGGCGATGAAGGCCATGTCATCCTTGCTGATATCAATAATTCAATGCTTAACGTTGGTCGCGATAAACTGCGTGACAACGGTATTGTGGGTAACGTGCATTACGTTCAAGCCAACGCAGAAGAACTGCCGTTCCCTGATGATTATTTTGATGCCATCACCATCAGTTTTTGTTTGCGTAATGTGACTGACAAAGACAAAGCGCTTCGTTCAATGTTCCGCGTACTGAAGCCAGGCGGCCGTCTATTGGTGTTGGAATTTTCAAAACCAGTGCTAGAGCCGTTATCGAAAGTATACGACGCATATTCATTCCACTTGTTGCCGAGAATCGGTGAGCTAGTTGCGAATGACTCAGAGAGTTACCGCTACCTAGCGGAGTCAATCCGTATGCATCCAGGCCAAGAAACGCTGGAAGGCATGATGCAAGACGCAGGTTTTGAAAACACCAAATACTACAACTTAACTGGTGGTATTGTGGCTTTGCATCGCGGTTATAAATTCTAAGGGTTAACGGCATGCCATTTGAACCACTTATCACCGCTGTGATTGAAACGTCACTGAATACTCTGATCAAAGACGACCCCGCATTGGGCCGTCGTTTAGCGCGTCTAAAAGGTCAAGTTATTCAAGTTCACCTGAAAGAGATCAATAAAACACTGACGTTCGTTTTTAGTCAGCAAATTGATGTGCTCGGTCATTATGAAGGACAGCCAAACTGCTACTTATCGCTCAACTTGAGCGTGTTGCCAGAGCTGCGTGACCAGGCCAACATCACTCGCCTTATTAAACAAGATAAACTTGAGCTTGAAGGCGATATTCAATTGGCGCAGAAATTCTCTCAGTTGATGGTGGATTGCAAGCCAGATGTTGAAGAGTGGTTGTCTCGCGTGACTGGCGATGTCGCCGCACATACCTTTGTGCAAGGTTCAAAAAACATAGGCAACTTCCTCGCATCTCAAGCAGAGAAACACCAGCGTCATCTTGCGCAAGTAGTGACTGAAGAGTGGAAGTTGGCACCTGCTCCTCTAGAAGTGGCGTATTTTTGCGACCAGGTTGATGAGGTTCGCAGCCAAGCTTCTCGCGTTGAAGCACGCTTGACTGCTTTGCTGAATAAGCTGGATGCAGATAAGCCGGCATTGGAGAAACCATGACGCCAGCAGAACTAAAGCGCTTATACCACATCGCCAAAGTACAACTGGAATACGGCTTAGATGAGCTGCTTCCCGATCACCAACTGACCAAAGCTCCGTTATTACTGCGCAAAAGCCTGTTCTGGATTAAGAACAAGCATCCAGAAAAGCCACTCGGTGAGCGTCTGCGTTTAGCGTTGCAAGAGCTGGGGCCAGTTTGGATTAAGTTCGGTCAGATGATGTCAACGCGCCGTGACTTATTTCCTCCGCATATTGCTGATCCCCTAGCTTTGCTTCAAGACCAAGTGGCGCCATTTGATGGTGAGCTAGCAAAAAAGCAGATGGAGCAAGCATTAGGTGGCCCGTTAGAAAACTGGTTTACCGAGTTTGATATCAAACCACTGGCGTCTGCGTCGATTGCTCAGGTGCATACTGCGCGTTTAAAAGACTCTAACCAAGAAGTGGTATTAAAGGTTATCCGCCCAGATATTCGCCCGGTCATTGATTCAGATCTAAAACTGATGCACCGAATGGCGCGTATAGTCGCCGGAGCGATGCCTGAAGCACGTCGTTTGAAACCGGTTGAAGTTGTACGTGAGTACGAGAAAACATTGCTTGATGAACTCGACTTACGACGTGAAGCGGCGAATGCCATTCAGTTGCGCCGCAACTTTGAAGGCAGCGAAGAATTGTATGTTCCTGAAGTTTTTCCTGACTTCAGTAATGAAACTGTCATGGTTTCTGAGCGAATATATGGCATTCAAGTCTCTGATATTGATGGCTTGAAAGCAAATGGCACCAATATGAAATTGCTCGCGGAGCGCGGCGTGAGTGTGTTCTTCACTCAAGTGTTCCGAGACAGCTTCTTCCATGCCGATATGCATCCGGGGAACGTGTTCGTCAAACCCGAACATCCAGAGAACCCAATGTGGATCGGGCTAGATTGCGGAATTGTTGGTACACTTAATAGTGAAGACAAGCGTTATCTGGCGGAAAACTTCCTGGCGTTTTTCAATCGAGACTACCGCCGAGTGGCGGAGTTACATGTGGACTCAGGATGGGTGCCTGCCGATACCAATGTCGATGAGTTTGAGTTCGCGATTCGCATTGTGTGTGAGCCTATTTTTGCTAAGCCACTGTGCGAAATCTCCTTTGGTCATGTGTTGTTGAATTTGTTCAACACGGCACGTCGGTTCAACATGGAGGTTCAGCCACAGCTTGTATTGCTGCAAAAAACGCTGCTGTACGTGGAAGGTCTTGGTAGGCAGCTGTACCCTCAGCTTGATTTGTGGGAGACCGCAAAACCATTCCTTGAAGAATGGATGATGAATCAAGTTGGGCCGCAAGCTTTGGTGAATGCGATTAAAGATCGCGCGCCATTTTGGGCGGAGAAGTTACCGGAACTACCAGAGCTGCTTTACGATAGCCTGAAACAAGGTAAAGCGATGAACCAACGCATGGATCAGCTTTACCAAGGGTATCGTCAGAGCAAGCGCCAGCAGGCGACAGGAAAGTTTTTATTTGGCGTTGGCGCCACTTTAGTCGTATGCTCGGCAATATTGGTGAACAATGCTTTTGAGCAGCTTTCGTTGGCCAGCGGTATCGCCGGTGTCACATTTTGGCTGCTTAGTTGGCGAGCTTATCGTCAATAGACGTTAAACTCTTGAAATATTTTTGTTTATTTAAAGACCCGAGGTAAAGAGAATGGGTGGTATCAGTGTTTGGCAACTTCTAATCATTGCTGTAATTGTTGTATTGCTATTCGGAACTAAGAAACTACGCGGTATCGGTGGCGATCTGGGTGGTGCCGTTAAGGGCTTCAAAAAAGCGATGAGCGAAGATGAACCTGCGAAAAATGACAAAGACGCAGACTTCGAACCAAAAAGTCTAGAAGAGCAGCAGAAAAAAGAAGCTGCTCCTGAAACGAAAAAAGACAAAGAGCAGGCGTAAAACGTGTTTGATATCGGTTTTTGGGAACTGGTATTAATATCTGTTGTTGGTCTGGTCGTTCTTGGGCCGGAGCGTTTGCCTCATGCTATTCGCAGCGTGTCTCGCTTTATCGGTGCCGCTAAGAGTATGGCAAATAGCGTCAAAGACGAATTGTCACACGAGCTGAAAGTCCAAGAGCTGCAAGAAAACTTGCGCAAAGCAGAGCAAATGGGGATGGATGATTTGTCCCCTGAGTTGAAATCTTCAGTCGAAGAATTGAAGAAGGCAGCGCAATCTGTAAATCGTCCTTACGCAAAGAACACCGATTCAGAGGCTGAGCCTGTAAAAACAGAGCCAGCAGCAGAAAAGGTAGAGAAAGCGGAAGAGAGCAAGGTTACAGCGGCAGATAAGAAAGCCGAATAGTCTCATTAGGAGGAGCTACTAGTGATTGGTAGCTCCTTTTTGATCTGGTTTTTAATAAGAGGTTTGCCATGTCTACCGTCGAGCAGACACAACCTTTAATTAGTCATTTGTTGGAGCTTCGCAACCGACTACTGCGCTCAATTTTGGCAGTGTTGGTGGTGTTTGTCGGACTAATTTATTTCTCTAACCACATTTACGAGTTTGTTTCCGCACCTTTAGTAGAGCGTCTACCTGAAGGCGCGACCATGATTGCTACGGATGTGGCTTCACCCTTTTTCACGCCACTGAAGTTGACATTAATCGCTTCGGTATTTATTGCGGTGCCGTTTATTTTGTATCAAGTTTGGGCCTTTGTTGCTCCTGGCTTATACAAACATGAGCGTCGTTTGATTATGCCGTTGCTGTTTTCCAGCTCACTGCTGTTTTATTGCGGTGTGGCATTTGCGTATTTTGTGGTGTTTCCACTAGTGTTTGGCTTCTTTACTGCTATCTCATTGGGTGGTGTAGAGTTTGCGACCGACATTTCTAGCTATCTCGATTTTGTCCTAGCACTATTTATGGCGTTTGGCATCGCGTTTGAGGTGCCTGTTGCGATCATTTTGTTGTGTTGGACTGGTGCCACCACTCCAGAAGATCTAAGACAGAAACGGCCTTATATCATTGTGGCGGCGTTTGTCGTAGGTATGGTGTTAACGCCACCAGACATGATCTCGCAAACCTTACTCGCTATTCCGATGTGTTTACTGTTTGAAGTCGGTTTATTCTTTGCGCGTTTTTATACGCGTCGAAGCGAAGAGGTAGAAGCGGAAACCGAAGAATAAGGCTAATCTAGATGTGAAAAGCGGCTCAATTGAGCCGCTTTTTTTTTGCGGTTGGTTTGTTTCTTGGGCTAACTACTTAACTTTCATGACGTAACCACACTTTGTGCATACGTATACTTCCTTGATGCCCAGCAGCTTTTGAAAAAAACTGCGCGGTACGCGTTGTAAGTAAGCACCATGTGTACACACTTCAACTTCCATATTCATGCTGTTTTACATTTGTGCTAATTAATGGGCATAAAGCAGTATAGAAAAAGAATATGTCTAATTGTCGACAGTTTTGCAAAACAGACGAAGTAAAGTGGCGATATGAGAGGTAAGTAGAGTTGCTAGTTAATTATTATGTTTATCAATAACTTTGTGTGGGTTGTTCTATTATTTCAATAGGTTGAATCATTCATTCAATAGTTTAGGTAATAAAAAAGCGACGTTGATTTCGTCGCTTTTTTCAATTTTCGTGAATTAAATATTAAACAGCTTTTTGGCATTTTCAGTCGTTATTGCATCGATAGTTGCGACATCGACATCACGCAAGTCGGCAACACGTTGTGCAACGAGAGAAGTGTAGGCTGGTTCATTACGCTTACCACGGTGCGGTACAGGCGCTAAGTATGGACAATCGGTTTCTAAAATGACCCACTGCATATCCAAATGTGGAATGACTTTATCCATCCCGCCATTCTTAAAGGTCGATACGCCACCCAAGCCTAAGTGGAAGCCTAGCTCATTGATTGCTTGCGCTTCTTCTAAGCTGCCTCCAAAACAGTGGAATACACCACGCAGACGACCATCTTGCTCTTGTCTTAGCAAAGTGAGTGTTTCTTCAATCGAATCACGAGTGTGGATAACGACTGGTAAATCCATCTCTTTTGCCCAGTTAAGTTGAGCTACGAACGCCATCTCTTGCTCGGCGCGATAGGTTTTGTCCCAATACAGGTCGATACCAATTTCGCCCACCGCAATAAACTTGTGTTTCTCAAACCAGCCGCGGATGATTTCCAACGTTTGCTCAACGTTGTTATCCACATAGCAAGGGTGGAGTCCCATCATTGAGTGGCACACGTCAGGATATGCCGCTTCGGTTTGTAGCATGGGCTCAATAGAGTCCAGATCGATGTTTGGCAACAGGATTTTATTAATGCCTTGCGCTAAGGCGCGTTGTACTACTTCATCGCGGTCGTTATCAAATTCGCTGGCATAGATGTGCGCGTGGGTATCGATCATCGTTACTCTCTGTGCTTCATGGTTGGTTTCGTATTCGAAGTATACTTGAGTGTGAGTGCTGGGTCATTTTCAGTTTTTTTCATTACCTTTTTCCAGATTGTCACTCGCAACATGCATCAAGAGTGATATGATTTTGTTCACCAGATGATTTGATCATCATAACCGTCCAGACAAGGAGAAAATGGTGTCTGTATCAATTCAAGGTCCATTCCCTGCACGCCGTATGCGTCGTTTACGTAAGCACGATTTTAGTCGTCGTTTGATGGCTGAGAACCAACTTTCTGTTAATGATCTGATTTACCCAATGTTCATCCTAATGGGTAAAGATCGTCGTGAGAGCGTGGAGTCCATGCCGGGTGTAGAGCGTTTGTCGATTGATTTAATGCTAGAAGAAGCGCAATACCTTGCAAATCTAGGCGTTCCAGCAATCGCGCTTTTCCCTGTCGTAAACCAAGACGCTAAAAGCTTATGTGCTACTGAAGCCTACAACCCAGAAGGTTTGGTCCAGCGAGCAGTACGTGCGCTTAAAGAACATATTCCTCAAATCGGTGTGATCACAGACGTGGCACTTGACCCATTCACGACGCACGGCCAAGACGGCATCATCGATGAAGATGGCTACGTAATGAATGATGAAACCACGGAAGTACTGGTTAAGCAGGCTTTGTCTCATGCAGAAGCGGGTGCTGACGTAGTCGCGCCTTCAGACATGATGGATGGCCGTATTGGTAAGATCCGCGAAGCATTAGAAAATGCGGGCTACATTCATACACAAATCATGGCTTACTCGGCTAAGTACGCGTCGAACTACTACGGGCCATTCCGTGATGCGGTTGGCTCTTCTTCAAATCTAAAAGGCGGCAACAAGAAAAACTACCAAATGGACCCAGCAAACATTGACGAAGCGATCCATGAAGTGGCGCTAGACATCAATGAAGGTGCGGACATGGTGATGGTTAAACCTGGTATGCCATACTTAGATGTAGTTCGCCGAGTTAAAACCGAACTTCAGGTACCGACGTTTGCTTATCAGGTGTCTGGTGAGTACGCGATGCATAAAGCGGCGATCATGAATGGCTGGCTCAAAGAGCGCGAAATTGTGATGGAATCACTACTGTGCTTCAAACGTGCAGGTGCTGACGGCATCTTAACGTACTTTGCGAAAGATGTGGCTGAGTGGTTGGCAGAAGAGAATGCACAAACTGCTCAACACCTAAATCGTACTCCGGAAGCGACTGAAGAGTAATTATCGCTCAGTGAGAAACACCAGACCAACAAGAGTTGTTCGTCTGTATATACCCAAGTAACCTCAGGCGGATTACAACAGTAACAATCCAAGGTGCTTGGGTATTTTTATTTTGGAGAAGAGAACAATGACAATGCTGATTCGTGAAGGCACATTGGAAGAAGCACTTCAAGTTGTGGCACGTGTTACCGAATTTTCGAAAGGAGAAACGGTAGATTCCATGACTCAACGTTTAGAAGAGAAAAACAGTTTAATCCTCGTTGCAGAAAAAAATGGCACGATTGTCGGCTTCAAAATAGGTTACGAATTAGAGGATGGTGTTTTCTATAGCTGGTTAGGTGGTGTCGTTCCTGAGGCTCGAAATGAAGGCGTGGCACAATTACTTTTGGAAGCACAAGAAGATTGGGCGGCTGAGCAAGGCTATAACACGTTAAAAGTGAAATCTCGAAATCAGTTTCCTGCTATGCTTCGATTGTTATTGAAAAATGGCTATATCATTGAAAAATTTGAAGAAAAAATTAACCTTCGTGAATCTCGAGTTCATTTCATTAAAGCGATGTGAAAATAAATGATATTTTTTCTCATTTAACTGTTGACTACGAAATGAGAATCATTATTATTAAACCTGTCTTAGGGAATGAGGAAGAGTTCACAAGGACGTTGAATGACTTATTAACAGAAGTTGATTAACTGAAAGTTGAGAAGTGATGAAACATTTTTCCGAGAACTTGCACGAATTCTTTTTGACACGACATTGCTCACATTGCTTCCAGTGTAATTTATAGCTTCTTGGTTAAGCTGCTCTATTTACAGAATTTGCTTTACCACTTCTGCTAGGCGACCCCATTCGGGTCGCTTTTTTCTTTTCTACGATTTCTATTTGACGTCACTATTCGTATTTTTTCCACACACGATGATCATTTAAGGATCGTTGATCTTCTCGCTGTTTTATAAAATAAACATTTAAAAACAATAGCTTAACGTGTGTGTTTTTTGTGTTTTCTATCATTGGATAACCAGTGGATAATTTCTATAAACAGAGTTATCCACAGGGTGAGGTTATCTTCGTGAATAAAATCGAAAAATTTACGCGACCTAGATCGAGCGAACAAGATAGATTCGGATCAGCAGTCATGGCATCCTAGGCAGATCTCTCAAGTACTGAATTGGATACAGACAATTATGGCAAGTATTCCTGAAAATCCGTTGATCCTTATCGACGGCTCTTCTTACCTATATCGCGCTTTTCACGCCTACCCGGGCACCATGAGCAATGGTGAAATTCCAACGAATGCCGTTTACGGTGTCGTGAACATGTTACGCAGCATGATGCGTCAGTTTGCGTCTGAGCGCATCGCGGTGGTTTTCGATGCGAAGGGAAAAACCTTCCGTGATGATATGTATGCAGAATACAAAGCTAATCGTCCGCCAATGCCGGATGATCTGCGTTGCCAAATTGAACCATTGCACAATGTTATTCGCGCGATGGGTTTACCACTGATCTGCGTTCCTGGTGTCGAAGCAGATGACGTCATTGGTACGTTGGCGCATCAAGCATCACAAAAAGGCATGCCTGTATTGATCAGTACTGGCGATAAAGACATGGCGCAGTTGGTGGATGATAATATTACCTTGATCAACACCATGACGAACGTCGTGATGGATCGTGAAGGTGTGGTTGAAAAGTTTGGCATTCCACCTGAGTTAATCATCGACTACCTAGCGCTGATGGGCGATAAAGTAGATAACATCCCTGGTGTACCAGGCGTGGGTGATAAAACAGCGACCGCACTACTGCAAGGTATTGGCGGTCTGACTAAGCTGTATGAAAATCTCGATGACATTGCTGCGCTCGGTTTCCGTGGCTCTAAAACCATGGCGAAGAAGCTCATCGATAACAAAGAAAATGCCATGCTGTCGTACGAGCTCGCAACCATTAAATTGGATGTTGAACTTGAAGAAACGCCAGAATCACTGCTGAAAGCGGAACCAAATAAAGACGAACTGGTGAAGCTGTATGGTCAACTGACGTTTAAATCTTGGTTGAACGAATTACTTGAAGGTGGTTCTGGGTCGGTAGAAGCTGTTGAGCTTGCTGGCTCTGCTCAAGCCTCTGCTTCTCATGCCGAGATGGAAACTTCCGCAGTGACAATCGACCGCAGCCAATATGAAACGATTCTGGATGAAGAAACCTTCAATGCGTGGCTAGACAAACTTCAAACGGCCGAGTTGTTTGCGTTTGATACGGAAACCGACAACCTAGATTACATGCTAGCGAACTTAGTTGGTTTGTCATTCGCTGTCGATGAAGGTATTGCCGCTTATGTGCCTGTTGCACATGACTACCTAGATGCACCTGAACAGCTTGATCGTGATTGGGTTCTAGAACAGCTTAAGCCAATTCTTGAAGATGCAGCGAAAGCAAAAGTTGGTCAAAACTTAAAGTATGATGCGTCTGTATTGGCTCGTTATGACATTGAGCTAAAAGGTATCAAGCACGACACGATGTTGGAATCGTACATTTACAACAGTGTCGGCGGTAAACACGATATGGACAGCTTGGCGCTTCGCTTCCTACAACATAGTTGCATTTCTTTTGAGCAAATTGCAGGTAAAGGCAAAAATCAGCTTACGTTTAACCAAATCGAGTTGGAACAAGCATCGCCATACGCGGCAGAAGATGCGGATGTGACCCTTCGTCTGCACAATCGCTTGTTTGCGAATATCGAGCAGGATGAAAGCCTGAAGACAGTGTACGAAGAGATTGAAATGCCGTTGGTGCCAGTTCTTTCGCGCATTGAACGCACCGGGGTCTTTATTGACGAAATGAAGCTGAGTGCGCAGTCGGTCGAGATTACCGCTCGCCTTGATGAGCTTGAAAAGAAAGCGTATGAAATTGCAGAGCAAGAGTTCAACATGAACTCGCCAAAGCAATTACAAGCCATCCTATTTGAAAAAATGGGTTTACCGGTGGTGAAGAAAACGCCATCAGGTACACCATCGACGAATGAAGAAGTTCTGCAAGAACTCGCGCTAGATTACCCACTGCCAAAATTGATTTTGGAATATCGCGGTTTGGCGAAGCTTAAATCGACGTACACGGATAAGCTGCCGAAGATGATCAACCCAACAACAGGGCGTGTGCATACTTCTTACCATCAAGCAGTAACCGCAACAGGTCGTCTATCTTCTACCGATCCGAACTTACAAAACATTCCAATTCGTAACGAAGCCGGCCGTCGTATTCGCCAAGCGTTTGTCGCACCATCTGGGCATAAGATCTTAGCGGTCGACTACTCGCAAATCGAACTGCGCATCATGGCGCACCTTTCTGGCGACCAAGCGTTATTAGATGCCTTCCGTGATGGTAAAGACATTCACGCGGCAACTGCGGCAGAAATTATGGGTCTGGATATTGAACAAGTATCGAGCGAGCAGCGTCGTCGTGCTAAAGCCGTTAACTTCGGGCTTATCTATGGCATGAGTGCATTTGGTTTGGCGAAGCAGCTTGGTATCCCTCGCGGCGAAGCACAAGCCTACATGGATAAATACTTTGAGCGTTACCCTGGCGTTATGCAGTACATGGAAGACACGCGCAGCACGGCTGCAGATAAGGGCTATGTCGAAACGATTTTTGGTCGACGTTTGCATTTACCAGAAATCAAATCGCGCAACGGGATGCGTCGTAAAGCTGCTGAACGTGCGGCAATCAACGCACCGATGCAAGGTACGGCTGCGGACATCATTAAGAAAGCGATGCTGTTGGTTGATCAGTGGATTCAGGAAGAAGGCAATGGCCGTGTGAAGTTGTTAATGCAAGTACACGATGAATTGGTCTTTGAAGTTGAAGAGTCATCATTGTCCGAAATTGAAAGTAAAGTACAGAAATTGATGGAATCTGCAGCAGAGCTAAAAGTACCGTTGGTTGCAGAAGCAGGGCACGGTGACAACTGGGATCAAGCTCATTAGTCACTTTTAGACCAAAATAACCAATTAATTATGAGCCAGCGCACAAACGCTGGCTTTTTTTTGCGATTAAAAAAAGCTAGCGCAAAGTTAACTTTGATGTTGCTTAATAAAAATTTCATGAAAAAAAACTACAAAAATTCTTTGCAATTCTGACCAATTGTTGTACATTAATACTCGTAGGGTACAGAGGTAAGATGTTCTATCTTTCAGACCTTTTGTTTCACGTTATTGGATTAGGCTGATTCAGCCGCCCCAGTCAGCTTTTGACTGGGGCGTTTTTTATTGGGCGAAAGAAAATTTTTCTTTTTGTTCAATGTGTTGGGTTGGTAACGACTTGTCTTTATATTTCTCCCACCTTTAACCTATTGTCTACACTCCAATTTTCTTCAAAAACTCGCAAACTATTCAGTCTGTAAATTTATGCCAATCACACTATGATTTTTTCTTGAAGGAAACTAAGTTGACGTGAAAGTGGGTAGGTTTCTGTCTAACTTGTTGAATTGTATTTTCTTTATTGGTTATGGTTGTGAGTTAATTAAGCGAAAGCTAAAGTTGGGTGGCTTTTTAAGCTATTGAAATCATCCGATAGTTCAGCAATGCTTCGTCACATAACAATAATTACCAATTTTTCTCTCCCGTTATCCCTGCCAGGAAGGTGGGGATTTTTATTGCCTGTTATTTAGCTCAGATAAACAAAAGCCCCACCAAATGGTAGGGCCGTGTCGAAAAAATTTAACAAATATTGTTAATTATTCTTCGTCGCTTGCTGGGGTATCCAGTTCGCCTTCTTCTATCAGGTGTGCGAGCGCCGGTGCAAACCAGGTATCCAGTTTTGCACGCAGCTGATCAACGCCTAATCCTTTAAGGGAAGAGAACACATCAACGGAAACGTCGCCACCGAAAGTTTCCACCTGTTTGCGAACTTTCAGCAGGGTTTGTTTGCGTGCGCCACTTTTTAGTTTATCTGCTTTGGTTAGCAAAACTTGCACAGGAATGTGGCTATCGATGGCCCAGAAAATCATTTGCTGGTCGAGATCTTTCATTGGATGACGAATGTCCATCAGAACCACTAAGCCTTTTAGGCACTCGCGTTTCTGTAGGTATTCACCCAAAGATTTCTGCCATTTGTTTTTCATCTCTACCGGTACTTGAGCAAAACCGTATCCAGGTAGATCGACAATGTGACAACCTTCTTCTACTTTGAAAAGGTTGATTAATTGCGTACGACCAGGTGTCTTTGATGTCTTGGCTAAGCTTTTTTGATTAGTTAGACGGTTAAGTGCACTCGATTTACCAGCGTTTGAGCGTCCTGCAAACGCAATTTCGACACCTTCGTCTTCCGGTAGGTGACGAATATCGGGTGCGCTGGTGATGAAATGCGTATTTTGGTAATGAATTTTTACGCTCACTGTTAACTCCATCTCGACTTTGTGTAGTCGATTGATTACTTTTTTGTGAAAATGTGTAAAATAACCGTGCTCGGCATAAGGTCGCCTATTGTACCATGAGTGTACGCGGTATGTTCACATTCCGTGGTACTGGAAGCTTGATAATTATAATGGAATGTCATGAAGAAATTAGCGCTAATTTTGAGTCTTTTAGCCAGTTGCTCAGTATGGGCCCAAGGTAATATTGAGGCTGGTAAAGCAAAATCACAAACCTGTGTCGCCTGTCACGGAGCAGATGGCAACAGTGCAATAACAACGTACCCGAAACTCGCAGGCCAACACGCTAAGTATCTTGAGAAGCAGTTAAAAGAACTTAAGCTAGGCATGACAAGTGGTGGTAAACAAGGTCGTTACGATCCTGTAATGAGTGGTATGGCAATGCCACTGAGCGATGAAGATATCGCAGACCTATCTGCTTACTACGCTTCGCTACCAGTTTCAGAAAACTCAACACCTGAAGATGTGGTAGCAAAAGGCAAAACGCTTTATACCGCTGGTGATGCCGAGCGTGGCCTAACCGCATGTATTGCATGTCATGGTCCTCGTGGCAATGGTACAGAGCTTTCAGGTTTCCCTAAAATTTCTGGTCAGCATGCTGACTACATCAAAGCTCAGCTAGAAAAATTCCGTGATGGCGACCGTGGTAATGATATGAATGCCATGATGCGCGACATCGCGAAGAAAATGACAGACGAAGATATCGAAGTGCTGTCTAAATACGTTGGCGGTCTGCACTAATATACCTAAATCGCTCAAGATCCTGCATCTTGAGTTTATTGGGTAGATGTCCCTACATCGTTCGAGCAACTTATACAAAAATGCCCTAGTGAATTCGCTAGGGCATTTTTGTTCGTGACAAATATCACAGTCGACTTTGAGTTCGAAAGCGATAGTTAGCTCGGCAGTTTGTGAGAGATTTGCCATACTTGATGTTGGCTTTTTCTTGTTAGTGTTTTTAAGTTTTTGATTAAATGATAATTTTGATATTTTTAGAAAATAGGCGGATTATTTTTTCAACCCATTACTTGTGAGCATCGCGGGATGGCGTAAAGTAGAAGTCGTTCACAGGGGGTGAATGTAAGGATTTTAGACCACGGTTTAGGTCTCCAAGGATGTAGCTCGGATGCTTGGTGATTTAGAAAGGGATTTAGATAGGTAGGGAGCCTATCTGATAAGGATGGTCATCTCGTCTGACGGTTAAGACAGTGAAACGGATCAGGCACAGGAAGTTGCTCAGTAGACAGGAAGTAAACGGATAGCCAAAACTCATCAGGAAGATGAAAAACAACTCTTTTTGGCAGGGAAAGCTCGAAAAACAAAGGGATCATTGGTGCACCAAATGTGTGCAACACAGTTTCGCCACTTGATGGCACTTAGAAAGCGACAGTCTGACTGTCGCTTTTTTTATATTCTTTTCCCTTGGTAAGTCGCAATCTGAATTACGATTACTGCACTTATTTACTTCGATGGGTTGTAAACAAAGTTTTTTAACAAAAATTGCTGAAAAAATGCTCAGTAACACTCCAATCTGAGTTCACTTTCTGGTATGTTTCGCATCCCTGTTTGAGGAAGTCAGCATGCATACCTGTCCTTTATGCCAAAATCAGCGTACTCACCACTATTTTGAAGATAAGCGACGTGAATATCTTCAATGTGAGCAGTGCTGTTTGGTGTTTGTGAATCCAGACCAACGTTTGGATGCGGAAACCGAAAAAGCTCACTATGATTTGCATGAGAACAACCCTGAAGATTTAGGTTACCGACGCTTTTTGTCGCGTATTGCTGACCCGATCACAGAGCGAATTTCTCCACAATCAAATGGTATCGACTTTGGTTGTGGTCCTGGCCCAATGCTCTCCTTAATGCTGGAAGAGGCGGGGCACAACATGGCGTTGTACGACCTCTACTACCACCCTGATACGTCGGTTTTAGAAAAAACGTATGACTTCATGACAGCAACAGAGGTGATAGAGCACCTCTACCACCCAGATTTGGTGTGGAAGCAATGGTTGAATTTAGTTAAGCCAGGGGGCTGGATAGGCCTGATGACGAAAATGGTCATCGACGTGGAGGCTTTCAAATCATGGCATTATAAGAACGATCTCACTCATGTAGTGTTCTTTAGTCGTGACACGTTCCAGTTCCTAGCAGAGCGGGATAAGCTCGAACTCGAATTTATTGGTAATGATGTAATTTTACTGAGGAAACCCCAGTAATGAGCCGTAGTAAAAAATCTAGAAAGCCAGGTGCCGCTGGCGCACCTGAGTTTGTTGTAACTCGTAACCGTACAGAATCTGATGTGGAAGGCCGCCTACGCAAGCGTGCTAAAAAGCGCAAAGGCTTGAAAACGGGTAACCGTAACTCAGAGGTTAATGAGCAGAAAAAGCAAGCTGCTGCACAAAACCGCGACCCGCGTTTAGGCAGCAAAAAGAAAATTCCTCTGGTTGTTGAGCCTGCGAAGAAAATGACGAAGCAAGAGCGTCGTTTGTCGGCAGAGCAAGAACTAGAGATGCTAGAAAATGACGCGCAATTGAACGTGTTGCTAGACCGTATTGAAGCGGGTGAAAACCTAGGCACAGGTCTACAGAAATACGTCGATGAGAAGCTCGACCGCATTGAGAAGCTAATGGACCAACTAGGTTTGTTGGAACCTGAAGAAGAGGAAGACTTCACTGCTCCTGCTGAGAAAAGCACGCGCAATGATGATGACTTGCTGGCAGATTTCGACGACATTAACTTCGACGACTACAAAGGATAATTAAGCTATGAATGTAACCTTATTAGCTATTGCTGGTGTTGTGATTATCATCGCACTTGCTTCTTATGCAGGTTACCTTCTGCTTCAATTGAAAAAGCAAAAGGAATTGCAGCTAAAGCATCAAAAATTGGCGATAGATAAACGTAACGCCAACATTTTTGAGAATGTGCATACCTTGTGTCAGGCGGGTATTCAAGGCCAATGCGATTTATCTGAAATCAGTATTCGTGTGTATAACATCATGGATTATGTACAAGGTGAAGACCGTGTCGATTTTGATAAAACGTACCCTGCAATTTCTGAGCTTTACCATATCGTGAAAGATATGGCGCGTGGTGAAGAACGCCAACAACTTGCCAAGAAAGAGCGTATGCAACAGAACTTGACGCGTCATAAAGCGGAAAGCCGCCTCACTGATGCGATCATTGAGGAGCTCAAAGTGTTGCAGAAAAACGTCCAGCCACTGAATAATCAAATCAATATTCAGATGATTTAATAGTTACCCCCAATGGTTTCCTTATGACTGCTGGGGGTATCGTGATCACGCTAGCACTTCTTTAGTTTTATACTTAAAAAGCCAGTCGGCGTTGCCACGCTTGTCATCGTCGTATGGCAAAATAGCGGCTCTGAATATCGGGTGACGGCTTTCGTTGCCCTAGCATTTAACGGAAAGTACCACCATGTCGAATCAACACACTGAATCGAAGCAGCAAATCGTCTGGGATCAAGCGGTATTGGATAAGTACAACTATTCCGGTCCTCGCTACACGTCGTACCCAACGGCGCTGGAGTTCCATGAAGCGTTCACCATTTCTGATTATGATATGGCATGCACTCAGTACCCAGACCGCCCATTATCGCTGTACGTGCACATTCCGTTCTGTCACAAGCTTTGTTACTACTGTGGTTGTAATAAAGTCATCACGCGCCACTCGCACAAAGCGGACGAATACCTCGATGTACTTGAGCATGAGATTCGTCAACGTGCAGCCTTATTGGTGGGCAGAACGGTAACGCAATTGCACTTTGGTGGTGGTACGCCAACGTTCCTTTCTGAAAAGCAAATTACACGCGTAATGAGCCTGTTGCGCCAAGAGTTTACCTTTAGCAGTGATGCTGAAATCAGTATCGAAGTTGACCCGCGTGAAATTCAGATCACCATGCTGGATCACCTGCGTAGTGAAGGCTTTAACCGCTTAAGCATCGGTGTTCAGGACTTCAACAAAGAAGTGCAAAAACTGGTGAACCGTGAGCAAGATGAAGAGTTCATCTTTGCGATGGTTGCGCGCGCAAAAGAGTTGGGTTTCCGTTCGACAAACCTAGATTTGATCTACGGCTTGCCAAAGCAAACCAAAGACTCTTTTGCCAAGACGTTAGAACAAGTACTGGAAATGCAGCCGGGCCGTCTGTCCGTGTTTAACTACGCGCACATGCCACAGCTATTTGCAGCGCAGCGTAAGATTAAAGACGAAGATCTGCCTAAAGCAGAAGAGAAGATGGCGATTCTGCAAGATACCATCGCGACACTGACTGGCGCGGGCTATCAATTTATCGGCATGGACCACTTTGCTTTGCCGGACGATGAGCTTGCCGTTGCCCAGCGCGAAGGTATTTTGCATCGCAACTTCCAAGGCTACACCACACAAGGTGAATGTGATTTGGTTGGCTTTGGTGTCTCTGCAATCTCGATGATCGGCGATGCATACGCGCAAAACCAGAAAGAGCTGAAGAAATACTACGCTCAAGTCAACGAACTTCGTCACGCACTGTGGAAAGGGGTCTCGCTGGACTCTGATGATTTGCTCCGTCGCGAAGTGATCAAGCAGCTGATTTGTAATTTTAAACTAGACAAGAAAGCGATCGAGTCTGAGTTTAAAGTAAAGTTTGATCAGTACTTTAAAGAAGATTTGCAGCTACTTCAGACCTTCATCAACGATGAGCTGGTGGAAGTGGATGACAATGAAATTCGTGTGACGCTGCGAGGTCGTTTGCTGATCCGTAATATTTGTATGAGCTTCGATAAGTACCTGCGAGCGAAGGCGCGTCAGCAACAATTCTCTCGTGTTATCTAATCATAGACGCCGATTCAAGATATAAAAAATGCCAGCAGATGCTGGCATTTTTTTATGTTTTCGCTGGATTTAAGCGCGATCTTTTACTTTTGCTTTCAGTTCCGCTTTTTCTGCTTCTGAAAGGAACGCAATCTCAAGGCCATTGATTTGTGCTTGGCGAATCTGGTCTTGGCTCAGACCAGCTGCTGGTGCCGCTACTTCGTATTCGTATGGCAGTTCGATGCCTTCTACCGCTGGATCGTCAGTGTTCAGACACGCAAGAACGCCATGCTCTAGGAACTGTTTGAGAGGGTGGTTTTCTAACGTTTCTACCGTGCTTGTTTGGTAGTTTGATGTTAGGCAAGACTCAATACCAATGCGGTTTTCTGCTAGGTAATCCATCAGTTTTGGATCGTGGATCGCTTTTACGCCGTGACCGATACGAGTTGCGCCCAGCTCATTGATTGCTTGCCACATGCTCTCTGCACCTGCTGCTTCACCAGCATGAACCGTTACCCCAAGGCCAGCGTCGCGTACTTGTTTGAAGTGAGACACAAAGCGATCGCCCGGTTGGCCCAGTTCGTCACCCGCCAAGTCGACGGCAACGATGTGATCTTTTTGGCTCAGAATACCGTCCAGTTCTTGTTGGCATGCGTCGGTGCCAAATGTGCGACTCATGATGCCGATCAGGTTGGCTTTCACGCCAAAATCGCGCATACCCGCTTGCACACCGTCCACGACTGCTTCAACAACACCCGCTACTGGTAACTTGTGTTTCATTGCCATGTAGTATGGTGAGAAACGCAGTTCAGCATAATCGATTTGAGCGTTTAGTGCGTCTTCCACGTTTTCGTACGCCACACGACGACACGCATCTAGGTCGCCCAGTACCGCAACACCCCAGTCGAGCTTAGAAAGGAAAGCTACAAGAGAGGGTTCCGCTTCGACAATTTGAACGTGAGGAGTGAGAGACTCAATATCGTACGCTGGCAGAGCAATACCAAATTTTTGGCCAAGCTCAAGAATCGTTTTAGTACGAATGTTACCGTCGAGGTGGCGGTGCAAATCAGTAAGAGGAAGGTTCTTCGTTATCATTATGTCGATCCGGATAGTTATGAACTGGAACAGGGCCCAAACATCATCTGTGACAATACATGGGTAAGATTTGCAGTTAAGTATAAATAACAGTTAGGTAGATTGTCAGTAGAGGATGACTAGGAAATCAACGATTCTCGCTCTTTTTTACTTCATGTTAACCAAATGTGTTGGCCACTCTTCTAGTGGCATTGGACGGCTGTAATAGAAGCCTTGCACTTGGTTGCAGCCTAAAGAGCGTAGTAATTGTGCTTGATTGCTATCCTCTACGCCTTCTGCGACGACATTGGTTTTGAGGCCCGCGGTGATATTGATGACCGCAGCAACGACCGAACTGTCTAAGTTTTCTTGCGTGAGTTGATTGATGAAGGTGCGATCAATCTTCAAACAAGTAAATGGCAGTGAGTGAAGATAACCCAGTGATGAGTAACCGGTACCGAAATCATCGATCGCGATACCAATCCCCATATCACGCAGTTTGGTCATATTTTCCAGTGTGGTTGGTGCGCTATCAATAATGCGCGACTCGGTGATCTCCAGTGTTAGGTTACTGGCGGGTAATTTTGTGATATCCAATACGTTGGTCACCGTATCGACAAAATCAGGGCAGGACAGTTGATTAACGGAGATGTTCACATGCAGTTGGAAGTCTGATGGCCACTGATTACTTTGAATGGCTTGGTATGTATCGCGGCAAGCTTGTAACAGAATTTGTTGGCCAATGGCTTTGATCATGCCGCTTTCTTCTGCGATTGGAATAAAATCTAATGGTGACACCATTCCTGAGTCACTGTGCCAGCGCGCCAGCGCTTCTGCGCCACACACATTACCACTAGCGAGATCCACAATAGGTTGATAATGAGGGACAAACTCTTGGTTTTCGATGCCAGTTTGAATCTTAGTCAGCATTTGGGTGCGGAACTTTGAAGCGCTTGCCAGTTCAGGGCTGTAATGACAGACACCGGTCAGTGAGTCTTGCTTGGCGTAGCTTAATGCGATGCTGGCGTTGCGAAGCCACAGCGGCATGGTTTCATTTGGTTGGGTTTGCACAATGCCAAGTGAAATCTTCATCACTACATTCTCACCTTCCACCATAAATGGGGTGGAAAAGAGTTGCTGTAATCGACGCTCGGTTTGTTTAACTTGGGCTTCAGTATCGGCGTTTGAGAGAAACACTGCGAACTCATCACCGCCAATCCGAGCCAGTAACGCGTTATCACTAAACTCTTGTTTTAGCCTTTCTGCGATGCTGACCAACAGTTGATCACCGTTATGATGACCCACACTGTCGTTGATATCTCTAAATTTGTTGATACCAAGTAAAAATAAACTGCCGTGGCACAGGTGAGATTGGTTCTCACAGATTTCGACCAAGCCCTGACGACTGTATAAGCGTGTCAGAGAGTCATAAACCAACTGCTCACGCAACGCTTTAAATGAGGCTCTGAGGTTACTCGTCATCTCATTAAAGGCATGCACAAGTACCGTTGTCTCATACACATAACCAGGTTTTGGCATACTGCTGTCCCAATCGCCATTCGCAAGGTGTTGGGCGGCGTCGGCCGTCGCGTTAATCGGTCTGGTGACTCGGTTGAAAATGATCCAACTGATGGCGATACCAAATAAGCTGACGATAAACCCGACCAGCCAACTCTTTTGTTGGCTTTTCGGCAATGTACCCAGCAACTCGGATTCAGATATAGAGGTGCCAATAAACCATGTTAAACCGTTTTGATCTCGGTATGGGGTTAGTCGGCTGAAAATACGTTGGCCGTCATGCTCAAATGAAAAGGTGTAAGGTTGCTTAGTATTGTTGAGATCAAACGACCGAACGCGGCTCGCACTGATTTTGATGATCGGATCTGCGTTTTCAGCCGCAAACAAACGCTGCCCTTTATCAGAAAACTTTGTGCCCCATGAGATAACGCTTCCCGGGCCTGAGTGAGCGATTAAACGATGCTCTGGGTCCATGATGTAGACCGAAGCTTTGGTGTTGTATTTTAACTCACGTAGAAATTCGTTAAATGTGTTGATGCGAATGTCTGTCACCAACACGCCAGCAAATTGGTCGTGTTTATACACCGGTGTCATGGCTGACAGCGTAATATCCTGGCGTTCATCGGCATTCGTATAAATCTCAGACCACATCGAGGTTTGAGTCTCTGCGACGGGCGTATACCATGGGCGAGTGCGAGGATCGTATGGAGAGATAACCGTTCGAATGCTATTACTCACATGGTTGGTGCCATAAATAATCAGATCACCATCGGTATATCGATCTTGAACCATTAAGGTGTAATCGTCGGAAAGCTCGCGGCGGAACCCGGCAAAGTCACCGCTTTCTGAACCAAATGCGATGACATCCAACTGCGGTATCGATTGGTAAAGGTTTTTGAATGCACTCAGCAGGTAGCTTTGAATATCTGAGGTGTCGTGAGGGTGATAAAGGTTGTGATAGCTGACGTTATGTGCGAGAGCCATAACTGCAGTAAACGGCTTGCGCAGATAGCTATTAAGGTGGTCGTGGACACTTTCGGTTAACACGGAAAGTTGTTTGTCGCTGATATCTGTGACCACTTCTTCGTAGCTTTGTTTTTGGACGTAGACAATGACACCGATCGCCAGTAAGAAGATCATGACAAATGGAATGAGAACAGCGGTACGCAGTGTAATTTGAGTCGTAGCAGTAGACATTGCCTAATCACATAGATGGTGGTGCGCCACAATTGTACTGATATTTTTGTTAATATCGAGTGACAAACGACTCTCGTTGTTAACGCACCACGTAAGTGATTGTCAGTACAATTCTTTTAATTTTCTGGTAAGCGTGTTTCGCCCCCAGCCTAATACTTTAGCGGCATCTTGCTTGTGACCTTTAGTGTGCTCCAAAGCGGCCTCTAATAAAATGCGCTCAAATTCTGGTAAAGCATAAGAAAGCAGTTCTTTATCTCCTGCCGCGAGTGATTGACGTGCCCAATCCGCCAATTGTTCTTGCCAGCTGCCATGCTCAGAGTCCGAAATGGATTTTTTCTCTTCGAGCAGTTCGCTTGGTAAGTCGTTTGGCAATACCTCGCTACCACTGGCCATGACGGTTAACCAACGGCAAATATTCTCTAATTGACGCACGTTGCCCGGCCAATCAAGGCGGTTAAGAATTTCAACGGTCGACGGATGCAGAGTTTTGGTTTCGACCCCCAGCTCATCAGCCGCTCGGATAAGAAAATGCTGCGTAAGTTTTTCGATGTCCTGCTTACGTTCACGCAATGCCGGAATCTGCACTCGAATCACGTTCAAGCGATGGAATAAGTCTTCACGGAAATCGCCTTCATGCACCAGCTTTTCTAAATTCTGGTGTGTTGCCGCGACAATCCTTACGTCGACGCTGATTGGGGAGTGACCGCCCACTCGATAAAACTGTCCGTCGGCCAGAACACGCAGCAAACGGGTTTGAATATCTAACGGCATGTCACCGATTTCGTCTAAAAATAGGGTGCCGCCATTGGCTTGTTCGAATCGACCCTGACGAACATTGTTCGCCCCGGTAAATGCCCCTTTTTCATGACCAAACAACTCTGACTCAATCAGATCTTTGGGAATCGCCGCCATATTGAGTGCAATAAAAGGTTTGTTGGCGCGAGGACTATGGCGGTGCAACGCATGAGCAACGAGCTCTTTACCCGTGCCCGATTCACCGTTAATCAATACTGAAATTGAGGAGCGAGAAAGACGACCAATGGCGCGAAATACTTCTTGCATGGCTGGCGCTTCACCGATGATTTCTGGCGTTTCCGCAGGAATGTCTTCTGGAGAGAGTTGCTCACGTTTATTTTCGTGACTGTGTGCAATCGCTCGTTCAACCAGAGTTAAGGTTTCATCGATATCAAAAGGCTTTGGTAAGTATTCAAAGGCGCCTTTTTGGTACGCATTCACTGCCGCATCCAAATCTGAGTGGGCGGTCATGATAATCACGGGAAGGTCTGGGTAATCGCGCTGTACTTGTTTTAGCAGCTCTAATCCATCAATGCCCGGCATGCGAATGTCCGATACCAGCACATCTGGTACTTCGCGTTCGAGCGCCATCAAAACGCTTTCCCCATCGGCATAGGTTTCGCATTTTATGTTGGCAGAGGAGAGCGTTTTCTCCATCACCCAGCGAATGGAACTGTCGTCATCAACGACCCAAACATATCCTTTACTCATGTAGTAATCCTTGCAGAAAACCGAAAAATTGATGCGACTTGAAGTCCATTAGCGCAATCAGATCGGCAAATAAATAGTAAATGTTGTGTGACCAGGCCAGCTTTCTACGTCTATTTTTCCATTGTGCTGGTCGATCAAATTTTGTGAAATAGACAGCCCTAAGCCAGTTCCTCCCTCGCGGCCACTGACCATGGGATAGAACAGCGTGTCTTGTAATTCCGGTGGAATGCCTGGGCCGTTGTCTGTGATTTCGACACGCGCAGCGAGTTTACAGCGTTTGCCGTGAATATTAGCTTGATGCACCGTTCTGGTGCGAATGGTGATTTTACCGTGTTCTTGATGGCTAAGAATTTGCGCTGCATTACTGACGATATTAAGCATCGCCTGTTCGATTTGGTCCGCATCCATCAAAATTTCTGGCAAGCTCGGGTCGTAATCGCGTTCAATCACGATTGAACGTTGCGATTCTAATTCAACCAACTGGCGAACCTTTTCCAGAATTTGATGCAAGTTTTCTTGTGTCTTCTTACCTGGCTTTTGTGGCCCGAGTAATCGATCAACGAGCGCTCTTAAACGGTCGGCTTGCTCAATAATGATGTGCGTATACTCGGTGAGAGAAGGCTCTGGCAGCATTTTTTCTAGCAATTGCGCTGCACCACGTAATCCACCTAGCGGGTTTTTGATCTCATGTGCAAGCCCTCGGACTAACAGTTTCGCCGCTTGTTGTTGGGCGTGCTGGTTCAGTTCTTGAGAGAGTCGGCGCTGCTGATCAATTTTGCGCATCTCGACCAGAAGCATCAACTGCTTTTGCCAAGTGATTGGGCTAACTGTCACCTCTAGCATTAAGGGGCGGCCATCAACAACGAAAGTGACGTCACTGTCGGTGATGCTTTGGCCACTTTGCAATGGTTGAGTGAGCAGCGCGAGATCCAGCGACGCATGTTGAATCAATTGAGAAAGCGATTGTTCAACAATACGTTTCGCGCTTTGAGAAAACAGCAACTCGGCAGCCGGATTGGCATAACGGATAGCCAATCCATCATCAAGAATCAGCGTTGCTGTCACCATGTTGTTGAGAATGGCACTAGGAAGACTGGTATCCACATTACGTCCTTGTTTTGCTTTAAGATTGTGCGTTGCACAATAATGGTGCAATTGAACGTTAAGTATGGCGAATAAATCTCAGAAGAAAAAGTGAAAAGCGCCGCAGTGATGCTATTTTTTCACCAGATATTCTATTTTGCCCCTTTTACGGTCGGCTTAACACTTGCTCTATGTAAATGCACCGTTATAGGGCTAGTAGATGCAATAAGCTTGCCGCTTCTTTTCGCGTGCACGGCCAGTGTGTGGGTGCCTCGGTCAATATTGTTTAACTGCCACGTCATATGGCTTTGTGGCGCACCATAAGGTTTTCCGTCGAGCAGCAGTTGTAACTGTTCGCCGATACCAAGCTTGCGATTGGTTTCCAGTTGAATATTGATGATGCCTCGGTTGCTGCGGATGGTTTCGTTATGTTGAGGAGTCAGCATCGAGAGCTTTAATGGGAGAGGTTTATCGGTTTTCTTTTCCGGCTTGTCTTGTGGCTCTTTCGATGGCTTGGTCTGAGGGGCGAGTGATTCCGTGCTTTCTACCTTAGGAGCGGGTGCGCTGGCTTCAAGGTTTGGCAGCGCGATGGCTTTTGCACCTTGGTTTGGCGTATCACTAAAATGAACCACGCCATTTTTATCTACCCATGTATAAGCAACCTGCGCTGATGCGATGGAGGCGATTAACAATCCGCTGAGAGCACATAGCGATGGAATAAGCTGAACTTTCATTGCTCACCTTCTTTTGATCGATGATTTCACGTTTCAATGGCTTAGCTCTTTGACCCATAAGGTAAAAAGTCCAAGCGTATTTTTATTATCCCCTCATGTTAAACGTCGAATCTTGACTGACGAATACAAAAAAGGCCCGCCTGCGAGGCGAGCCTAATATTTTGTTGCTGTGTTTACATTTTACACAGTGTCGACCTTATACAGAGTAGTAAAGTTCGAACTCAACTGGGTGAGTTGTCATGTTCACGCGCTCTACGTCCTGAGATTTCAGCTCGATGTAAGAGTCGATGAAGTCGTCAGAGAATACACCACCCGCTGTTAGGAATTCACGGTCAGCATCTAGCTCTGCTAGTGCGTCTTTCAGTGAGTATGCAACCGTTGGGATTTCTGCTGCTTCTTCTGCTGGTAGATCGTAAAGGTCTTTATCCATTGCTTCGCCTGGGTGGATCTTGTTCTTAATACCGTCAAGACCAGCCATTAGCATTGATGCAAAGCATAGGTATGGGTTAGCCGCTGGGTCACCGAAACGAACTTCGATACGACGTGCTTTCGGGCTTGGTACCACAGGGATACGGATTGAAGCAGAGCGGTTACGTGCAGAGTAAGCAAGCATAACTGGCGCTTCGAAGCCTGGTACAAGACGTTTGTACGAGTTTGTTGATGGGTTAGCAAATGCGTTGATTGCACGAGCGTGTTTGATGATACCGCCAATGTAGTAAAGCGCCATTTCAGATAGACCGCCGTACTTGTCACCAGCAAATAGGTTTACACCATCTTTCGCTAGAGATTGGTGAACGTGCATACCGCTACCGTTGTCACCAACAAGTGGTTTAGGCATGAATGTTGCCGTTTTACCAAACGCGTGAGCAACGTTGTGTACAACGTACTTGTAGATTTGGATTTCGTCAGCTTTGGTTGTTAGCGTGTTGAAACGAGTTGCGATTTCGTTTTGACCCGCTGTTGCCACTTCGTGGTGGTGTGCTTCAACAACAAGACCCATCTCTTCCATTACTAGACACATAGCAGAACGGATATCTTGAGATGAATCCACTGGAGCTACAGGGAAGTAACCACCTTTAACGCCTGGACGGTGACCTTTGTTACCTTCTTCGTAATCAGAACCTGTGTTCCATGCTGCTTCTACGTCATCGATCTTGAAGAAAGAGCCTGACATGTCAGTCGCGAACTTCACGTCGTCAAATAGGAAGAATTCTGGCTCAGGACCGATAAGTACAGTATCTGCAACGCCAGTAGAGCGCATGAAGTCTTCAGCGCGTTTTGCGATAGAACGTGGGTCACGGTCGTAGCCTTGCATTGTTGCCGGCTCTAAGATGTCACAACGGATGTTGAGTGTTGCGTCTTCCGTGAATGGGTCAAGCACAGCAGAAGATGCGTCAGGCATCATTACCATGTCTGATTCGTTGATACCTTTCCAGCCAGCAACTGATGAACCATCGAACATTTTACCTTCTTCGAAGAAGTCTGCGTCGATTTGGTGAGCAGGGATCGAAATGTGCTGCTCTTTACCTTTTGTATCAGTGAAGCGTAGGTCAACAAACTTAACTTCGTTTTCTTGGATCAGCGATAGAACGTTTTCTACTGACATCTTGGATAACCTCCAGTGTTAATAAGCGGTAAAAGCTCGATTTATGAATTATTCATGAAACCTGGCATTGATTAATCAATTTGACTTTTCATTAATCGATGCTGTTTTAACTAAAGCCAAAACCGTGCCAAAAAAAATATTCCATTAATTTCAAGCAATTGTGTTTTTTGGCGCTAGCTTGGTGCAGATGATTGCACCAAAATGATCTTTAATTGCACTATTATGGTGCGGAAAATTATTATTGCACCATAATGTGACAGGCGCATTGCTTATTCAGCCCAGTTTTTGAGCAAGAGTCAATTTGAATTATGCATCGATTGGAATAAAGTTGTGTTTAATCAATTCGTTCTGAGGAAGAAAATGGGCATTAAGCGTAAAAATCGCAGAAATGCTCGGGAGTAGATCACATATTTCTAGGCTTTTTGCTAAAATCTGGTACATTATGGCCGTTTTTTTAATCAGCAAATGTCGCCAGAGAGCACCCGTTCTCAGCGTGGGGGCATTTCATCTATCTAAGTGAATCAATATCCATGGCTACTCCACAGATTGATAAATTAAGAAATATCGCGATCATCGCGCACGTTGACCACGGTAAAACCACGTTGGTTGACAAGCTGCTACAACAATCAGGCACGCTTGAGTCTCGCGGTGAAGCTGAAGAGCGAGTCATGGACTCGAACGACATTGAGAAAGAGCGCGGTATTACCATTCTTGCTAAAAACACAGCAATCGACTGGAACGATTACCGTATCAACATCGTAGATACTCCGGGACACGCGGACTTCGGTGGCGAAGTTGAACGTATCATGTCGATGGTAGACTCTGTACTACTTATTGTTGACGCGGTTGATGGTCCAATGCCTCAAACGCGTTTCGTAACACAAAAAGCGTTTGCTCATGGTCTAAAACCAATCGTTGTTATCAACAAGATTGACCGCCCTGGCGCACGTCCTGATTGGGTTATGGACCAAGTGTTCGACCTATTCGACAACCTAGGTGCTTCTGACGAACAGTTAGACTTTAAAGTGGTTTACGCTTCTGCTCTTAACGGTTGGGCTTCTCTAGAAGAAGGCGAAACTGGCGAGAACATGGAACCGCTATTCGAAACTATCGTTGGCGAAGTAGCTGCACCAGAAGTTGACCTAGATGGTCCACTACAGATGCAAATCTCTCAGTTGGATTACAGCTCTTACGTTGGCGTTATCGGCGTTGGCCGTGTAACTCGTGGTAGCGTTAAGCCAAACCAGCAAGTAACGGTTGTTGGTGCAGACGGCAAAACTCGCAACGGTAAAGTGGGCACAGTAATGGGCTACCTAGGCCTAGAGCGTCACGAAGTTGAGCAAGCTAACGCGGGTGATATCATTGCAATCACTGGTCTTGGCGAGCTTAAAATATCTGACACTATCTGTGCACAAAACGCAGTAGAAGCGCTACCACCACTGTCTGTTGATGAACCAACAGTAACGATGACGTTCCAAGTAAACACGTCTCCATTCGCGGGTAAAGAAGGTAAGTTCGTAACGTCACGTAACATCCTTGAGCGTCTAGAGAAAGAACTGGTACACAACGTTGCACTACGCGTTGAGCAAACAGACGATCCGGACAAATTCCGCGTATCAGGTCGTGGTGAACTTCACCTATCTATCCTGATCGAAAACATGCGTCGTGAAGGCTTCGAGCTTGCTGTATCTCGTCCAGAAGTAATCATCAAAGAAGAAGATGGTCAGCTATTGGAACCGTTCGAAACAGTAACTATCGACGTGATGGAAGAGCATCAAGGCGGCATCATGGAGAACATCGGCCTACGTAAAGGTGAGCTGAAAGACATGTCTCCAGACGGTAAAGGCCGTGTACGTATGGACTTCGAAATGCCATCTCGTGGCCTGATCGGTTTCCAAACGGAATTCATGACACTGACTTCTGGTTCTGGTCTTCTTTACCATACGTTCGATCGCTACGCGCCACACAAAGGCGGTAACATCGGTCAACGTGTAAACGGTGTACTGATCGCGAACGCGATGGGTAAAGCGCTAACTAACGCGCTGTTCAACCTGCAAGAACGTGGTCGTCTATTTATCGGTCACGGTGTTGAAGTTTACGAAGGTATGGTTATCGGTATTCACAGCCGTGATAACGACCTAACGGTAAACGCACTGAAAGGTAAGCAGCTAACCAACGTTCGTGCATCTGGTACCGATGACGCACAGGTTCTTACTCCGCCAATCAAGATGACTCTTGAGCAAGCACTAGAATTCATTGATGACGATGAGCTAGTAGAAGTAACGCCTGAAAGCATCCGTATTCGTAAGAAGTTCTTAACGGAAAGCGATCGTAAGCGTGCTTCTCGTGGCGCGAAATAATTTTCGTTAAGCGATTCAATTAAGAAGAAGCCCTGAGTTATGCTCAGGGTTTTTTGTATCTAGAGAATGAACATATCAGCATGAAGCCAATTGTGATTACTGGTGGCCCAGGTGCGGGGAAAACCACCCTACTGAATGCATTAGAGCGGCAAGGGTATGCGACGTTTGCAGAGAGCTCTCGTACGCTGATTGAACAGCAAAACCAGTTAGACGACGGTATCTTGCCGTGGACGAACCTGCCTGAGTTTGCTCAGTTATGTCTCGACTTGATGAGCAAACAAAAGCGTGAGGCCCAAGCTTATGATGTTGCGTTTGTTGATCGCGCGATCCCAGACATCATTGCTTACTTACAAGTGGGCGGTTGTAAGGTTGACCAAGCTTTCTTAACTGAAAGTGCTGGGTACCATAGTCAGGTGTTTACTTGTCGACCTGAAGCATCCATTTACGTGCAAGATGAAGTGCGTCCACACAGCTTTGAAGAAGCATTGGAGATTCATCAATCCTTAGTGGATATCTATGTTGAGTTGGGCTATGAAGTGGTAGAAGTGCCATGGGGCAGCGTGCTAGAACGAGTAGGCTTTGTTCGAAGAGTCATCGGTTTAGTTGGTGAGGTCACAGACTAAAACCTCCTCGCTAGGAGGAGGTTTGAATCATTTACTTTTGATTGAGCTTTTGCAGGAATTTATCAGACTCTGCAATCGCTTCGTTCATCTGTTTGATGGCAAACTGAATGTCTTTCTCTAGACTAGAAAATTCACCTTGTAGAGAGCCAATCGCACTCGCGTTAAGGTTGTGTTTCAAGTACAACGTGTTGTCGCGCAGTGTATTTAGTACAGGCGTCATCTTTTTCTCTGCACGCTTCATTGCGCTAAGCATGGTTTTGTACGAAGCTTTGGTTTCACGTAGCTTTTGTTCGCTTGAACGGCGCAATTTCGCGCTCGAGTACAGCTCTAGTTCGTCTTGCCATTCATTAAACAGTGCGCCGGAAACGTCTTCAATCGCAGCAATGCGGTCACGAACGTCTTGCGCCGCTTTTTCGCTGTCTTCGTACTTGTCATTGATTTTGTTGTAGACACTTTCTAGCTCACCACCATCAAAATTAGTGATCGCAGATAAGGCTTCGAGCGCACTGGTGAATTCTTCTTGTGCATCTTGTTGAGATTCTTTGGCATCTTCAACGCGGTCGACCATAATATCTCGTTTATGGTACCCAACTTGCTCCATCGCTGAGTAATAAGCAGATTGACACCCTGTTAAAGTGAAAATTGATAGTACAATTGCTAATAAATAAGGCATTCTTATGTCCTCGACGCTAATTATGGGATGAACTATGAACCAGTTATCAGAGAGTTACAAGGCAAGATTAATCAATCTACTGCCAAGTTGCGTCGCGTTTTTTAAGTATCTTCTTAAGCGATTAACGCATGATCGCGTCAATGTGAACGCGGGCTATCTTGCCTACATTACCTTGTTATCCATCGTGCCAATGCTGACGGTATTGTTATCAATATTGTCGAAATTTCCCGTTTTTGCGAACGTCGGTGAGGTGTTGCAAGGCTACATTATTGAGAATTTTGTTCCGGCATCTGGGGAAGCTGTACATACGGCATTGCAGGAATTTGTGGCGAATACGGGCAAAATGAGCGCGGTTGGCGGTGGGTTTTTATTCATTGCTGCAGTCATGCTGATTTCGAACATTGATAAGAACTTAAACTACATTTGGCGAGTTAAAGATAAGCGCCGTTTAGTCTTTTCATTCTCTATGTATTGGATGGTACTCACGTTAGGGCCGATCATGGTCGGTGCGAGTATCGCGGCGACATCGTACGTGACCTCACTGCAAATTTTAGAGAACGAGACATTATCTGGTGCGTTCAATCTGTTTTTACGTTGGTTACCGCTGTTGTTGTCTTTTTTCGCTTTCCTTGGCTTATATATTCTGGTGCCGAATAAAAAAGTGCACCTGGCTCATGGCGCGATGGGGGCAGCAGTCGCTGCGATACTGTTCGAATTAAGTAAAAAGGGCTTTGCACTCTACATCACGCAGTTCCCCTCTTATCAGCTCATTTACGGCGCGTTAGCCGCGATTCCTATCTTGTTTGTTTGGGTGTATTTATGCTGGATGATCGTGTTATTGGGTGCGGAAGTCACAGCTGCGCTTGGTGAGCGAGAGCACTGGAGTGAAGATTTAGACATGATACACTCGACCGCTGAATCTCAGTTAACAGATGAAGGAAGCGAGAGTAGTGATAGCGCTAATTCAACGAGTCAGTGAAGCTGCCGTCCGTGTGGATGGTGAAGTCGTAGGGGAAATTGATCGTGGTCTGCTGGTCTTATTAGGAGTAGAGAAAGACGACGATGAGGCCAAAGCAAAACGCTTGATGGAGCGTGTTACGACCTACCGCGTGTTCGAAGATGGTGAAGGTAAGATGAACCTGAATGTCAAACAGGTAGAAGGCAAAGTGCTGGTGGTTTCTCAATTTACGTTACCTGCGGATACAAAAAAAGGCACTCGTGCTGGCTTTTCTCGCGGTGCGCATCCTGCTGATGCTGAGCGCTTGTATGATTACTTTTCTGATTTATGTGAACAAGTTTTACCCACACAGCGTGGCCGCTTCGCTGCCGATATGAAAGTGTCCTTAGTGAATGACGGTCCAGTGACGTTTTGGTTGCAGGTCTAGTCTGGTAACACAAGCGCCATGGTCTAAGCTTTAACTCCAAGCTCATGGAATTGGCTTGGAGTGATTTTCCCGACATTTATTAGTGTTGTGCTTTCAAAGGATTGATATGTTCAAACTCATTACTCCCAAAACCGATAATCAGATAAACAAGTATTATCAGTTTCGCTGGCAACTGCTTCGTGAGCCATGGCGTATGCCAATTGGCTCTGAACGCGATGAATACGATGAAATGAGCCATCACCGTATGATTGTTGATGGCCGAGGTCGTCCTATGGCGATCGGTCGTTTATACATTACGCCGGATAATGATGGCCAAATCCGCTATATGGCGGTTAAAAATAATCGCCGCAGTAAGGGGATGGGCTCGCTGGTTCTGGTCGCGCTAGAGTCGTTAGCACGCCAAGAAGGGGCGAAGCGCTTGGTGTGTAATGCCCGTGAAGATGCCATCGCCTTTTACGAGAAAAATGGCTTTGAGCGTCGTGGTGAACTGACCGACGAGCGCGGTCCTGTGCGTCACCAGCAAATGGTGAAACCATTGGATCCGATGGCGAATGTGTTGCGTCGCCCAGAATGGTGCACTGAACTTCAGCAGCGCTGGGAGCAACAGATCCCAATTAGCGACAAAATGGGGATAAAAATTAACCAGTACACGGGTTACCAGTTTGAATGCTGCGCGCAACTTAATCCAAACCTTAATCCGCATAACACCATGTTTGCGGGGTCGGCTTTTACTTTAGCTACCTTGACGGGGTGGGGTATGACGTGGCTGCTGCTTAAAGAGCGCGGTTTGCATGGTGATATTGTGTTGGCCGACAGCTCGATTCGTTATCGTCAACCAGTCGAACAAAACCCCGTGGCGAGTACTTCGTTAGATGGGATCAGTGGTGACCTAGATCGATTGGAGTCAGGGCGTAAAGCACGCATCGTCATTCACGTGGTGATTTATAGTGGCGACACGCCAGCCGTAGATTTTGTTGGTACCTATATGCTGATACCGAACTATTCGCAATTACTCAGCTGTTAATTGAGAGGGCGCCTTACTGATCTGTAGGGCGCTTATCTGTTTCGTTTTCTCGCTCTGTCGGTGGGAGGATTTGTTCCTCTGCGGTGGGATCAGTGACAGATGCTTCGTCTTCTTCGACAATTTCTTCGGAAAGCTCTTCCTCTTGAATCTCCACATTGATGTTATCGATCGCAGTTGGCTGCTCAATGGATGATTCATGTGTTTGTGGAGTACTTTCAACATCAGCCGGTTCTTTTGGAGCTGGTGCTTTTAAACACTCATTATGATGGATTTCGCCACTGAGTAGATCGCCTTCAACGCTCCCGCACGAGTCCTTCCATTGATAAACAATGCCATTTAGCGGGTTGTTGGCCATATCAAACTCGCCCCAAACCCTACCACTTATAGCTTTCCCTGAAATGGTGACTGGTTCTATGGCGACTTTCCCTCGTTGTGCGCTTAAACGCAGCGGACTTAAGGTAATGGCTTTGAGTGAATGATTCGCTTGGGATTTAAAACGGGTATCTCGCAGGTTGGCTTCCACTTCACCCGATAAGCTGTAGGCCAGCATGTTGCGATCACCTGATAATCCTTGTAGAGCGAGGCTGAGATCGGAAAAACCATCAATAGCCAGTGTGTCGGGTAAATAATCGTGGAAGAGTGATAAGGGAATGCCATCGGCATTGAGGTTGAGTGCCCAAGGCTGGCTCGGAGTACTTAGGTCTATCTGTCCGATGCCTTCTACGTAGCCTTGCTCGAGTGGTGCAAAAAGGCGTGTCAGTTTCCAAAAGCCATTCTCACTTTGCATGGCAAGTGCAGCATGAGACGTGAGCACTTGGTTATAACTGGCGTTGACAACGCTAGCTTCCAGATCGCCATGCCAAAGGCCCCAACGTTGATTGACCTGTTTAAGATCAAGCTGCTGCCCTTCGATGTTTAAACCGGAGAACTGCCAATAAGGTTCGTGAGATAGCTGAATGATTTGGCTGCGCTCGATGTCGAGTCGTTGGATTGTGACATGATCTAACTTACTGATGGCGGCGTGCCACCAGTTTTGGTTATCTTCAGGTTGTATTGCCCACTTGAGGCCTTGAATGGAAGCTTCTTCGAGTTGCCATTGCGTTGGAGTGAACACCCCAGAGACCTGCACACGACCTTGCTGCCAATCTAAGCTGAGCTCGTTGAGTTGGATTTTTTCAGGCTTGATAACAGCACTTAAACGTGGCTCTATTGCGGTTTGCTGTTGGAATCGGACGCTATCCGCCTGCAATGAAACTTGAGCCGTTGTCTCCCAGAGAGACAGTGGCAGTGTGGCGTTTTCTACGGAGAGCTCTAAGTTTTGCCAGTGCCAATCGCCCCATTCAATATCGGCGTTCAGTAAGTCTAAGCTATTAATGTGATTAATCTGGAATGGCATTGCTTGCCAAGGCTTAGCAAGCAGTGATTGGAGCTGGATATGATTGAGTTGCAACTTATTGATGGTCACATTCACTAAAGACCAGCCTTGTGGATACTGCTCGCCTTGCCCTGAAATTTGACTGTTACGCCACTTAAATGAAGTGCCATAGAGCGTACTGTCTTGCGGTTTGTAGTCCATGTCGACCAAGACCTGATTAAAGGCTTCGCCATTCCAATAGATCTGGTCGGCTGCAAGTTGAACCTCGCCATATGGTATTAACTGGCCATTCCATTGTGGTGATTGAATTTGAAGGTCAATGCCATTACCAGAAAACTGCTCGTCGGCGTAATCAATATTTTTGAGCGCGATTTGATGGAACAAAACGTTATCTAAAGGCGGGAGCTTTGGCGCGCCATACTGCAAATTAAGTCCATCAATCAATAAGCTATCAACGATCCATTTACCATCGCAATAAACATCGGGATTCATCCATAAATCGACTTGCTCGATGTAAGAAGCGTCGTCTACGTTTGTGTTCACACCCTGTAAAGTTAGGTGGTAGGGAAAATCGTAACGCACGCTTTCTGCTTGAAAGGGCAAGGAAATGCTGTTTGATAGCAAACGCCAAGTTGCATCGGCGTAAGATGTTGTTAACAGCGCAATCATAGTGGCCGGAATGGCAACTAAGATAACCAGTAACAGAATTAGAACTCGACGCGCTGTTTTCATCCCTGCTAGAACCTACGTTTACTATTAAATAAAACTAGATAGGCTTTAGCTTGTATCAATATTCTGCGGTATTCAATAAAAAGCCCCTCAAAAGAGGGGCTTGAAGCGGTTTTTTTGTAACTTGGTCTACGTAAAAGTGATAAGTGGCTGACCACTTACCACTGTGGTTTACGCGACGTCGTTGTTACTCGATTTAATCAATCTGAGGGCCAGCGGCAACCAGAGATTTACCTTCCGCATTGTCCGTGTATTTATCAAAGTTATTGATAAAGCGTTCAGCCAAGTCTTTCGCTTTGCTTTCCCACTGAAGTGGATCAACGTACGTGTCACGAGGGTCTAGAATGCTTGGATCCACACCTGGTAGCGAAGTTGGTACTTCAAGGTTGAAGATAGGAATGTGCTTAGTTGGTGCATCTTCAATCGAACCATCAAGAATCGCATCAATAATTCCGCGCGTATCTTGAATCGAGATACGTTTGCCAGTGCCGTTCCAACCTGTGTTCACTAGGTAAGCCTCAGCGCCTGCTGCTTCCATACGTTTAACCAGTACTTCTGCGTATTTAGTTGGGTGAAGCGTTAGAAACGCTGCGCCAAAACATGCAGAGAAGGTTGGTGTAGGCTCAGTAATACCACGCTCTGTTCCTGCCAGTTTTGCAGTAAAGCCAGATAGGAAGTGGTACTTCGTTTGCTCAGGCGTCAATTTAGACACTGGAGGTAGCACACCAAATGCGTCCGCCGATAGGAAGATCACTTTATTCGCGTGACCGCCTTTTGATACTGGCTTAACAATGTTGTCGATATGGTAGATAGGGTAAGAAACACGTGTGTTTTCTGTTTTCGAACCATCATCAAAGTCGATAGAGCCATCGCTACGTACCGTTACGTTTTCTAGCAGTGCATCACGGCGAATTGCGTTGTAGATGTCAGGCTCCGCTTCTTTCGATAGCTTGATGGTTTTCGCGTAACAACCACCTTCGAAGTTGAAGACGCCGTCATCATCCCAACCGTGCTCATCATCACCAATTAGCGCACGTTTAGGGTCAGTTGATAGTGTGGTTTTACCGGTACCAGAGAGACCAAAGAATACCGCTACGTCGCCGTCTTTGCCCATGTTAGCGCTACAGTGCATTGATGCGATGTCTTTTAATGGAAGGAAGTAGTTCATCATTGCGAACATGCCTTTCTTCATCTCACCGCCGTACCAAGTACCACCGATAAGTTGCATGCGCTCGGTTAGGTTAAATACGGTGAAGTTTTCTGAGTTCAGACCTTGCTCTTCCCATTTTGGGTTAGTGCATTTTGCGCCATTCATTACCACGAAGTCTGGTTCAAATGTTGCCAATTCTTCTTCCGTTGGGCGGATAAACATGTTTTTAACGAAGTGCGCTTGCCATGCGACTTCCGTGATAACACGAATGCTCAAACGCGTATCTGGGTTTGCACCACAGTAACCGTCAACAACAAACAAACGTTTGTTAGAAAGCTGGTTTGTGACCAGTTCTTTCAGCTCGTCCCAGACTTCTGGAGTGATTGGCTTGTTGTCATTTTTTACTTGATCAGACGTCCACCACATATGCTCTTCTGTCGTAGCGTCTTTGACGATGTATTTATCTTTTGGTGAGCGACCAGTAAAGATGCCAGTGTCAACGGCAACCGCACCTAGTTCAGTAACCACGCCACGCTCATAACCAGTTAGGTCTTCACGCGTTTCTTCCTCAAACAACATTTCGTAGCTAGGGTTGCGAATAACCTCTTTAACGTTATGCAGTCCGTGCTTGGTTAGATCAAGTGTTGCAGCCTTAGTATGTTCCATAACGGTCATAGGTGCTCCTTATAAGGATTTTTGTAGGGATTTTGTAAGAATGTTTTAATTTTAATCTGCTCACCATGCTAGCAACGGGGCGGGGAGAAAACAGGGAGATAGCTCAAAATTTATCCATGATTTCAATAAGGTTTTAGGTAACCCGTCACATATTGGTGGGAATAGTTTATCGTGCACGCAATCCTTTGCGCTAGGGCAAAATCATTATTAATTGTTTAAAATTAAGCAGTTGTTTTATTACGCTTGAAGCGAGGCATTACGAGGGGTTGATCACAAAAATGCCAGCATTAAGCTGGCATTTTGTAGGGTAAATTACGTGCTTGATAAGCTATGTAAATTAATGCAGGGTTTTCTTGTCCGCAGAAGCTTGTGCATACAGCTCGGTGACTTCCGCTTCGTCGAACGTATAGGTCGTGCCACAGTAATCACAATGTAAAGAAACGGATCCTACTTCAGCCAAAATGTCATAAATTTCAGCTTTCTCAACGGTGATGATAGCGGCACCACTACGATCACGAGAACAGCCACAATGGAATTCGACAGGTTGCGGTTCGTAAAGGCGCACTTTGTCTTGGTTATATAGGCGGTATAGTAGTTCGTTAGCTTCTAGACCAAATAGCTCTTCATCTTTTACCGTGTCAGTCAGTTGCTCTAGATGCTCGAAATCATCTGGTGAACCAGTGCCATCAGGGATTACTTGAATCAACATACCTGCTGCGTGGGCTTTACCTTCGTGCTCGCCCGTGCGGATCCATAGACGCGTTTTTAGCTGCTCTGAGTTTGCGAAGTAGCCTTCTAGTACGTCGGCTAGAGTATCACCTTCTAATCCAACGACACCTTGGTAACGCTCACCGTTTTTTGGTTCGATAGTGATAACGAGGTAACCTTTGCCCATGAGATCGTGGAGGCTTGCATCATCGGCAACATCGCCTTCCCAGCGAGCTACGCCACGAACACGTTGGTTATGGTCACCGTTGATAACGGCAAGAGACACAGGACCGTCGCCTTGCAGCTGGATGGTGATCGAACCTTCGAACTTAAGAGTGGCAGTTAAAAGAGTAGTTGAAACGAGTAGCTCACCCAGCAGTTTCTCTATTGCTGCCGGATATTCCTTGCTGGAGATAACACGTTGGTACGCTTCATCCAATTGTACCAACTCGCCACGTACTGAAAGATCTTCGAATAGGTAGCGGTTTAAAACATTATTTGCCATGGAGTGCTTTCCTCGTTGGTAATTCCGGCTTTTATTGGTGTTTGAACTTAATGATGTCTCTGCGCTGCTTTTTATCTGGGCGGCGTTCCGGACTTGGGTTGTGGGCATTAAGCTTACGTTGAGTCGCGTGTTCCTCACGTTTTGCGATACTCTCATTGGTTTCGCGATATAAGGTTTGTGCGATGGGAGCGCCTCGGCGTTGATCTGAGATTTGTTCGATGATCACGATTTTTTCTTCGTTGCCTTGACGAAGTCTGACTTCAGCGCCCACTTCAACGATTTTACTCGGCTTGCTTCGTTGGCCATTATAGTGGACTTTACCGCCATCGACCATGTTACGCGCGATGGAGCGGGTTTTGTAAAATCTTGCGGCCCATAGCCATTTATCTAGCCTAACGGCTTCATTTAGGGAACTCATAGAACACTACGCTATCTAATCACTGCCCGAATACGGCAATGAGTGATGGATTATTCACCTACAGATGGAGTCAAGGCGTATTTTTTTCAAGGGAGTTGGCAAAAACTGCATAAGAAAAAGGTATGAAAGACAACTTGTGATATAGTTCACTGCTCTTTGTTGAGTAATAATTTTATTGCAAATTTAGCAATTTAAAGTCGATAGCTATCGTTATAGCTTAAATGACGGACGTTAGAATAAAGGAATCCATTCAGTGAAACGTTTAGAGCTAAGTGCAGGATTATCAAGCAGACCGCTACTGGCTCAGATCAAGTCCAATCATTATACCATTCAAGCCAAACTTAGCTTGTTGCTTACCTGTCTGTTTATTGCGATAACCGGATGGATACTTGGCAAAATTGTGTGGTTAGCCATACCTCAATCGTCGGAAGTGCCGCAATGGCGTCCATCGGCGAGTAGCGTTGCTGCGAGCAATAAAGGCGACGCGATAGATTTTAATGCCCTTCAGAATGCCAACCTATTCGGTAAATACACTGAGCAAAAAGCGGCGGTTGTAGAACAGCCTATTGTTAAAGACGCCCCTAAGACGCGCCTTAACCTTACGCTGGTCGGTGCGGTTGCAAGTAGTGATGCCAACACCAGCCTTGCTGTTATTGCTAACCGAGGTAAGCAAGCTACGTACGGTTTGGGTGAAGAAATCGAAGGGACACGTGCGACACTAAAAGCGGTATTGGTGGATCGCGTCATCATTGATAACCAAGGTCGAGACGAGACCTTAATGATGGAAGGTATAGAATATAAGAAGCTATCTGAATCGCCGCAGGTAGCCAGGGCGCAAGCTCAGCGAGCAGAAGCAGCGACGTCTGACGTTGGAGAGAAATTAGAGCAAATCCGCGAGGAAATTGCGAAAGATCCACAAAGCGTTTTTAAATACATCACCATTTCACCCGTCAAAAAAGACGGAGACATTGTTGGTTATCGAGTATCACCTGGTCGTGATGCCGCATTATTTAATGATGTAGGGCTACAACCTGGCGATATTGCGGTTCAACTGAACGGGATCGATTTAAGTGACCCGTCTTCTTCAGTACAACTGATGCAAGTGATGAGCGATCCGCAAGAATTAAATTTAACTGTTGAGCGAGACGGCCAACAGTACGATATCTATATCCAATTGTAAGACTTAGGCAACCGGCGTAAGTTCAGGGAGACATACGTGAAACATTGGTTCAGCAAAAGTGCTTGGCTACTAGCAGGAAGTTTACTCTGCGTACCAGGTGCAATGGCAAACGAATTTAGTGCGAGCTTTAAAGGCACTGATATTCAAGAATTCATCAACATAGTGGGTCGTAACCTCGAAAAGACCATCATTGTTGATCCTTCAGTACGCGGTAAAATCGATGTCCGCAGCTATGACGTTCTTAACGAAGAGCAATACTACAGCTTTTTCCTTAATGTCCTTGAAGTATACGGTTACGCAGTCGTAGAAATGGACAATGGGGTACTTAAGGTTATCAAAGCAAAAGACTCAAAAACCTCAGCAATCCCTGTGTTAGGTGATGGCAGCGCGCAAGGCGATAGTGTTATCACTCGAGTTGTCGCGGTGCGTAATGTGTCGGTTCGAGAGTTGTCTCCTCTACTTCGTCAGCTGATTGATAACGCCGGTGCCGGTAACGTGGTTCATTATGATCCAGCGAATATTATCTTGATCACTGGTCGTGCGGCAGTAGTGAATCGCTTAGCAGAGATCATCAAGCGTGTTGACCAAGCCGGTGATAAAGAAATTGAATTGGTGGAGCTGCGTAATGCATCTGCTGCTGAAATGGTACGCATTGTCGAAGCACTGAATAAAAGTGCGAATCAGAAAAGCACGCCAGAGTTCCTTGAACCTAAAATTGTGGCCGATGAACGTACTAACGCGATTTTAATTTCTGGTGATCCAAAAGTAAGAGCCCGCTTGAAACGTTTAATTCGTCAACTTGATGTTGAAATGGCGACAAAAGGTAACAACCGAGTCGTGTACCTGAAAAATGCGAAAGCTGAAGACTTGGTGGATGTATTGAAAGGTGTTTCCGATAACCTGCAAGCTGAAAAGCAAGCCGGTCAGAAAACATCAGGTGCATCGCGTGGTGAGGTCGTCATTGCTGCTCACGCTGCAACTAACTCGTTAGTTTTAACAGCGCCACCAGATATTATGATGGCATTACAAGACGTCATTTCTCAACTCGATATTCGTCGTGCTCAGGTTCTTATTGAAGCGTTAATTGTCGAAATGTCTGAAGGTGATGGTATTAACCTAGGTGTTCAGTGGGGTTCATTAGAAACGGGTGCTGTAATTCAGTACGGTAACTCAGGAGCCCCGATTGGTCAGGTGATGGTTGGTCTAGAAGAAGCAAAAGATCAAACCCGAACTGAATACTATACCAACTCTAATGGCGAACGAACGCCATATGATGTTACTGAATCAGGTGACTACTCTACGCTAGCGTCAGCACTTAGCGGAGTAAATGGTGCGGCAATGAGTATTGTCATGGGTGACTGGACAGCGCTAATTAGTGCTGTTGCTTCTGACTCCAACTCAAACATTCTATCTTCGCCGAGTATTACCGTAATGGATAATGGCGAAGCATCATTTATTGTGGGTGAAGAGGTTCCGGTTATTACGGGCTCTACGGCTGGCTCAAACAACGACAATCCATTCCAAACGGTTGACCGTAAAGAAGTCGGTATCAAACTCAAAGTAGTGCCACAAATTAACGAAGGTGACTCTGTACAGTTAAACATTGAACAAGAAGTTTCCAACGTATTAGGCGCAAACGGTGCGGTTGACGTTCGCTTTGCTAAACGACAGTTAAACACCTCTGTCATGATCCAAGATGGTCAGATGTTGGTTCTTGGTGGTTTGGTCGATGAACGCGCACTTGAAAGTGAGTCCAAAGTGCCGCTATTGGGTGACATTCCGGTACTTGGCCATCTGTTCAAGTCAACTAGCACGCAAACAGAAAAACGTAACTTGATGGTGTTCATCAAGCCGACGATTATTCGCGATGGTGTGACGGCCGACGGTATTACGCAGCGTAAATACAACTTTATTCGCGCAGAACAGCTTTACAAAGCGGATCAAGGGTTGAAGTTGATGGCTGACGAGAAGATCCCGGTTATGCCTGCCTTTGGCCAGGAGCGTCAGCACCCAACCGAGATCCAAGCGTTTATTGATCAAATGGAAAACAACTAATGGTTGATATGTTAGACACAGCGCCAAGTATGCGTCGTCTGCCATTCAGTTTTGCCAATCGCTTTAAACTGGTGCTGGAGACAGAGCATCCTGAGCGTCCACCTATTCTTTACTATGTCGAGCCGCTTAACCCTGCGGCTCTGGTTGAAGTCCGTCGTGTATTAAAGAAAAGCTTCGTACCACAACCTATCGATAAAGAAGCCTTTGATAAAAAGCTGACCGAAGCATATCAACGTGACTCGTCTGAAGCGCGTCAGTTGATGGAAGATATTGGTGCTGATAGCGATGATTTCTTCTCTTTGGCTGAAGAACTGCCGCACGATGAAGACTTATTAGAATCGGAAGACGATGCGCCAATCATCAAATTGATCAACGCCATGTTGGGCGAAGCGATCAAAGAAGGTGCTTCGGATATTCATATTGAGACGTTCGAGAAAACCCTTTCGATTCGTTTCCGTGTCGATGGCGTATTGCGTGAAGTCCTGACTCCAAGCCGTAAGCTAGCGCCTTTGCTAGTTTCTCGTGTGAAGGTTATGGCTAAACTAGATATCGCAGAAAAGCGTGTGCCTCAAGATGGCCGTATTTCGTTGCGTATCGGTGGTCGTGCGGTGGACGTGCGTGTATCTACGATGCCGTCCTCACATGGTGAGCGCGTGGTAATGCGTTTGTTGGATAAAAACGCGACGCGTCTTGATTTACATAGTTTGGGCATGACACCTTCAGTGCATGACAACTTCCGTCACTTGATTGGCCGCCCTCACGGTATCATCTTGGTGACGGGCCCGACAGGTTCTGGTAAATCCACCACCTTGTATGCTGGCTTGCAAGAGATCAATAGCAACGAGCGCAACATTCTAACGGTTGAAGACCCGATCGAATTTGATATTGATGGCATCGGTCAAACTCAGGTGAACCCAAAGGTCGACATGACTTTTGCGCGTGGTTTGCGTGCCATTCTGCGTCAGGACCCGGATGTGGTGATGGTCGGTGAGATCCGTGACTTAGAAACCGCACAAATTGCAGTGCAAGCGTCCTTAACGGGTCACTTGGTAATGTCTACTCTCCACACCAACACCGCAGTGGGTGCGATTACGCGTCTACGTGATATGGGTATTGAGCCATTCCTTATTTCTTCTTCGTTATTAGGGGTGCTAGCGCAGCGCTTAGTTCGAACGCTTTGTCCAAGCTGTAAAGAGCCGTATGAAGCCGATGCTGAACAGAAGAAACTGTTTGGTATGGAAGCGCATGAACCACTAGAGCTACACCGTGCTAAAGGCTGCGAAGCGTGTAACCAAAAAGGTTACCGAGGTCGAACAGGTATCCACGAGCTCATTATGGTCGATGAGCAAGTGCAAGAATTGATTCACCGAGAGTCTGGTGAGCAAGAAATTGAGAGAGCCGTTCGCGCCCATACGCCAAGTATTCGCAGTGATGGTCTAAGCAAAGTACGTCGTGGTATTACGTCACTTGAAGAAGTGATGCGAGTGACGAAGGAAACCTAATGGCGGCATTTGAGTACAAAGCGCTAGATGCAAAAGGCAAGCATAAAAAAGGCACGATAGAAGGGGACAACGCCCGACAAGTGCGCCAGCGACTCAAAGAGCAAGGGATGATCCCGATTGAAGTGGTTGAGACGAAAGCTAAATCGGCTAAGTCTTCAGGCTCAGTCAGCTTTAAGCGCGGCATCTCAACATCTGAGCTGGCACTCATCACACGTCAATTGTCTACGCTAGTCCAATCAGGAATGCCTTTGGAAGAGTGTTTGCGTGCGGTCTCTGAGCAGGCTGAAAAGCCGAGGATTCGTTCTATGTTGGCTGCGGTTCGCTCGAAAGTAACCGAGGGTTATCCGCTCGCCGACAGTTTTGCCGATTACCCACACGTGTTTGATGAACTGTACCGCTCCATGGTTGCGGCGGGCGAAAAATCAGGTCACCTCGATACCGTATTAGAGCGTTTGGCAGACTATGTCGAAAACCGCCAAAAGATGCGATCTAAATTGCTTCAAGCAATGATTTATCCTGTAGTTTTGGTGGTATTCGCGGTTGTCATCGTTTCGTTCTTATTGGCGACAGTGGTTCCTAAAATCATTGAACCCATCATTCAGATGGGCCAAGAGTTACCTCAATCGACGCAATTTTTACTGGCAGCCAGTGAGTTTGTGCAAGGTTGGGGGCTGATTATTTTCGTTGTGCTGGTGGCGCTTTTCTATGGCCTCAAACTGGCGTTGCAAAAGCCAGACTTTCGCTTAGCTTGGGACAGAAAAATCTTGAGCTTACCGCTAATAGGTAAGATCTCTCGAGGTTTGAATACCGCACGATTCGCGCGAACACTTTCGATCTGTACTTCCAGTGCGATTCCAATTCTCGAGGGTATGCGCGTTGCGGTAGATGTTATGTCTAACCGTTATGTGAAGCAGCAAGTGTTGCTTGCAGCGGATAACGTTCGAGAGGGCGCTAGTTTGCGTAAGGCGTTGGACCAAACCCGCTTGTTTCCACCAATGATGCTACACATGATCGCCAGTGGTGAGCAAAGTGGTGAATTAGAGAGCATGTTGACGCGGGCTGCCGATAACCAAGATCAAAACTTTGAATCAACAGTCAATATTGCTCTGGGGGTGTTTACTCCTGCGCTGATTGCATTAATGGCTGGATTAGTGTTGTTCATTGTGATGGCGACCTTGATGCCAATGCTAGAAATGAATAATTTGATGAGCGGATAATTTCGAATTAAGACGTGTCTACTAACGGCATGGCTTTAATCTAACTTTCGGAGAAAAAAATGAAGTTTAAGCGTAGTAAACAACAGGGTTTTACACTTTTAGAAGTGATGGTTGTTGTCGTTATCCTTGGTATTTTGGCAAGTTTCGTTGTTCCAAACCTATTGGGTAACAAAGAGAAGGCTGACCAACAAAAAGCGATTACGGACATCGTAGCGCTGGAAAATGCCCTAGATATGTACAAGTTGGATAACAGCGTTTACCCAACAACGGACCAAGGTCTAGAAGCATTGGTTAGCAAGCCATCTAACCCAGAGCCACGCAATTACCGTGATGGTGGTTACATCAAACGTCTTCCTAATGACCCTTGGGGCAACCAGTACCAATACTTAAGCCCAGGTGATAACGGTACAATCGATATCTTCACTCTAGGCGCAGATGGCCAAGAGGGTGGAGAAGGTCCAGCTGCAGATATTGGCAACTGGAACATGCAAGACTTCCAATAATTGAGCCTAAGCCAGCACTAATGAAACAAATGCGAAAACATAACGGTTTTACATTGATAGAAATTCTATTGGTGCTGGTTTTGCTATCTCTTACGGCTGTGGCCGTGATCTCGACGTTACCGACTAGCCAAAAAGATCTTTCCAAACAGTATGCTCAAAGCTTTTTTCAGCGTTTACAGCTGCTCAATGAAGAAGCTGTGCTGAGCGGTAAAGATTTTGGCGTTCGAGTGGATGATGCCAAATCGACCTACGCTCTACTGAGTTTAACCTCAGAAGGTTGGCAGCCTCTGAAATTAAAGCAGATTCCGAGCAAAACCAAGCTAGAAGAAGATGTTACGCTACAACTCGAGCTCGGAGGTGGTGCTTGGGATAATGATGAGCGCTTATTCAAACCAGGTTCTCTTTTTGATGAAGACATGTTCGCAGAAGAAGAGGACGAAAAGAAAATTGAGCCACCGCAAGTGTTTATCTTTTCCAGCGCCGAAGTCACGCCATTTACCCTGTCTTTTTTTCCGCAAAATGGTGATGCCTTTAATGACGGTTGGCGAGTCATTGGCAAAGAAAGTGGACAAATTTTGTTATTAGCTCCGGGCGAAGAAGTGAAAGAGGATGAGAATGCGCAATTTTAAGCAAGCTCGCCCAAATTTGAGTCATCGCCGGACGAGAGGCATGACCTTACTGGAAGTATTGGTCGCACTGGCAATTTTCGCCACCGCTGCCATCAGTGTTATTCGCTCCGTGAGCCAGCATATTAATACAATCAGTTATTTAGAAGAAAAAATGTTTGCAGCCATGGTTGTGGATAATCAGATGGCAAATGTGATGTTGAATACCGGAGAACTCAAAGCGAAAAACGGCACAGAAGAGCTGGCAGGACGCACTTGGTTCTGGAAAGTCACGCCAGTCGCCACGACGCAGCCATTGCTGAAAGCATTTGATGTGAGCGTCTCGGTAGAGAAAAGCGCGAGCCCTGTAGTAACGGTACGAAGCTATGTGGCGCAATAATCATCTCCGCGCAAATACGCGCCAAAGGGTAAAAGGTTTTACACTTATTGAAGTGTTGGTATCGATTGCCATCTTTGCCAGTTTAAGTGTCGCTGCGTACCAAGTGGTATCGCAAGTACAGCGTAGCAATGCGCTATCACAAGAACGAACCCAACGCTTAAACGAAATTCAGCGTGCCATGGTGATGATGGATAACGATTTTCGTCAAATGGCGATGCGTCAAACACGTACTAATGGTGAAGAGCCTGCTAGCCGGCTAATTTTTTGGTCCGATTACCTGTTGGACTCCGATACTAAAGGGCTGATGTTTGCCCGTTTAGGTTGGCACAACCCTCAGCAGCAGTTCCCTCGTGGAGAAGTAACCAAGGTTGGCTATCGCTTAAAAGAAGAAACACTGCAGCGAGTATGGTGGCGCTATCCTGATACGCCGGTTGGGCAACAAGGTACTGTTACTCCATTGCTAACGCAGGTCGAGTCATTTGATATGCGTTTCTATGATGGTAAGCAATGGAAAAAAGAGTGGGCTGAAGAAAAAGCGCTGCCGAAAGCGGTTTCTGTTGTTCTCACTCTCAAAGACTATGGAGAAATTGCCCGCACTTATCTCACTCCTGATGGCACATTGAGTCAGAAAGATGAAAGTTCAGGAGACAGCAATAATGGTTAACCGTCAACGCGGTGTTGCTTTGATTATAGTGTTGATGTTGCTGGCGATTATGGCGACGGTTGCTGCCAGTATGTCGGAACGTTTGTTCTTGCAGTTTCAGCGAGGCGCTAATCAAATCAATTACCAGCAAGCGTACTGGTACAGCCTTGGCGTCGAGGCGCTAGCAAAAGTGGGTATCGAACAAAGTTATAAAGACACCGACACGATTAATATGAGTCAACCGTGGGCGATAAAAGAGCAAGTCTATCCGTTAGATTATGGTCAAGCGGCGGGACGAATTAGAGACAAGCAAGCGTGCTTTAATCTAAATGTATTGAGTCGTGTGCAACCAACGGGTCAGCAAATTACAAGACCATATTTAGTGAATGTATTGCAGCGCCTATTAGAAGAGTTGGATGTCGAGCCATATCAAGCAGAAATCATTGCAGACTCTACTTGGGAATACATTGATGCTGATGACTCTGTCCGTTCGACTACTGGGGTTGAAGACAGCACATATGAAGCGATGAAACCTTCCTATTTGGCATCAAATGGTTGGATGGCAGATGCTTCCGAGTTACGGGCTGTCTATCAGGTGAGCGGTGAAATTTTCCAAAAATTGGAGCCGCTGGTCTGTGCATTACCAAGTGATGACTGGCGTTTAAACGTGAATACGATTGATGTTGAGCAAGCTCCGATTTTGGTGGCAATGTTCTCACCAAACTTAAGCAGTAGTGATGCGATTCAGCTAATTGAAAAACGCCCATTTGATGGGTGGGATAGCATTGATGAATTTTTAGCAGAGTCAGAAATGGCTGGCTTAAGTGAAGATGTAAAGAAAAACGCCAAAGGCTATTTGGGTGTGGATAGCGCCTTTTTTGAATTGGATGCACAAGTGTTGGTGGATGAATCACGTGTACGTATCCGAAGCCTTTTGCAAAGTACAAATAGAGAAACGGTGACCGTAGTTCGCCGTCGTTTTGGAGGGATCAGTGAGCGAGTTTCTGACCGTTCGGCTGAGTAGCGAACAACAAAGTACCATTCCTTGGGTGGTGTGGTCGACAGATCAACAGGAAGTGATTGCTAGCGGTGAAATCGCCGGGTGGGAACACTTAGATGAATTGGTCTCATATGCTGGTCAGCGCCAAGTTGTGGCGCTGTTGGCGAGTAATGATGTGGTCCTGACGCAAGTGGATATACCACCTGGTGCAACACGCCAATTCGAGGCGATGTTACCGTACTTAGTGGAAGACGAAGTTGCTCAGGACGTTGATGGCCTGCACTTTAGCGTGTTGGGTAAACAAGCGGATAAAGCGCAGATTTGCGCAGTTGAACGTGCTTGGATTCAGACTGTACTGCAACGTTTCTCAAGCCAAGGTATCGCCATTAAACGCATTTTACCCGATGTGCTTGCGTTACCGGTTCGTGGAGATCACAGCAGTGCTGCAATGATTGGCGAGCAATGGCTAATTCGTCACTCTGCGACAGAGGGCGCGGTTGTCGACGCTTCTTGGTTAGACCTTTACCTCTCTTCTTATCTACAAAATCATGAAGGTTGGAAGCTCGATTGCTATAGCTCGGTCCCGGAATCTGCGTTACCTGAAATATGGGAGCCGCAACCAGAAGAAATGACGATGGCTTTACTGGCGAAGGGGGTGACAGAAAGCAAAGTCAATTTGCTGACTGGGATCTTCAAGCCGAAATCTTCTTGGGGTAAATACTGGAAGCTCTGGCAAAAAGCCACCATTGCTGCGGGGGTGCTTATTGTCGTCATGGTTGCGCAGCAGTTGCTCGTGGTCCACAAGTACGAAGCACAAGCTCAAGCGTATCGTGAGGAGAGTGAGCGTATTTTCCGCCAGGTGTTCCCAAATAAACGACGCATTCCTACCGTTAGTTACCTCAAACGACAAATGGATGATGAAGAGCGCCGCTTATCTGGTGGAAGTGGTCAGCAGGCAATGTTGTCATGGTTGGCGGCATTACCCGCGACGCTTGGTCAGGTCAGCGACTTGGAGATCACTAGCTTTAAATACGACGGACAACGTGGCGAAGTACGTATTCAGGCTCGTAGTTCAGACTTCCAACCTTTTGAGCAGGCTCGTGTGAAATTGGCAGAGAAGTTTAATGTTGAGCAAGGTCAGTTGAACCGTAGCGATAACGTTGTGGTTGGCAGCTTTGTTTTGAAGCGTTTGTGAGGTGATGATGAAAAATTTAATTTCTCAAGCTCAGGTTTGGTGGAGCAGCATCTCGCAGCGTGAGCAGCGTTTGGTCATGGGATGTGGCGCTATTGCCGTTATCGGTATTATTTATTGGGGTTTATTACAACCAATGAGTCAACGTGCGGAGCTAGCTCAGTCACGTATTCAAAGTGAAAAGCAGTTGCTAGCTTGGGTACAAGATAAAGCGGATGGCATCACTGCACTGCGAAAAAGCAGCGGTGTGAGCTACTCTAGTCAACCGTTGAATCAGTTGGTTTCTTCTTCAGCTCGTCGTTATAAAGTTGAGTTGATTCGCGTACAACCTCGTAATGAGAGCGTTCAAGTGTGGATCAAACCACTCGCGTTTAATCAACTAGTGGATTGGTTACGTTACTTGAAAGAGCAACAGGGTATTGAAGTCGAATTTTTAGATATCGACCGAACAGAGCAAGCGGGCATGATCGATGTAAACCGCCTTCAGTTTAAGCGAGGTTAAGGTGAAGCGAGCAGTACTTTACGTTGTTATCTTTATCGTCTTTTTTTCAGTCAGTCTTTTAATGGGATTACCAGTCTCTTGGGTGTTACAACAAGCACCAACAGTGAGAGGCCTTGACATTCAAGGAGCCAACGGTTCGGTATGGCAAGGTCAAGCTGCTAGTATTCGTTGGCAGCGCCAGAACCTTGGAGAAGTTAATTGGGATTTCCAATGGTCGAGTCTACTGACAGGTAAAGCTGAGTTTGCTGTGCGCTTTGGTCGTGGTAGTGAAATGGACGTTCGTGGGCGCGGTTTTGTCGGTTATAGCTTAAGTGATGGCCCTTATGCCAAAAACTTAGTTGCCTCGATTCCGGCGGTAAAAGTTGTTGAGCAAGCGCGCCTCCCTGTGCCTGTTGGTGTTGATGGGCAACTTGAGCTGAATATTCGTCATGCGACTTATGCTGCGCCTTGGTGTAAGAACGGTGAAGGCACTTTAGTATGGAATGCCAGTGGTATTCAAAGCCCCGTTGGCAGCTTAGATCTCGGTCCTGTGATTGCCGATATAAACTGTCAGGATAGTGTATTGACGGCAACTGGTGAGCAGAGCAGCAAACAAGTCTCTGCGGCGTTTTCCGCTGAACTGATGCCTAATCAACGGTACTCAACCAAAGCGTGGTTCAAACCTGGTGCAGAGTTCCCATCCAGCATGGGGGAGCAACTGAAATGGTTGGGTAAGCCGAATGCTCAAGGTCAATATGAGTTTAATTACCAAGGGCGCTTCTAACCTATCGTGACAAAATCCAATATCTTAAAAGAGCTGCTATTGTGCAGCTCTTTTTGCTTTTGGATCATCGTAAGCTAAAACCTCTATTCGCTGTACATTCGATCTTGATTGGGAATGAGTGAAAGTTTAAAGCCATGATTTTTAATCGATTTGTTTCTTTTGTTCAGCTTTGCAAGTAATTGGAACATAGCAGGCCAGATACTCTAAGTGCTGTACAGAAGGTCAAAAAGAAAAGGCCACGAAGATATTCGTGGCCTTTCTATTGCTAGAATTTTGTGCTCTAAATTTTACCGATAGGGCGCTTAATCTTTGCGTTGTAAAATCTCATTCCAAGGTAAATCCGCATCACCAAGAACAATAAAATTCGGGTTTTCTAGTGTTTCCCGCTCGTTATATGACAGCGGTTCTAATTGCGTGCTGAGAATACGTCCGCCAGCTTCTTCAACAATGCATTGTGTCGCAGCGGTGTCCCACTCACCTGTTGGACCTAGTCGGAGATAGCAATCTACCGCCCCTTCCGCGACGAGGCATGCTTTCAATGCCGCAGAACCGAGCGGTATTAAGTCGTAATTCCAGGCGCTGCTCATACGGTTAGTAATACGATTGATGTCTTGGCGACGACTAATAGCAATTGCGATGCTTTGCTCTGGCTGTTCGTGTTTGTGTGTATGGATTTTGACGCTGTCCGACATGTCGGGAATTTTCCAGGCGCCTTTGCCATTATAAGCGTAGTAAGTCACGCCAGATACAGGACCGTAAACGACGCCCATGGTTGGTCGATTGTTGTCGACCAACGCAATAATAGTGGCAAAGTCACCACTGCGAGCGATGAATTCTTGAGTACCATCAAGAGGGTCGACTAACCAATAACGTTCCCACTGAGCGCGTTGCTCTAAGCTTATGTCTGCGTCTTCTTCTGACAACACGGGAATGTCAGGCGTCAGATCACTCAAGCGTTCAGTGATGAACTTGTGAGCTGCAATATCTGCACTTGTTACGGGAGTTTCGTCACTTTTGATGTAGGCCTCGTATTGCTTCTTTTCATATATTTCGAGGATCATTTGCCCAGCACTGCGGGCAATCTCGATGACTTGAGGAAGTAGGTGAGATAGATCTTTTGTCATTGGCATAAGTGATAGTCCTTACTCACAGTGTTATTCGGTTCTAATGACCGTTATTGGTTATGCTTGTGAGTGGTGTTTGGTAAGTGTTTCAGTGCCAACATTAGCGCTGTGATGCTTCGTGCTTCACAGAAATCCATGTGAGTTAATAACTCTTCGGCTTGCGCAAGTGGCCAACGCACAATTTCCAGTGGTTCAGGCTCATCGCCTTCTTGCTTCTCTGGATAAAGCGCCTGTCCTAAAAATAGAGTCATTTTGCTCGAAAAGTAAGATGGCGCGAGGATAACTTGTTTCAACGGGGTTAACTGATTGCAGCCAAAGCCGATTTCTTCTTTTAACTCTCGATCCGCAGCTTGGTGTGGGGTTTCACCTGGGTCAATCAACCCCTTCGGGAAGCCCAACTCGTAGCGTTCAGTCCCAGCGGCGTATTCACGTACCAGTAATAAATCGCCTTGCTCAGTCACAGGAACCACCATCACCGCATCGCGCCCACTTGGCTTCATGCGTTCATAAGTACGGTGTTCACCATTGGAAAAACGAAGGTCGAGCGCTTCCACGGCAAACAGTTTGGATTTTGCGACCGTTTGGCATGAGAGTATCTCTGGTGGGGTCCGTTTCGACATGGCGCTGGCTCCTTGGTGTCGTTGGCGTTTACGAGATGCGTAAGATTCTTAATATATGAGAACTCCGCCTGAGTTTCTAGCGGATTTTACGGGCAGAACTAAGCATCTCAAGGTTACCTCAGTATCGATACAAAAATGGGAGACCGAAGCCTCCCATTTTCTGACCGTATTCACTCTTAGTAGTAAGAGTGATCACCACGGTCATGTTCTGTTGCATCACGAACAGCGGTGAGTTCACCAACGAATTGGTTTAGCAGTTCTTTCTCGATGCCTTCTTTTAGTGTTACGTCAACCATAGAACAGCCATTACAGCCGCCACCAAATGCAACAATAGCAATGCCGTCTTCAGTGATCTCAACCAAGTTTACGTGACCACCGTGGCCAGCAAGCTGTGGGTTGACTTGAGTTTGGATAACGTATTCAACGCGCTCAACCAGTGGCGCGTCGTCCGCAACTTTACGCATTTTAGCGTTCGGAGCTTTTAGCGTTAGCTGAGAGCCCATTTTATCGGTAACAAAATCGATTTCAGCGTCTTCAAGGAATGGCAGGCTTAGCTCATCCACGTAAGCTGAAAAACCGCTGTAAGGGATTTCAGTGTCGGTCGCTTCTACTGCTTCTGGTGGGCAGTAAGACACGCCACACTCAGCGTTTTGTGTACCTGGGTTCACAACGAAAATACGAATGTTAGTCCCTTCAGGCTGTTGACCTAAAAGGTTAGCGAAATGCGTTTGCGCAGTTTCTGTAATAGTAATATTTGACACGACGAATACCCGAGTAAATTTGTAGGTTACTGCTGCTATTCTACTCTTGTTGACGTATGGGTCTAGTCTTTTTGATGCTAAGGCATGGCGAAGCGATCTAGAGAGAACGAGGAGCAGGTGTTCTGCAGATGCAGTAAATATCGATGCTTTCTACGCCAACTTCAAGTAGTAAATGACATAATTGTCGGACGGTACTGCCTGTGGTGACCACATCATCGACGATGGCAACGTGGGAAGATGGCGGTCGCTTATTGAGAACAAATGCGCCTTTTAGGTTTTGTTCACGGCTCGCTTTAGTATTGCCGCGCTGTGATTGGGCGAGTCTGACCCGGCGAAAGACCTTCGCGTCGAAATTGGTTTTCAATTGCTGGGCGAGGTGTCGGGCTAAAACATCACTTTGATTAAATCCCCGGCGTAGGTAGCGCTGCCAGTGCAATGGTACACTGGTAATGATTGGAGCTGGTGTTGTAATGTGCTGCGCCAGTTGCTGGGTTAGTGCTTTTACATGCCAAGACTCTCCGTGATCTTTAAAGCGTTGTACTTCCCGTGAAAGGGGAAAGTCGTAATCGCCTAACGTATATAGTCTTTGCCATGGCGGTGGTTCTGAAAGGCATTCACCACAAATACTATCCGTACTCATTTCTTCTTTCTGTAACGTTAAACCGCAACGTTGGCATCGCTTGATTGGAGTTAGGTGTTGTAAACAGTGCTCACACCAACGCAGAGCATGCGTGTGGTTTGGTGTTTGAATCGGGAACCGACACAGACCGCATTGACTGCTCAACACGCGATGCATGATGTTTTGCCAGTGATGAGATAACATAGCGCTTATTCATGGTGATATTTTACTCAGCCTAACGCTTGGCTGATGGCGTAGGGAATAAAATAAGTGGGAGAGATTGAGAGCATGAGCACGAAATTACATTGGCAGTCGTTTGGTGAAGGACCTGATCTGGTGTTGTTACATGGTTGGGGTATGAATGGCGCGGTTTGGCAGCAAACCGTCGAATCACTTCAAACCGATTTCCGTGTTCATGTTGTTGACCTTCCGGGCTATGGACACAGTGCCGAGCATCATGGTGAAGATTTAGACCATATTGCTAACTTGGTCGCGCAAAGTGCGCCAAAGAAAGCGATTTGGCTTGGTTGGTCCCTCGGAGGTTTAGTGGCGACGCATGTGGCGTTAAATATGCCCGAGCGTGTGGCTAAGTTGATTACGGTTGCCAGTTCACCAAAATTTGCCGCAGAAAAACCGTGGCGCGGCATTCAACCGAATGTACTGAGCGCGTTCACCTCTCAGTTGTTAGAAGATTTTTCACTGACCATTGAGCGCTTTATGGCGTTGCAAGCGATGGGCAGTCCATCTGCACGCAAAGATGTGAAACAACTCAAGCAAGCGGTACTGTCGCGCCCTCAGCCAAACCCTGAGTCGCTGTTGGTTGGACTAAACATCCTTGCTGATGTGGATCTGCGCGATGCGTTGACGTCTCTTTCTGTACCAATGCTGCGTCTTTATGGTCGTTTGGATGGATTGGTGCCGATTAAAGTGGCGAATGATTTAAGTGAACTGTTACCTCATACCCAGCAGTTTGTTTTCAATCAGTCCTCTCATGCGCCCTTTATGACCGAACATGACGAGTTTTGTGCCCAAATTCGAGAGTTTGCTCACGATTAATCAAATACGAGCGGAAAAAGCTCAAGCTGTTCAAAAAGTGGTCGACATAAAGGTTGGTGAGGTTTTATTAGCCAATAAAGCTAAGCCATATTGACGAGTTGGGCGACTCTGAGGAGGGTTCGCAATGATTGTGTCACCGACCAACGTAAGTGTGCCACTGATCGCCCCATCCGTGAATGTGCAGACGGAACAAGCAGCTCGCGACAATAAAGTCCGAGAGCCTGTGACGCCAACGGTCGCATTGGCCAAAACCAATGCAGAGCGAAAAGTAAAAGGCGATGACAAGCGCCGACGTCAGTCTTCTTGGGATCCTTCAGAGCATCCTGATTATGACATGGAAACAGAAGTCGACACGCGTTATCAAGAAGAGCCGGAAGATACACTAGAACGGCTTTTTAGTTTGCTTGCGCTCAAGTCGTACAGTGAAGACCAAGGTAAGGGCTACGCAATTCGTTTTCGCTTACCAAAGCGCATTTTGGATGCTGCGATCAATGAAGGATTAATGGAAAAGCGCAGGAAGGTGATCAAGTTTCATTATGGTCATGCAGTCGCTCCCCATACCCCGTCAGAAGTGATAGCAGTATTATGACGACTCAATATCCTACTCAAACAAAAACGCTCCAAGCAGATTGAACTGATTGGAGCGTTTTCTTTTTAGCTATGAAAGCTCGTTAGCGGTGAGCCTAGGCGAGATTACTTTTTCGCTTTAGCAAACGCTGCCGCAAAAGCACCGCCCATTGCACTGTTCGATGAAGACTCATCGCGGCGAGGCTGACGACGTTGTGCTTGGTCATTACGACGCGGTGCGGCTGAAGAGCGTTGGCTTCGGTTATCTTGACCCGGTTCGTCTTTCATACGCATCGATAGACCAATACGCTTACGCTGTACGTCCACTTCCATCACTTTCACTTTTACGATGTCGCCCGCTTTCACCACTTCACGTGGATCCGACACATAACGATCTGTCAGTGCAGAGATGTGTACTAGACCATCTTGGTGAACGCCGATATCGACGAAGGCACCAAAGTTGGCTACGTTCGAGACCACGCCTTCGAGGATCATGCCCGGTTCTAGATCAGAAACTGAATTGACGCCTTCTGCAAACGTAGCGGTCTTGAATTCAGGACGTGGGTCACGACCCGGTTTATCCAGTTCTTTGATGATATCGGTAACCGTTGGGACACCAAAGTGTTCATCGGTATAATCCACAGCGTGTAAGCCTTTAAGGAATGCTGAGTCACCAATCAGTGCCTTGATGTCTTTGCTGTTTTTCTCAGCAATTGCTTTGACTACTGGGTACGCTTCCGGGTGGACTGCTGAAGCATCAAGTGGGTTCTTGCCGTCCATAATACGTAGGAAGCCCGCACACTGTTCGAACGCTTTAGGACCCAAGCGAGGTACTTTCTTTAACGTCGTACGTGCTTCGAAGCGGCCATTTTCGTCGCGGAAGTCGACAATGTTCTGCGCGATGGTGCTTGATAAGCCTGCTACGCGCGTTAATAGTGCGGCAGAAGCCGTGTTCACATCAACGCCAACCGCGTTTACACAGTCTTCCACAATCGCATCTAGGCGTTTTGCCAACATAGATTGGCTCACATCGTGCTGGTATTGACCCACACCGATCGATTTCGGATCGATTTTCACGAGCTCAGCCAATGGATCTTGCAAACGACGCGCAATCGACACTGCACCACGCAGTGATACGTCCATATTCGGGAACTCTTTCGCTGCGAGTTCAGAGGCCGAGTACACTGATGCGCCTGCTTCGCTGACGATGATTTTCTGAACTTTTAGGTTGCCGCGTTTGATTACGTCTGCGACAAAGCTATCGGTTTCACGAGAAGCCGTGCCGTTACCAATCGCAATTAAATCCACGTTGTACTTACGCACTAACTGGTCAACGATTTGCGCTGATTTGTCGTATTGTTTTTGCGGAGGGTGAGGGTAGATGGTTTCCGTAGCCAGAACTTTACCCGTTGAATCGACAACCGCGATTTTTGAACCGGTACGCAGACCAGGATCGAGACCAAGTGTTGCACGAGGACCTGCTGGCGCCGCCATTAACAAATCTTTTAGGTTAGTCGCAAATACTTCAATCGCTTCAATTTCAGCACGCTCTTTCATTGCGCCCATTAGCTCGGTTTCCATGTGCATCGATACTTTGATGCGCCATGCCCAGCTGATCACTTGTTTGCGCCATGCATCTGCTGGTGCGCTACTTAACGTCACGCCATAATGGTCGGCAATGATGGTTTCACAGTAAGATTGGCGAGCACCTTCTTCCTGCTCTGGATCAGCGTTCATGGCTAAAGTTAGGAAGCCTTCATTGCGGCCGCGCAACATCGCAAGTGCACGGTGAGAAGGGACTTTGCTCAGCGGTTCGTTGTGATTGAAGTAATCTTTGAACTTCTCACCTTCTTGCTCTTTTCCTTCAACGACTCGTGAGACAAGTTCCGCATTACGATTTAAGTGGTTACGGATTTTTTCCAGTAAGTTTGCGTCTTCAGCAATGCGTTCCATGATGATCGCACGGGCACCGTCTAGGGCGGCTTTGGTATCTGTGATGCCTTTGTCGGCATCAAGATATTTACTTGCTTCGCTTTCTGGCTCGGTTTGCGGATGATTCCACAGCATGTCAGCTAGCGGTTCTAGGCCGGCTTCAATGGCGATTTGGCCTTTAGTGCGGCGTTTAGGTTTGTAAGGTAAGTAAAGGTCTTCAAGACGAGTCTTGCTATCGGCTTGAATAATTTCTTGCTCAAGCTCAGGCGTCAGTTTGCCTTGCTCTTGGATCGATTTGAGAATGGTTTGACGGCGGTCATCCATTTCACGAAGGTAAGACAGACGGCTGTCCAGAGTACGCAGTTGGGTATCATCAAGGCCACCCGTCACCTCTTTGCGGTAACGTGCAATAAAAGGGACGGTGTTACCGTCATCAATTAGGGTGACAGCGGCGTTGACTTGCTCAGGGCGAACATTCAGTTCTTGAGCAATCATACGACAGATAGCTTGGCTCATCCGTGTTTTCTCTTTCAATTCGGTTTGGGTTGTATAGAACATTGGGGTCGTTCGAAGAATTTGCAATGTTTTAAATTAACGAGACAAAAATTTACCGGGCGCTGGTGGACACCAGTCAGATTTGTGTCAAAACTGTAATTAAATTGAGAACTTATATCCGCAACTATCGACTAACCTATATCCACGGTTATTGATATAACTAAATGTACCTCGGCTTATACGGATAATCATGATGAAAAAAATGTCTTTGGCGTTAGCGCTTACGAGTGCCTTACTTGTCGCCCCGCTTAGTTGGGCACAATCCATATCAGCAACCACACAAGACCCTGTATATCAGCTTGATGACAAGTTGGTGCTTGGACGAGTGGAGAGCGTTTACTACAGTGATATTCCAGAGCTAAAAGCGGTACCATTTATTGGCAAGATTGATACTGGTGCTGACACCACGTCTATGCATGCAGAGAACATCCATGTCAGTAGCTCTCATCCTGACTACCAGAACTTGAAAGACAACGAGTTGTTGTGGGCGATTGTCGATGATTTAGGTGGGACGAAGGCGAAGTGGGATGCCGATACTTTTAAACCATATCAAGTGAAGGTGAGCTTTACGGTTCCTCATCCTTACACAGGAAAAGAAATACAGATTACCGATGATCTGGAGCGAGTGAGCGCTATTCGTAGTCGAACAAGCAAAAAGCCTATTTTACGCCCGACGATAAAAATGCCGATGACGATTGCAGGCCACACCGTTGATACAGAAGTGAACCTGACCAAGCGCACGCAATTCTCTTCTCCTATCTTGATTGGTAAAACCTATCTCGATAACAATGCGTGGGTATTCGCTGGCTACGACTATCTTCAAGAGCAACCAAGCGCAAAAATGATCGGAAAAAAAGAGACGGTGGAAGTTGAGGGTGTGCCATACAAGATCAGCATCTCAACCACCAGCCGCTACACCAACGTTCACGCACTGGATATCAAGGTTGATAAAAAGAACAATGAAGTTTCTTTCACGCTAGAAGGTGAAAACGGCAAGCGCCACCCAATGACGTTACCTTTGGTACGCATGCTGAAAACCACCAAGAGCGAGCGTCCGTTGGTCTACTTACCAGTGAAAATCGACGAAAACGAAACTCAACGTTGGTTAGTCTATTTGCGTGACCGCAGTAAGTTCAGTTCACAAATTCGCTTGGGTCAGGATGTCGCGAGCCAACACTTTGTGATTGATACCGACAGAGAAAACCTATTGGGCGGTGTTGAAAAAACGTTCAAGAGCGCACTCAAGTCAAAGCCCCTCGTGATTTCACCGGAAGAACAAGTCACCATTGATGGTTATACCGTTCCTGCTTACCCCACGTTTACGGTGAAAACGCCATTATTGCGTGTAAATGGCTTTGAAGTAACAGAAAAAGGTAAGGATGAATCCGTCACGTTTTATTTAATGAACGATGAGGGTAAAGAAGAAAAAATTACCAAGCCTGTGGTGAAAAAACTCAAAGTGGGTAGCACTGTGCGTCCCGTTGTTGATGGCGATTTCCTTTTCGGTAGCAAAGAGACATCAATGGAATTTGCACTCGATGTGCTAGATGAAGACGAGACGCAACCATTTTTCGTTTTTGGTCATGACATCGCCAAAGGCGGTGTGCTGCTGAATACTCGCGCCGACCATTTACTAGATGCAGGACCGCTTTTCAAAGCCGGTCATATCGAAGTGGCTGAAGTGGAAGGGATGTCTTTCCCTGTTAAATTGGACACTGGTGCTGACGTGAGCTCGATTAATGCCAAGGACATCAAGCGCTTTCAAAAAGACGGTAAAGATATGGTGAGCTTTATTTATGAAAACGATCTAGGCATGACCAAGGCGTTTACCCGTGAGGTGGTGGATGTCATGCGTATAACGGCCAAAAAAGGAGAAAAGGCCAACGAACGGCCGGTAGTAGAAATGCACGTTAAACTTGGCGAGTTAGAGAAGAAGATCCGAGTCAATTTGCAAGACCGAGGTCGCTTCCATTACAGCATGATTTTAGGTAAAAACTTCCTAAAACATGGCGCGGTTGTTTCGAGTGATACGAATTACATCGTGACGCAAAAACCAGATTACGAAAAGTAGCACTCTGGCCGCCTTATTATCTTGATACCCAAAGCCCGAACGAAGCCAGTGCTTTGGGTATATCATCTCCTTAATGCTGCTCAAGAGCGGCATTTTTTAGTTGAGATAGGAGTTAACTTGAAAACTAAGCTGATTACCCGTGAAGGTTATAACAAACTCAAACAAGAGCATGATTACCTTTGGAATGAAAAGCGTCCTGAAATCACCAAAATCGTCACTTGGGCGGCGAGCCTGGGCGATCGCTCAGAAAATGCGGATTACACCTTCAATAAACGTCTGCTTCGTCAGATCGACCGTCGTGTTCGATTTCTTCGCAAGTTTCTGCCTGAAGTCACGATCGTTGACTATTCTCCGCAGCAAGAAGGCAAAGTCTTTTTTGGTGCTTGGGTTGAAATAGAAAATGAGGCAGGAGAGGTGAAGAAGTTCCGCATAGTTGGGCCTGAAGAGATTTATGGAGATGCGAAAGACTACATCTCTATCGATTCACCTATGGCGCGAGCGATGTTGAAAAAACAAGTGGATGAAGAGTTCACGGTGCGAACCCCAGAAGGTGAAAAAGAGTGGTTCATTAACTCGATTGAATACAACAAACCAGCCTTGGAAGACTGAGGCTTTATCACCGATTCAAGTCTCTTGAAGTTCACTAGAAGTGACTTGAGTCTCAACGTCAGCTTATTGGATACAAAGGCATGGTGCCTTTATCGGAGAAGTAAAATGAACAAAGCAGTCATGTGTGGTGCTGCACTAACAATAGGATTCTCACTCTCAGTTTTTGCTCAAGATGAAGTGAAAGGCTGTGACGCCAAAGAGTTAGCGGTAGAACAGCAGCTTGAGTATGCGAAAGCACAAGGTAATGAACATCGAATTAAAGGCTTAGAACAGGCACTTACCGCTATCCAGAATGAATGTTCGGAAGGTGAACTGCGTCAAGAACTGCAAGCGGAAGTGGACGAAAAGGCGCGAGACGTTGAGGAGCGTGAGCAAGAACTAGCGGAAGCGCAGCGCTCAGGGAAAGCAGACAAAATCGAGAAAAAGCGTCACAAATTGGCTGAGGCACAGCAAGAGTTGCTTGAAGCCAAACGTGAACTGGAATGGAATTATGGCCAATAGTAGGTGCTGAAAATACCTGCTAGAGAGAAAATAAAGCGCTTAAGATAAAAAGAGTAACAATTTGCTTGAGCACGTTAGGAAAAACAGTGATACATTTTCGACAATAGATGCTTCTGAAAGGATGTTTCAATGCAAGAAAATCATAAAATTTTAGTGGTTGATGACGATGCTCGTTTACGTGCTCTATTGGAGCGTTACCTTTCTGAGCAAGGTTTTCAGGTCCGAAGTGTCGCCAATGGCGAACAGATGGATCGCCTACTAACGCGCGAAAACTTTCACTTAATGGTGCTGGACCTAATGTTGCCAGGTGAAGACGGTTTGTCGATTTGTCGTCGCCTACGCCATGCAAACAACATGCTGCCAATCTTAATGCTCACCGCGAAAGGTGATGAAGTGGACCGCATTGTGGGTCTGGAAGTGGGGGCGGATGATTATTTGCCAAAACCATTTAACCCACGTGAATTACTCGCTCGTATTAAAGCCGTACTACGCCGTCAAACCGTAGAGTTGCCGGGCGCGCCAAGCACCGAAGAAAAAGTAGTGGAGTTTGGTGAGTTCCGACTCAATCTAGGCACTCGCGAGATGTTCCGCGGTGACGAGGCAATGCCACTCACCTCAGGAGAGTTTGCTGTCCTGAAAGCGCTCGTGACGAATGCGCGAGAGCCGATGTCACGAGACAAATTGATGAACATGGCACGTGGCCGTGAATATTCTGCGATGGAACGTTCTATTGACGTGCAAATCTCACGTTTGCGTCGCATGTTAGAAGATGATCCAAGCAAGCCACGCTACATTCAAACCGTGTGGGGCTTAGGTTACGTTTTCGTCCCAGACGGTAAAGAGGTGTAATCTCCTCACTCCATAGCCAGCACTTGGCTATAGCAACTTCAGCCTTCAAACCCTTTCCTTCGAAGGCTGAAATTTCGCGATTAGGACCACCAGGAACGTTCCATGCGCATCCGAAGTTCACTGACACAATCTATTCTGCTGTTCATCTCTTTGCTTCTCGCTAGCCAAGTTTTCTCTTACTACGCCGTTTTTAACTACGCGTTGATGCCGAGTTTGCAGCAGTTCAATAAAATTCTCGCCCATGAGCTCAATTTGGTGCTTGATGATGAAGGGCCATTAAAATCTGATGCACCGCTGAGACGTCAATTATTAGAAAGGCTGGGGGTGACAGTTCACAGCCTCGACAGCGATAAAGCGGTTGAATTTCATCACGCGATGTCGATTGATTTGATGTCTGAAGAAATGAGCCAAGAGCTAGGTTCGCCCACCGAAGTGCGCTTATTGCTTGGCGATGAAAGTTACATCTTGTGGATGCACATCGAAAAGTTGCCGAACTCCATCATTCGTATTCCTTTATCTGAGCTGCAAGAAGAAGATTTTGCACCGCTGTTTCGTAACAGCTTGATTATGGCGCTGCTGATCATTGCTGGTGGTTGGTTGTTTATTCGTTTACAAAACCGCCCACTTTTGGCTTTAGAGAGAGCCGCTAAAGACGTCGGTCGAGGTGAAATCCCGCCACCGTTGGCAGAAAAAGGCGCATCGGAAATTCGCTCTGTAACCCGAGCGTTTAATCAAATGTCCAAAGGCATTCAGGAGCTCGAAGAAGATCGCGCCCTATTAATGGCGGGGATTAGCCATGACTTGCGAACACCGCTGACGCGCATTCGCTTAGCGACAGAAATGATGTCTCCCGAGGACAGCTACCTTGCTGAAGGGATCATTAGCGATACGGAAGAGTGTAATGAGATCATTAGTCAGTTTATGGACTACCTCAAACCGGTGAACAAAGAATCGTTTGAACCTGTGGATATCAGTACGATTGCCAGTGATGTCGCCAGTTCGGAAGGTGGTTATGAGGCTGAAATTGAAACGGATCTTAATCCTAACCTGCCACCAGCCAAAGGAAGCGCCATTGCGATTAAACGGGCGATCAGTAATTTAGTTGTCAATGCACTGCGTTACGGCAATGGCTGGGTCAAAATCAGTACCGGTGTGACAGCAGATAAGCAGCTAGTGTGGATATCGGTAGAAGACAACGGACCGGGTATCGAGCATTCTCAAATCGCAAAATTATTTGAACCCTTTACGCGTGGTGATACAGCTCGCGGCAGTGAAGGTACAGGGCTTGGGCTGGCGATAGTGAAGCGTATAATCAGCCAGCACTCAGGCTCTGTGGTGATGCGTAATCGCAGTGAAGGCGGTTTAATCGCTCAAATCAGCTTTCCTACCAAGTAAGTCGGTGACTGTACCATTTAAAACAAAAAGCCCAACCTAAACAGGTTGGGCTTTGCTTTTCTCTACAATCTTATTAAGACTCTTTCACTTCTTGAGGAAGTTCATCTTCGTCTTCCAGTTTCTCTGGCAGAAGTAGGTTTAAAATGATCGCTGTGATACCACCTGCAGCAACGCCAGTGGAGAAAATACTTTTAATAAATTCTGGCATGAATTGCAGAATCTCTGGTTTTTGCGCGATACCAAGCCCCATTGAGAAGGATAAGGCCATGATCAGAATTGCGCGGCGATCGAGCTCAACACGAGAGATAATACGCACACCAGCGGCTGCAATCGTACCAAACATGACAATCGTTGCGCCGCCAAGTACTGGCTCAGGAATCAGCTGAACAAAGCTAGCGACACCAGGAAACAAGCCAAGAATCACTAACATGCCAGAAATAAAGTAACCCACGTAACGGCTCGCAACCCCTGTTAGCATAATGATGCCGTTATTCTGGCTAAAGGTGGAGTTCGGGAAACTGTTAAACACGGCTGCGATTGCAGAGTTTAAGCCGTCTGCTAGTACACCCCCCTTAATGCGTTTCATGTACACAGGGCCTTTTACTGGCTCGCCAGACACTTCGGATGTGGCGGTAATATCGCCGATGGCTTCTAGTGCGGTAATAAAGAAAATCAGTACCAGCGGAATGAACAGAGACCAGTCAAACGATAAGCCATATTGCATTGGTACGGGCAGTGCTACGATCTCGGTTGTGCCTAGCTGAGAAGTATCTACCATTCCCATAAAATACGCCATGATGTAGCCTACCAGCATCGCAATCACAATCGAAGCCACACGGATGTATGGGTTTTTCGAGCGGTTTAATATCACAATTAAGCCAAGTACCGTTCCAGCGAGCGCCAGTTTGTCTAAGCTGCCGAATGTGCCTTCATTTAATGCTGCGTAGCCACCGCCCATTGATACTAAGCCGACCTGAATCAGTGTGAGACCGATAAGAGTGACGACAATGCCTGAAACGAGCGGAGTGATAATGCGACGGGCATGCTCTAATACGCGAGATAGGAAAATCTCTGCAAATGATGCCACTAAAATCGTACCAAAAATGGCTGCCATCATGGTGCTGATGTCTGCTCCACCTGCTTTCAGCGATAGGCCTGCACCAATAATAGGACCTAAAAAGTTAAAGCTGGTGCCTTGAACAGAGAGTAAACCAGAGCCAATTGGGCCAAAGGTGCGAATTTGAATAAACGAAGACACGCCTGACGCAAATAAAGACATGCTGATGATGGTATTCGTTTGGTCTGCTGGTACACCCAAAGACTGACAGATGATCAGTGACGGAGTGATAACCGCGACGAACATCGCCAATAAGTGCTGAAGTGCGGCAAAAATGGTTTGAGGCAAAGGTGGTCGATCATTGAGTTGATAAACCAGTTCCGAAGATCGGTTTGAAGTTGTCATTGTTTGTCTCGCTAGTCGCAATATATTCCCAGATCTCGCTGAATGGGAGAGCAGGGTGGAGTTGACGTCGTTACCTGTGATTGCTGTTAATCAGAGTCAACTCAGGTTGGTGGAGTGTGATTCAACACACTTAAAAAATTTGTGCGCGATTATAGAGAGATTTATCTAAAAAGCAAACGATTGCTTTGGTTTTTAGCGTATTAAAAAACGAGCCATTTGGCTCGCTTTCAATCATTACGCTTTGGAGTAAATATCCCGCTCACCCAACCAGCGATCGATAATCGCTGTTGCGTTAGTCGGGTAATTGTCATGAATATGACGCGCAATACGCTGAACTTCGGGAATCAGACGTTGATCTCGAACTAAGTCTGCAATTTTGAAATCAGCAAGACCAGTCTGCTTTGTACCCAAGAGTTCGCCCGGGCCACGAATCTCTAAGTCTTTTTGTGCAATGACGAAACCATCGTTACTTTCACGTAGTACTCCGAGACGTTTTTGCGCGGTTTTTGACAGTGGAGAGTGGTACAGCAGCACACAATGGCTAGCAACGGAGCCTCGGCCCACGCGACCTCTTAGCTGGTGTAATTGTGCCAAACCAAGACGTTCGGGGTTTTCGATGATCATCAAGCTAGAGTTTGGCACGTCTACGCCCACCTCTATCACGGTTGTCGCTACAAGTAGGTGAAGCTTGTTGTCTTTGAAGTCTTGCATCACCGCTTGTTTCTCTGTCGGCTTCATTCGGCCGTGTACTAGACCAATTTTTACGTCCGGTAGCTTACGTTGAAGCTCTTCAGCGGTATCTGCCGCGGCTTGCGCTTCTAATACTTCCGACTCATCAATCAGAGTACACACCCAATATGCCTGCTTACCTTCGTTTAAGCAGGCATTTCGGACACGCTCGACGATGTCGTCACGTTTTGTGTCAGGAATGGCGACGGTTTGAATCGGCGTTCGACCCGGAGGCAGTTCGTCAATCACGGAAGTTTCCAGATCGGCGTAAGCGGTCATCGCTAAGGTGCGAGGAATAGGCGTTGCCGTCATGATCAACTGATGAGGATAAGCGCCTTGCTTTGCACCTTTTTCACGCAATTCTAATCGCTGATGGACACCGAAGCGGTGCTGTTCATCAATGATGACCAAAGCAAGGTGATGAAATTCAACGTGCTCTTGGAATAGCGCGTGAGTACCCACTACCATTTGTGCTTCACCACTGGCAATGCGAGCCAGTTCGGCTTCCTTTGCCTTACCTTTGAGTTTGCCCGCTAACCAACCGACTTGAATGCCCATTGTTTCAAACCAGTTGGCGAAGTTGATCGCGTGTTGCTCAGCCAATAGTTCGGTTGGTGCCATGAGTGCCACCTGATAGCCGTGCTCAATGGCACGAACGGCGGCCAGAGCGGCAACCAACGTCTTCCCCGATCCCACATCACCTTGCACTAGGCGCATCATTGGGTGGGGTTTTTCTAAATCGGTTTCAATCTCTTGTACTACTCGGGTTTGAGCGTTCGTAGGAGAGAAAGGCAGTTGGGCTAAAAGCTGCGTTTTTAGTTTATTGCAAGGGCCGAGAGGTAACGCTGAATCCTTCTGGCCTTTGCTACGCACCGCCAGCATCGATAAGTTTTGTGCGAGCAACTCTTCCATGATCAAGCGGATTTGGGCAGGATGTTTGCCTTCGTCAAACTCATCTAAATTAATGGTTGGTGGTGGGCGATGAATGGTGTGCAGCGCTTGCGACATCGTGATTTGATGGTTATACAGCCCGGCTGGAAGTAATTCCTGCACTGCGGTTTTATCAAGCAGCGCTAAAGCTTGTTCGGTAAGGTTGCGCAATGTGATTTGGCGTAAACCATCTGTAGTGGGATAAACAGGGGTTAAGCTCTGTTCTACATCGGGCTTTTGCTCGCTGACGTAAAACTTGTAGTCAGGATGAACAATTTCCAAGCCCATGCCACCGCGCTTAATTTCACCGTAAGCATGTACTAACTTACCTTGCGTGAAATTGTTCTTCATGGCTGCGGTAAAGTTGAAAAAGCGCAGCGTGATAGTGCCATTACCGTCGCTGATTTTTACCGTTAGCATTTTGCGCTTACCGAAGATGGTGTCGACTGCCATGACCTTGCCTTGCACGGCCGCCCAAAGGCCGGCATGAAGTTTAGCAATAGGATAAATACGGGTACGATCTTCGTAGCGCAGTGGAAGATGAAACAGCAAATTTTGAACGCTATGTAAGCCAACTTTGGCGAGTTTTTCTGCGACTTTCGCGCCAACCCCAGAAAGGGAGGTTAATGGGACGGCAGATAACATTTGGGCGGACATAGAGGGCTCAAGAAAATGGTTAACATAGCAGTATGTTAACCATGGAGCTGTGTTTTTGTACAGGAAAAAATAGTCATGCTTTAGTTAGTGTCATGATTTGACTGATAACCTGTCATTCCGAGGAGCCTAGCGACATCAGGAATCTATTTCCAACAAGTATGTCGTTGAAGTTAACACTATCAGCATCAGCACACTCGGGAATTAGATCCTGAATCACGCTCCTTCGTCGCTGTTCAGGATGACGAAAGCCTGTTACTTGCTTTGCATCTCTTGCCACCACGCATCATCGGCGATGATTTGGCCTTCGTCATCGAGTGGCGGGTAAGCGAGTCCTTTTCGTTTCGCGACTTTTGCCAGCACTGGGTGACCACGTTCAAAGAGAATACGGTTGATTGCTTCTTTAGGTAGAGCGCTTTCTTCTCGGTCGTACATGCCTGCGGCTTCACGTTGACGTTGCGCTTCATACAAAATTACAGCACTGGCAACCGATACGTTTAGTGACTGCACCATGCCTACCATCGGGATAATTATGTCTTGATCGGCAAGTTGTTTGGCTTGCTCTGAAGCGCCAACTTTTTCGCTGCCTAAAATGATTGCCGTTGGTTTGGTGTAGTCGATTTCGCGAAAGTCTACGGCGGTGTCCGAAAGGTTGGTCACCAAAACCTGCATACCTTGCGCTTTAAGTTCGGTAATCGCAGTTTCAATCGAATCGTGAGTATCCACTTCAACCCAGTTACGCGCGCCTGCTGAGGTATGGCTCAGCGTACGCATTTTATCAGGCCAAATGGCATGAACTTTGTGTAAACCTGTCGCGTCAGCGGTGCGGATCACGGCAGAAACGTTGTTTGGCTTATGCACTTCTTCGAGACAAAGTGTCAGATCAGTTTGGCGAGTTTTTAGGACTTGGTGAATGCGGTTGTAACGTTCTAGGTTCATATTTATTGAGGTATAAAAAATCGCCACCTAACAGAGTAGGTGGCGATAGAGGTTAGTTCTTTCTGCGTCTGACTCGGGTTGCTTGAGGCATTGCCTTAATCTTACGCATGATGCCAGCAAGGTGGACGCGATCTTTCGTCGTCAACAACACAGTCACAGTGTACAAACGACCATCACGTTCTTCCGTTGAAAGACCATGAATGTTTGACCCTGTTTTCGAGATCACGTTGGTCAGTTCTGCAAGAGCACCTTGGTTGTTAAGCATGTCGACTTTAAGTTCAGCAATGAACTCTTTATCGTAGTCTTCAGACCAAGCGACAGCCATATAACGATCTGGCTCTTTCTGATAACCACGAACGTTCGGACATGTTTCTCGGTGAACCACTAAACCACGACCAGGCGATACGTGAGCAATAATGTGATCATCTGGGATAGGATGACAACAATTTGCAAACGTCAGCAATAAGCCTTCTGCGCCACGAATCGGAAGCTTCTTCTTCGAGTCCGTTGGGATTGAGCTTGTTGTCGTGAGCTCTTCGGTGTCACCAAGGAGACGACGTGCGATCACAATGCTCATCAACTCACCCAATCCAATAGCAGCCAATAAATCATCGATGCTTTCTAGGCGAAGATCATTCAAGACTTCTTGGATATTTTCTGGATAAATTGAATCAATCGAGTGACGGCCAAGTGCGTGATTAAGTAGGCGACGACCTAAAGTAATCGACTCTTCACGACGCATCGTTTTCAGTACTTGTCGAATCTTAGTGCGGGCACGAGAAGTCACGACATAGTTCAGCCATGCCGCATTCGGACGCGCACCAGGGGCACTGATAATTTCCACCGTCTGACCGTTTTTCAATGCCTTACTCAATGGGTAAGGGTTACGGTCAACACGAGCACCAACACAAGAGTTGCCTACATCGGTATGTACGGCATAGGCAAAGTCGACAGCCGTTGCACCTAAAGGTAATTCAACGATACGACCTTTTGGTGTGAAGACGTAAATCTCATCTGGGAAAAGATCGGATTTTACGTTTTCAATGAATTCGAATGAGTTACCCGCGCTTTGTTGTAGCTCTAACAGGCTTTGCATCCAACGCTGAGCTTTCACTTGCGCAGTGGTGCCAGACTTGTCGCCTTTGTCTTTATAAGACCAGTGCGCCGCAACACCTTTGTCCGCCATTTGATCCATATCTTCAGTACGGATCTGAACTTCAACAGGTACGCCGTGTGGGCCAACCATGGAAGTGTGTAGCGATTGGTAGCCGTTCGCCTTTGGTACCGCGATGTAATCTTTCATGCGACCAGGACGTGGCTTATACAAGCTGTGTACTTGGCCTAAAACGCGATAACAAGTATCAGCGGTATCAACAACGACTCGGAACGCATAGATATCCATGATGGTGTGAAAGCGCTGTTCTTTGGTTTTCATCTTGTTGTAGATAGAGAACAGGTTTTTCTCACGACCAACGACGCGAGCATTCAAGCCGAAATCTTGCAGACGGCCTTCTATTTCGCTGTGAATACGTTGGATCATCTCTTTACGATTGCCGCGTGCCGCTTTTACCACTTCTTTTAGTACGCGGTAGCGGTTGGGATATAGCGCTTCAAAGCCCAGCTCTTCGAGTTCGGTTTTGATATTGTGAATACCAAGACGATGAGCGAGTGGCGCGTAAATCTCTAACGTTTCACGAGCAATACGACGCTTTTTATCTGGTCGAAGCGCGCCAAGCGTACGCATGTTGTGCGTGCGGTCAGCCAGTTTGATCAGAATGACGCGGATATCTTGCACCATGGCCAGAACCATCTTACGAAAGTTCTCGGCCTGAGCCTCTTTCCTATCGCGGAATTTGAGTTTGTCCAGTTTAGATACACCATCAACCAATTCTGCGACAGTGTTGCCGAATTTCTCTTCGAGATCTTCTTTAGTTACATCACAGTCTTCAATGACGTCATGCAGCAAAGCAGCTTGGAGGGTTTCGATATCAAGGCGCATTTCGGCCAAGATACGAGCCACAGCGACAGGGTGGATGATGTATGGTTCACCGCTAGAGCGGGTTTGCCCTTCATGGGCATCTCTCGCTACCACATAAGATTGACGCAGAGCCTCAATCTGAGGCTCTGTTAGGTATTCTTGGGCAACGTCTTTGAGGCTATCGAATAGATACAAATTATAGGCCCGGGAGGTTGTTGAATTCTAAAGTCAGAATTAACGGTTGTGAGCGATGCTGCTTACTGCCGCTAGCTCTGCCGCTTCTTGCTCTTGCTGTTCTTGACGTTCACGAGCGTCTAGAACTTCTTTAGTAATTAAACCTTCTTCGATTTCGCGTAGAGCGATAACCGTTGGCTTATCGTTCTCTTCTGGCACTAGTGCATCTTTACCGCCAGTTTGCATTTGACGAGCGCGGCGAGCCGCAATCAGTACTAGGTCGAAACGGTTGCCAACTTTTTCAACAGCGTCTTGAACAGTTACGCGTGCCATGAGGACTCCAAATAGTTAACTAAAATTTTAGAATGACGAGAAAGTATACAACCTAACTACTTTATTTACTAGCAATTAGACAAGCCACCGTTTGTGGACTTTCTCAGGTAGTTTATTGTGTTTTTCGCACTGAGCAAAAAACGAAAAATTCTTTATGTTTTACAGCGTGACTTTTTTGAAGTTACTCTGCTAACAACGCGTCAAGCATACCTTTATATTTAGCAGCTTGCTTTTCTTCCTTCAATCTCTCTGCACGCAAGATGGCTTTAAAGTCCATCAAAGCGGTATCAAAATCGTCGTTTACGATCACGTAGTCGTATTCGCTGTAATGAGAGATTTCTGACTTGGCTTCAGCCATACGTTTTGCGATCACTTCATCGCTATCTTGACCACGAGTGTTCAAGCGACGCTCTAGCTCACCGTTTGATGGTGGCAGGATGAAGATGCTTTTGGCTTCAGGCATTTGCTCACGGATTTGGCGTGCGCCTTGCCAGTCGATATCTAGAAAAACGTCGATACCTTTATTTAGCGTTTCTTCAATCCACACACGAGAGGTGCCGTAATAATTACCAAACACTTCAGCGTATTCTAGGAAATCACCTTTAGCGATCAGGGCTTCAAACTCATCTTTCGCTACAAAATGGTAGTGGACACCATTTTCTTCACCAGGTCGCATGTTACGCGTGGTATGAGACACAGACACTTTCATTGCGTAGGTTGGATTGCGTTCCAACATCGCTGAGATCAAGCTAGATTTACCTGCGCCGCTAGGTGCAGATACGATATAGAGAGTACCTTTGCCCATTGTACTGTTCCACTTTTGATTGGATTGATTGAGTGCCGAAGGAAAGTCCGACATTCTTTTAACGATAGCACTGGCAATGATAAATCAACCACCAAAGGGATGGATATTGGTGATAATCCCGCCAGAAAAATGGAGGCGAAGAGTATCATGATCTCTATTTTGTTACCAGTTGATCTTTTCGTCTTACTTAAATGTTGAAAAGAGCTCGCGTGCGCACAAACAAACGAAAAAAGGGGAAGCTTTCACTTCCCCAGGCGTGCGACTGACTCACACTTAATCTTCAAATTATCCTTGGGATTCTAGGAAATTTATCCAAGGGCTAACGGTAGACCTAAATTTTGGCGATTGAGCCGCGCCTTTCATTGCCTGTAAGGCCTTTTGTGGCTGCTTAAGCTCGAAATAGGCCATTCCGCGAATGTATTCAAGTTCTGCCTTTTGCTCTTTAGAGGCATTCGATGCTGCGTTTTCTACAAAGCGAGTCGCTTCAGAATACTGCTTGTCTTGTACCATTAAGCGAGCAATCTGAATTTGCGTTTTAGCAGAAGGAGCGATGTTATATGACTTTTTATAAGCGAGAATCGATTTATCTAGCTCTTTAGCTTGCTGCCAGAAGCTGGCCAAGCGATCATAGTTTTCCTTCGTCTTTTCAATGTTTCCAGATGCCATCTCCTTCTCAAGAGTTTTGGCCGCTTTATATGGAATACCTTGGTAAGCTAAGAAGTTTACAAAACGTAAGTACTCTTTCTCTCCTTCCAGTTTCCCCATTTTGTAAACCATTTCTAAGGTTGCTAAAGAGTTTTGCTCTTGACCCAACTCCATATAAACGCCAGAAAGTTGCATCCAGTAACGCTTTTTCTGAGGGTACTTTGAAGTAAGGGTTTTAAGCACACTGGCAACGCTTTTCAGCTGTCCTAACTCGTAGTGAGAGGCAACGAGAATTAAGTACCAAGACTCACTTGGGCTCTTGCTCATCGCAATTGCTTTTTGGGTTGGTGGGATTGCATTTCTGTAATCTTCCAACTGGACATAAGCGCTTGCTAACGTGATATAAGCATGAGCTTGAGGCTTCTCTTTGGTTGTTTCTGCAACTTTGAACCATTCCTTCATCGTTTTCACAGACAACGTGTACTTCTCTTCAGCTAGGTAAAGTTGAGCCAAGCTGTAGCGAACTTGTTGAGCGACTGGAACGGGAAGCGCATCGAGCTTTAATGCTTCGGCAAAGTATTTCGCGGCTTGCACATAATTGTCTTGTAGCGAATACAAAAAGCCCGTTTGCTGAAGTAAAACTGCTCGGTCGTATTTTTTCGAACTTGTGCTTTCTAAAGCGCTTGCTAGTTTTTCTTTCGCCGCTGAATATTTTTCAGTTGCGATCAACTCTTGCACTTTGTTGACGGTTCGAAATGTCCGATCTGATAACTGAGGAGCTTCTTTTGCCATCGTAGGAGCGGCAAATGCCACTCCTGCGAAGAGAATTAAAGAAGCCACTTTGCTTTTCCATAAACTTTTCATCGTGACTCCTTAATTGGTTGAGAACTCTATTTCTTGCGATAGGCGCGAGCTAACAGGTTTCCCGTCAACCAATTTTGGTTTAAATGTCCATTTAGAGACTGTTTTTCTTGCCGCTCGACCGAGGCCTAAGCGTCGTGGTTGCTCTTTAAGAACTTTGATGTCCTCTACGGCACCACGTGCATTTACAGTAAACTCTAGTAAGACAACCCCTTTTTCAATTCCTGCTTTCGCAGCCTTTCTAGGCATTTGAGGCTGGAATGTTGCAAGAGGGGTCGGACCTCCGCTACCCGCTAATTGTGCACCTCCACCCTGGCTATAATGTCCAAGCACCGAGCCACCTGTAACATTTACGGGTAGGTCAAGTTTTGGCATATCCATTGGGGTCTGCTCCATCACCGGTTTTACTGTCGCTGTCACTTTCATTTCTGGCGGCGGCGGACGCTTAGGTGGTGGTGGTTTTGGAAGTTCGCGTTTTTTCTCCTGTATTTTTTCTTCTGGTTTAATGCGAATAAACTCGACCATACGCAGGTCATCATTCGACACTAACTCGTGGCGCTCTTTGTTTACTAGCTTGTCCATCCCCCAGAACAACCCGAGGGAGACAATGAGCGCCAGTGCAATTGAGGCCAGATACCGCATAAGCTTAATCCTTATTGGTTGCGGCAATGGAGATGCTTTCTACACCTGCCATTTTGATCTGGTCCATAACCTTCACGACTACGCCAGCATTTGCTTCAGTGTCGGCTTGGATAACAACTGCGCCATCAGGACTTTCTGCTCGAAGACGTTCAATGTTCGCGCGAACCGCGTCCACTTCGATGCGGCGTTTATCAACCCAAACATCACCCGCCGCACCAACTGCGACCATGATGTTACCTTTCTTAACGGTTTGCGCTGAGCTTGCCGTCGGACGGTTTACTTCCAGACCTGCTTCTTTTACGAACGATGTTGTTACGATAAAGAAGATCAACATGATAAATACGATGTCGAGCATCGGTGTCATATCGATAGCGGTTTCATCACTGCTATCACTGCTATAGCGTCTTTTCATGACCTATACCTCTAATTCCATTTACTCAGGCAATATGCTTTAGCTTATCTTCCAGCTTTTGCGTTGTGACTTTGGCTAAATGATCAAGACGTGAACTAAAGAACAGTCCTGATAGAGAAGCCACCATCCCGGCTAAAGTTGGGATTGTTGCCTTTGAGATCCCCGAGGCCATTGCTCGAGGGCTTCCTGTTCCTGTTACCGCTAATATGTCGAATACTTGGATCATGCCGACAACGGTGCCGAGTAGACCCAGTAGGGGACAAAGTGCAATCAATACTTTCACGATTGGTAGTCCCTTTTTATTCTCAATATCCTGACGAGAAACGATTTCTTGTCGGATCATCTTAGCGTTCCAACTTTGATGCTCTGAGCGTCCTTGCCATGAGCCAACGGCTTTTTTCATGGCTTTTGGAGCGACGGCAGCAAAATAGAACCAACGTTCTAACAATACTGCCCACAGCATAAAGCTGAGGATGAAGATGGCGACGAGTACATCGCCACCCATTCCCAAGAAGCGCCTAATTGATTCAAGTTCTCCAACTAACCACCACATAACGCCTCCTTAGCTTTCGGCTTTATGCAGTTTTTCCTGATAGCGAGCGATGAAGCCTGCACTCTGTTCTTCAAGAGTTTGAACCAAACGACGACCTTTGCTGTGTACGATGGTGTAAAGGAACAGCAATGGAATTGCGACAACCAGACCTAGCATAGTGGTAACAAGAGCTTCAGAAATACCGCCAGCCATCAGTTTAGGATCGCCGGTACCGAACAGAGTAATGGCTTGGAATGTGCCGATCATACCCATTACCGTACCCAGTAGACCAAGTAGAGGAGCTACAGAAGCAAAAAGCTTGATTGAGCTGATGAAGCGCTCAATGCTTGGAGCATTACGTAGAATGATTTCGTCCAGCTTCGCTTCCAGATCTTCAAGGTTGTCACCTTTGTGCTCTTGGTAAGCTTGGATAACTTCACCCAATGGGTTGCCAGGAATCACGGTTTCTGATTTCGCTTGCTTACGCATTTTACCGCCAATCACTTGAAGGCGTAGGAAGCAAACAAGAGCAATGATAGCGCCAACTGCACCCATACCAAGGATGACGTAACCTACAATGCCACCTTGATCAATACGTTCTTGAACGGTAGGGCTTTGTACAAGTAGAGACAGAATTACACCACGGGATGGGTCAATAAACAGTGGCTCATAGCTGTTTGACGCTGACTCAAATCCTGCAACATGACGTGTAATATTGGTGCGAGGCTGTCGAGAGAGTTCTTCGAACTTACCTGTTTGAGGTACATAAGTAACGTACTTACCATCGGCAATCGCGTTAAATTCACCGACAAGAGTGACATCGCGAACCGCTTCTTTACCTTCGCCATAAACAACCGTTGCTTGGGTTGTTGCAGTTTCGCCAGAAGCAACCACTTGTTGGAGAATGGTATGCCAGAAAGCTTCTAGCTCTTGTGTTGACGGCAGTTCTTTACTTTCAGCCAGTTTCGTTAGTAGAGCGTCACGCTCTGGGAACTGAACAGCGTTTTGAGAGGCTGCAAATAAGCCCTTAAACTCTCCCGCATACTGGCGGACCACACCAAACATTTCGCCCAAAGTACCAGAGCGAACACGTAGGGTTTCTGTTAGTTCAGTTAGCTGCTTATCGTTTTCATCAAATGTTGCTTTAAGTTGATCGCCCAGTGCTTGCTGCGCAGCTAACTCTTCGCGAGCTTGTTGCAATAATGCCGCTTGCTTATCGCGATTGTTCTTGAACTCAGCTTCACGGGCTTTGTTCTCTTTCGACTCAACGATGCTTTCTGATTTTACGTTTTTAAGTAGTTCAGATAAGTTTTTAGGCGCATCTGCTTGTACGCCAGAAACCATAAATAAGCTCGCTAGTAGGCCAGCGGCTAGCGTTTTGAATCCTTTCATCTCTTATTCCTCCCCAGCAAATACAGGCAGTTTGATTAGCGCTGGTGGCGCTTGCTTCTTCGCGATACGAAGGCCTTGCTGTACCGCGATGCGGTAGCTTTCTGGTAATGTTTCCCATTGACGTGTTTGTTGGTTCCACATACCTGTCTCACCACCGTCTGGAGATTGGAATAGAAGTGCTGTGCGACCAATACGTAGGAAATCGTAAGTCACGGTTTCACCATTTCGGTCTAGGCTAGCTTTGTAAGATTCGATTGAGCGAGAGAAGCCTTCTTCAATTTGGTACGCTTCCATCACTTTACGGAATTTCTCTGAAGTTGTTACGTCGGCGCGATCCATGAGACGACGCAGTTCTTGAACTCGCTTATTACGCTCTTTTTTCTGGAAAGGCAGATCGAGAGTCACAAATTCGTCGAGTGCATCGATCATTTTTAATGTAAGTGGCACCACTTCTGTTGCCGTTTGATCGATTTGAGCAATTTGGTTATTTAATGAGTCCAACTCGCCTTGCTGCGATTGAACCATACGGTTAATTTGCTCGTTGTAGACTTTCATACTGTCGATTTGACGAAGTAAGCCTTTGTATTCTGCCAACATGCCTTCAGTGCTTTCGGCATAGTTGTCGATTTTTTGTTGCGAAGCTTCTGAAGATTGATTTGCTTTTGCTTGTGTGGAAACGACAGCACCAGAGTTGGCCGCTACAGAGCTACTACTGATAGTAAGCAATGCTGCAGCTATGGCACTGAGACCAAATTCCTTGAATTTCATGGTTGCATCCTTGTCAGTGTTTTAGTCAGTCGAAAAGGGCGCGGAAAACCCGCGCCAAATATTTTTTAGAAGTCGTATGATGCCTCGATGTAAAGCTGACGGCCGATTGGATCGTCATATCCAGTTGCATAGAATGGAGAGGTATCATTTAGAGGATCGGCAGGCGGTACCTTGTCAAACATGTTGATAGCACCAAGAGTTACACGACCACTCTCGTTGAATTGGTAAGAAGCCGTTAGGTTCCATGTTGTCATGCTCGCGATTTCTGCTTTGTAACCAGCTTTCTTAGCAGAGTCACAGTCATCAAAGTAGTAACGGTTCGCATAGCTTGAACACATACGGTCACGGTATTTACCAAATAGGTTGATAGCGACATCTTCGTATGCCCAGCCAAGGTTTAACGTTGCGGTGTATTCAGGCATGAAATCTCTTTCATCCGTTACTGGCTCACTGTCGTTTTCTTGATATTCAGCAATCAAGATCTTAGTTACAGCTACGCGCGTATTGAATGAACCGAACTCATTAGTGTCGTAAGCATATTTCACAGCAAGGTCAACACCAGAACGCTCTTCATATGACTGGTTGACTGGGCCGTAAGATACGGACTTGATTGTACCGTCTGTATTACGAACTACTTCTGTGCCTGGGTATTTACCTGGATCGTTAATTACGTCTTGGTAAGTTGGTGCTGTTACGACGTCTTCCATCTTGATGTGGTACCAGTCAACGGTTACGCCAAGGTCATCCACAGGTTCCCAAGCTAGACCCAAGTTAATGTTTGTACTTGTTTCTTCTTTCAGCTCAGAGTTAGGGCCGTTAAGCGTATCGAAGTATTGAGTATCACACTCTGGGTACTTATCTTTATCTTGTGGGCCGCTACCACCAGCGTTGGCACAAAGCACAGGGTCAAAACCAGAACCAAAGCCTCGAGTTTGATCGCCAAATAGTCGTTTCAAGTCAGGAGCTCGGAAACCTAGACCGTAGCTACCACGAAGCAATAGAGTGTCAGTAGGACGGTATGCTAGTGCTACTTTAGGAGTGAAGGCTCCGCCTGTTGCCGAGTCGTCGAAGTAGTGGTCATAACGACCAGCGACAGTCATTTCCAAATCTTCAATGATAGGAATTAGGGCTTCGACACCAAGACCAATCTGATCACGGTCACCGCCACCTGATGTTCCGCCTAGACCAGAGAAACCACCAGCTGCTGTTGTCGCATCAATCGTTTCATTGTAGTCAGTACGGTTCCATTCACCATAAACAGCAAAGCCAGACATACCAGCAGGCAGTTCAACCAAATCACCAGCCAGTGAGCCGTTAACAGAGTAAAGCTTTGAGTAGGCTTCTTTGCTTGATGTGCCGCTGTATTTGTTTACAACGTCTTGAGAGATAGGCCCTAGAAGATCGACATCGCCATTTTGTACGGCTTGATCAAGAGTTAGGAAGATTGCTGGGTTGCTTGTTTCAACGCTTTGCTCAGAGTAACCAGCTGATAGGTCCCAATCATACGTATCAGCAAGCAGGCCGTTCAAGCCTAAGGTTAAGCCAAAAGAATCGGCTTCAGTGTTACTTTCGCGTGGGCCAAATTCGACCATACGGCGAGTGTATTCACCTTCGCCGCGGAAGTGAGTGGCATCAACTTCTACGCTGTAAGGGTTAGGTTCGAATTCAGATTCTGTAGACTTGTAGCCAAAACGGGCTTCTGCCATGGCAGTGACATTGTAGTTAATGTCCATTTCACCACGTAAAAGCAGGTCTACTTGTTTATTTTCTGGTTTCAACGTTCGGTATGCAGAGCGGTTAACACCACACTTGCCATCCGCTCGTTCAATAGCGGCATCACCAACGACTTCTTTACATGAAGAACCAGCATCAGCTGGTGTTAGAAGTGTTCCGTTTGCGCCTTCAAAGTTTGCACCGTAGCTAGAGTAACCACTTAGCTGAGAACGGCTAGAACCGTCATCGCCAGCCCAATCATCTCGGTCAGATTGCTTAAGCATTTCGTTGCCCGCAAATTGGCCAACGAAGAGAATACGTTTATCGTCAAAATCTTTACCGGCAACAACGTCTAAACGGCCATTTTGGTAGCCACCATCTGTTGCGTCACCCGCACGTACTTTTACAGAAACGCCATCAAAGTCTTTCTTTAAAATGAAGTTTACGACACCGCCGATCGCGTCGGAGCCGTAGATAGCGGAACCTGAATCAGTCATTACTTCAACACGCTCGATAGCGGCAACAGGGATTTGACCAATGTCTTGGAAGTTAGATGTGCCATCTTGAGCCAGTGGGTATTGAGGAAGGCGACGACCATCGATAAGAATCAATGTGCGTGAAGCGCCAAGACCACGTAAGTTGACTGACTGTGCTGCAGGTGTGAATGAGAAAGAGTTCGTTTGAGCCATTACACCACCGGTGTTTTGAGTCAAACTGTTCAACACGTCTTGCGCGCTGTTAAAACCTTTAGATTCAATATCTTTACTATTAATAACAGTAACTGGTGAAGGACCTTCCATATCCGTCGTGGAGATACGCGAACCAGTAACTTTCATCTTTTGAAGTTTTTCAACTTGTTGCTCTTCTGCCAGTGCTGTTGCTGGGGCTACGACTGCTGCTGTCCCTAACGCAAGGCTTATCGCAACAGATAAAGCGGTTGTGTTTTTATACATCCTTGTTGCTCCGATTATTATTATTTCCTATGTCTGGCCGCATAGCGGCCAATTGTGACGTTAATATTTCGTTAACGTTCGGCCAATGTATAACCGAGATGAAAAAAGGAAGTCAAACCAGTGGTAAACGGGGATGCTTAAATGTAAAAAAGATGTAAATAACCAGGGTTGGTTTAAAACGCGGAATAAAAAACTAAATAGCCTTACCAAGGCGACATCAAATTTCAATAAAACACCGTATTTTGTGTTTCTTATAAACTTTAATGACTTATCTTGCCTATGGTTTTTTAGTGGGTAATTGAATCTGAAAAAAGATATTTTTCCAGTGAATTGTTCTGAGATGAGTTTTATATCGAATCCATACTTTGGTGACTCGAACTTATAGGGTGGTATCAAAATATGATACCCATTGCTGTAAAAGGGCTCACTCGTATTTTTAGGTCAAATATACATGTGGTGGATATGTCTATTTATTCCATGTATTTGCATTTTTATGTAGGGTTTTGGCTCTAAACAGCCTAGATTGATATTCTGTGTGAATTATTTTTGTGGTTTTTTATAATTTTTTACAAAAACATTTCTGTTTTTCGACTTCGGAGGAAGTTTGTCATGTTTTGGTTTCAAACACTTGAAGCTGATGTGGATTCAAGATAAATATGACGCTGAAATTATTGCAGTAGTAGAAAAGTCTGGTTCTTGAAACGCAGGGAGTGTGTTTCAACAGTTTTAGTTACTACGAGATAAATATGCACCACTTTGGGCGGGGAACTTCCTCTTTCACTCCGCCTGAACTGGACAGTAGACAAGGAGCAAGTTGTATATGCTGTCGTACTTTTTACGCCGTTTGGCGTTGGTGATACCAACGTTTCTCGGGATAACTATTCTTATCTTTGCTATCACTCGTTTCGTGCCGGGCGGACCTGTTGAACGCATGTTGTCACAAATGCAGTCTCAAGGGGATGGTGCCGCATCAATGACGTCTGCTGGTGGCAATACCGCCCTTTCTGATGATCAAATCGCTGAGCTAAATGCGTTTTACGGTCTGGATAAGCCAGTGACAGAAGCGTATGTGGAGTGGCTAAGTCGCTTGGTCGTGCTAGACCTTGGTGAGTCAACACGTTACTACGAGCCTGTCTCTGACATGATTGCAGAGCGTTTACCTGTGTCGTTATTTTATGGCGGCATGACCTTTTTTATCAGTTATTTTATCTCGATCCCTCTTGGTTATTACAAGGCGCTCAAGCACGGCTCTGTGTTTGATTCCGCTTCTTCAATACTCATCTTTGTGGGCTATGCCTTGCCTGGCTATGTGGTGGGTGTATTGCTCATCACGCTATTTAGTTATCACTTGGAATGGTTTCCGATGGGAGGCTTTGTCGGCGATGACTTCGACGATTACGAAACTTTCTTTGAACGCGCCAAGGACATCATGTGGCACGCGGTGTTGCCTTTAATCTGTTACCTCATTGGCGACTTTGCAACACTGACAATGACGATGAAAAACAACCTGATGGAAAACCTTTCTTCAGACTATATCCGTACAGCTATCGCGAAGGGCTTACCTTTCAAAAAGGCGGTTCGTAAGCACGCGTTGCGTAACAGCTTAATTCCAATCGCGAGTCACTTTGGTAACTCTTTGTTGTTCTTCATGACCGGTGCCTTCCTGATTGAAGTTATCTTCAATATTGATGGCATTGGTTTATTGGGTTACGAATCAATCATGGAGCGTGATTACCCTGTTGTTATGGGTATTGTCGCCATTAATGCGCTGTTGCTGCTCATTGGTAACATTATTTCAGATATTTGTGTTGCTTTAGTCGACCCACGTGTGAAGTTTGGAGCGTAACATGATTAAAGTTAGTCCATTAACTCAAAAGAAAATTCGCCACTTTAAAGAGATCAAACGAGGCTATTGGTCGTTTGTCATTCTCTCAATCATGTTGATCTTGTCGCTCTTTGCTGAACTTCTGATTAATAGTAAAGCGCTAGTCGTCAAGTACGATGGTAGCTACTATTTTCCTGTTGTCAGTGATGTTCGTTTAGGCAGTGAATTTGGCCAAGAGTCATCCAGCGAAGCGGATTATCGCGTACTGCAAAAAGCGTTTGAGGCCGAAGGGGGCGACAACTTTGTTATTTTGCCGCTTGTGCCATGGAACCCATATGAACAAGATTTTAGTGGTGATTTCCCGCCAACAGCGCCTAGTGCCGAAAACAAACATTATTTAGGTACAGATGTGATAGGTCGCGATATTTTGGCGCGACTTGTCTACGGCTTTAGAACGGCAATGGGATTTGCGTTGCTCACTATGGCAATTTCCTACGCGATTGGTACCGCAGTTGGTTGTGCTATGGGTTTTTGGGGCGGTAAATTTGACTTGTTTGTACAGCGACTTATCGAAATCTGGTCAATGGTGCCGTTTTTGTACGTCATTATGATTCTTGTCTCAATCGTTCAACCGACGTTCGCTCTCTTTGTCGCTATTAACGTGCTTTTCACTTGGATGGGGATGACATGGTACATGCGGACCATGACTTATAAAGAAGCTGCACGAGAATACGTAATGGCGGCACGTGCTTTAGGGGCATCGACGGGACGTATTTTGTTTAATCACATCCTACCGAATACGATGGTGATGATCGTGACATTGGCGCCGTTCACTATTGCAGCAAACATCACTGCGCTGACCGCTTTGGATTATCTAGGCTTAGGCTTGATGCCACCAACGCCAAGTTGGGGTGAGCTGCTACAACAAGGTAAGTCAAACTTAGACTCGCCATGGATTGTTGCCTCAGTGGTGACGTCAATTGTACTCGTGTTGGTAATGGTGACCTTTATTGGTGAAGCCATTCGAGCGGCTTTCGACCCGAAAAAATTCACACGCTATGTTTAAGCGAGCATTGTGAGCAAAACATAAAAAAGGGAAGTTTTATGAAGAAATTATTTTTAGCGTCCACGCTGAGCGCCCTGAGTTTTGGTGCAATGTCAGCAACGCTTCCGACTGACTTAAACTGGCAAACAAACTGGGATGAGCCTCAATATGGTTCGCCTGAAGCGAAACGTGGAGGGACCTATCGCACCTTCATGTCAAGTTTTCCACAGACGTTACGTAGTGTTGGCCCAGACGCTAATGCGGGGTTGCGTTCCTTTATCTTGGATGAAACCCCTGGATTGGTGGTTCGCCACCCAGACACTTTAGAGTTCATCCCTGAACTTGCTAATGAGTGGGCGTTAGCTGGCGACAATAAAACCGTTTATTTCAAACTCAATCCAGAAGCCAAATGGTCGGACGGCAAGCCTGTGACTGCCGACGATTTTGTATTCATGCTTAAGTTTTATCGTTCTAAGGATATCCTAGAACCTTGGTACAACGATTATTACAACAAAACCATTGCGGACGTTATTAAGTACGACGCTCATACGTTTGCTGTTAAGGCCGCGAAAGAGTTCAATCCGGAAGAATTGTTGCTAAGAATGGGGGCTTTACGCCCACGTCCCGCACACTTTTATGCCAACCCTTCAAAGGATGAAAATGGTGATGGTATTCACGACAACTTTGTCCGTTACTACAACTTTAAGAGTGAACCAACGACCAGTGCGTACTACCTAGATGATATCAAAAAAGGTAGAAGCGTGACTTTCAAACATGTTGGCGAAGATTGGTGGGGTTACAGCAATAAGTACTACCAAAATCGCTACAATGTCGACAAGATTCGCATCACGGTGATCCGCGATAGCGATATTGCGATGAAGCATTTTGAAAAGGGTAAGTTGGATGCATTTGGTCTGGTTCTGCCAAGTCTATGGCACGATAAATCGAACACAGAACCGTACCAAAAAGGCTACATTCAAAAGTTCTGGGGTTACAACCAATTTCCAGTCGGTGCGGGCGGCGTATGGATGAACACCGCGATGCCTTTACTGGATGATTTAAACGTTCGCAAGGGCATTACCTACGCAATTGATTTTGATGGCATGATCGAGAACATCATGCGTGGTGACTACTCCCGTAAGCCAAACCCGACGGGTTATGGCCATGGTAAATACACCCTACCAGACGCGAAAGCACCGAAATTTGACCCAGCCAAAGCGGCCGAGGCATTCGAAGCCGCAGGCTTTAACAAAATTGGTTCCGATGGTATTCGTGTCAATGATAAAGGTGAGCGTTTAAGCTTCGAGCTGACCTACGGAACACCTGTTCATACTCCTCGTATTGCTTTTTTGCGTGAGCAAGCCAAGCTAGCAGGGTTGGATATTGAGCTCAAGTTGGTTGATGGCTCATCCATGTTCAAATACGTCCGTGAGAAAAAGCACGATTTGGCTTTCTTAGATATGGGTACGTCCGAGATCCCAACGTATTGGGAGTACTTCCATTCAGTCAATGCGAACAAGCCGCAAACTAACTCTTTCACAAACTACAGCACGCCAGAGCTGGATGAAAAGATCATCGAGTATCGTTTTAGCATGGATATGGATAAAAAGATCCAGCTAGGTCATGAGATTCAGCGTGACATCATTGATGCGCACGTTATCGTAACAGGCTACATGATTCCTTATGTCCGCTACGGTCACTGGCGCTGGCTAAAGTTTCCTGATAAGCCAATGAATCGCATGACAGAGGCGTTGTTCAGTGGTGGCATCATAGGGGATGGCACTTACTGGATTGATAGCGATATCAAGAAAGAAACCAAACAAGCGATGAAATCAGGCAAAGCTTTTGAACCTGTCGTCGTCGTAGATGACACTTATAAGCTGTAAGGATTGGTTATGGAAAACGATGTAATCCTAAGTGTTAAAGATCTCGAAGTTGAATTCACCACCGATGATGGACCAGTGAAGGTGCTGCATGGTGTGAACTTTGATGTGAGAGCTGGACGTACACTCGGTCTGGTGGGAGAGTCAGGCAGTGGTAAGAGCGTAACCTCAATGTCGATCATGGGGCTTTTACCTAAGCCATATGGCAACATCATCAAAGGTGAAGTGAATTATCGCGGCACCAACCTAGTTGATTTGCCTGCGGAAGAGATGTACGCCATGCGTGGCGATCGCATTTCGATCATCTTCCAAGATCCGATGACGGCGCTCAATCCAGTACACACTATTGGTCGTCAAATATGTGAAGTGCTTGAACTCCATCGACCAGAGCTCGACAAAAAGGAGCGGGAGGCTTTCTCGATCGAGATGCTGGCAAAAGTCAAAATCCCAATGCCAGAGAAACGATTGAATGAGTATCCCCATAACCTATCTGGCGGTATGCGCCAGCGTGTAATGATCGCGATGGCGTTGGCCTGTAAGCCGGACATTCTGATTTGTGATGAACCGACTACGGCGTTGGATGTTACGGTTCAGGCGTCTATCCTTGAACTGATGAATGAGCTTCAGGAAGAAACAGGCATGGCGATGATCTTCATCACTCACGACCTCGGGGTTGTGGCAGAAGTGTGTGATGATGTTGCCGTGATGTATGGTGGGCGTATTGTCGAAAAAGCAGAAATTTTTGAGTTGTTTGATAACCCACAGCACCCATACACAGAGCGTTTAATGGGATTGATGCCGAGCTTAGATAATGAGCCGAAGCAGATGATCGATATCAAGCCTATTGATGCCAGTATGTTTGCCAGTTAACTGGGCAAAGTGAACGAGTCATAAAAGAGGATGTTATGGCAAAAGAAGTATTAAGAATTGAAAATCTTAAGCAGCACTTTGTTTCTGGTAAAGGGCTGTTCAAGAAAGGCTACACCATCAAAGCGGTAGACGGGGTTTCACTGTCTGTTTCTGAAGGTGAAACACTGGGACTAGTTGGTGAGTCAGGTTGTGGTAAAAGCACCCTTGGGCGCACGATCTTAAAGTTATACGAGCCAACGGAAGGTAAGATTTTCTTTGAAGGTAAAGACATCACTAAACTGTCTGTCAAAGAGATGCGATCGCTGCGTAAAGACATGCAAATCGTCTTTCAAGACCCAATGGAATCACTCAATCAGCGTCATACCATCGGTATGATTCTAGAAGAACCGTTTGTTATTCATAAAATCGGTACGCCAGCCGAGCGCAAACAGTGGGTAAAAGAGCTTTTAATCAAAGTGGGCTTGCCAGAAACGGCAGTCAACCGCTATCCACATGAGTTTTCAGGCGGCCAACGTCAGCGTATCGGTATTGCTCGTGCGATTGCATTGAAGCCTAAATTACTGATTTGTGACGAATCGGTATCTGCGCTAGATGTATCGGTACAGGCACAAATCTTGAACCTATTACTACAACTGCAACAAGAGATGAACTTGGCGATCATCTTTATCTCTCACGATCTCTCTGTGGTGAAACACGTCTCTGACAAAGTTGCCGTGATGTATTTTGGTAAAGTGGTAGAAGCAGGCAGCGCGAAAGAAATTTATGCAAACCCGCAAAATGAGTACACCAAGAAACTCCTATCTGCGATTCCGATCACCCACCCTAAATATCGGAAGAAAAAGCGCCTGGCTGAAAAAAAGCAGCAAGTGGCGTAAGTGATGCCACAGGTCCTATAACACAAAAACGCTCCGCCAAATAAGCGGAGCGTTTTTATAGGCTTATGTTAGGTCTTGGTGTCGATTGGCGCTTGAGTATTATGATTGATTGAAGATCGTTGCATGCTAAACTCAAGGCCTATCTTATTTGTCTGGATAATGGACCATGCCGTCGAATTTACCGAAATCCTTTAGTCGACCGTTCCTGAAAATCTTCCATATTTTGGAGGCGGTATTATTAGTCTCTATTACCTTGGCGACGCTGTACGCCATGATGCAAGAGTTTGTGCACGTATTTGTAGAGAAGCGTGTCTTACTCACGGATATTCTTTTGATGTTTATCTATCTGGAAGTGCTCGCCATGGTGCAGCAGTTCGTGATGAACGGAAAAATTCCGGTACGCTATCCTATCTATATCGCGATGATGGCGATCGCCCGCTATATCACACTAGGAATGAAAGAACTGGATGCGGTTTTGGTTGTGTGGTTATCTCTGGCAGCGTTTATCTTAGCTGCGGCAACGTTGCTCATCAGAGTCGGGCATCATTATTGGCCCTACGTTGATAACAGAACCTTGGAAAAAGATGAATAAAAGAAAGCCCCGCACTAGCGGGGCTTTTTTGTTTCAATACTCGATGACTTTTGGATCATTCAATATTTTGGAACTGTCTTTTTGAGCGTGTGTTTTTATTAAAAAAAACAAAACATTAAGCTTTTTATTCATATTTGAAGACTTTTTGAATCAGTTTGGACACTAGAAAACTGCATTGTTAATGCTGGTGGCCTGTTCATGGATAGATATACAGGGGCAATGCCCATGAGGGGTCTAAGACTAAAAATAGAAGTCGACGAGGAGTTTAGCGTCAAAACCCCAGAAGGTTACAAAGAGTGGTTTGTGAACGCCATTCGCTACTCATAAATGACGTTGTTCAGCCTGTAGTTAGGCCTAGTGCATACGTTTAGCGCGACTTTCGGCGTACGTCACTAGGCGAGTGCTGAAAGCTGCGTTTGTAGGCACGAGAAAAACTCGACAGCTGCGCAAACCCGACTTCGGCGGCAAGTTCTGTCATAGGCATATGGCTGTTACGCAGCAAAAATTGTGCTTTTTGCATGCGTCTCTGCATCACGTATTTTTGTGGTGTCACTCCAAACTGCCTTTGGCATAAGCAGTAAAAATGGCTTTCGCTGAGGTGCATCGCCTGAGCTAGCTGAGCATTGGTTAACGCCGTCGAAATGTTTTGATCGATATACGTATTCAAATGGCTGGCTTCTAAGCGACGATGCGGGGCTGGTGGTGTGACACTGGATGACATTTGCCCAAGCTGCGTTAAAAATAATGACACGAGCTGGCAGTTTATCTGTGGTGACATTTGCCCCTGACTGATTTTCTGCGCAGCAAAATCCAGCAATATCTGACTTTCTGTCCCCAAGTCTAGGAAGTAAGGCTGCTGAAATACCGATTCCTTTAATGACAAGTTACACGCTTGTTCCAGCGCTTGGATGTAAGGGTCAGCCGGCGCTAAGTCGATGACTAATAACTCACTATCTTCACTTAAGCCATTATAAAAATGGGGGGCATTGTCGGGCACTATCGCCACTGTACCATGCCCTATATTCCCACTTTCGCGTTCAAACTCGCACGCCATTGTGCCTCGCCAGCCTAACAATACCTGAGCGTAGCTGTGCAGGTGTTGGCCCTGGCGTCTGGCAATAACATTTCTTCTTATCTGAGTTTGATTCACAGTGAGTTTCCTAATTGTATCTGCGCGCTTAGTTTCCCCAATGTAGCTTTTCCTTTCCCAAAGTTTTTCAGTTCCGGAGTCTGGGTTAAATACCGCAGAGTCTCGGGCAAATGAATGGCGCGATTAATAGATAAAATAACAATATATTAACAAGGAAGGAAGAATGACATGCAACTTAACCAGCAACAGGTTCGCGACGCACTAGCTTGGCTACCATTGGTCGACGCTTTAAAAGATATTTTTACCCGTGATGTAACGGCGCCTATTCGTCACCATCACACGATGAATGTACCGCAAGACCCTAACGCGACCTTGTTATTAATGCCGGCATGGATTGAAGGCGAGTACTTGGGCGTAAAACAGGTGAATGTCTTTCCGGGGAATTCTGCGCGTAATCAACCTGGACTCAGCAGTCACTATTTACTGAGTTGTGGTCAGACAGGGCAAATGCTGGCTCAGATCGATGGCAATGAGCTCACCGCGCGCAGAACTGCGGCGGCCTCGGCACTGGCTTCTCGTTACCTCTCGCGTGAAACGGCCAGCAAAATGTTGATGGTTGGGGCAGGACGCGTTGCACGACGCCTAGTACCAGCCCATATGAGTGTACGTCCAATTGAAACTGTTCATGTGTGGGATATTAATCCGGCTGCGGCGGAGCAATTGGCTACAGAATTGCGTGATGAGGGCGTTGATGCCATTGCATGCTCCGATGAGCAACTGGAAACGGTCGCGCGCGAAGCCGATCTCATTAGCTGTGCCACGCTTTCAACCGAGCCCCTCATTAAAGGTGAGTGGCTGAAGCCGGGCGCGCACTTAGACTTGGTGGGGAGCTTTACGCCGACAATGCGCGAGACCGACAACGAAGCGTTACAGAGAGCGAATGTATTCGTGGATGTGAAGGCGGCGGCACTGGTTGAAACGGGCGAGTTGATCATGCCTATCCGTGACGGAGCGATTACCGAAGAGAAGATTTTAGCGGACTTTTCGGTGTTGTGTCGTGGCCAACATGCAGGACGTGCAGATCTCGACGAACCAGAAACGGCGATCACGTTGTTTAAATCGGTTGGCGACTCTCGTGAAGATCTGGCGGGCGCGATTCTGGCTTATCAGTCAGTGCAGGGTGCGTAAATCGTAATCAGGCCGACGCATATCTTGGCTTTTCTTTTGCCCTGCTTGCGGCTTTGTTATCCGCTATCAGGCTTTCCATGCGCGCCGCACCTTTTCAGGTGCGGTCCCTCGCGACGTGATTTGGAAAAAGACCTATGACTAAAAAGAACTCAGATTATACGGCGCCGCCACCACTAGGCTTGGCGGTCGTACCGATTATCCTCACTATTGGCTTGTTAGCGACACAGATTTTTTATTATGACGACTTTACTCCACATATCGCGTTAGCGATTGGTTTTGCTATTACCGCGTTAGTTGGCTGGTACCAAGGCCTGCGTTGGCAGGACATCGAATCGGGTGCATTTCGTGTCTTACACGTGGCGATGCCCTCCATTGCGACCCTTATTGTGGTAGGGATGCTGGTGAGTACGTGGATAGCCAGTGGCACGGTGCCAACCCTCATTTATTACGGCTTAGTCTTGATTGAGCCGGAGTGGTTTTTGGCCGCCACCATGCTGTTGTGCTCTTTGGTATCTCTTTCGATTGGTTCGAGTTGGACAACCGTGGGCACGGTCGGGCTGGCGTTGGTTGGAATCGGTTTTGCGTTTGGTATTCCAGCATATTGGACGGCGGGTGCCGTTGTCTCCGGCGCTTTTTTCGGCGACAAGATCTCACCGTTATCGGATACCACTAACCTTGCTGCCGCCGTAACCGAAACCAATGTATTCGCTCATATTCGTAATATGATGCCGACAACCATTCCAGCCATGCTGATCGCTTTGACGCTGTACTCGATTCTTGGTGGTGCAGTGATGGGGGATGCGACCTCTGACGCTCAACAACAGCTACAACAAATCACCGCGATTCAATCGGGCATGGAGAGTCATTTCTCACTCGGTTTGTTGCCTTTACTGCCGCTCTTTGTGGTGATGTTATTGGCGTTCTACAAAATAGCACCGATCCCAGCCCTGTTTATTGGCTTTGTTCTTGGCGCTGGTGTCGCGGTTCATAATTACGATTACAACCTGAATGACATTCTCACGTTTGCCCACAGTGGATACAAGATAGAGACCGGATCGGACGCGTTGGATAATTTGCTAAATCGCGGTGGCGTTACCTCTATGACTTGGGTGATCACTTTGATGATGTTTGCGTTGGCATTTGGTGGTGCACTGGAGCGAACTGGGTGTTTGGAGTCGGTCGTGAATGCCGTGATGAAGTCGACACGAGGTTTCAAAGGGTTACAAACGAATGCCATTCTTACTTCTGTTGCAACCAACGCCGTGTCGGGTGATGTGTACCTCTCGATTGCTTTACCTGGGCGTATGTTTGGTCCGCAATATGACAAGTTGGGCTATAGCCGACTCAACCTTTCCAGAGCGATTGAAGAAGGCGGAACCTTGGTCTCGCCATTGATCCCTTGGAATGCGGGTGGTGCATTTGTGATGGGAACCTTGGGGCTGATTGTCGCACCAGGCGATTACAGTGCTTTGTTGTATGCACCGTTGGCGTTTGCTTGTTGGTTATCACCAGCGATTGGCATCTTATACGCCCAGACAGGGTGGTTCTCAAAGCGTGTGGAGCAAGAGGCGCCAGCAAGCACAGAGCCTGTCTCACCAGCGAGTAGCAGCACCCATTAAACCGTATCCAATCATTCTTTAGCTAAGCCAGTAGGTAGAACATGACACAATCCGCGAAACATACCCCTTTTAACGACAAGCCCACCGTTGCGGTAGTGGGGGCTGGAGTGGTGGGGCTTTGTACCGCCCTAGAAGCACAGCGTCATGGCTTTCAAGTCACTTTGTTTGACAAGGGTTTGCCGGGTGAAGGCGCTTCGTTTGGTAATGCTGGCTATTTAGCAACAGAACTGATTGATCCTCTGGCAACGAAAAAGACACTGGCTGCCGCGCCAAGGATGTGGCTGGATCCCAAGGGGCCGTTGGCCCTTCCTTGGAAATATTTACCCCAAGCCCTGCCTTGGTTGGCGCATTTTGTTCGCTCGGCTTCTTCTGCACGAGTGGAGGCCAGTCGACAAGCGCTCTACCAGCTCAATCAAGCGGCCGTTCCTGCTTGGCAACGCTGCTTGGCTGATATAGGGGCCGAAGAATATCTTGTTCCGTCAGGTTACCTGTTGGTATGGGAGTCAGAAAATAAGTTAGACGAGGCTAAAACGCATGCTGCTTACCTTGCTCAATGGGACATAGAAAGTGTCCTACTGCAGGGCGCACAACTGAGGGAAAAAGAGCCAGAGCTGGCTGAGACTGTCAGTCACGCTCTGTTTTTCCCTAATGCGTGTCGAGTGAAAGATCCTTACTTACTGTCGAAACAACTGTTTGCGGTTTTTCAAGCGCGCGGTGGGTGTTTTGAACAAACAGAAGTGAGTGAAATTCTTCCGCAAGAGAACGCCGTTGGGGTGGTCACAGCGACGAGTCAAAATAGGTTCGAGCACGTGGTGCTTTGCACCGGCGCTTGGGGTAAGCCTCTGTTAGAACAAACAGGGATATCTGTCCCACTTGAAGCGGAGCGCGGATACCACCTGACGATAGAGACTGCCGACATGGAGACGCCGCCACTCCAACATCCGATTGGCTCTGCGGAGCGTAAATTTGTGATGAGCCCTTTGGCGTCTGGTTTAAGGGTGGTTGGGATCACTGAAATAGGTGGCTTGCGTTTACCTGAGTTTGCTCGCAGGTTTAATGTGCTGCGCTATCACAGTAGGCAACTATTGCCACGATTAAACAACCCTGCTCTTAAAGTGAGTGAATGGATGGGACATAGACCGACTTTGGCGGATTCGTTGCCAGTGATAGACCAACACCCGCGTCATCCACGGTTATTGTTTGCCTTTGGGAATCAGCACTTGGGGCTGACTCAAGCCGCCATTAGTGCAGAGTTGGTTATTAGCCTATTGCGCCAAGTGGAGCCTGATTTTGACGTGCAGCCGTATCGGGTAGACCGATTCTAAGGCCCAAAGACAGCAGATAGTAGCGTGATAAAAACGCAGGTCGAATGAAGTGGGCATCTCACATGCAGATTCACACTGGCACATCATTGATATATTGCCACTTGCTTGCGCCTGATTACCCCCCGCAGATTTGTGGTTGATGATCCATGGATGTGTATAGAAGAGCGAAATAAGAAAGCCCTTTTAATTAAGGGCTTTATACATAGGAATGGAACTGGTTGGGATCTATTCTATATTCTGGATCTGCTCACGCATCTGTTCGATCAGAACTTTCAGTTCAACGCCCGATGCGGTGATGTCGGTGCTGATGGATTTCGACGCTAGCGTGTTCGATTCACGGTTGAACTCTTGCATCATGAAGTCCAGACGACGACCCACTGCGCCACCTTTTTTCAGAATGTTTGTGGTTTCTTTTACGTGAGAGTCCAAGCGATCGAGCTCTTCAGCAACATCCGATTTTTGCGCTAGCAAAATCAACTCTTGCTCGATACGAGACGGATCCAGTTCCACTTTAGCGTCTTCGAACTTCGAGAATAGTCGCTCACGTTGCCATTCTAAAATTTCTGGCATGCGCGCACGCACTTTTACGACTTCTGCAGATATGGCGTCTAAACGCTGTTCAATCAGCGCTTTCATGTTCTCGCCTTCACGAGCACGCGCTTCAATAAACTCATCCATTGCGCCATCAAACGCTTCTAGTAGCACTTTATTTACCGCATCCATGTCTTGCTCTGGCGTTTCCATTACCCCCGGCCATTGCATGACTTGAAATGGATTGATTCGGCTCAGTTCACCAGTCATGTGCATGACTTGTTCAGCGGCCTTAATTACCTGGCTAGCAAGCGCTTCGTTGATGCTAAGCTCACCTTTTGCAGCAGGGTTTGCTTCAAAACGCAGATTACATTCCACTTTGCCTCGCGCTAAGCGCTTACGAAAACGCTCGCGTAAAACGGGCTCTAATCCGCGAAATTGTTCTGGCATGCGGAAGTATGTTTCTAAATAACGTTGGTTCACGCTGCGGATTTCCCATACCGCAGAACCCCAGTCGCCTTTTACTTCTTTGCGTGCATACGCTGTCATACTGTAAATCATCGAATTTTCCTGTCTTCATTTTTTGAAAATTACTTCAAGAGTGTATCACGCTGCGTCGATAGGTGCGCGGGATGTATGGATTGTTTATGTTGTGCCTGCGGCGTAACCTATGAATCCGGAATCGATTCCGTTATAATCTTCGCCCAACCAAATCGTCTTCTCCTCATATTTAAGGTAGATGCCCATGCGTCCAAACGATCGCAAGGCGGATCAAGTTCGCCCTATCAAAATTACTCGTAACTACACAGCTTACGCTGAAGGGTCAGTGCTAGTTGAGTTCGGTAACACCAAAGTGTTGTGTAATGCGACCGTCGAAGAATCTGTGCCACGTTGGCTAAAAGGCCAAGGTAAAGGCTGGGTTACAGCTGAATACGGCATGCTACCTCGAGCAACACATTCTCGTACTCGTCGTGAAGCGGCAAGTGGCAAACAAGGCGGCCGTACGATGGAAATTCAGCGTCTTATTGCGCGAAGCCTACGTGCTGTTGTCGATCTAAAAGCCATGGGTGAGTTCATGATCACCGTTGACTGTGACGTTATCCAAGCTGATGGTGGTACGCGTACTGCATCCATCAGCGGCGCAAGCGTTGCAATGGCTGATGCGTTCCAACACCTAGTGGATAGCGGTAAGCTAAAGGCGAATCCAATGAAAGGCCACGTAGCTGCGGTTTCTGTCGGCTTGCTAGGCGATGAAGTATTGTGTGATCTTGAATACGTTGAAGATTCAGCGGCAGACACAGACATGAACGTGGTAATGACCGAAGAAGGCAAGATGATTGAAATTCAGGGCACTGCAGAAGGTGAACCGTTCAGTCACGAACAGCTGATGGCATTGCTCGAGTCGGCGAAAATCGGCATTACGGAAATTGTCGCAGCGCAGAAGGCGGCGTTAGCCAATTGATTTTAATAGCTCCCATTATGGGGGCTATTTTTTTATCTCGACAATAGAGAAATGAATGATTGTCGAGAAGAGACACAAGAAACCAAGGACATAGAGAGAAAATAATGAAAGCATACCAGCGTGAATTTATTGAGTTTGCACTTGAGAAAGAAGTTCTTAAGTTTGGTGAGTTTACTTTGAAATCTGGCCGTAAAAGCCCGTACTTCTTTAACGCTGGTCTTTTCAATACTGGTCGCGATCTCGCACGTCTAGGCCGTTTTTACGCAGCCGCGCTCGCTGATTCTGGCATTGAATTCGATGTACTGTTTGGCCCTGCGTACAAAGGTATTCCTATTGCAACGACAACGGCGGTCGCACTGGCAGATCATCATGACGTCGACACGCCTTACTGTTTCAACCGTAAAGAAGCAAAAGATCATGGCGAAGGTGGCAACCTTGTTGGTTCTGCGTTAGAAGGTCGCATCATGCTGGTGGATGATGTGATTACGGCGGGTACGGCAATCCGTGAATCGATGGAAATTATTAAAGCAAATGGCGCTGACCTTGCGGGTGTGTTGGTTGCTATCGACCGCCAAGAGAAGGGCAAGGGCGAACTTTCTGCGATTCAAGAAGTTGAGCGTGACTTTGGTTGTGCAATCATCTCGATCGTTAGCTTGACTGACCTTGTGACTTTCCTTGAAGAGAAAGGCACAGACAAAGAGCATCTAGAAGCAGTTAAAGCCTATCGCTCGGAATACGGCATTTAATTTGTTACTTTTTCTGAAAAAGTAAAAAGGGCAGATGGATATCAATCTGCCCTTTTTTTGTTTTTGGATTCATCGCCTTGACCACTTACTTGTAGCGAATGCCTTTCTCGACATGCTCATCTTGCATGGTTTTATAGCGTTTATGGAGCCACATCCATTGCTCTGGAGCGCGTAGAATGACCTCTTCCACGTACTTGTTCATATAAGCGGCGGCGGCGACTTCGTCTTTTTGTGGATAGTCGGCTTCAATGCACTTATCGGCGATGACGTCGTATTTCCCTTCGTCATTGCGAAACCCTGAGCCCGGGATGATCGCACATTTTGAGGTATACGCCAGAATGCTCGTACCTGTTGTCGTACACGCATCGTCTACGGCAAAGAAGGGCACAAATACTGATTTTTTGCGACCGTAATCGTGATCCGGCAGATAGAACAGACGCTCACCACTGCGTAATACACGAATCATCTTTTTCACATCTTTACGATCAATCAGTTTATTGCCGTTATGTGTCCGTCCCCAATACTGGATAAAGTTATAAGCAGGATTATTATGCGGACGAAACGCGCCGTACCCGGCCACGCCTAACACGGCGAAAGCACGCGCAGTGATCTCTAGATTAAGAGCATGGACACAACAAAGTAGGACGCCTTTACCTTCTTTGGCTTTTTCACGCAGTGCGCCGAGATCTTTCTCGACGATAAGTTTTTTAAAGCGCCAAGTCGGCCAGAACCAAGTGATTCCGGTTTCTATGAGTGCCATACCGGTATTTTTGAAGTTCTCTTCAACAATATGTTGAATCTCTTCAGGTGTTTTCTCTGGAAAGGCCAATTCTAAGTTACGTTGAGCAACGTGGACACGCTTTTTACCGTAGCGCATGCCAAGTTTACCGAGTGAACGACCTAATGAAAGCAGCAGCCGATAAGGAAGAATATTGACGAGGATGGCCAACAGACCAAAACCAAGCCATACGCCCCAGTTACGAGGGTGAAGAAGCGAAAGAGAAAACTCGGGCTGCGTGTATTTGTCTTTACTCATAATCTTTTACTTTATTTGTGCACTCAAAAGCGCCCAGTACTCGTCAAAGTTTGCAGTCGGCTGGTATTTAAAGTCGCTACGCACAAAGCGGTTTAGGCTACCCTCAACTTGTCCCAGAATTTGCGCGGCTAGGATGCGCTCTTCGACAGGGAAAGACTTCCCTTCACGAATCTTACGTTCACGCAGGATCTGGCGCAATTGTGTTTCTATGCGCTCAAAGAGTTGATTGATGCGTTCACGTAGACGTTCATTTTCAAACATTAGAGCATGGCCCGACAAAATGCGTGTCAGACCAGGGTTACGTTCAGAGAACGCCAAAATCAGGTGCATCACCATACGAATACGCTCTAGAGTATCTTTTTCGTCGTCTAGAATACGGTTGATACGTGTCATCAAGGCTTCTTCAATGAACTCAATCAACCCTTCGAACATGCGCGCTTTACTTGGGAAATGACGATACAGCGCGGCTTCTGAAACGCCGACTTGCTTGGCCAGTTTTGCCGTAGTAATGCGTGAAGCGCCTTCTGTTGATTCAAGCATTTCTGCCAATGCTTGTAAGATCTCTTCACGACGGTTGGATTTTTTACTGCCGGCCATTAGTTACTTCCTTTCAAAATACAAAGTTGAGCGGAGGGGATTATAAGACGCTATTTCGCCTCAAACTAGACCACTAAGGGTGGAATGGGAGATTTAACACCCTTAGTTGTCATGTTTGTACCAAATTTATGCCAGCTTTTGTGAAAAGTTGGCAGGGTTTTCAAACGTTAGTTACATCAAGTGATGCATTTTTTCGAGAATTTTAAAGCTCAATGCTTCTTTTGATTCTAAAGCGAGCGCAAGTTCACCCTCAGACCAGTACAGGGTAATCGCGTTGTCGTTGCTGTTAAATCCTTGCCCTGCAACCGAAACGTCATTCGCACAGATCATATCGAGGTTTTTCTTTGTTAACTTGCCTCGAGCATAGGTCTCTACATCATTGGTTTCAGCCGCAAAACCGACGGTAAACGGACGCTTTTCCGTCATTGCTGCTACAGAAGCAACAATATCAGGATTTTTGACCATATTAATGACCATTTCGTCATTGCCTTCAGTTTTTTTCAACTTTTGAGACGCGATCGTTTGTGGGCGGTAGTCGGCAACAGCAGCGCAGCTAATAAACGCATCATGCTTGTTTGCGTGTGCCATAACGGCTTCGTGCATCTCTTGTGCACTGGAAACATTAATGCGCTCAACACCTACGGGCGTATTTAAACTAACAGGACCGCTCACGAGGGTGACTTTTGCTCCCATCTGCGCTGCGGCGCTCGCCAATGCATAGCCCATTTTCCCGGAGCTATGATTCGTAATGTAACGCACTGGGTCAATCGCTTCGCGAGTTGGGCCAGCGGTGATGAGTATCGACTTACCTTCTAGCAATTTTGGTTGAAAGAACTGTTCACATAGATGCACTAGCTGCATTGGTTCCAGCATTCGACCTGGTCCCACATCACCACAGGCTTGCTCTCCTGCCGCAGGACCCCAGATGTGCATACCGCGACGCGCTAACGTAGCGATGTTCTCTTGGGTTGCGAGATTGCGATACATCTGTTGATTCATCGCAGGAGATACAGCAACAGGGGAATCCGTCGCGAGCACAAGCGTGGTAAGCAAATCGTTCCCCATACCTGCAGACATGCGCGCGATTAAGTCCGCGGTCGCTGGCGCTAGTAGTACTAAATCTGCCCATTTGGCCAATTCAATATGGCCCATAGAGGCTTCCGCCGCTGGGTCTAATAAGCTGTCTGAGACAGGACGGCCCGAAACGGCTTGCATGGTTAAAGGGGTAATGAACTCTTTTGCTGCTTTCGTCATTACCACTTGAACTTGCGCTCCTCTCTCTATGAGGCGACGGGTAAGCTCCGCACATTTATACGCAGCAATACCGCCACTGATGCCGAGTAAAATTTTCTTTCCTGCTAGTGTTTGCATGTGAGATCTCCAATTTGATGACCGGATTTTAACACAATTCAAAGTCTGACCGCCCGAGCATATATAACGAGAAGATAATTCACATCAAACTCCAGAGTATTAATCTGACCGAGGAAGGGAAATTCTCGCCTACCTCACAGACAAGTTGCGCGGAGTTTGCAAGTCTGAAAAGAAAAAGAGGTACTGGAAACCATGGTGTTGAAAAGTCGAAACAAATTGCTGCTGATAGCCCTAATTCCGTTGTTGTTGATCACTACGTTGATCTCAGTGGTGTATTACATCAACAGCAGTAAAAGTTTGGAAGCGGAGCTGGCAAGAGACAGGCAAGAGCTCATCGAAACGAAAAAGAAAGAGTTACAAGCCTACATGATGATGGGTGTGACGGCGATAAAACCGTTATACGACACGGATGTAAATGGAAGTAATAAAGAGGCAGCAAAAGAAATTCTGAAAGCTATGCGCTTTGAAAGCGATGGTTACTTTTTTGCCTACGACTCTCAAGGTGTGAATACGTTACATGCCATCAAACCTTCTTTAGAGGGTAAAAACCTTTACGACTTAAAAGATGAAAATGGGGTCGCAGTTATCGCGGGCTTGATTGATGCTTCTCAAAAAGGGGATGGGTTCCTCTATTTCTCGTGGCACAAACCGACCATTGACGCACAAGCGCCTAAGCTAGGCTATGCAGAATATTTATCGAAATGGGACTGGGTTTTAGGCACTGGTGTTTATATTGATGACATCGACCAGCAAGTTGCGATGCACAGAGAGTTAAAGACTCAAGAGCTAAAAGAGCATACGTTATCTGCCGTGTTGATTTCCGTTGTTGGGTTGATCATCACCAGTATTCTCACCAGTATCGTGGTGTCGAAAGGCATTCAGCCATTACAACATGTCGCGGCGTCATTGAAAGATGTAGCCGCAGGCGGCGGTGACTTAACGGCTCGTTTAAAAGTCGAAAGTCAGGATGAAGTCGGTGAAGTGGCGGCCGCGTTTAATGAGTTTATGGATAAGCTGCACCCACTGATGCAAGACATTCATCGCTCTGCGACGACAGTACAGACCGTTTCTCAAAGCCTGAACACTCAGACCAGCCAAGCGAGCGGTCAAATGCAGGATCACTGTTTAGAGACGGACAAAGTCGTGACGGCAGTGACACAAATGAGTATGACAGCCAAAGAAGTAGCCAGCAATACCAATGCGACCGCGCAGGCGATTGAGGATGCCAACAGTCAAGTTACCGAAGCTCAGCGTGAAGTGGAACAAGCAATTGAAGGCATTACCGAGCTAGTGAGGGAGATAGACAGTACGTCAGATGCAATTTCTGAGTTGAGTTTACAAACCGAAAAAATAACCAAAGTGCTGGATGTGATTGGCGAGATAGCCGAGCAAACGAATTTGTTGGCCCTAAATGCGGCGATTGAAGCGGCTAGAGCCGGTGAGCAAGGCCGAGGGTTTGCCGTCGTTGCGGATGAAGTTCGCTCGCTAGCCAGTCGTACGCAAAATAGTACTCATGAAATTGGTGACATGCTTAAGCAGCTACAAAATGGTGTATCAAGAGCGGTCAGTACGATGTCGGTGAGCCAAAAACGAGGTGTAAAAACGGCGGAAGAATCGGCGCTCATTCAGCAATCTCTTTCTAGTGTTCATCATTCTATCGGAACAATTCGAGATATGGGTATTCAAACCGCGTCTGCTGCCGAAGAGCAAAGTGCGGTTGCAGAAGACATCAACCAAAACTTAGTGGCTATTCAACAGATCGTGAACAACATTAATGAGACGTTGCAGCATGCCGAGTCAATCAGCACGCAGCTATCACAATCTGGAACAGAAATTCACGGCTTGGTTGGCAACTTTAAACTCTGATGAACTGTTAAGTTGCATGGAAAGCACTGATGGTACGAAGAAAGCGAAAGTCATACTCGACTTTCGCTTTTTGTTTTGTGGAATAGGGGTACTTTCCATATAAAGAGACATCAGATGATACTGAAAGCTATGCCAACTGAGTCCATGCCCAGAGAGAAGTTGTTGCAACGAGGACCGCAAGCATTGACCGATGCTGAGCTACTGGCCATCTTCTTGCGCACAGGCACCCGCGGAATGAACGTGATTGAGCTTGCAGACTTCCTTATTCAAGACTTTGGTTCGCTAAGACAACTATTTTCAGCATCAGAGCAAGAGTTTTGTCGTCATAAAGGGTTGGGACAAGCCAAGTATGTTCAGTTGCAAGCGGTACTAGAAATGACGCAGCGCTATCTAGCGGAAACGCTAAAGCGTGGTGACGCCTTAACCAGCCCCGACCAAACTAAGTTATATCTTTCTTCTATTTTAAGGGATCGGCAAAGAGAGGCTTTTTATATTCTTTTTCTCGATAACCAGCACCGAGTGATAAAAGATGAAATTTTATTTGAAGGAACGTTGGATGCCGCGTCGGTGTATCCGAGAGAAGTCGTCAAGCGTGCTCTGCATCATAACGCGGCGGCTTTGATTCTAGCGCACAATCATCCTTCAGGCGTCGCTGAGCCGAGCCAAGCTGACAGAAGGATTACAAGGCGTCTCACCGACGCATTAGCATTGGTGGATATTCGTATTTTGGACCATTTCGTCATCGGAGATGGGGAAAGTGTCTCTTTTGCTGAAAGAGGCTGGATATAACTGTGCGTTTTTTAGGTTGTTAGTTGCTAAAAATCTGCTATCATCCACGCCACTAAATTTTTAACTGAATTCAGCTTGGACTGCTAAAAAAATCTGCTGTCTAAAAAAAGATCACGAAAACCTGTAAAAAGGATCTGTTCGGGTCTTGAGCAATGCATATCAAGTTAGTATAATGCGCGACCTTTGATAGCCTTGTATGGATTTTCCATAGCGGTTCTTAACCTCTAACTTCTTTTCGAGAGATAGAGAGGTTCGGCCACCAAGGTTGATATCGAGCTGAAACGATTTTGGAGAAGACATTCATGTCACGAGTATGCCAAGTAACTGGTAAGCGTCCAGTAACGGGTAACAACCGTTCACACGCACGAAATGCTACTAAGCGTCGTTTTCTGCCGAACCTACAAACTCATCGTTTCTGGGTAGAGAGCGAAAAACGTTTTGTTAAACTACGTCTATCTGCTAAAGGTATGCGCATCATCGACAAGAAAGGTATTGATACTGTTCTTGCAGACATGCGTGCACGTGGCGAAAACGTTTAAGAGGAAATAAGCAATGGCAAAGAAAGGCGTTCGTGAGAAAATCCGTCTAGTATCTTCTGCAGGTACAGGCCACTTCTACACAACTGATAAGAACAAGCGTAACATGCCAGGCAAATTTGAGATCAAAAAGTTTGATCCAGTAGTTCGCCAGCACGTTATGTACAAAGAAGCAAAAATCAAATAATTGGTTTCAGTCTCTTTGATGAATTGAAAAACCCAACTTTCGAGTTGGGTTTTTTATTACCTGAATAAAAAAGTGCTGAAAAAGTGTTCAGTACGTTATCGGATAATAAAGCACTGCTGAAGTCATTTTATCGGTCCGACGCTACACTAGAATTTTTGATTTATCGCTCTCTACCGCTTTGCCACCAATTCTCTACACACTTGCACACCGTTGTTCTAGTCAAGCTCAATACTCTTTGGTAGTTTACTCATAACTATAAGAGAGTAGAGATGGTTATGCGTGTGAGTCCGGCTCGTCGCCGCCGATGGAACAATATTCTTATTCTGGGCATTATCGCGTTTATAGTGATCTTAAATGCGCCGATGTGGATCAAAACTTACCTATTAACAGACCAAGCAGACCCTTACCCAAATGTACTTCGCTCCGACTATACGGTTGAGTCTTTGTACTATAGTGGCTGGGAGTTCGAACTGCATGATGGACGATGGCAATCCAACATCAAAGTCGATGCACCGATCAGTGAACTTGTATCACGTTGGCAATCATTGGAAGGGACCGAGCTTACCTCGGAACAGTACGATCATTTAAAACCTAACCTGACGGTACCTGAAACGGTAGAAGTCTGGTATCAGGATCTCGAAGAGCCGCAGCGGGTGACTTTCTTTCGTTTACCTGATTTCTGGCTATTTAAAACCTGGCAAGACAAATGGGTCGCTATCTCCGTCGATGAAAACTACCTTATGCCAGAGTAGAGCCTTTTTGCGCCTATACCCCTAACAAGCTTTCCTATTTATCGTTTTTCTTTTCGATTATGCTAGCAGCGAGAACTATTAGCCGGTGAATTGGAGAATCTAATGCCTGAGTTGCCAGAAGTTGAAGTCAGTCGTATGGGGATTAGCCCCCACATGGTTGGACAAACGATCCAGTCGTTTACTTTTCGAACGCCTAAATTGCGCTGGGATATTCCTATAGAGCTTAAAAAATTGGAAGGGCAGGTGATCCGTGCGATTAGCCGTCGTGCGAAATACTTACTGATCGAGACAAACACAGGTACAGCCATTGTTCACTTGGGCATGTCGGGGTCTTTACGTGTCCTAGATGCCGACTTTCCGCCAGCAAAGCACGATCATGTGGATCTCAAACTAAGCAGTGGAAAAATACTGCGTTATAACGATCCGCGTCGTTTTGGGGCATGGTTATGGTGTGCTCCTGGCGAGTCACATGCTGTACTAGCAAACATGGGGCCTGAACCATTAACTAAAGAGTTCAATGCGGAATATGTAGCGGAGAAAGCTAAAAATAAGCGTGTTGCCGTCAAGCAGTTCATCATGGACAACAAAGTCGTGGTTGGTGTCGGGAACATCTACGCGAATGAGTCGTTGTTTAAATCTCGAATTCACCCTTCAAGGCCCGCAGGTAAGCTGACTTCTCAAGAGTGGGGGTTACTTGTTGAAAATATCAAAATGACACTTGAGATTGCCATTACGCAAGGTGGGACTACGCTGAAAGACTTTGCGCAAGCCGATGGAAAGCCGGGTTACTTTGCACAAGAGTTACTCGTTTACGGAAAAGCCGGAGAGCCATGCCCAGAATGCGGCGAACGACTTCAAGAGCTAAAAATAGGGCAGCGTAATACCTTCTTTTGTGGTGAGTGTCAGAAGTAAGACGAGCTAATATCGAGCTTAAGTTGTTGTAATCTTGCGCTAGAGCCTCAATAATTCAATCAGTTTCGAATAACTTAGTAAATTATATGAAAGTCATTTATCCGGGCACTTTTGATCCAGTGACTAATGGTCACCTCAATCTAATAGAACGTACTCACGAAATGTTTGATGAGGTTGTGATTGGCGTAGCCGCAAGCCCATCGAAGAACACCATGTTTTCATTGGAAGAGCGCGTTGCACTGATGCAGGACGTTGTAGCGCATTTACCTGGTGTGACGGTAAAGGGGTTCTCTGGGTTATTAGTGGATTTCGCGAGAGATGAGCAAGCTAAGGTTCTTATTCGTGGTTTGCGAACAACGGTAGACTTTGAATACGAGTTTGGACTGACCAACATGTATCGAAAGCTATTACCAGGTATCGAAAGTGTATTTTTGACACCTGAAGAAGAGTTTGCGTTTCTATCGTCGACTATCGTGAGAGAAGTGGCCATTCATGGCGGAAGTATCGATCAGTTCGTTCCCAAGCCAGTAGCCATCGCGATTGGGGAAAAACTGAATGAAAGACAGTAAATTCCCTTATTATTTCTCAAACGCTCTCTCGATACTTATCCCTCGTTTTGTATATCGAGCACAAGCAAAGCGTTTACTTTCGAATTTAACTGAAGCCGAGAAGCAACTCTGCCTTGAGCGGGTGAACTATTACAACAAGTGTGAAACGCCGTTTTCAGTCGATAGCCGAGAACAAAGTTACGCGACTGTCGATACATTTAAAAAAACGAAAGGTTGGACGTATTTTTTCGATCTTCGCCAAGTTGTACGCTATTTCCCTTCCAGTTTTGCGTTTAACTACATCAACGGTGATGTTACACACATTCCCAATGTACCGAGCTTTATAAAAAGCCGCCCTATTTTTGGTAGCAACCAAAATTCAGTGGTATTGAAACTCAACCAAGTTCGTCATTTTAAATTTGTTGATGATCCTGTTCGCTATCAAGATAAAAAGGACATGGTCGCTTGGCGTGGTGTGGGTTTTCAGCCTCATCGTCAAAAGGTGATTCATGCGTTTCATAACCATCCGCAATGCAACATTGGCCAGACCCGCCCGGTAGAAGGGCAGCCTTGGGAAAAAGGCTTTATGAGCATTGAGGAGCAACTTCAATACAAGTTCTTGTTGTGTATAGAAGGCAATGATGTGGCCACCAACCTTAAGTGGGCTATGTCGTCTAACTCCTTGGTTATTATGTCAAAGCCAAAATATGAGACTTGGTTTATGGAAGGTAAGTTAGAGGCTGGTGTCCACTATGTTGAAGTGAAGGATGACTATTCGGATTTGCCCGAAAAGATGGATTATTACCTAGCGAATGAGCAAGAAGCATTAGCGATCATTGAAAATGCGCACCAGTGGGTTGAGCTGTTCAAAGATAAACGTAAAGAGCGTTTGATCTCATTGATGGTTGCCGATAAGTACTTCGCTTTATCTCAGCAACAATAAAAAAGGGGCGTTTCGCCCCCTTTTTTATAATCTTAAGCTTCTAGAAATTGCTCAACACCATTCTCACAGCGTTTAAGCTTGTTTTTAATGGTGTTCTCTAAAATCTCGTCATTTTGTCCGAGTGACGCACGAGAGTTTTCTACGTGGTACAAGTGGTAGCCTACACCTGCAAATTTTAAGTAAAGGCGTGACTTGCCCGCATTCAACATACGGTGAACAAACTCGCTATCTTCACGTCCCCAGCCGACAAAATCTTGGTTGAAGCCATTGACCTCAAGTGCATCCTCTCTCCAGAATGCCATATTACAGCTGCGTGTTGAATTAGCATTATTACGTTTACGCGAGAACCATTTTGATAGCAGTATATTGGTGATACAGTTCTTGCGATTGCGAATGCCTTTGCTAAAAATAGAAGGTACTAGGCTGCTTTCCATAATCGCTTTACTGCAGTTTTCATCTGTTAGCACACGTCCACCCTGCACAAACCAATTTGGCTTTGCGACGCGTTTATGTGATTCAATAAATGATGGTGATAACACCATGTCACCATCAATAATTATGATATAACGACCAGAAGATTTTGCGATGGCACGGTTGCGGCTCATCGCAGCACGAAAGCCATTATCTTCCTGCCAGCTATGAATAAGTGGTACGGGAAAGCTGTAACGAAGTTGATCGATCATTGCTTTGGTATCGTCTCGAGAACCGTCATCTGCAACGATGACTTCATCAGGCAAAACGGTTTGACGTTTCACGCTTTCTAACACCGCTTTTAATGCTTCTTTCCAGTTGTAAGTGGTGATAATTAAAGTCGTTTTCATGATTTTTTTGCCTGTTCACGTAAGTAGAGGTCGATATATTTTACAAAAGTAGAGTGCATGCTTAGCCAAGCTAGAATGAAGCCATGCTTGCCATCAAGGAAGCCTCGTTTGAGCACATACATCTTCAAAAAGCTAGCAAGAGCGTGAACGATAGCGGTCGTTAAACCCGCTTTCTTTTTACCTTCACGTTCATCTGTCCAGGCCTTGAGGTAGCCAGTGGTTTTATTGATGTAATGATGAAGGTGCTCGTAAGTGTAGTGATGCAGTCGACCATCCAGTTTTTCAGTTTGATAGTTTTTCTCATCAACTTTTTCATGAACGAGCGAATCATTATATTGCGTATATTCGGTGCGATATAAGCGCACAATCCAGTCTGGAGACCAACCAGAATGGTAGATGAACTTACCAAACGCTGAGCTTAGTCGGTTAAGCTTGTATAAAACGTTCGGCTTATTGGCTGATACCGCGTGTAAGATACTTTCTTTTAGCTCTGGAGTGACTTGTTCGTCCGCATCAAGCCATAAAACGTAGTCTGCCGTAACGTATTGCTGCGCAAGTTGGCGCTGTTTACCGAATCCTGGCCAATCTAGGTTGGTGTAAAACTTATCTGTGTATTGTCGGGCGATTTCTTCAGTGCGATCAGTGCTGCCCGAGTCTAGAAGGACAATCTCATCGACCCAATCTTTTACTGTGTCTAGACAAGCTTGTAAGTGCTTCTCTTCATTTTTTACAATTAAGGCAACGGCTAAGGTTGGTTTGGACAAGGTCATTTCCTTCTTAACAAATCAAGACAGTAAGTTTACTGGTATTGAGGATACAAATCTTCTAAGACTTGATCGAACATGCTCATTACTTGAGTGTTAGTAATGCGGTTCATTGCCGTTTCATCTTTAGCGCGAGTTCGCCAGCTTAACTCGTGACTGTTTTTGCCTGTTTCCGCAAAGATCGTTTCTTCATAAACCGAGACAACGTATTTTAGGTAGCGGTAAGGTCCCACTCGCAGCGGATTATGGTGTGCATAGAGCCCGATGATTGGCGTTTTCATGGCATTTGCCATGTGTGCTGGTCCGGTATCGGGGGCGATAACCATTTCAACCTTATCTATTAACGCAAGCATTTGCAGAATTGAGCTTTGTCCAACTAAATTTAGACACGGTTCTTCCAAGCGAGATTGAATGGCTTCAGCCAAATCCAGTTCAACTTGAGCTGGGCTACCTGCCAGAATCACGTTCCAGCCTTTAGCTCTGGCGTGATGAATCACATCCACATAACCTTCCGCGTTCCAGTTTTTATAAGCTTTGCTCGCACCAGGCACAATCAGCAGGTTAGGTTTATTACGAGAAATATGAGACTCTGCCCAGGCTTGGTCGTGATCTGAATAAGAAAGTACCCAGTCCAGTTCTGCCTTTGGTACTCCAATTTGATGGGCAAAGGCCATTAAGCCATCTGCGACATGCAGAGATTGCGGGGAAGGCACTTTGACATTGGTAAATAGCGTCTGAAAATCTTGGCTTCTATCAGAAGAGAAACCAAGTTTGTATTTTGCTTTAATGCCCAACGTCGCGACACTCGCTCGAATCGCGTACTGCATATGCAATAGCGCATCAAACTCTCTGCCTTTCAGCTGTCGCCAAAGCGATTTGTAGCCATCGAGTCCTGCTTTTTTATCAAAAACAATCACTTCTACGCCATCAATGGCGGCTAATAACTGGGCTTCAAGTTTACCCGTTATCCAAGTAATCTGGGTCGAAGGCCAGTGTTTCTGAATAGCTTGAACGGTGGAGATGGTATTGCAAACGTCTCCAATAGCGGACAAACGCAAGATGCATAATGACGATGGGGCAGAAGTGAACATAATTATTGTCTGATTCGATGAATAGAGTCAGGTAAATTATGCAGACATCCCCAATAAATGTAAAATACACGGCTCGAATATAGCTAAGTACTGATAAGTGTTCTGCAATGTCAAAGATAACACCGCATCAATCGCAAGAATCTGGCAAGCCGGGTAATACCGGGCTAAAGCGCATCGTTAAAGCGACGGGTTATTCGATCCAAGGATTAAAAGCGGCTTTTAAGCATGAAGCTGCCATTCGACAAGAGTTGGCTCTGTTGAGTATCGCTGTGATTTTGGCTTGGCTAGTGGATGTCGGCATGATTGAGCGTATCTTAATGATCGGGGTCGTGGTGTTAGTCTTGATTGTAGAGCTTGTGAATTCAGCTATTGAGGCTGTGGTTGATCGTATCGGTATTGAGCGGCATGAACTCAGTGGTCGAGCTAAAGACATAGGCTCTGCTGCCGTTATGGTTGCATTGGCGTTCGCCGGATTTACTTGGTTGTATATATTAGCCAGCCGATATTTAGGCTAGGGGGTAAGCGCGTGACTCAACAGTATCAAAACAACAACCAAATGATCTGGTTTGATGACGAGATCATGACAGACCCTAGCCAACCGATATTTGATGCGAAATACTGGCAGTCCTTAGACAAGGTGGTTGGCAGTGCGACGGGTAGAGGCACGACTTGGTTTATCCAACTAGAGAACATGCAAGCAGCACTGCGTCATTACCGTCGTGGCGGTTTGTTTGGGAAGTTGGTTAACGATCATTATTGGTTCTCTGGCTGGGATAACACCCGTAGTGCGCAAGAGTTTCAGCTTTTATTGGCGCTAATCGAGGCTGGGGTGCACGTTCCTCGTCCAATTGCAGCAAGAGCCGTAAAGTCAGGGTTCTTCTATCAAGCTGATTTATTAAGTGAGCGAATCCCAAACGCCAGAGATCTGGTTAGTATCTTGCAAGAACAGTCTTTATCGGCAGACATGTATCAAAAAATAGGGCAAGAAATTGCCAAGATGCATCAGGTTGGCGTTAACCATACCGATTTGAATATCCATAATATCTTGATCGACGACAAAGATAAGGTATGGATTATCGATTTTGATAAGTGCCGTTTTGAAGCTTCTGGTGACTGGAAGGCTCAAAATCTAAATAGACTCCTGCGTTCATTTAATAAAGAGCGTTTAAAGCGACAGATTATTTGGCAAGAATCCGATTTTGAACACTTTCAGGACGGTTATGCTTCTCAATCTTAATTGAGTTTTTTATCATTTTATATTGATTGCCCTAAGTAAGCCTTTCTTGTGTCCAACGACGCACGAGTGAGTCCATAAATTACAATCATAAGTATTCATGTGTATCTGATGACACACAAATTAACGTAGGTAACATTCGTGAAGAAAATATTAGTAACCGGTGGAGCTGGTTTTATCGGCTCAGCTGTTGTCCGACATATCATTCGTGACACTCAAGATACTGTTATCAATTTAGATAAACTGACCTACGCAGGGAATCTAGAGTCATTGGTTGATGTCTCAGATAGTGAACGTTACTACTTCGAGCAAGTGGATATCTGTGACCGAGCTGAACTAGACCGCGTGTTTTCAGAGCATCAACCCGATATGGTGATGCATTTAGCGGCTGAGTCTCATGTCGATCGTTCTATTGATGGTCCTGCTGCTTTTATTGAGACCAACGTGATGGGCACTTACCATTTGCTTGAAGCGGCGCGTCAATATTGGTCGAACCTAGATGAAGCGCGCCAATCGGCATTCCGTTTTCATCATATTTCTACGGACGAAGTGTACGGCGATTTAGAGGGGACGGATGATTTGTTCACCGAAACCACTTCATACGCGCCGAGTAGCCCATATTCAGCGTCAAAAGCCTCGAGCGATCATCTGGTTCGCGCTTGGCAACGTACTTATGGCTTACCGACACTTGTCACCAATTGCTCAAATAACTATGGCCCGTACCACTTCCCAGAGAAGTTGATCCCTCTGATGATTTTAAATGCCCTCGACGGCAAGCCCTTGCCTGTGTATGGCGATGGCATGCAAATCCGAGATTGGCTGTTCGTGGAAGATCATGCTCGCGCGCTGTACAAAGTGGTCAACGAAGGTGAAGTCGGTGAAACCTACAACATCGGTGGCCATAACGAAAAAGCAAACATCGAAGTGGTGAAAACCATTTGTGCTTTGCTTGAAGAGTTGCGTCCAGAAAAACCGGCCGGGGTCGAGTCTTATGAATCTTTGATCACTTATGTCAAAGATCGCCCTGGTCATGATGTGCGCTACGCAATTGATGCCACCAAGATCGCTCAAGAGCTTGGCTGGACGCCAGAAGAAACGTTTGAAAGCGGTATTCGCAAAACCGTGGAATGGTACCTCAATAACCTGCAATGGTGGCAACGCGTGCTTGATGGTTCATACAGTTTAGAGCGATTAGGAGCGGGCGAATAATGAAAGGCATTATTTTAGCAGGTGGCTCGGGCACTCGCCTTTACCCTATAACACGCGGTGTCTCTAAGCAGTTACTGCCGGTTTATGACAAACCAATGATTTATTACCCGTTGTCGGTACTCATGCTTGCGGGTATTCGTGACATCTTGATCATCACCACGCCAGAAGACCAGGAGGGTTTTCAGCGCCTATTAGGTGATGGTTCAGAGTTTGGCATTGAGTTGCAATACGCGATTCAGCCAAGCCCAGACGGCTTAGCCCAAGCGTTCATCATTGGCGAAGAATTCATTGGCGATGACTCAGTATGTTTAGTGTTGGGTGACAACATCTTTTATGGGCAAGGGTTCTCTCCAAAGTTAAAGAAAGCAGTTGAGACGGCAGAGAGTGGCAATGGGGCTACGGTGTTTGGCTACCAAGTGAAAGACCCTGAGCGCTTTGGTGTGGTTGAGTTTGATGCCGACAGAAAAGCTATCTCTATTGAAGAAAAGCCAGCTAAGCCAAAGAGCCACTATGCTGTGACGGGGCTGTACTTCTTTGACAACCAAGTCGTGAGTAGAGCTAAGCAAGTCGAACCATCAGAGCGAGGTGAGCTGGAAATTACCACATTAAATCAAATGTACCTAACAGCAAACGAGCTCAATGTTGAAATGTTAGGGCGTGGTTTTGCCTGGTTAGACACAGGTACTTACGAAAGCTTGCTCGAAGCTGCTCAATTTGTTTCGACGATAGAGAAACGACAAGGTTATAAGATTGCATGTTTGGAAGAAATTGCCTTTAACAATGGTTGGATTAGCAAACAGAAGTTAATGGCGGCAGCTGATGCCCTTAAGAAGAACAATTATGGTATCTACCTATCAAGCATTGTGAGCGAAGATGACAATTAAACTTAACAGTCCATTAGCCCCAGACTTAACTAAGCTTTCTAACTATTTATCTCAAGTAAATGAGAGTGGTTGGTATACTAACTTTGGGCCATTGCATGAAAAGCTTACTACACGACTTGAAACGTTTTTGGGTGTTAAAAACTTATTGTTAGTTTCTAATGGTACGCTGGCACTTCAGGTGGCATGTAAAGTTTTAGGAATTGAATCCGCGATCTCTACACCATTTAGCTTTGTTGCAACTTCATCAGCGTTGATGTGGCAAGGTATTGATGTGAGCTATTGCGATATCGATTCAAAATCTTATAACTTATCTCCAGATGCTTTGAAAGCAGCTCTTGAAGCAAATTCTCAAGTAGATGGTGTTGTTGCAACACATGTATATGGAAATCCTTGTGAAGTTGAGAGTTTCAAAGAAATTGCAGAGCAATATAAGGTCAAAGTTCTATACGACGCTGCTCATGCATTTGGAGTTAAGGTTGGTCAGAAGTCTCTCTTAAACTTTGGCGATGCTAGTACATTGAGTTTTCATGCTACTAAGATATTCCATACAGTCGAAGGTGGTGCAATTATATTCAAGCGCCATGAAGATTATTTACGTGCGAAAGAGTTCATTAACTTTGGCATACAGAGTAATGGCTCTTTAGGGCAGCCTGGTATCAACGCTAAATTGAATGAATATCAATGTGCGGTAGGGTTAACACTACTTGATCAGATTGAAGAGGTGATAGAGCATCGATCTCACCTGTTTAGTTTGTACCGGACGCTTTTAGAGCCTTATGTTGAATTACCTCTTTGGCTACCCGAAGCGTCGTATAACGGTGCTTATATGCCAATTTTCGTTAGAGATGAAGACAAGCAGGAAAGACTACTTGATGCCTTGTCTGCGCATGATATTGAACATCGACGATATTTTACACCATCTTTAGATGTTGCTTACCCTGAGAATCTGAGTTTTGGATGTCCTGTAAGCCAGCAGATATCCAAAGGAATTATTTGTCTACCGCTACATGCCAGTATGTCTTCAAATGATGTTGAAGCAGTGTGTAAAGTTTTAGAATTGATATTAAATTAACCATGTGAGAGTTCTCATAGTATGAAAATTGCTATTATGCAGCCTTATTTTTTACCATACATTGGCTACTGGCAGCTCTTGGCTTCTGTAGATAAGTTTGTTGTTTATGATGATATTCAGTATACCAAGAAAGGGTGGATAAATCGTAATCGTTACTTAAGTGCTTCAGGGAAAGTAGAGACTTTCACCATTCCTATTAAGAAAGATTCTGATTACCTTGATGTTAGAGAGCGTTTTATATCTCCAACGTTCTTGAAAGAAAGAACTAAACTATTAAATAAGATAAGAGAGTCTTATAGAAAATCACCAAATTTTAATGAAGGATATCAGCTTTTTAGTGATATTCTGTTGAATGAAGAAGATAATCTATTTCTTTTTATTCTCAACTCTATAGAAAAAATAAAATTATATTTAGGTATTGATACGGAAATTGAATTATCTTCGAGTCTAGATAACCGTAACCTTAAAGCGCAAGAAAGAGTTATAGATAGTTGTGTTAAGTTGGGTGGGAAAAATTATATCAACCCTCCAGGTGGAAGAGATCTATACAATGAATCAGATTTTCAAGCACAAGGTTTAACCCTTGAATTTCTAGATGTGTCATTGAAGTCATATTCACAGGTGCAGGCAGTTGAATTTGAGCCAGCACTTTCGATACTTGATGTAATTTTCAATGTGCCTCAGGACAAGTTGATGGATTATTTAGTATGAAAAAAGAAATAGGTGGCTATTTTTCTATACTAGATGATGTATATCGGAAGGCATGTGATAGATGGGAAATGCCATTCGAAAATGGTGTTTATTATCAATCTGGTCGGGCATGTGTCGGTAAAATATTGGAAGAAAAGAATCCTGATAGTATCGCACTTCCTAAGTTTATATGTGATAGTGTTGTAAATGTCGTCAAAAACTATCCATGTGATATTATTTGGTATGATATCGATGAAAAATTGCAACCATTAATAGATGAACGAGTGAAGAATGCGTCTATATTGTATATAGTTAATTACTTTGGCTTACGTTTGCCTGATTTGCCTAAGGATTATTGGGCTAGAGTAATTGTTGATAATGCGCAAGGGTTCTTTATTCCACCTAGCTCTAAAGCTTTGGCTAGTATCTACTCTCCGAGAAAGTTTTTGCCGGTGGCAGATGGTGGCTGTTTAGTATCTTCTTTGAATATTTCAGAACCAGATGACACTTTTTATCCAATGTTAGAGCATATGATACTCCGCGCTGAAAAAGGAGCTAAAGCTGGCTATAAGTGTTATTTGCAAGCAGAGGCTAACCTAAGTGAATATAATCCACTTAGCATGTCAAACTATTCTAGATTTATTATGAAGAGCGCAGACCTCTCAAACATTGAACGTATACGCCGTAATAATTATGAACTATTACACCAAAGCCTTGCTGTAAGAAACCGCCTAAAAATACCGAATACGCCAGAATCACCGTTGTGTTACCCTTACTTGGCTAGCAAAGTACTGAAGCAGTACTTAATTAGAAATAACATCTTTGTAGCAACATATTGGCAAGAAGTTAGCGACCGAGTTTTAGAGCAGTCTTGGGAGCAAGACTTGGTTGATAACTTGGTTTGTATTCCTATTGATCACCGCTACGATAGTGATGATATGAACTACATAATTGAAATGATAAATAGGTCTGAGCATGATTAATGTTGTTTTTATTGGGAACCGTACCCTGATCCTATCTTCACTTATTGCCAACCCTTACTATAACTTGGTGCATGCATTTGTTACGGACGAAAATCTACCTGGGTTAGATAAGATTCCACATACCATATTGAAGGCGAATGGAGAAAAGTCACGCTTATTGAGTGAGCTTGCAGAGCTTGATTTTGAACTTTGCGTATCTGCTGGTTGTCCATACCTACTACTGAAAAAGCAGATCCCCAAAGCGGTATACATTAACTGCCACCCATCTCCTCTTCCTCTTGGTAAGGGACGTCACCCCATTAACCATGCAATCTTGTCGAATGAAAAAATAGCAGGTGCTACAATCCACTATCTAACCGATGAGTTGGATGGAGGGGATATCTTAGCTCAAGAAGCATTCGAAGTTACAGATGATTTAGATGTTCAGCTCTTGTACCCAGTGCTATTCGAATTAGAAAACGAATTGTTTAACAAAGTCTTAAACAATATGGAAAAGTACGGGACTGCAATTCAAGGAACGGCACAAAGTAGTCAAGATTCATATTATTCAAGACCTGAACGATTGAGCCTCGATGCTGAAAGAGTGTCTTCAGAAGAGGTTGGGCGTTACTTACGAGCATTTTCTCATAAAACTCAGGGAGTAGAAGTGATATGTGGAAGTTCTATTATAAAAGCATTCTCTGGTCAAAAGGTTACAAATCCATTTTATGTTGCTCGTTATAGTAACATAGAAGTTGGAAGTAGTTGCTTGATAAACGATAGTTTTGTATTAATTAAACTTACCGATGGTTTATTTAGGTTTAACTTATCATGATGTTGTAATCGGGAGTAATATAACTCCCGAGATATAGGGTAAAATATGAAAAGCGAAGTTTCAGTTCTTTGTACTTGTTACAATCATCAAGAGTACATTAAATTAGCATTGGATGGGATTCTTCAGCAAGTCGTAAATTTTGATTTTGAATTAATTATATATGATGATTTTTCAACGGATAATAGTAGAGACGTAATAAAGTCTGTTGTGGAGAACTATAATGGAAATTGTAAAATAAAAATCATCTTCCCTGAAGAGAATCAATACTCTAAAGGTTTTTCCCCAATTCCGTTTATGTTGCCAGAGGTGGAAGGTAGGTATATCGCAATATGTGAGGGTGATGATTATTGGATTGATAATGATAAGCTTCAGAAACAATATGAAATCTTGCAAAAAGAGAAATCCGTAGATATATCTTTTCACCCATCACTTACCTTGTACGGAGATGAAATAAAGGATTCAGGATACGGCTATATTGGCGACAAGGAGCAGGTTGTTGACTACAATAGAGTTATCTTAAAAGGAGGAGGTTTGATGCCCATGGCATCGATATTTCTACGCACCCAGCCTTTATTAGATATGGTGTCAGAGAATGAAGAGTTCTTTAAGAGAAATTTCTATCATTCTATCTTACAAACAGTGATGACTTTGGGTAAAGGTGCAATTTATTGCCCTTCTAAAATGTGTGTATACAGAAGCCTGCATGAAGGTTCATGGTCCTTACAGCAAAGTATTGATCAACAAAAACGAGATAGAGAATTTAAAGCAGCGAACCAAAGAATATGGAAACTGAACAAAATATATAATAATAAATATTTTGGTCTATTTCTAAAGCTATATTACAAAAGGAACGTCAAGTTTTATAAAGATAAACTTAAATCTATCTATAAGTAGGAGATAAGGTGAAAAACTATAAAGGTTTTCGCGGTTTTGTTAAGCGTTTATCGTATAAGTATGATAAATCTAAAGAAGTTGATGCAACAAAAGAAATAGCACTACATTGGTGGAATGGACGAGTTAATTTTGGCGATGTCGTAAATAAGTTTATCGTAGAGCAGTTGTCAGGGAAGAGCGCTGTTTGGTCATCAGATAAATCGGATAAAGAACATTATTTAGTCATTGGTTCTGTCTTGCAATCCTCGAACGATAATGCGATTGTTTGGGGGAGTGGTATTATTTCGGATAGAAAAACGCCACTTTTCAAACCTAAAAAAGTGCATGCAGTTCGTGGTCCTAAAACCAGAGATATCTTAATCGCTCGAGGAATTGAATGCCCAGAAATTTATGGTGATCCTGCTTTAGTTCTTCCGACATTAATACAGCCCAACGAAGCAGAGTCAGCATACAAGTTAGGTATTATTCCGCACTACAACAATAAGAATGACGCGTTCTTCAAGCAAAATTTTCCTGATGATGTAAAAGTCATTGATATTGAAACTGATGATGTGCAGGCATTTATTGATGATATTGCATCTTGTGAGCTAATCGTTTCAAGCTCGTTACACGGAATTATTATTGCTGACGCTTATGGTGTGCCTGCTCACCATATTTCTTTTGATGACACGGTGGAAGGAGGAGAGTTTAAATTCTTCGATTACTACCTTTCAGTGGGACGAGAGTGTAATTTACCTATCAAAGTATCGTCTTCCACTAGTATCGAAGAGCTCCGTGAGTTGCCAAAGAACTATGACATAAAAATAGATATTCAACCTCTTTTAGATAGCTGTCCTTTTAAACAATAAAATATGCCCCGAAACTAAAATATCGGGGCATATTTTTCGTCATTTATCTCGGTGAACTACAAGCCTGTCTTGAATTTGTTCATAGAGTCTGAAAAGCTCAATGTATATCTTATTGCAGAGGTTTATATCAGATTTATCTTTTCGAGAACTGCCAATTGTTGATGGAATATCGGCTCTTTTGACAATATCTGGTCTTAAAACATACGTGGATACACCATGTTTATACGGTTTTTCCATGTAGTCATCTACAGGTTCTATAAACTGAGTTGCGTTTTTTATGAATTTCGAAGCTGCATGTGGAGTTAGAATATATCCCATAATACCGCATGTGCGTTTGTTGAAGCGTACAATATTAAGTTTGTTATTAACTGAAGATATAACTTTAAATGATTTAGGCTTGGTTGCCGCAAGTTTTAGAAAGTCGTATTGTTCCGCTAATGTGTCGAAATGTGAAAACACGTCAAAAAACTCAGGCAATAAGTCGCAGTTATCTTCTAGAACCAGTATTGGTTCGTTTACCTCCAAGCACTTTTCCCAGGCCAGGTGGTGACTAGAGAAGCAAGCAATTTCGTTCTCAACTAGCCTATAGCCAAATCGTTTTCGAGTAAGGTCATCATTGCTACGTTCAGAGTATAGAAAGTTTGGCGCAGAGGAATCTATCGCTTCTATAAATTCGAATGGTATGTTGGCTTTGTTGAGTGCATTTTCCATGCGAACTCTTCTATCAACTGAGCGTTTCAAGTTAATAACAAAAACTTTCATTTTATACTCTCAATACATCTAATTGTCTTAGTTAGCGCACCAACATTATCTTTGACAAAGCTAAGGAGGTTTTCTTGAACTACACTTTTTGCTAACGCATCTTGAAACATAGCTTCAACCTTTAGACTCATCTCGTTAGGTGACTCAATCAGTTTGATAACTTTCTTATGAAGCATCTTCGCAACCAGATCTTGGAAGTTGTAATAACTTGGTCCGGTGATTACAGGGACTCCCAGTGCTGCGGGCTCTAACACATTGTGTCCACCGACTTTATCTCCGATTAGACTGCCACCCATAAAGCAGATGTCCGCTGCGCCCATCAACGTTAGCATCTCACCCATTGTATCGCCGAGATAGACTTGAGTATTTGTCTCTACTGCATGCGTTGAAGTACGACGCACAGTGCTAAAGCCTTGCTGTTGGCAAAGCGTGAATACATCATCAAATCGTTCCGGATGGCGAGGAACCAAAATAAGTAATGCATTTGGATGAGATTTTAAAACTTGTCTATGCGCATCTAATACCTGTTCGTCCTCGCCTCTGTGGGTGCTAGCGGCAATCCAAATCGGACGAGCGTCTCCAAGCTGGGCTCGAAACTGCTGTCCTTGCTGTTTCACTTGCTCTGATATTTGAATATCGAACTTAATCGAGCCAGTAACGGATAGTTTCTTTTTCTCAACGCCTAAGCGTTCAAAGCGCTCGGCATCTGAAGCTGTTTGGCAGAGTACTTGAGTTAGGCATGGATGAAGTTGGTTAAAAAGCCGCTGTATTTTGGCGTAGTTCTTACACGATTTTTCAGATAGGCGCGCATTCACGACAGTTATAGGGATACCCGCTTTGTGAACATTGTGAAGCGTGTTTGGCCACAGCTCAGTCTCAATGATCAACATCTGTTTTGGTTGCACAGCTTTAAGAAAGCCTTTGATAGCAAACCCAAAGTCAATTGGCATATAGCGGTGTTCAACTAAATCACCCAACTTAGCAATCTGTTCAGCTCCGGTACTTGTTGTTGTAGTAACTAGAATAGATTGTTCGGGGTTTTGTTCCTTAAGGGCTTTGATTAAAGGTGTCGCTGCTATGCTTTCACCAACAGATACGGCATGTATCCAAATAGGTTTGTCGTTGCTTTTTAGCTTGGGAGTTATGCCAAAGTGCTCTCTCCAGCGAGAGCCGAACTTAGGCTTATTTGGTTTGCTCTTGTACAAACCAAATAAAAGCAGCGGTGACGCTAAGGCGAGTAGTAAGGTGTAAACAATACGAACTAACATGAGCTTATCGTAATGGCGTCAAGTTTTTGGATGCTATCTAGCACTTGCTTAGGCGAAAGTTCTGTCAAGCACTTAAGGTGTTTGTATTGACATTCACGCTGGAAACAAGGGCGACAATCAATATCGGTATGAACAATCTCCACCTTTTCTGCGAGTGGAGGTGTGTACTTCGGTGAAGTTGAACCATACACGGCAACAACATTACAACCAACCGCAGCTGCCACATGCATTAAGCCGGAGTCGTTCGCGACAACAGTCTTACATGCAGCAAGTAGATCGACCGCTTCAATTAAGCTGGTTTGGCCTGCTAGAACATGAATGTGCTTATGGAATTGCGTCGGAACAAGTGCGCGAATATTGTTACAAGTCTCTAAGTCTTTTTGAGAACCAAACAACCAGATTTGATGCCCAGATCGGGCCATTTGCGTCGCAACTTCAGCGTAGTGTGTTTCGGGCCATTTTTTGGCAGGACCAAATTCTGCTCCTGGGCACAGTCCAATGATTGGTTGGTCTTGCGTTAAGTTGAACTTTTTGAGCGTGGCTTGTTGCTCTGCCGCGTTGATTGCAAGGCGCGGGCGAGGCAAGGTTTCAAGCCCGCCAAGAGAGTTAGAATCCACCATTTCTGCTTTTGGATAAGCTAACGCTACATAGCGCTCTACCATGTACTGAAAAGACTTCATGTTAGGGCGTAAGTCATTCAATAAACCATAGCGCATTTCTCCCTTCCAGCCAGTACGAAGAGGAATGTTGGCAAACCATGGGATCAGTGCTGATTTCGCTGATTTAGGCAAGATATAGGCGTGGTCATATTGCTTTTCACGTAATGATTTACCAATTTCCCTGCGGCCTAATAAGTTAAATTCACCATGACCGATAGGCATTTCAATCGCTTGGTGGATTTCTGGCATACGCTCAAGAATCGGTTTACACCATCCTGGAGCGATAACGTCAATTTGGCTATCTGGATGACGTTGCTTTAATACGATATATAACGATTGCGACATTACCATATCGCCGACCCACGCAGGGCCAATAATTAAAATCTTTTTCATTTATTTACTTGCCAATCAGTATCATATCTAGGCTTAAAGATATTGTAATAGTTATTGCCGTCTTCTTGAGAGTGCAGCAACTGCAGTACCCACATATATTGTTCGGGTTTATCACCGACAAAATATTCAATTGCTTCATTACAGGTACGAGCGTCTTGCTCTTCGCCTTTATCCAGCTCAAACGCCGGTAAAATCTCAATATCAAACGTACCATCTTCAGTGTTCATCGACGCAAATAGAGGCAGTACTTTTGAGCGTGATAGTTTCGCAATTTTGCCTAAACCAGGTAGCGTTGCTTTACGTGTAGCAAAGAAATCTACGAACACACTATGCTCTGGGCCGTGATCTTGATCGGGTAGATAATACCCCACATAGCCATCTCGAATGGATTTCAGAAAAGGCTTAATGCCACCTGAGCGTTCATAAACACGACCACCGTATTGAACTCTTTGCTTGTGCATCAGCCAGTCAGCAACATCATTCTTTTGTTTCTTCGCCATTGCAGAAACTGGCATTCCCATTGAAGCGAGCAAGATAGCAGGCACATCAATTGCCCAAGAGTGGGGAACCATTAAAATCACATTTTCGTTGTTATCAATGTGCTGTCGTAAAATGTCTAGGCCGCGAATTTGGCAACGGTTCTGAAGCCACTTTGGTGAGCGTAAACTTAGTAACCCGAAGCGAAAAAAGAACATGGCCGCTGTGTAGAGTGTTTTTTCTATCAAAGCTTCACGTTCTTGGAACGACTTTTCTGGAAAACACAGCTCAAAGTTAACCCTCGCTCGGTGAGCTGGCCCTTTGTGGGATTTAGACAGTTTTTTGGCAATGGTTTTCGCCAACCACTTTTGTAAACTTAGTGACATTAATGATAAAGGTAAAAATAAGAGAACACCTAACCACGTGCCCCAGTACTTAGGCGACAGGAAGTGGCGCTTAAACTCAGGGTTATATGCTTTAGGGTCGAAGTCATCACGTTTTATGGTCATGGCGTGTCTAGTTACCTATTCGTGTACTGGCGAAGTGGTTTAAATGAGAAAAAAGATATTAAGGAATGATACAGGCTATTGCACTTGAGTAAAGGTGGCAGGTTATGGTTCTGCCACCTTGTGGTGCTTAACGGTTTTGGATAGTTAAGTATTCGGCAACGCCTTCTGCAACCGTCTTGAACTCAACATCACAGCCTGCGGCGCGCAGTTTGGTCAGATCGGCTTGTGTGAATTCTTGGTAAGCGCCTTTTAGATGCTCAGGGAATGGGATGGTTTCAATTTGGCCTTTGCCATGATGCTTGATAACCGCTTTTGCTACCTCTTCAAAAGATTCAGCACGGCCAGTACCGCAGTTAAAAATGCCTGATACGCCGTTTTCTAAGAACCATAGGTTCACTTTGCATACATCACCAACGTAAACGAAGTCGCGTTTAAATGATTCGCTGCCCGCGAACAACTTAGGATTTTCACCTGCGTTAAGTTGGTTGTTGAGGTGGAACGCAACTGATGCCATGCTACCTTTGTGGTCTTCACGTGGGCCATATACGTTGAAGTAGCGGAAGCCGGTGATTTGAGAAAGGGTCTCACCATGTTCTTCAGCGTCTTGCCATAGACGACGAACGTAGTTATCAAACTGCTGTTTCGAGTAACCGTATACATTCAGTGCGCCTTCGTATTCGCGTTCTTCAACGAAAGTATCTGTATCGCCGTAAGTGGCTGCTGAAGAGGCGTAAAGGAATGGAATTTCACGATCTAGACAGTAATGAAGCAACTCTTTTGAGTACTCATAGTTGTTTAGCATCATGTACTTGCCGTCCCACTCAGTCGTTGCAGAACAAGCACCTTCATGGAAAATTGCCTCAATCGGACCAAAATCATCGCCCGCCATAATTTGGGTCAGAAAGTCGTCACGATCCATGTAATCTGTGATGTCCAGATCAACTAAGTTCTTAAACTTTTTGCCATTTTTTAGGTTGTCGACAACCAGGATATCGTTAATACCAGCTTCGTTTAGTGCTTTAACAATGTTGCTGCCGATCATGCCAGCACCACCAGTTACGATGATCATAAGACTTCCACCATAGATTAAAATTTTCTCAGGAATTCTAGCAAGAAACAGAAATTAGCGCTATTGGAAGCAGTAAGATAGGTTTTAGTCTTCTATGACTTAGTATCTAGATATGAAAAAGGGAGCCGCAGCTCCCTTGATTACTTTATTATTCCATATCCGAACGGTTAGGCCTTTGATACCAAGGGTTTCGTTCGTCGGTTAACTCAATTAAGCTGTACTTACGACCTAGCTTCTGACCGCCATCGCGAGTCAATGGTTGCCAGCTAAAGAACGCACGGTTGTTGCTTGGCTTAACGGTCATGATGTCGAATGGAATCGAAATGTAGAAGCCTTTAGTAAAGCTACCTTCACCGAATTCGTCAGCCGACAAATCACTGATTGATGCGAATGCACCTGCAATGACACCACTCTTGAACTGTTTAGATACATTCACTTGTGTACCGATATCACCCGCTAGGAACTGACCAACATCAACTTGAATCATCAAATCTTGTAGGAAATCCCATTGAGGGTAGTAATAACCCGACACAAAACCAGTAAAGCCTTTATCTACAACTTGGAACGGACGTCCATATTCTGGCACATTTTGCCATTTCTCATCGTAAACACCGAAGTAACTTTGTGGATCACGTTGAGAAATTAAGTTGACGTCAGCGCCAATCGCCCAGTTAGCTCCTTGTGGTCGGTAAAGAAACTCGGTACCGACTCCGGCAAACATGCTCTCCAGATAGCCCGCGTAGAATTGCAGGTCCATGGTATCTGAATACTCTTGGAACCAAGTTAACTGTAGGTTGGACATGGTTACCGCGTGTTCATTTTGATAAGCACGGAACATGGTACGTACACGAGGAATCGAAGTGCCGTCTGGTGGGGTGACGTAGTTAAACTTGTCGTAGTTGTTGTACCAATCCCAGTATAGCGAGCCACCAATTTCTAGGTTATCTGTCAGCCAGTAAGACGCGCTACCACTTAAACCGACACTGAACAGATAGAACTCTTCTGGGTTGCCTAAGGTCTGAGCCAGTTTTGGTGAAAAGCCCCAATCAAAGCGCTCAAAACCATCGTAAGCAGGTTTACCTTGCGGTTTATCGCTCGAGGTCGATGTTGCATCTTCGATATTTGGATTGATGTAGTTAACTTCTGCAAAGTCACGGTATTTCTCTTTGGAGATAACCGTTTGATCGCCGATCAGACCACGACTGCGTTCATTGATAGTAAAGGTATCAATGTTGTCTGGCATTTCGTTATAAAGGACTGCCGCCGCTTTTTCATGAGCTTCATTGCGATCACGATACTTTTTCTGCTCGCCGACAACCGAAATGGTATTGTCTTTAACATAGAGTTGGGTATTTTGGTAGCCAGCAATTTTATCCAGCTCCTCGGTAACACGTTCCCAATCTACATCAGACAGTTGCTCTGGTTGCTTGTCTTCAACTTCTGGTGTTGGTGTATCACGCCAGAAAGATGGCATATCATTGAAGTTAGTGTAAAGACTCACGCCAGCAACTAACGTATCTCCGCGCTCGTAGCTCAAGCGCAAATCTGCCATATGTCCTAAACGATATAGAACACCAAAGTTCCAAGGCGTATGAGGTGTCATGTCTACACCACCACGTACCACAGGGAAATCTTCGCTGTAATCGTTGCTGTCGTATTCAAGCTTAAATCGCAGTGGCGCGTGCAAAGTTTGGTACTCGACACCACCAAAGAGTGCAGCAGAACCTTTGAACCAACGTTCAAAATCCACACTACCACCATTACCTTTGTAATCAGAAGGGCGCTCACAGAAACTATCGGACAGCTTACAAGCTGGGTTGCTGATGTTGTCGCGCGTACCTAAGTAGCCCCAGCCCATACCTAAAGTGAAATCAAAGGTACCAAGGTTTGGGTTAGAATAACGTTTTGTTGCAGCAACAAACTCACCATCAAAAAGACCGGTACCTGCAAAATCACGCACACCAACAGAAAGCTCTGGCAAGTACTCTGACTCTTGCAAAAGTCGAACTTTAAAATCGATGCCTTTGTCAGTGTATTTGGTATCACCTGAGAAGCTTGGATCGCTACTATAGAAAAGATCGTTCACCATGGTGTAGCGAATCGTCGTTTCTAACCAGGGCATGACTTGCAGTGTGACGTTATAGAAAAGGTACTCATCGCTGCCAGTAACAGCAAAGTTAAACTCGCCTTCAGGCGCCATACGACCTGTTGGCATCTGCATTAAGCCGACACCACCGAAGTCCATTTGTGATGGTTGCAATGGCGGCACTTCAAAAGGTATGTCTTGAGCCCACACCAACGCTGGACCCATTAAAGAAAGGGATAAACTGGTTCTGATCAGGTTCATGTCTAGTTCTTCGATGAGGTTGGTTTACGTTGTGCAAGCAGAGCGACAATGTCTTTATCCATTTGTGATTTTTCGAACTCATCAAATGGGATATACACAATGGTAAGTGGCGGCAAGTAATATTGAGTGGTTAACCAACTGCCATGGTGAGGATGAATAACCTTGCCATCCGGGTAAATTAGAATTGGCGGATAGGCGAGCTCACCAATATCACCTGAACGTAGATTATCGACCTGTTCATGCAGAGCGATACCCGCTTGGTTTTCTACTGCGTAGACTTTTTCTAAGTTACCCACATACAACACTTTCTCTTTGCGTTTTGGTGCACTTAACGCAAGTTGACCTTGTAAAAGAGGGTTATCAAATTTATCCAGACGGATGCGATCAACATCAATGGCCGACAGCACGCGAGGTGCAAACTGGCTTCGTTGGATAAACTTGTAAAATGGGTGCGCAACTAAATTATGTTGAATCATTTGGTTTAACACCGAATTCTTTAAGGCAGTACTTCTTTGCACTGCTGATTCGGAATTATCAAATAGAGTCACAGCTAAAGGGTATTGCAGGGCGATTTGTTGTTCTTGTGCATGCTTAAGTACGCTCTCTAAACGTGCCGCTTGTTGGAACTGCAATGTTTTGTCCGTTCCGACAAGTTCTATATTGAGCGGTGGTAAGGTGTGATTTTTAGCTTGAACGGTAGTCGGTGTCGCCAGAATCGTTGCCGTTAAACTTAGGCTTAATAAAGATAGCAGTCGCTTATTCATGATTTTCTGTACCCTTTCAGAATCGTCAATTCAACAGGCACCATGTTTGGACCTAAGTGTTGACGTGTTTTCACTACTTCTCCTTTACCGTTTACCCAGTATTGGTTTTCTACAGTTTTTTCTAAGCTGGTAAACGTTACAACCTCGGTATAAACATCAGTAGAGGTAGAAGAAATAGGGGTTATGACGGTTTCTTTACCTTGACGAGAACGTTGGACTTTAGCCGGGAACCCATAACGGTATTTGTCAGCCCAATCGTAAGAAAGAGAATATTGCAAAGAGAGCGCTGAGTAGGCAGGAACGTTGCCATAAATACCCGCTAGATTGGTCGTTTGTAAACCAATGGTTTTAACAATATGTCCGTTCTCTGTTACTACCATTGCTTTGTCTGCACTGACCCACTTTAGTTGTGTATTGCCGGTTAATGGATTTGGTTCGGCGAAAGCTAACACTACAAAAACCTGTTTTTGGGAACCTATTTTCAGGTAAGCACTGGCATAAGGAACTGCTTCAATTTCTTCTGGCGTTAGTTCAACATCGATGTAGTTACCATAAGCTTCTTGGACGGTAGCGGATACGTCATTGAATTTTTGTGTACAGCCAAAGATTGAGCTCAGTAATGGTAGGGCAATAAGTAAGCGCATCCATTTTTGCGATAGAAGAGTGTTCATCATTCCCTCATTACAAATAAAATCGCCCTGAATAGATCAGGGCGATTGTTTCAATATCTACAACACTAAAAAATTATTTAGTTACTGAAGTAGAAGTAGAAGTAGACGTTGAAGTTGAATCGCTGTCTGACGCTGCAACTGCTACTACAGTTACTGCTGCTGCTGCACCTACTGCTACTGCAGTTGTACCAGTTGCAGATGCTGCTGCTGTACCAGTAGTACCAGCTTCAGTCGCTGCAAATGCAGTTGATGCGCTTAAAGCCATAAGAATAGCTAGAGCTGTGTTCTTCATTATTAATCCTTGTATTTCAGATTTTAAAACATCGATGTTTGGTCTGTTTAGAACATACCATTAGTCATTTTAGTTAAAAAACAATCAGCATGTAAATAGTTTCCTATGTGAATTTACCTAACGTTAAAGAAGGATTGTTGCAAAACTGAGAATTGAGAATTGAGAATTGAGAAGAGAGAACTGCTTAGGTTTGATAGTTGTACTGAATCAAAATGCGCCTTCGACTGCGTTATTTCCGGTCACCTCTGAATTTACGCAAACGTTCACATTTTTTATTCAATGCATCCGTAGTGGTGTTCTGTTTTAAGCGGCTGACAGCCAGTGTTTTTCTCATTCGTGAGAATTTACGAACCATAAACGGAAATCTGAGACGTTTTTGCCCCCTTGCCGTTTTGCGCTAATACATGCATAATTTGCCAGCTTTTGTGTTGCGTTTATAAAAGATTGTTTTTTGAACGGTTAGTCGCAAAAGTGAGGCTTAAAAAGAATATTTATATCAATAAACCGAATGGATCGGGAATCAGCGAACAGTGGCTAACGCGTAATGCCGCCGGGCGGTAGCGTGTAAACGCACAAGCGAAATTGACAAAAGTTAACAGACATTCACTGCGCGCGTCGTTCATAATGTGCAGCGGTCAGTCGACACCCAAGGAACACTTACGTGATTAATAAACGACCATGGCTAGGGGCGTTGAGTGCAATCAGCTTAGGCTTGTGCTCATTTTCTGCCTCAGCAGATTTTTATGCTGGTGCGTTAGTAAGTTACTCTAACGCTGAATTTCATCATTCCTCTTCTCCAGTAACCGAGGGAAACCCTTTCCTTCTTCAAGCGCAAGCTGGTTACTTCTTCAATGATTACCTCGCTTTTGAAGCACGTTACGGAACTTCTGTACAACGAGATAGCGGACTTGCACTAGATAGTCTTGCGAGTGGTTTTATTAAGTTGAATATGCCTGTCTCCGAGCGTGTAGCACTTTATGGACTTGCCGGTTATTCTAGTGTCCAGATCGACCAACAAAATGTAGGCTCTAATAAAGATCAAGGTTTTAGCTTTGGCTTGGGTATGCATTATGCTTTGGACAAGCAGAATGCAGTTGTCTTTGAGTTTGTTGATAGCACATCTGAGGACCAGGCACGCTTGAACGCACTTACTCTTGGCTTTCAACACCGATTTTAATTAAAGACCTAGCGCCTAGTTTTGTTGCTAGGATTTTTAACTCCTGACTTTAAATAGCGAATTATCATGCTCAAAGGATATTTCTCGATAGGTGCTTGCATTCTAGCAAGCCTATTTGCGCCGCTTACTAATGCGCAGACTCCAACCCCAGAACAAATTCAAATGTTTCAGAACTTGCCAGCTGACCAGCAACAAGCATTGGCGAGTAAGTATGGTATCTCTATTCCTTCCGGCGCTTCTTCTCAGCCAAGTAGTTATCAAAACCCTCAAGTGATTGAGCAACGCCCGGCTGCTAGTAGTACTGTTGAGGCAAAAGCTAACGACTCAGAAGACCCAGAAAAAAATGAGCAAGGTCTAAAGCGCTTTGGTCTAGATTTATTTGCGGGTTCACCGACGACATTTGCACCAATCAGTGACGTACCTGTTCCGGCTGACTACACGGTAGGAGCTGGTGATGAAATCGTTATCCAACTTTTTGGTAAAGAAAACACAACGCATCGTCTTCGTGTTAATCGTGCAGGCATCATCAACTTCCCTTCCCTTGGTCCTGTTCAAGTGGCAGGCATGACATTCTCTGACGTGCGTGATTCTTTAAACCAGCGTGTAAAAGAGCAAATGATCGGGGTTCGTAGCGATATTTCATTGGGTGAAATGCGCACCATGCAAGTTTTTGTAATGGGTGATGCCTACAAGCCTGGCGCTTACACGGTGAGCGCCCTAACTACGATCTCTCAAGCGATTTATTACAGCGGTGGCTTTAGTGAGAGTGGCGCCCTTCGTAATGTGCAACTTAAGCGCAATGGTCAGGTAATTCGTAAACTTGATATGTATGACCTGTTACTTAAAGGCGATGCGCGTAATGATATCCGCTTGTTGCCAGGAGACGTGGTCTTCATCGGTGCATTGGGTGACACGATTTCGATTGATGGCGAAGTAAACCGCCCGGCAATCTATGAAATCAAGCCAGGTGAAACCTATAAGCAAGCCATACAAATGGCGGGTGGTTTTACGGCTAACGCATATAGCGATCAAATTGAACTGAAGCGTTACGCAACAAAAGGTGCTCGCGATGCATTAACACTGAACTTTAGTCAGTCACATGACCAGCAAACTAAAGTCAAAGATGGTGATGCGGTTAATGTGCTTAAGAAAAATGAAGAGCTGACTCGTTACGTACAAATTGAAGGTGATGTTCGTCATCCGGGCTTTATAGAGTGGAAAAACGGGCTGCGTATTGCAGATTTATTCCAATCCGTTGATACCTCATTCAATTCTACTGCAGATGTAAGCTATGCTGTTGTTGTGCGTGAGATTAACCCTCAACGCGATATCGAGGTTTACCAAGTTAACCTTGCTAACGCGATTCTTTCGCCGAGCGGCAAAGATAACCTAAAGTTAAACTCACGTGATCGAGTGCTGGTATTTAACCGTTTCAATAATGAAGATTTAGATACACTTGCAAATCAAGATACGGTTACGAAAGCGAAAACGCTTGAGCAAGCACAATTTAAAGCCGAGCTGGATCAACAAAAAGAGCAAGAAGTTATGAGCTCTTCTGTTGCAATATCTTCAGCGACAGGCAATGTGTCGAAGAGGCAATCTTCAATTGAAGAATCAGAACAGCCGAAAATCATATTCCGTGGCAAAGAAATTACCAAAGAAGATTTTGAAGCATTAAAACAAAATACGCGCCGCACGTTACTTGCTCCTGTTTTGCTACAGCTTCAACAGCAATCGCGTTTGGGTTTGGCTCCGCAGATTGCAGAAGTCTTCGGTGAGGTAAAACACCCTGGGCGTTATCCAATCACCCCACGTATGACGATTTCTACCTTAATTGAAGCTGCTGGTGGTTTAACTTATAACGCATTCACCATCAACGCCGAGTTAGCTCGTACAGTAATAAACAGTAGAGATGAGCGCGCTTCTATTGATGTTGAGCGTATTGATTTACGCCAAGCTATCAAGGGTAGCTCCGCTGACGATGTCGTTATTGTTGGTCGTGATCGCCTAAACATTCTTGAGAAGCCCAATGTCAAACTGCAAAGCACAGTAACACTGCAAGGTGAAGTTCGCTTCCCTGGTACTTATACTGTTCGTCAAGGAGAGACCTTAGGGGAGTTACTTGAACGTGCTGGTGGTTTAACCGAATTTGCACATCCGCAAGGGGCTATCTTCACTCGTGAGGCTTTACGCCTTAAAGAGCAAAAGCTATTAAACCAATATGCCGCAGATATGCGAGCAGAGACAGCGAAAAAAACCTTTCGTGTAGACAGCAATATAGGTTCGGTGATCTCAGACCCAGACAAAACATTAAAGTTTGTTGAAGAAGCAAGCCGCAGCAAAGCTCTTGGTCGCATGGTAGTGCAGCTTAATCGCATCCTAAAAGAGGAGCGTTCTGCCGACTTTATGCTAGAAGACGGTGACTTCCTATTTGTGCCAACTTTTCGAAACACGGTTTCGATCATGGGTGAAGTTCAAGTTCCTATTACATATCTACTGGATAACAAGCTAGATGTGGATGATTACCTGAACAAAGCCGGCGGCGCGAAAAAACAAGCAGACGAAGACCGTATCTTCGTTGTACGCGCAGACGGCTCGGTTTACAAACCAACATCAGGCTACTGGTTCGGTAACAATCATGAAGAGCTAAAGGCTGGTGATACTATTGTTGTACCAATCGATACGGACTATCGCGATGCATTAAGCACGTGGACTGCTGCCACACAGATCCTTTACCAAACAGGTGTAGCGATCAACGCGTTGAAGTAAGGAACGACAAGGTCATTCCAATCAGCTTAAAACAAGATTAGAAATACAATAATAGTAAGAGCTTATGTAACGATAGAAGTTACATAAGCTCAATTTTATTGATCAAAACGGCAAATACTACTCTTAACACCAATAGTGGCATTGTTAAGCCGTAGCCCGTCATTCCAGCGAGCCGAAGCGAGACTAGGAATCTTGTCACAGCGTGGTTGTGTTTTGAAAGTCGGAGAACAATCTATCAAATTTCACCAATCTCTGAGTCCAATATAACGAACCTCAGAGCTTAGGATTAAAAACCAATGGAACCACAAAAAGAACCCAATCCAAATTATCTACCATACCCACCCCAACCCACAGATGATGAAATCGATCTGCGTGAGCTTTTCAAAGCATTATGGAAAGGAAAGTGGATCGTTATTGCGACTACATTTGTCTTCGCAGTTAGCGCAGTGCTTTACGCCCTAAGTCTACCAAACATCTACAAAGCCGACGCTTTATTAGCGCCGGCAGAAAGTTCAAATGGAGGAGGTCTATCAAAAATGGCAGGCCAACTTGGCGGATTAGCAGCACTAGCTGGCGTTAACCTTGGTACAAGTGAATCTTCTCAAACGGATTTAGCTGTGCAAGTAATGAAATCTCGCCAGTTTGTTGAAGCATTCATTAACAAACATGATTTGCTTGTACCTTTAATGGCAGCAACAGATTGGGATTTAACAAATAACAAGCTCATCTTAGATGAAGAGCTTTATAATCCAAACACAGGTGAGTGGTTGCGTGAACCCAATGGTCTACGTAGTTCAACACCATCTGCGCAAGAAGCTTTCGAAGTATTCAATAAAGAAGTGCTCAATATTAGCCAAGATAAAGAGAGTGGTTTATACACCGTTTCAGTAAAATACTACTCCCCATACGTAGCTCAGCAATGGGTGAATTGGTTGATTGAAGATATCAACAACGTGATGCGTGAGCGCACTATTGCCGAAACTTCACAAAACTTAGCTTATTTGAACACCCAGCTACAGAAAACTGCTGTTACTGACATGCAGAGTACATTCTATAAGCTTATAGAAGAACAAACCAAGAGCTTGATGTTGGCTGAGGTACAGGAAGAGTTCATCTTTAAGGTTGTGGACCCAGCAGTTGTTCCTGAACTTAAAGATGGCCCAAAACGAGCTCTGATTTGTATGTTAGGTACTTTACTAGGTGGTATGCTTGGTATAGCAGTAGTTTTAGTAAATTTTACATTCCGTAAAGAAGGACGTATGGATTAGCTTCAAGCTGTTCGTACTAATCAGGAGTTGGTAATAAATAAACCAAGTAGTTAAAAAGCAGTAACCACACTTTGAACAAAAAAAGCATCTCAGTTTGTGGAAAAATTTTGGATGAAGTAATTAATTTAAGTTAGGTATCGAAAATGAATCAGATTTTGCCACTGATTGGCCGCACGGAAGCGTTGTTTACACAAGATATTGAAAACCATGAAGCAGAGCTATCACGCATTGTTTCTGAATCAAGTTTTCTTGTCTTAGGAGGTGCAGGTTCAATTGGCCAAGCCGTAACTAAAGAAATCTTCAAGCGTAACCCTAAGAAGCTTCATGTTGTCGATATTAGTGAAAATAACATGGTGGAACTAGTTCGAGATATCCGTAGTTCGTTTGGTTACATTGATGGTGACTTCCAAACGTTTGCCTTGGACATTGGTTCTCTAGAGTACGACGCATTCATTAAAGCCGATGGTAAGTTTGATTACATACTGAACTTATCTGCGCTTAAGCATGTTAGAAGTGAAAAAGACCCTTACACATTGATGCGTATGATCGATGTGAATGTGTTTAACACGGACAAAACTATTCAGCAGTCTATTGATGCTGGCGCGAAGAAGTACTTTTGTGTTTCTACAGATAAAGCTGCAAACCCAGTCAATATGATGGGGGCATCCAAGCGTATTATGGAAATGTTCCTGATGCGCAAAAGTGAGCAAATGGCAATCTCAACGGCGCGATTTGCGAATGTTGCATTCTCTGATGGCTCGTTGCTACATGGGTTTAACCAGCGTATTCAAAAACGTCAGCCTATCGTTGCTCCTAATGACATCAAACGTTACTTTGTTACTCCGCAAGAGTCGGGTGAGTTATGTTTGATGTCTTGTATCTTTGGAGAGAATCGTGACATTTTCTTCCCTAAATTGAGTGAAGCTCTGCACCTTATCTCGTTTGCAGATATTGCCGTGAAATACCTAGAGCAGCTTGGCTACGAACCTCACTTATGTGAGACAGAAGAAGAAGCTCGCCAGCTTGCGCATACGCTCCCAGAGCAAGGTAAGTGGCCATGTTTGTTTACTGCAAGTGATACAACGGGTGAAAAAGACTTCGAAGAGTTTTTTACAGATAAAGAAGAGTTGGATATGTCTCGATTCGAAAATCTGGGCATCATCAAAAATGACCCTCTTTATGAGCAAGATCTGCTTACTTTGTTTGAAAACAGCATCTCTGAGATGAAAGGTGAGCGAGCTTGGACTAAAGAGCAGATTGTGAAACTGTTCTTTACTATGATCCCTGGTTTTGGGCACAAAGAAACGGGTAAATACCTCGATAGCAAGATGTAAGTGGAGTATTCAATGAAAGCGACAACTATTGTTGAATTTGTGAGAGATACTTACAAAACAGACGAATTTATTCCCTTACATGCACCAACGTTTGATGGCAACGAAAAAGCGTACGTAATGGAAACGATTGAAAGTACATTTGTTTCTAGCGTCGGTAAGTTTGTTGATGATTTTGAGAGAAAAATTGAAGCTTACACTGGTACGACTAAAGCTGTAGCGACAGTGAATGGAACAGCAGCATTGCATGCGGCATTGTACATGGCTGATGTTCAAAGAGGCGATCTGGTCATCACACAAGCATTGACGTTCGTTGCTACCTGTAATGCTCTTTATCATATGGGAGCTGAGCCGATTTTTGTTGATGTTTCACCGGTGAGTTTAGGGTTGTGCCCTAAGGCTGTGGATGCATTTTTAGAAGAGAATGCTGAAGTCACAGACGTGGGGTGTATCCATAAAAAAACAGGTAGAAGAATCAAAGCCGTTGTACCAATGCACACGTTTGGTCACCCTGTAGAGCTTGATGAACTGGTTGCCGTTTGCTTGAAATGGAACATCACGTTGGTTGAAGATGCCGCAGAAAGTCTAGGCTCGTTCTATAAGGGCAAACATACCGGTACTATTGGTGATTTTGGTGCTGTCAGCTTCAATGGTAATAAGATCATCACCACAGGTGGTGGTGGCATGGTGTTATGTAAGACTCAAGAATTAGGTGCACGTACTAAGCATGTCACGACGACAGCAAAAGTTCCTCATCCTTATGAGTTTTTCCATGATGAACCTGGCTTTAACTACCGTATGCCTAACCTGAATGCTGCACTGGGATGCGCACAGATGGAAGTTATCGAGCAGTATTTGAAGCAAAAGAGATTGCTTGCAGAAGGCTATAAAAACTTCTTCAAAGGTACAGATTTTAACTTTGTCACTGAGCCAGAGTATGCGAAGTCAAACTACTGGTTAAATGCAATTGTCTGTCCGGATAAAGAAAGTCGCGAAGAGGTGCTAGCTTGCACAAATGGCTCTGGTGTGATGACTCGACCTATTTGGCAGCTCATGCATAGGTTACCTATGTTTGAGAATGTGATACGCGATGATTTAAGTGTTTCAGAGTTACTAGAACAAAGGTTGGTAAACTTACCTAGTAGCCCGGTAACGCGGAGGTGATGATGATAAATTTGATCCTTATCGGCGGTGGAGGGCATTGCGCTGCTTGCATTGATGTGATCGAATCTCAAGGAAAATACCGAATTCAAGGTATCTTAGACAGTAATGATAAGATTGGTACAACTTTGTTAGGTTATCCCATACTGGATACTGATGAGGCTATTTCGAAATATATTGCTAAAGGATGCCATTTTTTAATTACCGTGGGGCAGATTCAATCTAGTAGTATTCGTGAACTTTTGTACACGCAGCTCCTGAGTTTAAATGCTCAATTGGCAACAGTTATTTCTCCTCGGGCACATGTTTCGCGAACTGCTCAAATAGGGAAGGGCGTTATTGTTATGCACGATGCCCTGATCAATGCAGGTGCACAAGTGTCAGATAATTGTATTATTAATACCAAATCATTGATTGAGCATGATGCACTAATTGCAGCTCATTGTCATATTTCAACAGGAGCTGTAGTCAATGGCGGAGCTGAGGTTGCTACTGGATCATTTATTGGAAGTAACGCGGTGGTGGTACAAGGGGTCAAAACGGAATCTAAGGCCTTTATCAAAGCTGGCAGTTGTTATGTAAAAACATATCAACCATTAGTGCCGTTTAAGACTGCGGTTTTGACGACGATCTTTCCTATTAATGAAGAATATGTTCACGACTACTTCAAGTCGTTGGAGCGCCAAACAGTGAAAGGTTTTGATATTATCCTAGTCAATGATGGGTTTGGTAATTTGAATGTACTTAAGAACTTATATTCCAATTTAAATATTATTGAATTAGAGTCTGCGGGAAATATAGCGAAAAACCGAGAGGCAATGTGTCAATTTGCTTTAAAGAATCAGTATGAAGTAGCGGTGTTTGCCGATATTGACGACCATTTCTCAGAAAATCGAATAGCTCATTCGATCGAATTACTCAGAGAGTATGATATTGTTGTTAATGATTTGACTGCATTTAATGAAAACAAAGAACTTGCAGTGAAAATATTATCATCACGTATTACTGATGGGGATGAGATATCTCTGGATTTTATTCGCGACAAAAATTTGTTTGGATTATCGAATACTGCAATAAGGTTAGTGGGTTTGGAGGCTGATACTTTGCTTTTTCCAAGTACATTAATTGCAGTTGACTGGTTTCTTTTTACCCGACTGTTATACCAATCAAAGCGCGCAGTGTTTACTAATCAAGCGATTACATATTATCGTCAACATCAAGAAAATACAGTAGGTATAGGTGATGTGACAAAAGAGAGCTTAAAGCAATCATTGGAAGTACGTGAGATTCACTATAAACATATGTTGACCATTAGTGATGCTTTTCAAGCTGAATTCGACTCAAACCATAAGTTGATGGATCAACTCAATCAAGTAGATGGTTGTGAGAAGATTTTAGAAATGAATCAAAAAAATAACGAATCACCACTTCTTTGGTGGGAAGTTATCAAGAATAACAAGTAGGTAACATGAAACTAACGAATATTGAAAAAAAAATAAACTCTCGCAAACCATATATTATTGCTGAACTGGGTTCAAATCATAATGGTGATATGGAGCTTGCAAAAAGGTTAATCGTCGAAGCAAAACGTTCTGGAGCTGACTGTGTAAAATTTCAAAGTTGGTCGAAAGATAGCATTTTTGCAAAAAAGAAATATGAAGATAACTATTTCATTGCGGATGATTATAGAGATCGTGACGACTTTACGTTAGAAGAAATAGTTGAGGCTTACTCTATATCCGAGTCTGAGCTTTTGGAAATGAAGTCTTTTGCTGATGAGATTGGTATCGAATGTACATCAACGCCTTTCAGTAAAAAAGAAGCAGACTTTTTGGTGGATAAACTCGATACTCCTTTTATAAAAGTTGCATCGATGGATCTTAACAATCTTCCTTTTCTCGATTATTTAGCAAGGTTCAATAAGCCGATCATCATATCAACAGGTTTGAGTGAATTGCATGAAATAGATAAAGCGGTTAAATGTATTGAGGCTGCTGGAAATCGAAATATAGTAATTCTTCATTGTGTTTCCACATATCCGCCTGTCGATACGGATGTAAACTTGAATAACATAAAAACTCTCATGGCCACGTACCCAGAGTATAGTATTGGTTTTTCTGATCACACAATTGGAATTGAAATCCCACTTGCTTCGGTAGCTATTGGAGCTTGTGTATTAGAAAAACACTTTACCTTAGATAAGAACATGGAAGGTTGGGATCATAAAGTCTCAGCAAATTTTGACGAAATGGAAGCGATAGTTTTAGGAAGTGAACGCATTTCTAATGCTATGGGAAGCTACAGAATCACGGCCCCAGAATCTGATGAGAAGAAGGCTGAATTTCGAAGAAGTATCGTTTTGACTCGAGATCTTGCTAAAGGTGAAGTAATAAAAGAAAGTGATCTGGACTTTAAACGACCAGGGACAGGTCTAAAACCAGAAATGATGGAGTTTATAATTGGTATGAAAGTTAACAAAAATCTATCATATGATCATATCTTAACAAAAGAAGATTTAATTTAAAGGTGTGGTGATGATAACTCTAGAAGAGATTCGCATCTCAAATGCTAAAGATATTGTGGAGGCTCTAAATTTTGGAGGCCAAGGGTATGTCGCAATTACTAATAACGGCAAGCTTGTTGGTCTAGTAACTGATGGTGATATCAGACGATGTTTGCTAAATGATAATTTGAATGTTGAAGGTTTAGTTAACCGAAAGCCTCGGACATGCAGAAATACTGAAACAAAAGAATTTGTAAAGCAACAGTTAGGTAAATATCACCTCAAACAGATGCTAATTGTTGATGATCTCAATAACTTGGTTGATGTGTTTTGCCTTGATGAAAACCTTTTTGAGCAACACGATAATAAAGTTGTCATTATGGCTGGAGGGTTAGGGAGTAGACTAGGGGAACTAACAAAGACTACCCCGAAACCAATGTTAAATGTCGCTGAAAAACCAATAATTTTGCATATAATTGAAAGGTTTCGTGGACATGGCTTCCGAGATTTTATCATTTCAACCAATTATAAAAAGGAAGTTATAGAGGATTTTTTACAGGATGGTCAAAAATTTGGGGTAAATATTGAGTATGTAAATGAAAGTAAGAGGTTAGGAACGGCTGGCGCGTTAAGTTTAATAAAACATAAATTAAATGAACCTTTTATTGTTACTAATGCTGACGTTATCTCAATGGTCAACTATCCGGATTTATTGTCAATGCACTTAGATAATAATTGCTCAGCGACTATGTGCGTTCGTGATTATGAGTATACTGTACCTTTCGGTGTTATCGAGATAGATAAACTTGGTAATATTGAGGGAATTAAAGAAAAACCAAAGTGCACTTATAGTATCAATGCTGGAATATATGTTTTGAATCCAAGCGTAGTAGACCACATTCCTCAAGACACTTTTTATGATATGCCTAGTCTATTTTTAGAAATAAATAGTAGTGGCGAGAAAACGATGGCTTATCAACTTAACGATTATTGGATAGATATTGGTAATCCTGATGATTATCAACTAGCCAATGAAGAAGTAGCTGGATGTAAGTAGAAGAGTAAATTATGAAAGTTATCTCCTGTATAGTAGCTCGCACAACGTCAAATCGATTGCCACTAAAAGTTCTTAGGGCGGTCACACCTAGCTATGATAAATCAATGCTAGATATTATTATTAGCAAGACAAAAAAGTCAAAATTAACAGATAAAATTTACCTTTGCACATCTGATGAAAATTGTGATGACATATTAGTTGATACTGCTGAAAGAAATGAAATTTCTATTTATAGAGGCGCTGCAGATGCTGTTATTGAACGACTTGTTAGTGTTGCTAAGAATGAGAGTGCAGACTATATAGTTCGTATTACCGGTGATAATATTTTTGTCGCGGGTGAGTATATCGACGAGCAGGTCAACCTATGCATTGAAAATGAATTAGATTATTGTAGATTATCTGGTGTTCCGATTGGTGCAACTGCCGAAGTCATTAAATCACAAGCTTTGTTTGAACTATATGAGACAATGGATATTAGTGTTAGTGAATACCTAATGTTATATATTTTCGACCCAACTAAGTTTCGTTGTGGCGTGATAAAATCAATAGATGATATGGGACAGTACAGTATTACTGTGGATACTCCTCAAGATTTAACATTAGTTAAAGACGTTATTGGTGAGCTAGGTAGCGATCCCGATAGTTTGAGCCTTATTAATATTTGTAAGCTATTCAAAGAAAAAAGAGAACTGTTTAAAAAAATTTCATTAGATACGGAAATTAAACTTCCTTATGATAAAACAATTTCGTTTGGAGACTTTATTAAAGAGCAGAAGAAAAGAGTAGAGAGTTCACAATGTGTAATAGAAACAAAAATGATTTAGTTATTGTTGCGGAAACTGCATTTAATCACGAAGGTGATATTGAGTACCTTTACAATCTGATTGATTCTGCTGCACAATCCGGTGTTTCTCATATAAAATTTCAAGTATTAATAGACTATGATAGTTTTGTTAGTAAAAAAAGTGAGTCTTACCAACTGGTTAAAAGCTGGTGCTTCACGAAAGAGCAATGGTTGAAAGTATTTGATTATGTTGAGAGTTTAGGTCTTAAACTATTTCTGATGCCTTTATGTTGCGAGTCGGTTAGGCTATGTAAGCGGGCATCTGTAGAATATATAGAAATTCATTCTGTGTCCTTCTATGATCTTAAATTAGTTTCCAATATAGTTAAAATATTGGGAAAAAAGACTATTGCGTTTGGTATCGGAGGAAGAACTGTCGAAGAGCTAACTGAAGTACTGGCGAAATTCGGAAATAAGAATATTTGCTTTATTTGTGGGTTTCAAGCGTATCCTAGTGAACTTAAAGATGTAAAATTGAGTAGAATAAAATATCTATCAACTAAATATCCCGAGTTGTTATTAGGTTACGCTGACCATAGCGCTCCTACTTCGAATGATGCTTATTACTCTTCTCATTATGCCTACTTACTTGGAGCTCGTCTTTTTGAAAAGCATATAACTTTAGAAAAAAACAGAACAGATTCTCAGTCAGCATTTACTGTTGAAGAAATGAAGTTTTATATTTCGGACTTAAAACGAGTCTCTAGTTATTTTGACGAAGAAGAATCTTCATCTTTTAATTTATCAAAAGAAGAGTTGGTTTATCGAAATCGTCAAAAAAAGGTTGTCGCTAATAAATATATTAGAAAAGGTGAACAATTCAAAAAAGAAAATTTAGGTCTAAAAATGCATACTGAAGATGGTGTTTATACATCCATGAGTCAATTAATAGGAAAGATCGCGAATAAGAATTATGATGAAGGAGATATCATTTGTTAAACAAGGTTTTAGATATTAAAGATATACTAAAGTCAATCCCTGAAAATTCATCTAATATAATAGAATATTTTTTAGATAATTTAGATGAGCTGGATATGGGAAAAAACGAAATTAAAGAAAGCGATATTTCAATTATAAGATTAAAATATAAGACGAAAAAATTACCTCTCAACCAAACTCTATTGTATGAAAAACATAAGTACAATATAGATATTCATGTGGTTTTAAAAGGTTGTGAACTGATATTAGTGAACGAAAGTGATAACAGAATATCTATTGAAGAATATAATTCTGATGGTGATTATGAGTTATGTGAGTCTGATTTAGGTTCGATTATTACTTTAGGCGCTGGTGAAGGGATTGTATTGGATACACACACTTGGCATTCAACTGGTTATTCAAGCAATCAATCTGATATTGAAAAACTAGTAATAAAAGTGCCTAAATATATCTTAACTTACTGATTTTTAAAGATTTTAAGTTGTTCTAAAAATGATTAATATTGCTAGGTTTATAATAAAAGATATTAAAGAAGAAAATATATCCTTTTTACATGGTAATCGTTCAGATTATATGTTTAGCTTGGAAGGTGAAGGAAAATTTAAGGCAAATTTGCTTTTTCAGTTTGTTAAGTTCATCTACGTGATACTTGAATATTATAAGAGTTTGTCGTTAGACAAGTCTAATATAGACTCAGATGTTCTATTTTATGCAACAACTAAAAATCAATACGAAAGCTTAATGTCCACTTATAATTCAAGCGTGAAAATTGGAATGAATTGTTGTTGGATTTATAACGATAAAAAGTTAATTTCATCGCACACTTCAATTAAGGTACCATTAAAAAAAACTGAAGCTATAAAAATATTCATAACGACATTTTTTTTGCTTTTTACTTTAGCTTGTTCATTAGTTAATAGGGTTGGCTTAAAAAGAGCAAATTCACATGCGGCTAACTTATTTCTTCCTTATTTTTTCATTCCTTATTTTCTAGTTCTTCTTTCTAAGAGAAAAGCTAGTCTTGTAGTTTTAGCGAACGATCATAGCGCGGATACTAGAAGCATAAAGTATGTGTGTGACTTTTATGGGATAAAGACGGCTTACATTCAACATGCATCAATTTCAAAAAACTATCCGGTATTAGATTTTGATTACTGCTTCTTAGATGGAAAGAGTGCTTTAAAAACATATCTTGATATTTTTGAGGACCAGTTTGAATGCAAATTAATAAAAAACAGACGTTGTAGGGTATATCTATCCGGACAAAAAAAATCGATTAATATAAAGCCTCTCTCACTCTCGAAAAAATATATGGGCTTAGCAATAAATAATACTATCGACAAAGATTATATATTGAGGTTTTTATCGAAATGTAATGAACAAAATATTAATTGCATTGTAAGACTTCATCCAGCTCAGAGTGCTGAAATTAGAGATGTTATAACTAGCATTTCAAAAACTCTAAATGTAGATATTTCCATTTCTGACGCTAAAACTGAGAGTGTCAATGATTACTTCTCGAGAATATCAGCATTAACATCTACTGACAGTAGCATAATATTAGAGGCTGCATTATTTGGCCTTCCTGTTTTATATTACTACTGTTCTAACTCAAAAGTTGAATATGACTATTATGGGTTTCTCGAAAAGGAAATATGTACATCACTAAATATTGAAGATATTAAGGGGTCAATAGCAAAGGCTAATGATAAAAATCGAGTTGTAAATAAGCGCAATGCTTTGAGGGAATACAGTGCTACATACCAAACCGCATGGCAGGGTCGAGAAGGAGAACTTGTAGCCTTAGCTATAAGTGAACTCTTATCAAAAAAATTTACAAAGCAAACATTTCACTTTGAGGAAAATTTTTATAGTATTTATAAGGTTTATGCATTAAATGAGTATTAAAAATTCTCTAATTTACTCTGTAAATTCTATAATTAGTGCAACCATTCCTTTTTTCATGATGCCTATCTTGACTCGCTATTTAAGTCCTGAGGCATATGGACAGGTCGCGATGTACAATCTTCTTGTGGCTGGGTTATTTTCACTAACGAGTCTGAGTTGTCACGGTTTAATCCTTAGAGAGTATTTTGAAGGATATACAAGTAAGGAATACTCGAGGCTAGTCGGTAATGCTTTATTATTAGTTCTGTTATGTGTTTTAATTGTTTCACTCCTTTTATTTATTTTTAATGATTTGATTGCTAGTATACTTAATGTTGACGATAAATGGTTGTTTTATGCAATAATTAGTTCTTATTGCTCTTTTGTAATAAATGTAAGACTTAGTATATATCAAGCTAAATCTAAGCCATTTAAGTATGGTGTAGTTCAAATTGTACAATCCATCTTTAATGTATTTTTAGGATTATATTTTGTTATTAGTTTGGAATTGGACGCAGAGGGAAGAGTCTTATCAATAGTCTTTGCTCTAGTGGTTGTGGCGATTTTATCATTCTTATCTTTGGTAAAAAATAAGGAAGTTTCATTTTTTCTCGACTTTCGATTTCTTAAAAAATTTATTATATTTGGTGGTCCACTAATTCCTCACGTCTTTGGTGGTTTTTTGCTATTCACAATAGATAGATTTGTTGTTCAAACTAAATTGGGCATAGAGGCTGTTGGTATCTATATGGTGGCGATTACATTTTCTAATGGAATGAACTTAATATTAAACAGTGTCAACAAGGCTTTTACACCTTGGTTATTCTCTTACTTATCGAAACAAAACGCTGATCTGAGAGTTCTTTTTAAATATAAGATATACCTACTTATAGTATTTGTTAGCATTACTGTATTTTCTTTCCTTATATCAGACTCTATTGTTGGGGTGCTTGCTGGTGATGACTTTTCTACAGCAGGAGACGTTTTACCATTTTTGGTTCTAGGGCAATGTTTATTTGGCATGTATCTTTCTATCGTTAATTATATAATTTACACTAAGCAAACTATATATCTGTCTTACATCACTATCTCCTCCTCGATATTTAATATTATTTCGCTTTATATTTTATTGCCATATTACGGACTCATAGGTGCCGGTTATGCGTTTGCCATGTCGAACCTGCTTCGTTTTTTTATTACATTGTTTGTCTTAAATAAGCTGATTAACTCAAAAATCTTAAATTTTGGAAACTATAATGAAAAATTCTAAGTTGGTCTCTGTTTATATTCCTACCTACAACAGACCTAAACTATTAAAAAGAGCAGTATTATCGGTCTTAGAGCAGTCTTATAATTACATCGAGGTGATTATATGTTCAGATGGTGAGGACAAGGAGGTCGAGGAACTAGTAGAAAGCTTAAGGGGAGAGCATAAAGAACGGAACATTATATATGTTGCTAACGAGCCCAAATCCGGTGCCTGTGATTCAAGAAACTTAGCAATATCAGTTGCAAGAGGGCATTATATAATGGGTCTAGATGATGACGATTATCTACATAAAGAAGCAATAGAAACTCTTGTTAGTCATTGGAATGATGACTACTTATTTTTATCTATATCCTCATATTTTTTATCAGAAAAATACAAACTGTGTACGAAATTATTTTACTTGTTGGGTGACACCTTTTCTAAGAAAAAGAAGACAATCACTTATTTGGATATGTACAAAAAAAATGTTGTCGGAAATCAGATTTTTGTAAAGAGTTCTTTATTGAAATCTAATGTTTTTGACAATAGAATGCCTGCACTGCAAGACTTTGAGCTTTGGTTTAGGCTGTTAAAAAACCATAAAAACCTTCAAGCTGTAAAGTTGAAGTTTCGATTACAGTATGTTGACGTTCATCACGGTGAAGAGCGTATATCAAAATACAAAAATAGACTTAACGCTTTAGCTATTATCAAAAAGAAACATTTCGAAGAGAATGAAGATGCATTTAAGATATTGAGGTTATCTTGGAAGTTGGAGTACTCAAAGCAATTAAGTGTTAAAGATATTATGGTTCTAGTGACAAATGGCCATGCTATTAATGTGGTTAAGTTCGTAATAAGAAAATTAGCAAGATGAAAACCAAATTTGTTCAATTTGTATCGTATGTTCTTTTGTTCCTTCTGATTTTTGACCTCTCAATACCTCCCTTGCGTGCTTTGGGTTCTGCATTTTTAGTAGTTATCTTTTTACTACCTGTCATTTTTTTGAAAAGGATGTCGTTAACTAAATCTCAATGGCGGTTGTTTTTTATCTATCTACTTGTTTTGATATATTCTATCTTCACAATTTTGCTAGGCCAGGTTAGTGACTATACATATATACTTTCTGTGCTTAAGGCCATTGTCGTTTTATTAGCTGTTTATTGTTACTTAAATGTTTTTGGATACGATGATCTGGAGAATAAAATCATCAATGTTTTCTTTTTTAACTCAATCATATGTTTGTTTTTTGGCGTAAATGACCATTTATTGCCGTTCGTGCAATTTTTTAAACATGGTCAAGGCGAGCTCATTGGCTATGTACCATTTCGTATTTCATCATTATCAGGTTCTGGATACTTTGGTATTGCTGTAGGTTATGGTTTAGTTGTTTCATATATAGGCTATATGGTAGCGAGAGATGGAAAAATGTCTTTCTCCTTAGCATTTAAAACTCTATTAATAATTATAGCGGGTATACTATCTGCAAGAACAGCCTTCATTGCGATCTTGTTTTTCTTTGCGTCCCTTTTATTTAAAAAGAGAAAGTACTTCATTTACATGATGGTTTCGTTTTTATTTATAATTATTGCAATAGAAACGTTACCATTTTTTAACCTCTATAAGACATGGATACTTGAAGTTTTTAATGTTTTTTCTAGTAATGGAAAAATGTCGTCTTTATCACATTTAGAGACAATGATATTTATTCCTTCCGAATTTTCCACATTAGCTTTTGGTAATGGAATTTACGTTAACGAAGATGGTTCATATTACATGCATACAGACTCTGGCTATATGAGGTTTTTGCTTTTCGGAGGAGTACTATATTTAATTCTCACGATGCTAGTTGCGTTTTATATGGCATGTTTGACTCGTAGTTATAATTACTTTTTCTCTGTAACATTGCTTATTTTTGTTTTTCATATAAAAGGAGTAGTCTTAATTAATAACGCTGTCATAATGTCTTTTATGATATTGACTGCATTTTATATACACAACCAAAAAACGATAGGACAATATGGCTAAGGTTTTGCATGTAATCTCGGGGTTAAGTGATGGAGGGGCAGAAGCTTCATTATACAAGTTGATAACTAACTCTCCTTCAATCGAACATGTTGTGTTTACCATGAAACGAGGAGGGAAGTATGAGGCATTACTCGAGAAAGAATGTGTTGAAGTACATACTGGAAACTTTTCGAGTATAAAATCTTCTGTAAATTCGTTCTTAAATCTTAAGAAACTTGTACAACAAGAAGAGTTTGTTGCTTTTCAGGCTTGGATGTATCATGCTGAGTTCCTACTTACTATTATATGCATGCTTCTTAAAGAGAGAAGGGTTTTCTGGTCTGTGCATAATACGGTATTGAAATTTGGCGAATCTAAATTACTAACAATTTTATTATCTTATTTTAATGTTGTATTGAGTAGAGTTTGGCCTGTTAAGATAATATATTGTGCAGAAGAAAGTCAGCGTATTCATGAAAATTTGGGCTACTCTAACTCTAACTCTAAAGTTATACAAAATGGGTACGATATTTCAAGGTTTAGTATCTACTCGGAAAAGAAAAAAAAAGAAATAAAGGAAAACCTTGGGCTTGAGAAAAATGTTGTTTTTGGATGTGTGGGCAGACATGATCCTTACAAAGATCATGCAAATTTGATCTCCGCTTTAAATTTTTTTAAAGAGAAGTTTGGTGACGACTTTATTTGCCTTTTATTAGGGAAAGGAATGGATAATACAAATCAGATAATGCATGATTTAATTAATTATCATGGATTGAATGATAATGTTTTATTGTGTGGGCCAACGGAGGATATTCCCAAATATATGAATGTTTTCGATGTTCATATATTGTCTAGCTCTGCTGAGGCGTTTCCAAATGTTATATGTGAGGCGATGGCTTGTGGTACACCATGCATTTCAACGCTTGTCGGTGATGTAGAGTCTATTGTAGGAGATACGGGCTGGCTATGTCCTCCTAAAGACCCCAGAATACTTGCGAATTGTATACTTGAAGCAGTTGTGGAACGTGATATAAATGGTAAGAAGTTTGCTGAGCGATCGTTGCTTGCCCGTTCCAGAATTGAAGAAAGATTTACGATAGATGTTATGGTTCAAAGTTATTTATATTCTTGGGATTTGATTTGAAAAATATGAAAAAAGTTAAAATACTACATATACAGCTATTTTCTTTATTATCTGGTGTCCAAAAAGTAGCCCTGGATGAATTGATTCATTTAGACAATGATATTTTTGATAAATACTTGCTTTGTAAAGAAGAAGGGCAGTTAACTGAGGAGTGTAGGAAAAACGGTATTCAAGTTATCTTGTGTAAAGATCTTGTTCGAGATATTTCATTTTTCAAAGATATGAAGGCGTTTTTGAGTTTTATTAGGCTCATGCATCATGAAAAGTTTGATATCGTGCATACACACTCTTCAAAAACTGGAGTGCTTGGCCGTTTAGCTGCGAAGCTTACTGGAGCAAAATTTATTTTACATACAGTGCATGGTTTTTCGTTTCCAGCCGCCAGTAATTTCATCCAACGTAATATATTTAGGCTTATGGAATATGTTGGCTCTTGGTGCAGTGACAGGTTGATATGTCTTCATGAAGAGGATGCTGCGATTGCTATAAATTATGTAGGAGCGTCTAGAGATAAGGTTATTGTCCTAGCTAATGGCGTTGATACTTCTATTTACAGTCCACCCGATGCAAGAAAACAATATAAAGAGGCACTAGGTTTACGTGTTGATTGTATTAGTGTGGGCATGGTGGGACGACTATCATTTCAAAAAAATCCTAGGATGTTGCTCGAAGCAGCAATCCCCCTTCTTGAAAAGCATGATAATATTCAATTCGTTTTTTGTGGCGACGGCGAATTGCGGAGTGAGCTAGAGGAGTTGTTAGTCTCCAACGGTATTAACGAGAAGCAGATTAAGCTTCTCGGTTGGGTTAAAGATATCCCTAATGTTCTTAAAAGTCTTGATATTTTCGTTTTGCCATCAAAATACGAAGGTATGCCGTTGGCTATTTTGGAGGCCCAATCCTCCGCATTGCCTTGTGTAGTTTCAAATATTCAAGGTAACCGAGATTTGGTAAATAATCATTTTGACGGCTTATTGTTTGAACTGGGAGATACCAAGGAGCTGCTTTCTCATTTGTCCCATCTAATCGCTAATGACGAAGCTCGATTGACATTGGGAAATAATGCCAGAATGAGGGTAATGATGAATCATTGTATCAAAACTAGAACTGAGCATATTGAAAATCTATATCTTGAAAATTTAAGCAGAAATTTAAAATAATAATCGAGCTAATAGTATGTTGCTTTCCTTGTCTTTGTTTTGATACGTAAATGTTAGTTCTTTGATTACTCTAACTTATATGTCTAAACACATTTAAGATATCTTATTAGACAGGTTTTACTAAGGTACTCATCATTAGTAAAACCTGACTGTTACGTGCAAGGTTCTAAATATAAAAACATTAATAATATAAGTTGTAAATTATATTAAAGTAATGACGTGAGTGAGTTTGTTAGATTGTTCATTAACTGCTCTTTTTCAAAACCTGTTAGGCGTTAGAGTTTTGTATCTGTGTTTTCTTTCTAATTTTTTTTCTTATGAATGTTGTTATCTTCCAAATATGTGAAAGTATGATGGAGTATACGATGAAGCAAGCAATGAAAAAACTGAACATAGTAACTTCAGAGAAGTTTTTTATCTCTCCATAAATTCCCCAGGCTGCATATAGGAATGCAATAAAGCAAATAGCAACCAGAGTTTGTTTTGGGCCAAGTCCTAAACGTTGGAAGATATGATGTAAATGCTCACGATCTGGTTTAAAAGGAGAATCACCGCGTCGAATACGTCTAATCATGATCGCTGCCATATCCATCAACGGTACTGCAATGAACGAAAGTGCAGTTACTGGGCGCATTAGTGGTTCTGGATTTCCTTTTTGGCTAACGCCTAGCAACAACCAGATTACAGTGAAGCCAATCATCATACTTCCAGCATCACCCATAAATACTTTTCGCTCTCTTCCTAGTATCCCAAGGTTCATAAAGATATAAGGAAGCATGGCTACAATGATGACTACGCATAGATAAGCTAAACCATGTTGGCTATCAACTTGTAATAAAAATGCTAGTGCACCGAATGTTACAATAGAAAGACCACCTAGCAAGCCATCGATACCATCCACCATGTTAAAGGCATTTATAGCGCCGATTACTGCGGCTATGGTGATTAAACTACCTGCCCAACCTAAAGAAACATCTCCAATCCCAAACATATCTCCGAGACTACTTAGCTCAATACCTGCAACTTTCATCATTACGATTGACAAAATCGCTTGAATAACTAAGCGAACTTTGAAGTTAAGATCAATTTTATCATCTACTGCACCAACTATAGTAAGTGTGCAGATACAAGTTAAGTAAAGCCAACTGTATTCAATAGTATTTGGGTTAAAAATTAAATATTGTGCTAGTACCAAGCAAATTGAAATACCACCAACTAAAGGAACCGCGCCGTTATGAAGTTTACGTGCATTAGGTTTATCAACCAAGCCGATTTGTTTTGCTATCTTTCGCATTAAAAAGAGTGTCGCAAAGGAAGTAAAAAAGATAAAACTGAGTTCAAGAAACATAAAAGAGCCAACAATTATAGTACATATCCGTCTGATTTTAGCGCAACTTTGTGAAAGGAAAAAGCTGTAATATCCGCAAAGGCGATGGTTAGCTTGACAACCGCAAAGTTGGTTATAGCGACAGATAGCGCAGATTGCTCTGTTTTGATATTCTTCACCAAAACTATACTGAAGGACTAACCCATGAAAATTGCAGTTGCAGGTACGGGCTATGTAGGCTTGTCTAATGCTATGCTATTGGCACAGAATCACGAAGTGGTTGCAGTCGACATCATCGAAGAAAAGGTTGAAGCGCTTAATAACAAGCAATCTCCGATTGTGGATGCCGAAATTGAATACTTTCTTTCGACGAAAACGCTAAATTTCGTTGCTACTTTAGATAAAGTGCAAGCGTACCAACGTGCAGAATATGTTGTGATAGCAACCCCAACAGATTACGACCCGCAAACCAACTACTTTGATACTTCTTCTGTTGAGGCGGTGATTAAAGATGTGATGGCGATTAACCCGGAAGCGGTAATGATAATTAAGTCTACCGTGCCAGTGGGTTATACCGCGCGCATTAAAGAAGAATTGGGGTGTGAGAATGTCATCTTTTCTCCAGAGTTTCTGCGTGAAGGCAAAGCGCTTTACGACAACTTGCATCCATCTCGCATTATTGTAGGTGAGCGCAGCGAACGTGCAGAAATGTTTGCAGGTTTACTAGTTGAAGGTGCGGTTAAAGAAGATATCCAAGTTCTCTTTACTGATTCGACAGAAGCTGAAGCAGTAAAACTATTTTCGAATACCTACCTTGCTATGCGTGTCGCATACTTCAATGAGCTAGATTCTTACGCCGAAGCGCATGGCTTAGATGCTCGTCAGATTATTGAGGGCGTAGGTCTAGACCCGCGTATTGGTAATCACTACAACAACCCATCCTTCGGCTACGGTGGTTACTGCCTTCCAAAAGACACCAAGCAGCTGCTTGCTAACTACCAAGAAGTGCCAAACAACATCATCGGCGCGATTGTGGATGCAAACCGTACTCGTAAAGACTTCGTAGCGGAATCTATCCTTAAGCGAGAACCAAAAGTTGTGGGTATTTACCGCCTTATCATGAAAGCAGGTTCTGATAACTTCCGTGCTTCTTCTATTCAGGGCATCATGAAGCGTATCAAGGCGAAAGGTGTTGAGGTCGTAGTTTATGAACCTGTACTCAAAGAAGAAGATTTCTTCAACTCTCGAGTGATTAAAGACCTGAGTGAATTCAAACAAAGTGCGGATGTGATTGTTTCCAACCGCATGGTGGAAGAGTTAGCTGACGTTGCGGATAAAGTTTACACGCGCGACTTGTTTGGTAGTGATTAAATTTTTAGTATAACGATAATATATGGCTCTCATGTATGGGGGCCTTTTTTACAGTTGGTGAATTTAAAAAATGATTAAAAAATGTCTTTTCCCTGCTGCAGGCTACGGTACTCGTTTTCTACCTGCAACAAAATCCATGCCGAAAGAAATGATGCCAGTAGTTAACAAGCCATTGATTGAATATGGTGTTGAAGAAGCGATTGAAGCTGGTATGGACGGTATGTGCATCGTCACTGGTCGTGGCAAACACTCTCTGATGGATCACTTCGACAAAAACTACGAGTTGGAACATCAAATCTCAGGCACAAGTAAAGAAGCACTGTTGGATGATATCCGCTCTTTGATTGATTCAGCGAGTTATACATACATCCGTCAACGTGAGATGAAAGGTCTTGGTCATGCTGTCTTGACCGGTCGTGAGTTGGTGGGGGATGAGTCATTTGCTGTTGTACTAGCAGACGACCTTTGTGTGAATGAAGAGCAGGGCGTATTAGCGCAAATGGTTGAGCTGTACAAGCAGTTCCGTTGCTCTATTGTGGCGGTTCAAGAAGTTCCAGAAACTGAGACCCATAAGTATGGTGTGATTGCTGGAGAGATGATCAAAGATGACATCTTCCGAATTGATAACATGGTAGAAAAGCCAGAACCAGGCACTGCACCAAGTAACTTAGCAATTATTGGTCGCTATATCTTAACGCCAGATATTTTTGATCTTATCGAAAATACGGAGCCAGGCAAAGGTGGAGAAATCCAAATTACTGACGCATTGATGCAGCAAGCTCAATCTGGTTGTGTTATTGCTTACAAATTTAAAGGTCAGCGTTTTGACTGCGGTAGTGTAGAAGGTTACATCGAGGCGACCAACTACTGCTACGAGAACCTATACAAAAAAGCGTCTAGTGCTGAGCTTGCTAAAACCCCAACCGTAAAGGTTGCTGAGCCTGCATAGTTGTTCCGTCTCGTTACTAACGTGCTTTATCATGGCTTTCTGACGTACAAAGCTTAGTTAAAGCACGTTGATATTCAAATTCTTATGCTGTTTTAACTCATTAACAATAAGTAAGAACTAGGTTGTATGGTTCTAATGTCTGCTGATATTAGTTTAATAAACCACCTCAATTCCCTCTGCTTCCAACTTCTCTCCTAATTCTCTTTTTGCTTCTTTTTTTCCATGTATCAAATGCACGGCTTTTGGTTGTGTTGGAATCCCAGTAACAAACTTCAATAAATCGCTTTGGTCTGCGTGTGCAGAATATCCAGAGATGGCATGGATCTGCGCGTTGGCTTCGATTGGTTGGTTATCGATATCCACCGCGTGGTTGCCTGATTGGATTTCTCGACTTAAGGTTCCTTGCGCCTGATAACCCGCAAACAACACATCATCTCTTTCATCCGGTAAGAGTGCTTTTAAGTAATTGACGATTCTTCCACCTTCGCACATACCGGATGCCGCGACGACAATCGCAGGCTCGTCGGTGGAGGCTAGTCGATTTACTAATGCTTGATGTTCTCGATGGTTTTCTACAGTAATGCATTGTTCAAAAGCGAGGGGATGACGATGATTGTTGAGCTTTTGCTTTGCTTCTTTTCCCCACAGTTTTTTGAAACGGCGGTAGGTCTTCGTGACTCTTTTCGCAAGTGGTGAGTCTAGGATAATTGGCAAAGAAGACGACAAGTCGCGTTGGTGAATCAGTTGCTCAATATCGAATAACAGCTCCTGCGTACGTCCTACGCTGAAAGCTGGGATCAGAATTACACCACCGTCTCGCAGTGCGTGATCGATAATGGCGTTCAAGCGCTCAGTTCGAGTGGCTGTGTCTTCATGCTCTTTGTTGCCGTATGTGGACTCGATGAACAAATAGTCGGCACGCTTTGGCGGCATAGGATCGGGTAAGAGCGGGGTATTGGACGGACCTAGATCGCCGGAAAATACGATGATTTCATGATTGGGAAGTTTGAATTCCACGTAAGCGGAACCAAGAATGTGCCCCGCAGGCTGAAAGCGTCGGTAACATTGCTTACCAAGTTGCAGCCATTATTGGTAGTCATGGGGTCTCAGCTGTTTTTTAATGACATTGAGGACTTGTTGACGCTGATGGAAGTTCAAACCCAGTTGCAGCTTTAATCCATCTTCTAGCATTAGCGGTACCAGTTCGGCTGTTGCTTTGGTGCAGTAAATGGGGCCTTTAAATCCAGCAGCCAGTAACCAAGGTAGGCGTCCGATATGGTCGATATGAGCATGAGTCAGGACTAATGCTTTGATGTGTTTAACTGGAAACTCGATATCCAGTGATGCCCTGCGGTTGCCCAAATGGATGTCTTTGCCTTGAAAGAGTCCGCAATCGATCAAGATGCTGCAGTGTGGCAATTTCAATTCATGACAAGAGCCAGTGACGGTATGTTTCCCACCATGGTGAATCACACTGGCGATGTCTGATATGGGTGTTGTCATGTCGATTGCTCCTCCTTGAACAAGTATCAGTAACTATAAATCCTGTGGGCAGCGTAAGTGAATAGAGTTCGTTGGTTGGATGGAATTGAGTGGGAATAATCGGAAGTGCGATTAGGTTCTTTGTTTTGATGTAAGGCGTTTTTTCGTTACTTAACTTTGGGTTTGACACATGCGGTTAGTAGATTCCTGATGTCGCTTAGGCTCCGCGGAATGACGGGACTCTTATAGATTATTTCTGTTGTTTTGCTGGTTTGATTTGGGTGTGTGCGGAGAGTAGATTCCTGATGTCGCTTAGACTCCTCGGAATGACAAAACTCATTAGATCGTAAGCAAACAAAAAGGGATGCATGATGCATCCCTTTGTTATTTTTACTCTCAGTAAAAACGAGATTACGCTTTTGCTTTAGCCGCTGCTTTAGCGATTGCTGCGAAGCTCTTAGCGTCTAGAGAAGCACCGCCAACGAGAGCGCCGTCGATGTCTGGTTGTGAGAAGTAAGCTTCAGCGTTTTCTGGCTTAACAGAGCCACCGTATTGGATGATTACTTGTGCTGCAACTGCTTCGTCTTTCGCTGCGATTAGTGCGCGGATAGAAGCGTGGATGCGTTGTGCATCTTCAGCTGTTGCTGCTTTACCAGTACCGATAGCCCAGATTGGTTCGTAAGCGATGATTGCGCCGTTTAGAGCTTCAACACCGTAAGTGTCGATAACTGCGTTGATTTGACGTGCACATACTGCTTCAGTTTCGCCAGCTTCGTTTTGCGCTTCAGATTCACCGATACAGAAAACAGGAGTTAGGCCGTTTTCTTTTAGGAAGTTGAATTTCTTAGCGATAAACTCGTCAGATTCGTTGTGGTATTCACGACGCTCTGAGTGACCGATGATGATGTGAGTAGCACCGAAATCTTTCAGCATTTCTGGAGACATATCGCCAGTGAACGCACCGCTGTTGTTTAGGTCAGTGTTTTGAGCACCTAGGATGATCTTGTTACCGCCTTCAGCGATTACGCGCTCTGCTAGGTCGATGTAAAGTGCTGGTGGAGCGACTGCTACGTCAACACCTTCAACGCCTTCAAGCTCAGCGTTAAGACCAGTTAGCAGCTCAGTTACCATTGCTTTGCTGCCGTTTAGTTTCCAGTTACCCATCACTACAGGACGACGCATAGGAATATCTCCCTTATCTTTAATGTAAATAGTCAATTAATGTAAAAAATCTACGTAGGAATATAACAGAATAATGTGAACAGATCATGATTGGCGTCATGTCTTGTCCGGCTTTCTTTACTGATTCGACCAAGCAGCGATCCTGTTATTTTTGTCAAAAGCAATCGATTGGTGATCACGTAGACAGAATGATAGTTCATTCCTCGGAAATTGATGCTGAGATTGGTATTACTACGCGCTGGAATTAATTGTTGTAGAAAGGAATCAAAATGCCAAATCTCGTTTTAGAGTATTCAAACTCGGTGGAAGAACGTGTCAATGTTCAGGGGTTGCTGGAGGATTTACATAAAACGGCGTTAGAGAGTGGTCTTTTTGAACTCGCGTCAGTGAAATCTAGAACGCTCCGGTGCCACAATTGGTTAATTGGGGAAGAGGGCGATAGCCTCGACTTTATCCATATCAACTTTGATTTGCTATCTGGCCGTTCCCAAGAGCAGAAGCGAGAGCTGTCACGAGCCTTGATGGCGACACTTCAAGAGCAAGCCAGTCACGTGCACAGCTTAACGGTCAATATCCGAGACATGGACGTAGACAGCTTCCAGAAGGTAGTGAATTAGGTTGAATCGAGTTTCTTGAGAGTAGCAAGCAGGGTTGGTCCAAGGGAACTGAAAGCTAATAGGCCTTATCGAGTGTTTGTCATTGCTTCAGCTTAGCCTCGCTCTGCTTGTTGTAACGGCGCTGTTGGCGCTTACACTGCAGGTGTACTTTCCAAACCATATCGACTCGGCTAATCTATAACCTTTCTATTTTGGGGTAAAATTTGATGTCGACTAAAGAGTTACTGTTTTCTTTTCAAGGACGTATAAACCGTAAAACCTACTGGATTTGGAACGTCATTTACTATGTCTCTATTCTAGGTTTTGGTGCTGGAATCAGTAAGCTATTTCCTACTTTCTCCTATTTACTTCTCCCTATTTTCTTGGTGATTTTGTTAATCCCTGATTTGGCGATCACCACCAAGCGTTGGCATGACCGCAACAAATCAATCTATTGGCTAGCACTGAATATTCCGCTGATTATCGGACGAATCGCTACGCCAATGACCAGCCCTGTTGCACAAGAGCCGTCGACACCGCAAATGTTCGTTGCATCCATTTCTCTGATTTGTGGTTTATGGATTCTAATTGAATGTGGCTTCTTAAAGGGGACATCAGGACCAAACAAATATGGCCCTGAGCCGGAGTAATCGCTTTAAGTAACGTGCTCGCTGAAAGTAGATTCTTAGTCTCGCTTGAGCTCGCTAGAATGACGACTTTCTCTTATTAAATAGAACCGTCATTCTGAACAACGAGGTACGAGCGTGATTCAGAATCTATCGTCCGCTTGAGCAGTGGCTAAGGTGAGTGGGAAAGAATAGGAGTTTGCTGTTACTTGATTCTTAGTCTCGCTGGAGCTCGCTAGAATGACGAACGCTTTTGACCTAGAGCTTATTAAAGTCACCGTCATTCTGAACAGCGAGGAACGAGGTGATTCAGAATCTACGCACAGAGCGCTCCGAGTTTGAACTGAGCGAGTGAATTACAATGGAAAAGTAACAGCGAATCATGAAGGAGAATGAATCATCGATAGGACACCTTGCGTTTATATCCTAAAGTCAAACAACAACGCCGTTCTTTACATTGGTGTTACCAGTCAGCTGCCTCAAAGAATATGGCAGCATAAAAACGGAGTAGTTGAGGGATTTACCAAGAAATACAACGTTCATAAGCTCGTTTACTTTGAGTTATTCGAAGATATGGCAACTGCCATAACCCGAGAGAAGCAGCTCAAGCAGTGGAAGCGTAAATGGAAGTTAGACTTGGTAAGAGAAACGACCCCTAACTTTCTCGAGCTATCTGCTGAGTATCAGTAAAAATCGTCCCTATCTTTAAACGCATTTAAGCTAACCACATCCGCTTTTTGAGTCGGTGCCGTTTCCCCTTGTAGCGCCGCTCTGAACTTCAAGACCTGTTTTTGTAATTCGTTCATCAATACCACATTGGTGTGGTGAGGGTTTTTACACGTGCTGATGACCCTATCGATGTGGCTTTGCTGAGCCCACAGCCTTTCTTGCATGTTTTCTGATGCGCTTTCGATCATCTCTTTTGCCATTTCATGACGAAATTGCTCAAAAGCTTCTGGGTCTCGCTCAGCCATTCGAACCATTTCATCGAATGGCGGAAGCGTTTGAGAAGGGTAGTGACGTAGAGTAGACATCGATGCTCTCCAAATCCTTATGGAAATTGCCTTTAGTTACTAAAAGCCTATACCACTAGAAAGAAGTGAGAGGATGAATTCTTCAGCCGTCTCACTTATAAGAGAAGCTTTCAAGCTTGAGATTGAATAAGAGCGACATGTCGATGTTGGGTTGTGGTGGTTACTGCAGTTGTTGGATGCGGTACACGCAGCGTCTTTGACCGCTGATGATATGCTCGGTGCGCTCTATTTTGGTGTCACGTCCAAGCAAAGACTGAAAGACGCTCAATTCCGATTGGCACAAGCTTGGGCAGCGAGTTGCGGCTTTACAAATCGGACAGTGATTTTCGATCAAGATAAATCCGTTCTCATCTTGCTCAAGCTCGGCCATATAGCCTTCTTGTTCTCTGAGTGTCACAAGAGTTTCTAGTTTGCTTTGCAGAGAGTTGCATTGCTCAAGGTGCTGACGATAACTTTGTAACGTGAGTTTTTCTCTTTCCGATGTGACTTTGTCCAGTCCATCTTTGCCAAAAATGTGTTCGACAGCCTCTATAAACTGAATGGTCAACTCACCGTGACGGTCAGCAAATTGCTCATGACCTTTTTGAGTGAGAGACCAATGGCGAGCGGGGCGACCCACTTTGACTTTGACGTCATGAATAGACAGGATGCCATCATCTTCTAAACTCTGAAGGTGCTGACGTGCCCCCATAGTTGTCATACCCAGCTCAGAAGAGAGTTGTTTTGCAGTGACGGAACCATCACGCTTAACGATTTGCAATATCCTATCTACGGTCTTCATATACCCACCATTTATACGTCAGTACATATTATGCGCGATAGGGTTAGTAAAGAAAAGTGTTGACTTAGTTTGAGTGGGGATCTGTTGGGTCTATGTTCATGCGAACCAATATATATCGCCACTCTGAACAGCGAGAAACGAGTGTGCTTCAGAATCTATCGTTCGGTTGTGCAATGGTTATGGTGAGAGGGAGAGAATAGGAGTTTGCTGTTACTAGATTTCTGAGTCTCGCTAGAATGACGAGCTCTTTTGATTTTGAGCTTGCTATGGTGCCCATCATTCTGAACAGCGAGGGACGAGCGTGATTCAGAATCTATTGCTTGGTTGTGCGGAAAGAAAGGCTCACACTCAGATTGAGCGAGAGCCTCGAGAAATGCTTAAAGAATAATATCACGCACTTCTGGATCTTTACGATCTAGGTAGTGAGTCGACTTAATACGACGAATAGTACGGCATCGACCACGCACGAGAAGCGTTTCTGTGGTTGCGATATTGCCTTGGCGAGAGATGCCTTCTAGCAAGTCACCTTTAGTAATGCCTGTTGCTGAGAATACCACGTTGTCGCTGCGTGCCATGTCTTCCATTTTGAGGACAACATTCGCTTTTACGCCCATTTCATCGCAGCGTTTTAGTTCGTCTGCGCCGTAAATGCGGTTTTCTTCAGTATCGCCTTTTACTTCGTGACGCGGAAGTAGACGACCGTGCATGTCACCGTCTAGCGCTCGAATCACCGCGGCTGAGACGACCCCTTCTGGCGCGCCGCCAATACAGTACATCATGTCCACTTCACTGTCTGGCATACAAGTCAGAATAGAGGCAGCCACGTCACCATCAGGCACCGCAAAGACACGTACGCCCATTGCTTGCATTTCTGCAATAACGTCATCGTGGCGAGGTTTCGCAAGGGTAATAACGACTAAGGTATCAAGTGGTTTGTTCAGGGCTTTTGCTACGTTCTCTAGGTTCTCTTTTAACGGCTTTTCTAAGTCAATCACGCCTTTTGCACCAGGGCCAACAACCAGTTTTTCCATGTACATATCTGGCGCTTTAAGAAAGCTGCCTTTCTCACCTGCGGCAAGTACGGCTAGTGCGTTTGACTGTCCCATTGCCGTCATACGCGTCCCTTCAATCGGGTCGACTGCAATATCTACTTCATCACCACCAATACCCACTTGCTCACCAATGTATAGCATTGGCGCATCATCGATTTCACCCTCACCAATGACAATTTCACCACTGATATCTGTTTTGTTCAGTAGGGTGCGCATAACTTCAACAGCTGCGCCATCGGCTGCATTTTTATCGCCACGGCCAAGCCATTTGTAACCAGCCAAAGCTGCACCTTCAGTCACACGGGAAAATGCCATTGCTAAATCGCGTTTCATGATGTCTCCAAGTAAGCAAGAGGGAAGAAGAATTTGCGCGGCGATTCTATCACAACGTAGGGTAAACGTTTGCCTTTTTGCGGAGCTTTTACTTTATCTAACTTGAATTTGATCAATACTTAGGGCGATTTTCAGCGTGGCGGGAGGCAAAATCCTTGCTCAAAAATGCTTCGGCGATAAGAAAAGTCAGCGTTTAGTGAGATTGCGCCGATTTTTTGACCGAATGATGCGAAATATCGAATATAGTGAGTGTTTCTCATCGCGACGCTGAGTAGAATGAACCTTATATAGGTTAGGTGTGCATCAATCTCGCACATCGTCCCAACGGAATAACATAGGTAGGCCAAGATGTCTTTTGAAGTACTAGAACAACTAGAATCTAAAATTCAAACTGCAGTTGACACAATCACTCTTCTTCAGATGGAAGTCGAAGAGCTGAAAGAAGATAAAGCAAAACTTGCGGAAGAAGCGAACGAGCTTCGCTCTCAACGAGAAGAGCTAGAGCAAAAAGCACAGCAAGCACAACAAGAGCACGCACAATGGCAAGAGCGCATTCGTGCACTACTTGGCAAAATGGACGAAGTGGAATAATCCGGCTTCTTCATTCCAAATTAAAAACACCCGCGTTAAGCGGGTGTTTGTGTTTTGGGGAAGTAGGAAATCTTTGGACAAGCTCTATGCCTGATAGCCAAGACAAGATCCTATAACTTAGGTACCTAAGACTCGTTATTCTTCTTCATCCAACTCTAAATCAATATTCAATGGCTCAGGCGACAGGATGATCCCAGTGCTATCGGCATAAATATAATCTTCAGGTAAGAAGCTGACGCCGCCAAAGTTGACTGGTACATCTAATTCGCCGATACCCTGGCTGGTCGCTCCAACAGGAATAGAAGCGAGGGCTTGAATGCCTAAGTTCATATCTTCAAGTTCATCTACTTCACGAACACAGCCGTAAACGACAATGCCTTCCCACTCGTTTTCTTCCGCAATAGTTGCGATTTCTGCATCGATAAGGGCTTTACGTAGGGAACCGCCACCGTCAATTAACAAAACGCGACCAAGTCCATCTTGCTCTAATGTCTCGCGGATCAACGAATTATCTTCAAAACACTTGATGGTGGTGATTTGCCCGGCAAATGAAGCGCGACCGCCAAAATTACTGAACATTGGTTCAACCACATCTACCTGATCGAGGTAGATATCACAGAGTGCTGAGGTATTGTATTCCATAGCGTACCTTTCTAAACAGAAATTGGTTGTCTTTGAGTATATCTAGGCATTAAGTCAATGCAATGACAATCCTTTTTTAACTTACTAGAGTTTGAGCTACCACAATTGTTGCAAACAAAACGTTGGTGACTAAAGAGCATTTCACGATGACTGGCATCATTGGTGCTATCTGAGCGGGCTTTTGTGTATGCCAAACCGCTTTACCATGATCGGCCACGAAATAAATACTAAGTAAAAAGGGCAAGCTAATCCAAACGGGTTTGTCTTGAATTAACAAGTAAGCCGCAAAGGCAAGAATAGCACCGCCAAGTAAAACAAAGTGATACTGCTTGGCTTTGCGTTGACCCAAACGCACTGCGACTGTGCGTTTACCACACTCTCGGTCGTTCTCGATATCACGCATATTGTTGATGTTGAGTACTGCAACGGCGAGTAAACCGCAGCCTAGAGCAGGTAAGAATAGCGTGGTATCTACGTGACCAGTATGCAAGAAATAGGTACCGGATACGCCGAGTAGACCAAAAAACAAGAAAACTGAAATATCGCCAAGCCCCACGTAACCGTATGGTTTGCTACCCATGGTATAAGCAATGGCTGCGAGAATGGCCAAAATTCCCAGCCCGATAAAAGTGACAATGCTTTCTAGTGAGCTTAGTGAATAGAAAACTAACACTAAGCCAGAAATGGCGGTCAGAACGATGTTAAAGATAATCGCCTGTTTCATTTGTTTCGCACTTACCGCGCCAGACTGCATCGCTCGTAATGGGCCAAGGCGTTTGTCGTTATCTGTACCTTGAACGGCATCGCCGTAGTCGTTTGCCAGGTTGGACAGAATTTGCAGCAACGTCGCGGTTACGAAAGCCATGATGGCAATTGTCAGTGAAAAATGACCCGCCGAGTAGGCGAGCACGCTACCCGTTAAGATAGAGACTAACGCCAGAGGTAGTGTTTTTGGGCGAGCGGCTTCAAGCCAGATCTGTAGAGATTGTTTCATGGAAATTTCGTGCTAGTAACCAATGTGCCCAGTATAAGCACAAAGAGGCAGATACGCTATTGACCTAAAACAACTCAACTAGAAGTCAAAGGGTGAAGTAGAAGGAAAGCAGTTTCGATATTTGAGGCGATAAAATAGCCCTCTTTTTGGAAAGTGAATGGTACTGAGAACGCTGCTATTAGATTCTTAGTCTCGCTGGAGCTCGCTAGAATGACGAGTTCTTTCGATTTAGAGCTTATTAAAGTCACCGTCATTCTGAACAGCTAGGAACGAGTGTGAGTCAGAATCTATCGTCCGGTTGTGCAGTGGTGAAGGTGAGTTGGAAAGAATAGGCGTCTGCTGTTAGCAGATTCTTAGTCTCGCTTGAGCTCGCTAGAATGACCAGGCCTTTGATTTAGCTGTTGTCAAAGTAACCGTCATTCTGAATAACGAGGAACGAGGTGGTTCAGAATCTATCATCCGATTGTGTGGTGGTTAAGGTTAGTGGGAAAGAATAGGGGGTGCTGTTACTAGATTCTTAGTCTCGCTTGAGCTCGCTAGAATGACGAGATCTTTTGATTTAGGCGTAGTCAAAGTCACCGCCATTCTAAACAAAAAGCCCAGAAACAAGGCTCTGGGCTTTGGTGGGATAGATTACGATTAAAGAATAAAGCGGCTTAGATCTTCATCTTCAATCGTGTCGCCTAGGCGCTCTTTCACATAAGCGGCATCAATAACAAACTTCGCGCCAGATTGCTCCGCCGCGTCGTAAGAAATTTCATCCATTAAGCGTTCCATAACGGTGTGTAAGCGACGAGCACCGATGTTTTCTGTGCTTTCGTTGACCGTCCATGCCGCTTCCGCAATTTGCGTGATGCCATCTTCTGTGAACTCGATGTCCACATCTTCCGTTTTCATCAACGCAACGTACTGCTCTGTTAGAGAGGCTTTTGGCTCTGTCAGAATGCGTTTGAAGTCGTTGCTGCTTAGTGCTTCTAGCTCAACGCGAATTGGTAGACGACCTTGCAATTCTGGGATCAAGTCAGATGGTTTTGCCACTTGGAATGCACCAGATGCAACAAACAGAATGTGGTCTGTTTTTACCATGCCGTGCTTGGTTGATACCGTGCTGCCTTCAATCAATGGAAGTAGATCGCGCTGAACACCTTCGCGTGAAACGTCTGGGCCTGAGCTCTCACCGCGTTTACAGATCTTGTCGATCTCATCGATAAATACGATGCCGTTGTTTTCAACGTTGAAAATCGCAGCTTCTTTTAGCTCTTCTTGGTTTACCAGTTTCGCCGCTTCTTCTTCCGCTAACGCTTTCATTGCGTCTTTGATTTTCAGCTTACGCTTTTTCTTAGTGTCGCCTGCCAGGTTTTGGAACATGCCTTGCAGCTGGTTAGTCATCTCTTCCATACCTGGGGGCGCCATGATCTCTACGCCCATTTGTGGTGCGGCTACGTCGATTTCAATTTCTTTATCGTCTAGTTGGCCTTCACGCAGTTTCTTACGGAAGATCTGGCGAGTGTGAGAAGACTCTTCCGTTTGCTCTGCTTGACCCCAGCTATCACGTGCTGGTGGCAGTAGCGCATCAAGAATGCGTTCTTCCGCTTGCTCTTCAGCGCGGAATTTTACTTTTTCCATCGCTTGTTGATGCGTCATTTTTACCGCGACATCAGTCAGGTCACGGATGATGGTTTCAACTTCTTTACCAACGTAACCCACTTCTGTGAATTTTGTCGCTTCAACTTTGATGAATGGTGCATTTGCCAGTTTTGCTAGGCGGCGTGCTATTTCAGTCTTACCAACACCAGTAGGACCAATCATCAAAATGTTTTTTGGCGTCACTTCGGCACGCAAACTTTCTTCAAGCTGCATACGGCGCCAGCGGTTACGAAGTGCAATCGCAACCGAACGCTTGGCTTTTTCTTGACCGATAATGTGGCGGTTCAATTCATGAACGATTTCGCGAGGCGTCATTTCAGACATATTCTTTCCTTACTTCGTTACGATTACGCGGTTGGTTTTTCAGGCTCTACCGTTGAGTCTAGCTCTTCTACTGTGTGGTGGTGGTTGGTGAAGACACAAATATCACCCGCGATGTTGAGGGCTTTTTCCGCGATCTCACGAGCATCTAGATCTGTGTTTTCTAGTAGGGCGGTTGCTGCAGCTTGTGCGTAAGCACCACCAGAGCCAATCGCAATCAGGTCGTGTTCTGGCTGTACGACATCACCATTACCGGTAATGATTAACGATGCGGTTTCGTCGGCAACGGCAAGCAAGGCTTCGAGCTTGCGCAGAGCACGATCGCTACGCCAGTCTTTGGCTAGTTCAACCGCAGCCTTAGTTAGGTGGCCTTGGTGCATTTGCAGCTTGCTTTCGAAGCGCTCAAAAAGGGTGAAGGCATCCGCAGTGCCGCCAGCAAAGCCCGCTAGTACTTGGTTGTTATATAAGCGGCGAACTTTGCGCGCATTACCTTTCATTACGGTATTGCCTAGAGATACTTGGCCATCACCCGCGATGACGACTTTATTATTTCGACGTACAGATACAATGGTAGTCACAGTCGACCTCTTGATTATTTCTCTTTGGATTTAATTCAGTATATGGGGGAGGGGAAATAGGGATTCAAGGGGGCAAAAAGAAAGGCCCTAGGATCTTAGCTCCTAGGGCCTGAGTTTAAAGATTTTCTTTCCAAATCGCACATGGCTCGATTTTCGCGCGTTGCAGTTTATGACGGTCACGTTCTGCATCACGTTTGAACTTATACGGACCTAGCACCACGCGATACCATGAACTGCCTTCTTTCTTACGAATCTTGCTCGACATCCCTTGGAACGCGATTGCAAGCTTACGCTCTTCTGCTTGCGCTTGGGTTTTGTAAGCACCACATTGCATGATGTAAGGAATTTTAGAAACTTCAATTTCTTTGGCCACAACTTCAACTTCACGTTTCGGTAGTGACTCGACATATTCCCACTTTTCTTCTGGTGGTGGCGGCAAATCTTTTTTCGGCTTTGGTTTGCTTACAGTGGTTGTTGGCTGCTTCACGACAGGTGGTTTGGGCTCTGGGTCGCTACTCAAAAGGTAAAGACCATAGCCAAAACCACCCACAAGCAAGATAGCGAGCAGGCCACTACGCCAAGGTTTTTTTCTTCTCGGCGGTTGTTTTTTTGTCGACTTTTTTGGGGCACCTCGCCCCCGTCTTACATAATCTCTATTTGCCACGGTTATTTCTGGTCATCAAGGATTCTTGCAAATATGTTAATCCAGAACGAGTTGAGAAAACACCCTATTGATAGAATCTTGATAGCTAAAGCGCGACAACGTCGGAGTGTGTTTCCGTTCGAGCTTATATTTGTGCGAGATAAACAAAAAGCAGATGGGGTAAATAAAAAGCGGCGCCTTAGCACCGCTTTGGGTATGGATACTTAATTTTTAGGTTAAGGGCGCTGTGGTGGCGCTGCACTTCCGCGAATGACGAGATTAGTTTCAAGCAAACGCGAGCCTGAATGCACGTCGTGGCCTTTTAACATCTCGAGCATCATTAGCATTGCTTGTCGACCAATCTCATAGCGAGGCTGAGAGATGGTGGTCAACGGTGGATCGCAGTACTGAGCGAAGTTAATGTCATCAAAGCCCACAACGGAGAGATCTTGCGGTACTCGTAAGCCAAGCTTTTTCGCTTCTTGAATTGCGCCGATGGCCATTGTGTCACAGTGACAGAAAATAGCTGTTGGTGGCTCAGGTAATTCGAGCAGTTTACGAACGGCTTTTGCTCCGCCATCAAAAGAGAACTCAGTAATGACACTATATTGAGGGTCTTTATTGATGCCTGCACGGCGCAAGGCTTGTTGATAACCTTGCTGGCGGAACTGACACAATATTGCCGTATCTGGACCCGAGATTTGCGCGATGCGTTTATGACCTAGCTGGGTTAGGTAATTCACCGCTTCAAATGCTGAGGTCAGGTTATCAATGTGTACTGTTGGAAGCTCTAACTCTGGCGCAAATTCACACGCCATCACCATCGGAGGTAAGTTCTTTTGTTCTGGCTTACTGACATCGAACGGTAGATCTGTGCCAAGCAGTAGCATTCCATCCGCCTGCTTAGTAAATACGAGGTTAACGAAAGAACTTTCGCGTTTCTTCTGTTGTCCGCTATCGCCCAGCAGGACTAGATAGCCATGTTCCATGGCAGCATCTTCAATACCGCGAATAATTTCAGAAAAATAAGGATCACAGATGTCGGGAACGATAGTAACAATGGTTTTTGATTCGTTTCTACGTAAGTTACGCGCTAATGAGTTTGGAGAATAACCCGCTTCAAGTACGGCATCTTCTACTCTTTTTCTCGTTGAAGAAGATACTTTTTCTGGGTTCATTAATGCTCGAGATACCGTAGCCGTAGACACTCCCGCAAGCTGGGCAACATCCTTCATTGTCGCCATAGTTTTTAACCTCTCGTTTATTTTTTTGCCAAGATGACGTTATTCCGGTTTGAAATCATAGTAATCACGCTGAGTTAGAGCAGCGTTTGCTCTTCGCTCAGTTCGTGTTAACAAGTGGAAAAATGGATTCTTCACTGCGACATCAATTTGTGGGAATAGTCATTGTTTTAATCTAAGCCTGTGCGAACAAGTCACTTTAGACTTTTCTAATTTGGATAGTCTATTCATTTCTAAAGTGAAAGTTACGGTCTGTTTAACAAAAATTGCAATCCCGTCGTGATGCTCGTCACATTAAATGGTAATTCATTACATAGTTAAACGTTTGCTAGCTGAGATCTTGTGGCTCTATGTCTAAATTCCAGCGAACTTTCTTGGCATTTGGCAACAACTCAATAGCAGGTTTGGCACTGGTTAATAACTTTTGCATCAATGAACGATGCTGGGTTTGAAGTAACAGCTGCCAGCGGTATTTACCAGCCCGCTTGGCCAAAGGTGAAGGAGTGGGGCCTAACACCATGCAGGAATCATCGAACAGAGGGTGTGACTCTAACGTAAAGCGAACCTGACGCAGGAAGTCTTCAACTACCTCACTTTGGTTTGCTTCTGCTTTAAACAGAGTCAAGAAACTATAAGGCGGAAGCTGAGCCAGTTTGCGTTCTTCCAGAGCTGTCATAGCAAAGTGACGATAGTCTTTTTGAAGTAGGGCTTGCAGCAAGCTGTGCTCAGGATGGTGAGTTTGCAGGATCACTTCGCCAGGTTTACTTGCTCGGCCAGCACGACCTGCGACCTGAATAAACAGCTGAGCTAATCGCTCCGAAGCGCGGAAGTCACTACTATATAGAGAGCCATCAACATCCAAAAGAGCAACGAGCGTTACATTTGGAAAGTGGTGCCCCTTAGCCAGCATTTGAGTGCCTATCAGTATTTGGTATTCACCTTTACGAATCGACTCAAGGGCATCTTCCAAGCTACCTTTGCGACGTGTGCTGTCTCTGTCGATGCGAATGGCTTTGTATTCTGGAAATAACTGAGCCAATTGTTGTTCGAGCTGCTCAGTTCCTACGCCGACGGTAACCAGTTGAGTTGAACCACACCCCTGACACTGATGAATGACAGGTTGTTGTGAGCCGCAGTGATGGCAGCGTATTTCGTTGCTGTAATGGTGGAACGTATAGTACGCATCACAGCGTTTACATTCTGCAATCCAACCACATTCATGGCACATCAAAGCGGGCGAGAAACCTCGGCGGTTAAGAAACAACATAACCTGATTGCCCATTTTTAAGTGTTTGCGCATTTCGGCAATCAGTTGGGCGGATAAGCCACTTTCTAAATACTGACCTTTTACATCTAACACTTTATTGGTGGTTGGCACGGCAGAGCCAGCTCGTTGGGTGAGTGTTAAATGGTGATATTTACCAGACAGTGCATTATGTAGGGTTTCTAACGCTGGCGTCGCTGAGCCAAGGACAATCGGCACTTGCTCTTTATGGGCGCGCATGACAGCAACATCACGAGCGTGGTAACGCAAGCTGTCTTGTTGCTTATAAGAGGAGTCATGCTCTTCATCAACGATAATAATCCCCAAATCAGCAAAAGGTGTCAGTAGGGCTGAGCGCGTACCAATGATGATCCCCGCGGCTTTATCGCGAGCCGATAACCAGGCGTTCAAACGCTCTGTTTCATTCAAACCGGAATGAATCACATCTACCGGGACATTAAATCGATGTTTAAAGCGGTTGATGGTTTGGGGCGTTAGACCGATCTCAGGTACTAAAACTAATGCCTGTTTCCCTTGCTCTAGGACGGGCTTGATAAGGTTTAAGTAAACTTCTGTTTTACCAGAGCCAGTTACCCCCTCTAATAAATAGCAAGCAAAGCCTGTTTGGCTATTTACGCTTGCAATAGCGAGTGCTTGTTCATGGTTAAGCTTTGGTTTCTCTACCGTGCACTCTACATTTTGACTCCATTTCGTAATAACCGGCTTTTTCTCGATACGCTCGACCCAACCTTTTTCTTCGAGATTTTTTAAGATGGTCGAGTTTACTTCTTGATCCAAGAGTTCTTGATGCGAGATTGGGCCGTTGACCATCATTTGGAGTGCACGCTGTTGTTTTACTGCACGCCCAAGCCCTTGCATGAGCTTATTTCTTCCTGCTTCTGTCAGTTGCCATTCTTGTAGCGTTGCAAAGTCGGCCGGTTTGCCTTTCCTCAGCGCGGCAGGCATTGCATTGTGTAGAGTGTCACCTAGAGGGTACTGATAGAACTGGCTGCACCAATTTAGCAGAGAATAAAGCGTCTCTGGCCATATCGGTTGGGAGTCTAATACCGCTTTGATTGGCTTAAGCTGCTCTTTAGGAAAGTCGGAGTGGTTCACCATTGCGGTGACGATGCCGACTAAGGTTTGGCGTCCAAAAGGTACGGAAACGCGTCCACCAATGATCGGAAACAGGTGCCCCGGAATGGCGTAATCAAATTGTTTGTCGAGCGGAACGGGTAATGCCACTCTAGCAATGGTTGGACGCATAAATTCTTAGCTATTAAAAAGAGGGAAAGGAAATGAGAGTCTATTAAAATCGGTATGGAAATTCGAGTAAAGCTATGTGATTCAGCGTGAATCGTGCCTCTATGATTAGTCTGGCTAAAAAAGTGGCGAAAAAGTTGCCAAATATGTTGATCCGAGCAATGTGATTCTTTACTATATCGCGCCTTGAGATATGGCTTCGGCAATTAGTTGATGCGGTATCCCATTTTATTATTAATTGCGTGTGGTGTGCGGCTTAGATTCGTATAGCGACACGGCCTACTATTGAGGTTATCCCATGAAAGCTGGTATCCACCCAGAATACAAAGCAGTAAAAGCGACTTGTTCTTGCGGCAACTCTTTTGAGTTCAACTCTACTCTAGGTAAAGAGTCTATCCACCTAGACGTATGTGACAAGTGTCACCCATTCTACACTGGTAAGCAACGTATCGTTGATACAGGCGGCCGTGTTGATCGCTTCAACAAGCGTTTCGGTGCACTATCAAGCGGTAAGAAATAATAGCAGCCGCTATTACGATTACAGTTTAGAAAAGGACGCTTCGGCGTCCTTTTTGTTTAATGGCTATCAAGCGAAGAGGGATGTATAGGGTTTGGATTATTCCCGATTATTTTTCACTCAGCGCTTGCAACCTAAAGTGTGATCTGTATAATGCAGCGCACTGGTTAAGCCAGTTGTGAACCAATGAGCAGTGAGGAGCGAGCAAATCTAAGGATTTGTGAGGTAATGTATACTCAGCTTATGTTCGCGGTTAATACAATTAGCTATCTTTTCTTCGGAAAAACTATCCTCAAAGGTGACTTTGGCATATAGGGATAGTTAATCGAAAATTAACTGACAATGCGTCCTAATCTTGGATGCTACGGTTTCACATAAATCAATCGGCATTCTCTCGTCTTGACGAGTTTGAGTGGCGATATTGTTTGTGTAATTTATTAAATTTGGAGCTCTGTCTCATGCAGAACCAACGTATCCGTATCCGCCTAAAAGCTTTCGATTACAAACTAATCGATGCTTCTACAGCGGAAATCGTTGAAACAGCTAAGCGCACTGGCGCACAGGTTCGTGGTCCAATCCCACTGCCAACTCGTAAAGAGCGTTTCACAGTTCTTATCTCTCCACACGTTAACAAGAAAGCACGTGACCAGTACGAAATCCGTACTCACAAGCGTCTAATCGACATCGTTGAGCCAACAGACAAGACTGTTGATGCTCTAATGCGTCTAGACCTTGCTGCGGGCGTTGACGTTCAAATTAGCCTAGGTTAAGGGAGATTAGAAGTATGATTGGTCTAATCGGTCGTAAAGTGGGCATGACCCGCGTATTTACTGAAGAAGGCGTTTCTATCCCAGTAACTGTTGTTGAGGTTGAAGCTAACCGTGTTTCTCAAGTGAAAACTCTTGAAACTGACGGCTACGCAGCAATCCAGGTTACAGCTGGTTCTAAGAAAGCTAACCGCGTAAACAAAGCTGAAGCAGGTCACTTTGCTAAAGCTGGCGTTGAAGCTGGTCGCGGTCTTTGGGAATTCCGTTTAGAAAACGGCGAAGAGTTCGAAGTTGGTTCAGAACTAACTGTTGAACTATTCAACGAAACTAAGAAAGTAGACGTTACTGGTACATCTAAGGGTAAAGGTTTCCAAGGCGCTGTTAAGCGTTGGAACTTCCGTACTCAAGATATGACTCACGGTAACTCATTGTCTCACCGTGCTCCTGGTTCTATCGGTCAATGTCAGACTCCAGGTCGCGTATTTAAAGGCAAGAAAATGGCAGGTCACATGGGTGCTGAGCGTGTAACGACTCAAAACCTAGAGATCGTACGTGTTGACGCTGAGCGCAACCTGCTTCTTATTAAAGGTGCAGTCCCAGGCGCAACTGGCGGCAACGTGATCGTTAAACCAGCTGTTAAAGCATAACGTCTCAGGAGTAAGTAATGGAACTAATGGTTAAAGGTGCCGATGCACTAACTGTTTCCGAAACTACTTTCGGACGTGAGTTTAACGAAGCTCTTGTACACCAAGTAGTTGTTGCGTACGCAGCAGGTGCTCGTCAAGGTACTCGTGCTCAAAAAACACGTTCAGAAGTTTCTGGCGGTGGCGCTAAGCCATGGCGTCAAAAAGGTACTGGCCGTGCGCGTGCTGGTACAATCCGTAGCCCAATCTGGCGTACAGGTGGTGTTACTTTTGCTGCGAAACCACAAGATCACAGCCAAAAAGTAAACAAAAAAATGTACCGTGGTGCTATGAAGAGCATTCTTTCTGAGCTTGTTCGTCAAGAGCGTCTAATCGTTGTTGATAACTTCTCAGTTGAAGCACCAAAGACTAAAGAGCTAGTTGCTAAGCTTAAAGAGCTTGAGCTAACTGACGCTCTAATCGTGACTAGCGAAGTAGATGAGAATCTATTCCTAGCTGCTCGTAACCTATACAAAGTTGACGCACGTGATGTTGCTGGTATCGATCCAGTATCTCTAATCGCGTTTGACAAAGTTGTAATGACTGCAGAAGCAGTTAAGCAAGTAGAGGAAATGCTAGCATGATCACTGAAGAGCGTATCCTAAAAGTTCTACGTGCACCGCACATCTCTGAAAAAGCAACTATGGCAGCTGAGAAAGCGAACACTATCGTTTTCAAAGTAGCTAAAGATGCGACTAAAAAAGAGATCAAAGCAGCTGTAGAAAAGCTATTTGAAGTTGAAGTTAAGTCTGTAAATACTCTTATCACTAAGGGTAAGACCAAACGTCAAGGTCTACGCCAAGGTCGCCGCAGCGACGTTAAGAAAGCGTACGTTACTTTGAAAGAAGGTCAAGATCTTGACTTCGTTGGCGGCGCGGAATAACAGGAGTAGTTAAAAATGGCTATTGTTAAATGTAAGCCGACTTCCCCTGGTCGTCGTCACGTTGTTAAAGTTGTTAACGCTGACCTACACAAGGGCAAGCCATACGCACCTCTTCTAGAGAAAAACTCTAAGAACGGTGGTCGTAACAACAAGGGTCGTATCACAGTACGTCACATCGGCGGTGGTCACAAGCACCACTACCGTGTAGTTGACTTCAAACGTACTAAAGATGGTATTCCAGCGACAGTTGAGCGTCTTGAATACGATCCAAACCGTAGCGCAAACATTGCTCTAGTTCTTTACAAAGACGGTGAGCGTCGCTACATCCTAGCACCTAAAGGTGTTGTAGCTGGTGATGTTATTCAGTCTGGTGTTGATGCACCAATCAAAGCTGGTAACACTCTACCAATGCGTAATATCCCAGTAGGTTCAACAGTACATAACGTTGAACTTAAGCCTGGTAAAGGTGGTCAGCTAGCTCGTTCGGCTGGTGCTTACGCTCAAATCGTTGCTCGCGACGGTGCGTACGTAACTATCCGTCTACGTTCTGGCGAGATGCGCAAAGTTCTTTCTGAAGGCCGTGCAACAATCGGTGAAGTTGGTAACTCTGAGCACATGCTACGTGAACTTGGTAAAGCAGGTGCATCACGTCATCGCGGTATCCGTCCAACGGTTCGTGGTGTTGTAATGAACCCGATTGACCACCCACACGGTGGTGGTGAAGGCCGTACTTCTGGTGGTCGTCACCCAGTATCTCCTTGGGGTATGCCTACTAAAGGCTTCAAGACTCGTAAGAACAAACGCACTGACAAGTACATCGTACGTCGTCGTAACAAGTAATCTATATAAAGAGGAATCGCCATGCCACGTTCTCTCAAGAAAGGTCCTTTTATTGACCTACACTTGCTGAAGAAGGTAGAGAAAGCGGTGGAAAGCGGAGACAAAAAGCCTATTAAGACTTGGTCCCGTCGTTCAATGATCATCCCTACGATGATCGGTTTGACCATCGCTGTCCATAATGGTCGTCAGCACGTACCAGTATTTGTAACTGATGAAATGATCGGTCACAAACTGGGTGAATTCGCACCAACACGTACTTACCGCGGTCACGCTGCGGATAAGAAAGCTAAGAAGCGCTAAGGAGTAAATAATGGAAGCAATTGCTAAACATAACTTTGCTCGCATTTCGCCTCAGAAAGCTCGCTTAGTTGCGGATCTAATCCGTGGTAAATCTGTTGACCAAGCTCTAGAAATCCTAACGTTCAGCAACAAAAAAGCTGCTGCACTAGTTAAGAAAGTTCTAGAGTCTGCTATCGCTAACGCGGAGCACAACGAAGGTGCAGATATTGACGATCTGAATGTCGCAAAAATCTTTGTAGATGAAGGCCCAACCATGAAGCGTATTATGCCTCGTGCTAAAGGTCGTGCGGATCGTATCTTGAAGCGTTCAAGCCACATCACTGTTGTTGTAGCAGATCGCTAGAGACTAGGAGAGTAAGCAATGGGTCAAAAAGTACATCCAAATGGTATTCGTCTAGGCATCGTTAAGCCTTGGAATGCTACATGGTTTGCTAACACCAAAGATTTCGCTGACAACCTAGACGGCGACTTCAAGGTACGTCAGTTCCTTACAAGTGAACTGAAAAAAGCGTCTCTATCACGTATCGTTATCGAGCGTCCTGCTAAGAGCATCCGTGTGACTATTCACACTGCTCGTCCAGGCGTTGTTATCGGTAAGAAAGGTGAAGACGTTGAGAAGCTACGCGCAGCTGTAGCTAAAATTGCAGGTGTACCAGCGCAAATTAACATCGCTGAAGTACGTAAGCCTGAACTAGATGCGCAACTTGTTGGTGACAGCATCGCGTCTCAGCTAGAGCGTCGTGTTATGTTCCGTCGTGCTATGAAGCGCGCAGTACAAAACGCTATGCGCCTAGGCGCTAAAGGTATCAAAGTGGAAGTAAGCGGTCGTCTAGGCGGCGCTGAAATCGCACGTTCAGAGTGGTACCGTGAAGGCCGTGTGCCTCTACACACTCTACGTGCTGACATTGATTACGCAACTTCTTCGGCTCACACTCAATACGGTGTGATCGGCATTAAAACTTGGATCTTCAAAGGTGAAATCCTAGGTGGTATGCCAGCAGCTAACGCTGTAGAGCCTAAAGGCGACAAGCCTAAGAAGCAGCGTAAAGGCCGTAAGTAAGGAGTCGACAGATGCTACAACCTAAACGTACTAAGTTCCGTAAGGTTCAGACTGGTCGTAACCGTGGTCTAGCTAAAGGTACTGATGTAAGCTTCGGCGAATTCGGTCTTAAAGCTGTTGGCCGTGGTCGTCTAACTGCTCGTCAAATCGAAGCGGCACGTCGTGCAATGACACGTCACGTTAAGCGTCAAGGTAAAATCTGGATCCGTGTGTTCCCAGACAAACCAATCACAGAAAAACCACTTGAAGTTCGTCAAGGTAAGGGTAAAGGTAACGTTGAGTACTGGGTAGCCCAAATCCAACCTGGTAAGGTTATGTACGAAATGGGTGGTGTACCTGAAGAATTGGCACGTGAAGCGTTCCGTCTTGCGGCACGTAAACTGCCTTTCAAAACTACATTTGTAACTAAGCAGGTGATGTGATGAAAGCACAAGATCTACGCGAGAAAAGCGTTGAAGAGCTTAACGCTGAGCTAATGAATTTGCTACGTGAACAGTTCAACTTGCGCATGCAAGCTGCGACTGGTCAACTACAGCAAACTCATACTCTGAAAGCTGTACGCCGTGATATCGCACGTGTGAAAACTGTTTTGACTGAGAAGGCAGGCGCATAATGAGCGAAGTAAAACGTACTCAACAAGGTCGTGTTGTTAGCGATAAGATGGACAAGTCTATCACTGTTGCTATCGAACGTTTCGTAAAACACCCAATCTACGGTAAATACGTAAAACGTACGACTAAAGTACACGCACATGACGAGAACAACGAGTGTGGCCTAGGCGACACAGTTGAAATCGCAGAGTGTCGTCCACTGTCTAAGACTAAGTCTTGGACTTTGGTAAAAGTTCTAGAAAAGGCGAAGATTTAATCTCGTTAATTCTATGAAACTAAAGCGGCTCCAAAATATTTTTGGAGCCGTTTATTTTTTGACTACCCAATCACAAAAAAGGGTGGTACAATTCGCGTCCCTTTTAAAGAGGCAGCCCGACCCGTGATGGGTCTAGTTATTAATATTTAGCGGAGCACTAACATGATCCAAATGCAAAGTATGCTGGACGCAGCTGATAACTCAGGCGCACGCAGCGTAATGTGTATTAAGGTTCTGGGTGGCTCTCACCGCCGTTATGCACATATCGGTGACGTCATCAAAGTTACTGTGAAGGAAGCAATCCCTCGCGGTAAAGTTAAAAAAGGTGATGTTCTGAAGGCGGTGGTAGTGCGCACCCGTAAAGGCGTACGTCGTCCTGACGGTTCTGTCATTCGCTTCGACCGAAATGCTTGCGTATTGCTAAACGACAATACTGAGCAACCAATCGGTACACGTATCTTTGGTCCTGTGACACGCGAACTTCGTGGCGATAAGTTCATGAAGATCGTTTCACTGGCTCCAGAAGTTCTGTAAGGAGCACGTAGAAATGGCAGCTAAAATCCGTCGTAATGACGAAGTAATCGTTCTTGCTGGTAAAGACAAAGGCAAGAAAGGTAAAGTAACTAAGGTTCTAGCAACTGGTAAAGTTATCGTTGAAGGTATCAACCTAGTTAAGAAGCATCAGAAACCTGTTCCAGCTATGGGTATCCAAGGCGGTATCGTAGAGCAAGAAGCAGCAATCGACGTTTCTAACGTGGCGATTTTCAACGCAGCTACTGGTAAAGCTGACCGTATCGGTTTCCGTTTTGAAGACGGCAAAAAAGTTCGTTTCTTCAAGTCTAACGGCGAAACCGTTTCTAACTAATAGAAGTAATTTGGAGTTCTACTATGGCGAAACTGCATGATTACTACAAGTCGTCTGTAGTCGCTGAACTGACCAAACAGTTCGGTTACACAAGCGTCATGCAAGTCCCTAGAATCGAGAAAATCACCCTAAACATGGGTGTTGGTGAAGCAATCAACGATAAGAAACTGCTAGAAAATGCAGCGTCTGATATGGCAACGATCTCTGGTCAAAAGCCACTTATCACAAAAGCGCGCAAATCTGTTGCAGGTTTCAAAATCCGTGAAGGCTACCCTATCGGTTGTAAAGTAACCTTGCGTGGCGAACGTATGTGGGATTTTCTTGAGCGTTTAATTAACATCGCTCTTCCACGTGTACGTGACTTCCGTGGTGTTAGCGCTAAGTCTTTTGACGGTCGCGGTAACTACAGCATGGGCGTTCGCGAGCAAATCATCTTCCCGGAAATCGACTTTGATAAAGTTGATCGTGTACGCGGTTTAGACATCACTATTACGACGTCTGCTGGTACTGATGAGGAAGGCCGTGCTCTGCTGGCTGCCTTTAACTTCCCATTCCGTAAGTAAGGTGAAGGGTTACTGTTATGGCTAAACAATCAATGAAAGCACGTGAAGCTAAACGTGCACAGCTAGTAGCTAAGTTCGCTGAAAAGCGTGCAGCGCTAAAAGCTATCATCAGCGATGTAAACGCATCTGAAGAAGATCGTTGGAACGCGGTTCTTACACTGCAATCTCTTCCACGTGATTCAAGTGCATCACGTCAGCGCAACCGTTGCAACCAAACTGGTCGTCCACACGGTTACCTACGTAAGTTCGGTCTAAGCCGTATTAAGGTTCGTGAAGCTTGCATGAAAGGCGAGATTCCGGGTCTTCGTAAGGCTAGCTGGTAATTGCCACTTAATCATTTGGAGTAAATCATATGAGCATGCAAGATCCGATTTCGGATATGCTGACCCGCGTTCGTAACGGTCAGGCAGCAAACAAAGTTGCTGTAAAAATGCCTTCTTCAAAGCTTAAAGTTGCAATTGCTGCACTACTAAAAGCTGAAGGTTACATCGTTGACTTCGCTGTTGAAGGCGAAGCAAAACCTGAGCTAGAAGTTACACTTAAGTACTTCCAAGCTAAACCAGTAATCGAGCAACTTAAACGTGTTTCTCGTCCAGGTCTACGTGTTTACAAGAAGAAAGATGAACTTCCTTCTGTAATGGGTGGTCTTGGTATTGCTATCGTTTCAACTTCCAAGGGTCTTATGTCAGACCGCGCTGCACGTAAAGCAGGTCTTGGTGGTGAAATCATCGCTTACGTAGCTTAATAAGGAGTAGACTATGTCTCGTGTTGCAAAAGCACCTGTCGCTATTCCAGCTGGCGTAGAGGTGAAACTAAACGGCCAAGAAATCACTGTAAAAGGTGCGAAAGGCGAACTAACTCGCGTTCTTAACGATGCAGTTGTAATCGCTCAGGAAGAAAATAACCTGACTTTCGGTCCTAAAGAAGGTGTTGCTAACGCATGGGCTCAAGCAGGTACTGCTCGCGCTCTAGTTAACAACATGGTTGTTGGTGTTACTGAAGGCTTTACTAAGAAGCTAACTCTTAAAGGTGTAGGTTACCGTGCTGCTATCAAAGGCAACGCTGTAGGTCTAACACTAGGCTTCTCACACCCAGTTGAGCACGAGTTGCCAGCGGGTATTAAAGCTGAATGTCCAAGCCAAACTGAAATCGTGATCACTGGTGCTGACAAGCAACTAGTTGGTCAAGTTGCGGCTGACATTCGTTCTTACCGTGAGCCTGAGCCATACAAAGGCAAAGGTGTTCGTTACGCAGATGAAAATGTGCGTACTAAAGAAGCTAAGAAGAAGTAAGGTAACACTATGGATAAGAAAGCATCTCGCATCCGTCGTGCTACACGTGCACGTCGTAAGATTGCAGAACTGGGTGCGACTCGCCTAGTTGTACACCGTACTCCTCGTCACGTGTACGCACAGGTTATCGCGGCTAACGGCTCTGAGGTTATCGCAGCAGCTTCTACTGTAGAAAAAGCGATCCGTGAGCAAGTGAAATACACTGGTAACGTTGATGCAGCTAAAGCAGTGGGTAAAGCTATTGCTGAGCGCGCTCTTGAGAAGGGCGTAACTGCAGTTGCATTTGATCGTTCTGGTTTCCAATACCACGGTCGAGTAGCGGCGCTAGCAGAATCTGCTCGCGAAGCTGGTCTGAAATTCTAAGGTAGGGTTGGAAGATGGCTAAAGAACAACAAGTTCAAGCGAATGATTTGCAAGAAAAGCTAATCGCAGTTAACCGCGTATCTAAGACGGTTAAAGGCGGTCGAATCATGAGCTTCACTGCACTAACAGTAGTTGGTGACGGTAATGGTCGTGTAGGTTTCGGTTACGGCAAAGCTCGTGAAGTACCTGCAGCGATTCAAAAAGCAATGGAAAAAGCGCGTCGTAACATGACTACGATCGCTCTAAACGAAGGCACTCTTCACCACCCAGTGAAAGGTCGCCATTCGGGCTCTAAAGTTTACATGCAGCCTGCTGCAGAAGGTACTGGTGTTATCGCAGGTGGTGCGATGCGTGCAGTACTAGAAGTTGCTGGTGTACACAACGTACTATCTAAAGCGTACGGTTCTACGAACCCTATCAACATCGTTCGTGCAACGATCGATGCACTAGGTAGCATGAAGTCACCAGAAATGGTTGCTGCTAAACGTGGTCTAACTGTTGAATCTATTTCGGAGTAAGAACACCATGGCAACTATTAAAGTAACTCAAACTAAAAGCTCAATTGGTCGTCTGCCAAAGCACAAAGCTACTTTGCGCGGTCTAGGTCTTCGTAAAATCAACCACACAGTAGAACTTGAAGATACTCCGTGTATTCGCGGTATGATCAACAAGGTTTACTACATGGTTAAAGTTGAGGAGTAATCAGAATGCGTTTGAATACTCTAGCACCGGCTGCTGGCGCGAAAACTTCTGCGAAGCGAGTAGGTCGTGGTATCGGTTCAGGCCTAGGTAAAACTGGTGGCCGTGGTCACAAAGGTCAAAAATCACGTTCTGGCGGCAGTGTTCGTCCAGGTTTCGAAGGCGGTCAGATGCCTCTGAAACAACGTCTACCAAAATTCGGTTTCACTTCTCGTAAGAGCCTAGTGTCTGCTGAAGTTCGTCTAGCTGAGCTAGCGAAAGTTTCTGGTGACGTAGTTGATCTAAACAGTCTTAAAGCTGCTAACATCATCACTAAGAACATCGAATTTGTAAAAGTTGTTCTTTCTGGTGAAATCAACAAAGCAGTGACTGTGAAAGGTCTACGTGTGACTAAAGGCGCTAAAGCTGCAATCGAAGCTGCAGGCGGTAAAATCGAGGAATAATCTCGAGGAACGAGGTACAGATGGCTAAGAAACCAGGACAAGATTTTCGTAGTGCTCAGAGCGGCTTAAGTGAACTAAAGTCGCGCTTGTTATTCGTAATTGGTGCACTTTTAGTATTCCGAGCCGGCTCCTTTGTGCCGATTCCTGGTATTGACGCTGCTGTACTTGCCGATTTGTTCGAACAGCAAAAAGGTACCATCGTTGAAATGTTTAACATGTTCTCCGGTGGTGCTCTTGAGCGTGCATCTATATTAGCATTGGGCATCATGCCGTATATTTCGGCATCTATTGTTGTCCAATTGCTAACTGTAGTTCATCCAGCGTTAGCTGAACTCAAAAAAGAGGGTGAAGCAGGCCGTCGTAAGATCAGCCAATACACACGCTACGGCACGCTTGTACTTGCAACCTTCCAAGCTATAGGTATTGCAACTGGCCTACCAAACATGGTCGACAATCTGGTTGTTATCAACCAAACCATGTTTACGCTAATTGCTACCGTAAGTTTAGTAACCGGTACCATGTTCTTAATGTGGTTAGGTGAACAAATTACAGAGCGAGGAATTGGTAACGGTATTTCGATACTGATTTTTGCAGGTATTGTTGCTGGATTGCCTTCTGCAATCGGTCAAACAATCGAGCAAGCGCGTCAAGGTGAATTGCATGTACTTCTTCTGTTGCTAATCGCGGTATTAGCTTTTGCAGTCATTTACTTCGTTGTTTTCATGGAACGTGGTCAACGCCGAATCGTCGTTAACTACGCGAAGCGTCAACAAGGTCGTAAAGTATTTGCTGCGCAAAGCTCGCATCTGCCTCTTAAAATTAACATGGCAGGTGTAATTCCAGCGATTTTTGCATCAAGCATTATCTTGTTCCCAGGAACATTGGCTCAGTGGTTTGGTCAAAACGGCGAGAGCAGCGCGTTCGGTTGGTTAACTGACGTGTCTTTGGCTCTTAGCCCAGGTCAACCGTTGTATGTAATGCTTTATGCAGCAGCAATTATCTTCTTCTGTTTTTTCTACACGGCGTTGGTTTTCAACCCGCGTGAAACAGCAGATAACTTGAAGAAGTCTGGTGCATTCGTACCCGGTATCCGCCCAGGTGAGCAGACAGCGAAGTACATTGATAAAGTAATGACACGTTTAACCCTTGCTGGTGCACTGTACATTACCTTTATCTGTCTGATTCCCGAGTTCATGATGGTCGCGTGGAACGTACGTTTCTACTTCGGCGGTACATCGCTACTAATCGTAGTTGTTGTAATTATGGACTTTATGGCACAGGTACAGACTCATCTGATGTCTCAACAGTATGATTCTGTGTTGAAGAAAGCGAATCTGAAAGGCTACGGCCGTTAATCCGGCGGTAGACTCAGTTTCATTTACGGAGTTTAGCAATGAAAGTTCGTGCTTCCGTTAAAAAAATCTGCCGTAACTGTAAAGTAATCAAGCGTAACGGTGTCGTTCGCGTGATTTGCAGTGAGCCAAAGCACAAACAGCGCCAAGGCTAATTAGCAGAAATTTTTACTTGAAAATGAAGGTTGGGTCGAGTATATTCCTCGGCCTACCTTTTGCGTGCAAAAGAAGTAGTATTCCGCAGCGTATCCATAACGGGCTTTGCTGCGGCTAATTCTTTTATAGAAACACTTAGGAGTGAATAATGGCCCGTATAGCAGGCATTAACATTCCTGATCAGAAACATGCAGTAATCGCTCTAACAGCGATCTACGGCATCGGTAAAACTCGCTCTCAAGCTATCCTAGCTGAAGTGGGTATTGCTGAAAATGTTAAGATCAGTGAACTAACTGAAGAGCAGATCGATCAACTGCGTGATGGTGTAGCTAAGTACACTGTAGAAGGTGATCTACGTCGTGAAGTATCTATGAACATCAAGCGTCTTATGGACCTTGGCTGTTACCGTGGTCTTCGTCATCGTCGCAGTCTACCACTACGTGGACAGCGTACTAAAACCAACGCTCGCACCCGTAAGGGTCCGCGTAAGCCGATCAAGAAATAATCGGGAAGGTAGAGTACAATGGCTAAACAACCAACTCGCGCTCGTAAGCGCGTACGCAAGCAAGTTGCAGATGGCGTTGCGCACATCCATGCTTCTTTCAATAACACAATCGTAACCATTACTGACCGTCAAGGTAACGCTCTTGCATGGGCTACTGCAGGTGGTTCTGGTTTCCGTGGTTCTCGTAAGTCTACTCCGTTCGCTGCACAGGTTGCTGCTGAGCGTTGTGCTGAAATGGCTAAAGAATACGGCCTAAAGAACTTGGAAGTTATGGTTAAGGGTCCTGGTCCAGGTCGCGAATCTACTGTTCGTGCACTAAACGCCGCTGGTTTCCGCATCACAAACATCGTTGATGCTACACCAATCCCTCATAACGGTTGTCGTCCACCTAAGAAACGTCGCGTATAACGTTTCTAGGACAATTGGAGAAGAATCATGGCAAGATATTTGGGTCCTAAGCTGAAGCTTAGCCGTCGTGAAGGCACTGACTTATTCCTTAAGTCTGGTGTTCGCGCGATCGATACCAAGTGTAAAATTGATAACGCACCAGGTGTACACGGCGCTCGTCGCGGTCGTCTATCTGAGTATGGCGTTCAGCTTCGTGAGAAGCAAAAAGTACGTCGTATGTACGGCGTTCTAGAAAAACAATTCCGTAACTACTACAAAGAAGCTGCTCGCCTAAAAGGCAACACTGGTGAAAACCTACTTCAGCTTCTTGAAGGTCGTCTTGATAACGTAGTTTACCGCATGGGCTTTGGTGCAACTCGCGCAGAAGCACGTCAGCTAGTTAGCCACAAAGCTATCCTAGTAAACGGTAAAGTTGTAAACGTTCCTTCTTTCAAAGTAGCGGCTAATGACGTTGTTTCTATTCGCGAGAAAGCTAAACAGCAAGCTCGTATTAAAGCGGCTCTAGAAGTTGCTGAACAACGTGAAAAACCAACTTGGATTGAAGTAGATGGTGGCAAGATGGAAGGTACATTCAAGCGTATGCCTGAGCGTTCTGATCTATCAGCTGACATCAACGAACAATTGATCGTCGAGCTTTACTCTAAGTAAGGTTTAAACTAAAGAGAGGACACAATGCAGGGTTCTGTAACAGAATTTCTTAAGCCACGTCTAGTTGACATCGAACAAATCAGCTCGACTCACGCAAAAGTAACTCTTGAGCCATTAGAGCGTGGCTTTGGTCATACTCTGGGTAATGCACTTCGCCGCATTCTTCTATCTTCTATGCCTGGTTGTGCAGTGACAGAAGTAGAAATCGAAGGCGTACTTCACGAGTACAGCACTAAAGAAGGTGTACAAGAAGATATTCTTGAAATCCTTCTAAACCTTAAAGGTTTGGCAGTGCGTGTTGCTGAAGGCAAAGATGAAGTGTTCATTACTTTGAACAAATCAGGCTCGGGCCCTGTGGTTGCAGGTGACATCACCCATGATGGTGATGTAGAGATCGCTAACCCTGAACACGTTATTTGTCACCTAACGGATGACAACGCTGAAATCGCAATGCGTATTAAAGTAGAACGTGGTCGTGGTTATGTTCCAGCTTCTGCGCGTATCCATAACGAAGAAGACGAGCGTCCAATCGGTCGCCTACTAGTAGATGCTACTTACAGCCCAGTAGACAAAATTGCCTACGCTGTAGAAGCAGCTCGTGTAGAACAGCGCACTGATCTAGACAAGCTTGTTATCGATATGGAAACAAACGGTACTCTAGAACCTGAGGAAGCAATCCGTCGTGCAGCTACAATCCTAGCTGAACAATTGGATGCATTCGTAGATCTTCGTGATGTACGAGTTCCTGAGGAGAAAGAAGAGAAGCCAGAATTCGATCCGATCCTACTGCGTCCTGTAGACGATCTTGAACTAACAGTTCGCTCTGCTAACTGTCTGAAAGCAGAAGCGATTCACTACATCGGTGATCTAGTACAACGTACTGAGGTTGAGCTACTTAAAACGCCTAACCTTGGTAAAAAGTCTCTTACTGAGATTAAAGACGTACTTGCGTCACGTGGTCTGTCTCTGGGCATGCGCCTAGAAAACTGGCCACCTGCATCAATCGCTGAAGATTAATCGATACTAGTTAGAAGGATTAGGTCATGCGCCATCGTAAGAGTGGTCGTCAACTCAACCGCAACAGCTCACATCGCAAAGCGATGTTCAGCAACATGGCTAGCTCTCTAGTACGTCATGAAGTTATCAAGACTACTTTGCCAAAAGCAAAAGAGCTACGTCGCGTAGTTGAGCCTTTGATTACACTAGCTAAGACTGACAGTGTTGCTAACCGTCGTCTAGCATTTGCACGTACTCGTGACAACGAAGTAGTTGCAAAACTATTTAACGAACTAGGTCCACGTTTTGCTGCTCGTCAGGGCGGTTACACTCGTATCCTAAAAGCTGGCTTCCGTGCTGGTGATAAAGCTCCAATGGCTTACATTGAGCTTGTAGATCGCCCAGCTGCTGAAGAAGCTGCTGAGTAATCAGTTCGTAAGAACGAGAAAGCCGAGCGTTAGCTCGGCTTTTTTGTATCTGCGATTCAGTAAATCTTTATATCCAGCCTGCATTTATTTTACTCCATGCAGACTGGCAATTTAAAAAGTGATTATCACTTGCGCTTATTTACTAGTATTCCACAACCCGCCTAACGAACTTAGAAGTCCCTCGCTAGCGCCTTGCTTGTTCAAGTAATCCAAGATTACTGGAGCAAACTGACTGATCATAGAGGGATCTAAACCCAACGTATCGAATGCACTTTTTACTGCACTGATATTCTCAATATTCCCCAGTAAGCTTTGTGCTCCTTGCAAGTTTGAAAGCCCAGGAATCAAAGACTGTAATTCACTGCTATTTTCTTGTGAAAGCTGGCTTTGAGCCAAAGCGAGTAGTGCGCCACTACCTCCAGCCGCTTGTTCTGTAGATACAGGTAATTGGCTAGTTAGCATGTCTGTTAATGGAGATGATTCAGTGTTCAGGCTACTACCTACCATATCCATTAGGCCACTTTCTTTACTTTTTTGCGTGACGGAATCTAAGAATGCGTGTGCACTACCAATGTTCATTGATAAGAGTGCCAGAGTCAGGAGTATTTTACGCATAGTACCTCCGAAGGTTGAGCGTTTTTAACGTGATTTTATTGTTTTAAAGGCTATCAGAATGAAAGGTTTAGAGGTGAGAAAGTCTATTCAGTTTAGACAAAAAAACGGCGCTAATGCGCCGTTTTATTAAATCATAATTGAAAATGGTTTCAATTAAAGAATATCTAGTAGTTCTACTTCGAAAACTAGTGCTGCGAATGGAGGGATAGCTGCACCAGCGCCACGCTCACCGTACGCAAGGTCTTGTGGTACGTATAGTTTCCACTTAGAACCAACAGGCATTAGTTGTAGTGCTTCTACCCAGCCTTTGATTACGCCTGTAACAGGGAATTCAGCTGGTTGACCGCGAGATACAGAGCTATCGAATACAGTACCGTCAGTTAGCTCACCGTGGTAGTGAACGCGAACTGAGCTTTCTGCTGTTGGAACTGCACCAGTACCTTCAGAAATGATTTCGTACTGAAGGCCAGAGTCTAGAACGTTAACTTCAGGGCGTAGTGCGTTGTCTTTTAGGAACGCTTCGCCTTCTGCTGCTGCAATTTTCGCTGCTTCTTGGCGAGCGGTTTCTGCACGAGTGTGAAGTTCTTGTAGTGCTTTGTTGATTTCATCAATTTCGATTGATGGCATGTCACCAGTTAGTGCTGTTGCAATACCCGCTGCGATAGCATCAACGCTAAGACCTTCAAGACCAGAACCTGCAAGTTGCTGACCCATTTGCAGACCAATGCCGTAGCTTGCTTTTTGTTCTGCAGTTTCAAATTTAATTTCAGACATGAATGTCGCTCTTGTTAGGAGTGATAAAGGCAACAGGATATCAGTTTCGAGCTTAGGTTTAAATGATTGCGACTGAATGCTTAATTGAGGCGGCCAGGGTGTGACTTATCTCTTACTCCAAGTGAAATTTCTGCTAATTTAATCCAAATTCCATTTTAGTTTAGTGAAAAACATATACTCTCCGCGTCGGTATTTTTATACTGGCAGTAGAAGTATTAAGGGACTCATTAAAATGAATCGTCGCAGAAAGAAAAAGCAGCAAGTCGACTATGTCGAATTGGTTAAACAAAAATTCGCTGCTATCGACTGGAAGCAGCCGTTCAACAAAGAGCAGTGGTTGGAGCGTATACAGCCTGTTAAGCAGTTTTGGCTGCGCCTACCGAAATTCCATCAACGAGCTTTGATGGTTTTAGTACCATTGATTCTGGTACTCCTTGTTATTCCTTTGCCGAATAAAACAGAACAATCAGTTGAGCAAGCTGAGGTCGATCATCAGCGCGTAGCGATTCAGCTGAACGCACAGAGTTTAAGCCAGCAAAGAACCTCTCAGAATTCTGGGCCGAAATCCGAAGACTGGAAAGAGTACACGGTTAAAAATGGCGACACGTTAGCGCAGGTTTTCAGAAGTAATCAGCTCTCGATGGCGGATCTTAGCGCTCTAGTAAAAATCGAAGGCAGTGATAAGCCGCTGAGCCAAATTAAACAAGGACAATTGATTCGCTTTAAGCTTAGCGATGAAGGCGAGTTGGATATGCTGCAACTAGAAAAAAGCGGCCGGTCCGTCATGTTTTTCCGCTTATCGGATGGGACCTTTGGGCGCAACAAGTAGATGCTTCAAATGAACTAAAGACGCGAAGGTATCGCGTCTTTTTAGTTTATCTATAAATTAGTTAACCTAGCAATGAACGCGTTATATCGCTACGGCTTCTTTTCGCATATCCACATGAGGAATACCATCCTCTAGGTAGCGATCAGAAATAACTTTGAATCCATGACTCGCATAAAACTGGATGAGATGCTCTTGAGCTCCTATATCAATCGTCTGTCCTGGCCACAATATTTCACACTGTGTTAATGCCTCTTCCAGCAACTTATGTCCCAGACCATCACCACGCGCAGTTTGTTTGGTGACGACTCGACCAATGCTCACATTGTCATACGTAGTGCCAGCGGGTAGCAATCGTGCGCAAGCAACAAGTTCATCACCGTGGTAACCTATTAGATGATAAACACCTTCCAGTGTGTCTTTGCCATCCAGTTCAGGATAAGGGCAGGTTTGTTCAACGACGAATACATCCACACGTAATTTCATCATTGTATACAATTGTGTGGTTGTCAGTTGAGCAAAGGGCAAAGTAATCCAAGTGAGCATGTTGTCATCCGTCATGAGAGTAGAGTGACTGACTTTACTTTGTTTTGTACTCATACTCATTAACAAAGGTTAATTATCACTGGTTTTCCCACTAAATCTGGTGATAATGTGCCCTCTTTTCATCTCACCTGAGGATATTCCCGTGAGCAAACAAACTTTTGATCAAGTCGGGCTAAACCCAGCGTTACTCGCCACACTTGATTCCCTGAACTACACCCACATGACGCCAATTCAAGCTTTGAGTTTGCCTGCAATCCTAAAACATCGTGATGTCATCGGGCAGGGTAAAACGGGCTCAGGTAAAACCGCTGCATTTGGTTTGGGTGTTTTATCGAACCTTAACGTCAAACGCTTTCGTGTCCAGTCATTAGTATTGTGTCCAACTCGTGAGCTTGCGGATCAAGTCGCGAAGGAAATTCGTACTTTAGGTCGTGGCATTCATAATATTAAAGTGCTTACTCTCTGCGGTGGGATGCCAATGGGGCCACAAATTGGTTCTCTGGAGCATGGCGCACATATCTTAGTCGGCACACCTGGCCGTATTTTGGATCACCTTGAGAAAGGCCGAATTAACCTGAGCGAGCTGAATACCTTGGTGCTAGATGAAGCTGATCGCATGTTGGACATGGGTTTCCAAGACGCATTAGATGCGATTATTGATGCAGCGCCAAAGCAGCGTCAAACTCTACTTTTCAGTGCTACTTTCCCAGAGAAAATTGAGCAAATTGCGCAGCGTATTATGCAGACGCCTGAAGTAATTAAGGTGGAATCGACTCATGATACCTCAAGCATTGCTCAGCATTTCTACAAAGTTGAAGGTTCGGAAGCGCGTGATGAAGCGTTGGCGAACTTGCTACTGACTCACCAACCAGAGTCCGCTGTGGTTTTTTGCAATACCAAAAAAGAAGTGCAAAGTGTCGCAGATGAGTTGCATCGCAAAGGGTTCAGCGTTATCGATATCCATGGGGACTTAGAACAGCGTGAACGCGATCAAGCATTGGTGCAGTTTGCTAACAAGAGTGTTTCTATCCTTGTCGCAACAGACGTCGCGGCGCGTGGTTTGGACGTAGATAACCTTGATGCAGTCTTTAACTTTGAGCTATCGCGCGATCCTGAGGTTCATGTACACCGTATTGGTCGTACAGGTCGTGCGGGTAGTAAAGGTTTAGCGTTCAGCTTTTTTGGTGAGAAAGACGGTTTACGTGTAGCTCGTATTGAAGAATACCTAGAGATGGACGTGGTACCAGCAACATTGCCTGCCAAATCAAATCAGCAGCCATACCAAGCGAAGATGGTGACGATTAACATTGATGGCGGTAAGAAACAGAAAGTACGACCGGGTGATATTTTAGGTTGTTTGACAGGAAAAAATGGTATTCCAGGCTCTCAAGTTGGCAAGATCCACCTATTCCCGATGCGCGCCTACGTTGCGGTCGAGAAGTCAGCTGCCAAAAAGGCTCTACAAACCATTAGTAATGGCAAGATGAAAGGGCGTCAGTTCCGGGCGCGGCTTCTTAAATAGCATAGAAAGGCTCTTCGTTTGAAGGGCCTTTTCTTTTTCGAGTTTACTTGGATGTGTGATCTTTAGTTAAGCGCGCTTTAATTCGGCTCAAACTGATAGGTGTGATCCCAAGATAAGCAGCTATTTGGCTATCGGTAATACGTAGCTTTAAGTCTGGGTAGTGGGCGCAAAATAATTGGTATCGTTCCTCTGGCGAGTAGAGCAGCATAAAGCGTTCTTTGTTCTCTTTATTAACCAGTTGGTTTTCGAGTAGCTTTAAGTAAATGGCGTGTTTTTCTGCTCGCCATTGATGCAACGTTTCAATTGGTAAGCAAAATAGCTGACAAGCGCTCAGCGTTTCCAATAAGTAAGGCGAAGGTTGGTTCTTAATTATGCTCTCAAAGCCGATAACCCAGTCTTTTTCCCAATAAAATTCTTTACTGAACTCTTTGCCCTGCTCAGTGAGATAGCTTGCATGGCATAAGCCTTCAATAATGAAGTAAAGGTGCGAGCTAAACTCTCCTTGGTGGTTAAGAATGTGGCGCGTAGGCAGTTCGAGTAACTCACCATTTTCGATAAGTTGGTTTGCTTCTGTGTCTAAGAAGCCATGATTGACTAAGTCTGAAAAAAGATCGCTGTGCATGTGATAACTCAGAAACGGTTTTCTTTATTCTAACGGGTTTTATTGATAACAAAAAAGCGGCTCATGAGAGCCGCTTAGCGTTGTTGTCAAATCAGCCTTACTTATTCAGATCGATTTGGTAAATCGCGAAACCAATGTCGTCAGTCGCGACACGTTTCATTGGGTATTGACCTTTATCTTTAATGAATTGCGCCGCTTTATCGCTAGGAGATGTTTCGAAGCGAATATCTAGCTTTTTATCGGATTTAATCGGTGCGAAAGACCAGTTGTTGTCAGCGCTTGGTGTCACTTCACCTTTTTCTTCACTCACGCGAGAAATATAAGCGGCGACGACAGAGCGGTTTTCATCTGGTGCGTCAAACGCAATAAAGTCTGGGCCCGTACCAGGGAAGGTATTGCTATAAGCACGGTAGTTATTAGTTGCGATGATGAAGTCTTGTTTTGGATCAACTGGCTTACCATTGAATGTCAGATTCACAATACGCTGAGAATCTGGATTAATCACTTTGCAGCTCGCATCGTATTTGGGCGGTTGGGTGATATCGATCTGGTAGTTCACCCCATCAATGACATCGAAGTTGTACGTACGGAAATTATCCCAATCAATCAAAGATTGTGGTTCAGGATTGTTGATGTCGATGTGGTTGAATTGACCCGCGCTGCACTCTAGCCATTCGCGAACCTCTTTACCTTTCACTTTCATCGCGACCAAGGTGTTGGGATATAAATAAAGATCGGCAGCATTACGGAAGGTGAGCTGACCGGATTCGACTTCTGTAAAGTTATTCGGATCGTTCTTACGCCCCCCGACTTTAAATGGTGCTGCGGCACTCAATACTGGAATGTCAGCGAGATCTGGGTCGCCTTGAATAAAGCGTTCCACGTAATCTTTCTGAGCAAGGTTAACGATCTGAATGGTTGGGTCGTCCTGCACCAATGCCAAGAAGCTATACATGACATCATTTGCTTTGCCGATTGGTTGGTTTACAAATTCACGAGTGCCTTTGTGATCCTCTTCTAACGCTTTCACAATACCTTCATCGGCTTTAGCTAATGACTTCTTATTTACTTTATCGAAGATAGGGCGTGCTTCTGCTTGGCCTTCAACTACTTGCCATCTGCCGTCTTCCTCTTTCAGCATCAAATCCATCACACCTACATGACTTCCCCAGCGACCAGGCATCACTGACGTCACACCATTGATGGTCCCTTTCTCGGTATCAACACCAGGTAGGTTTGCAAAGTCTTTCCCTGGGAAGACCGCGTGAGAGTGGCCAAAAGCAATCGCATCAATACCTTCAACTTCTGTGAGGTAGTAAACTGAGTTTTCAGCGCCAAGCTTGTATGGGTCAGTAGAAATGCCCGAGTGTGGAATCGCCACAATCACGTCTGCGCCTTCTTTCTTCATTTGAGGAATGAGTTTTTCTGCCGTTTCCTTAATGTCTTTAGCAAAGACTTTGCCTTCTAAGTTCTTCTTGTCCCACACCATTATTTGTGGTGGTACAAAGCCGATATAACCCACTTTTATTTGATGCGCTTCGCCGTTTGTGTCTTTAAAGGTGTGGGTTTTGATCAGGTAAGGCTTGAAGTAATGCTCACCGGTTTTTTTATCAAATACGTTTGCGTTGATGTAAGGGAAGTTTGCACCCTTCAACGTCTTTTGTAGGAAATCTAAGCCATAGTTGAACTCATGATTGCCAATGTTGCCCACATCGTAGTCTAGTTGGTTCATCGCCTTGTAGACTGGGTGGACATCGCCAGCGTTAATCCCTTTCGCCGCCATGTAATCGCCCATTGGGCTGCCCTGAATTAAATCGCCGTTATCTACTAATACCGTGTTTTCTGCCTCGGACTTAGCCTGTTTCACTATGGTCGCAGCGCGACTTAAACCAATTTGCTGTGATGGTTGGTCTTTGTAGTAATCGTAATCCATCACGTTGGTGTGAATGTCGGTGGTTTCGATGATACGAAGCTTGATGGTATCGGCCATAGCAGGGCCCGCAAGCGTTAGCATGCCACTTAACACTGCGAGGGAAATAGGGTGAACTGCCACTTTCATTTGGTGCTCCAATTCAATGGGAAGGGGGAATCGTACCGCGTAATGTATCAAACGCTGGTGCAACTTAATGATAAAGATACAGAAAACTGTGAACATAAATCAGTTTACTGAACCTTATTCATATTAACCGCCGACTTTTTCACGCTTTTGAATGAGACCAAACAAAAACTTCTTAGCAGATTTTTGAATAAAAAATGAAATTTTAGAATTTCAGGTAATATAAACGCCCCGCCATAATGCTTGCATAACGATATCAATGGACGATGAGCAAGCACATGGCAACGAACGATTCAGTCACTTCTTTTCCTAAACCAAAGCCCCGGTTAGTTTCTGACAACCCAGTAGCTGGTGTTACTCGTTTTGCAAAGCAATCGCTACAGCCTGGTGAAGTCGCCTTAGTGGGAGCGGGGCCGGGTGATCCTGAACTTTTGACAGTGAAAGCACTGAACTGTTTGCAGCAAGCCGATGTGGTTTTGTACGACTACTTGGTGTCTGAAGAAATCATGGCCTTGATCCCTAGCGATACGATTTTAGTGTGCGTTGGGAAGCGAGCTGGGCATCACAGTGTGCCGCAGGAGAAGACGAATCAGCTTTTGGTGGATTTTGCCAAACAGGGCTACAAAGTAGTGCGCATTAAAGGTGGTGATCCATTTGTATTCGGTCGTGGCGGTGAAGAGCTGGAAGTGCTTGCTGATGCAGGCGTCCGTTTTCAGGTCGTCCCTGGCATTACCGCGGCAGCTGGCGCAACGGCCTATGCTGGGATTCCACTGACTCATCGCGATTACGCGCAATCGGCCATCTTTGTGACCGGCCACTTGAAAGAAGAAAGCGATGAGATGGATTGGTCAACGTTGGCTCGTGGGAATCAGACTTTAGTGATCTACATGGGGCTGATGAAATCACACTATATTCAGGATCAACTCATTAAGCATGGTCGTTCAGCGTCGACTCCGATTGCCATTATTGAGCGTGGTACGCAGATTCAACAAAAAGTATTTACGGGAGAGCTCTCCCAACTCTCTGATTTATCGAAGGAAGCACAATCGCCATCTTTGATTGTTGTCGGAGAGGTAGTGCGACTGTCTCAAAAGTTAGACTGGTTTTTGTCTAGTACTGAATTCAACAAAAGTGCTATTGCCAACTCCATATAATTTCAGACCAAAGATTAGAGACGTAATGCGCCTTCAAGCTTAAAAAGGAAATACAAAACATGGACCAACAACGTTTAACTCACCTTAAACAACTCGAAGCGGAGAGTATCCATATTATCCGCGAAGTTGCGGCTGAGTTTGATAACCCAGTCATGATGTATTCGATTGGTAAAGACTCATCAGTGATGCTGCACCTAGCGCGTAAAGCGTTTTACCCGGGCAAAATTCCATTCCCACTTTTGCATGTCGATACCGACTGGAAATTCCGCGAGATGATTGAGTTTCGCGATCGCACCGCTGCCAAATACGGCTTTGAGCTTTTGGTACATAAGAACCCAGAAGGTCTAGCAATGGGCTGCAGTCCGTTTGTTCATGGCTCGTCAAAGCATACGGACATCATGAAAACGCAAGGTCTTAAGCAGGCGCTAAACAAATATGGCTTCGATGCTGCTTTTGGTGGCGCTCGTCGTGATGAAGAAAAATCACGCGCAAAAGAACGAGTGTATTCGTTCCGTGACAAGAACCATACCTGGGACCCTAAAAATCAACGTCCAGAGCTGTGGAAGACGTACAACGGTCAGGTCAATAAAGGGGAGAGCATTCGTGTATTCCCACTTTCGAACTGGACGGAGCTTGATATCTGGCAATACATCTATTTAGAAAACATCGAGATCGTACCGCTTTATCTCGCTGACAAACGTCCAGTTGTTGAACGCGACGGCATGCTAATCATGGTTGATGATGATCGTATGGAGCTTCAACCGGGTGAAGTGATCGAAGAGAAGAGTGTGCGTTTCCGTACTCTTGGTTGTTATCCATTAACTGGGGCTATCGAGTCTGAAGCGAACACTTTGACCGGCATTATCGAAGAGATGCTGGTGGCAACGTCGAGTGAGCGCCAAGGTCGAGCGATCGACCACGATCAGTCAGGATCGATGGAGCTTAAAAAACGTCAAGGTTACTTCTAAAGGATCTAAGGAAAGATAATGAACAGTGCAGTTGAAGCTCAATTAGCCGAGCTTGGTATCGAAGGCTATTTAACACAACACCAGTACAAGTCGTTACTTAGATTCTTGACTTGTGGCTCGGTAGATGACGGTAAAAGTACACTAATCGGTCGCTTACTCCATGACTCAAAACAAATTTATGAAGATCAGCTAGCGGCAGTGCACTCAGACAGCCAACGTGTGGGCACCACGGGTGAAAAGCCTGACCTTGCGTTGTTGGTCGATGGCTTACAAGCTGAGCGCGAGCAGGGGATCACAATTGATGTAGCTTACCGCTATTTCTCGACGCAGAAACGTAAGTTCATCATCGCCGATACTCCTGGACACGAGCAGTACACGCGCAATATGGCAACAGGCGCATCGACGTGTGACTTAGCGGTGATCTTAGTTGATGCACGTAAAGGCATTCTTGATCAAACTCGTCGTCACTCTTTTATTTCCAACCTACTGGGTTTGAAACACTTTGTTGTGGCGATCAACAAGATGGATTTAGTGGATTACTCTCAAGAGCGCTTTGAAGAAATCCGCGATGAGTATCTTAAGTTTTCTGAGAACCTGACCGGGGATATTGATATTCAAATCATCCCGATTTCGGCGCTTGAAGGTGACAATGTGGTGGATAAAGGGCAAAACCTAAGCTGGTTTAAAGGCCCGTCATTGCTTGAACTTCTTGAAACGGTCGATGTGGATCAAGAAAAAGGTGCGGGTGAGTTCCGCTTCCCTGTGCAATACGTTAACCGTCCTAACCTCGATTTCCGTGGTTTTGCGGGGACGATTTCTTCAGGTTCGATCAAAGTCGGTGATGCCATCAAAGCATTGCCATCGGGGAAAACGTCAACCGTGGCACGCATTGTTACGTTTGATGGTGATATTGAGGAAGCTCGTGCTGGGTTGGCGGTCACTCTGACGCTAAGCGATGAGATCGATATTAGCCGTGGCGATTTGATTGTCCTAGACAATGCTCAAGTGGAAACCACAAACCACTTGCTTGCCGATGTGGTATGGATGACAGAGCAACCTCTGCAACCGGGTCGTGACTACGACATCAAAATCGCGGGTAAGAAAACTGTGGGCCATGTTGAAGCGATTCGTCACCAATATGATATCAACAACCTATCGACTCATAGTGCGGCAGAGCTGCCATTGAATGGTATTGGCTTGTGTGAATGGTCTCTCAATGAGTCAGTTGCGCTGGACAATTACCAAGATTGTGCTGATACCGGCGGCTTCATCATTATCGATCGTCTGACGAACGTGACGGTTGGTGCAGGCATGGTCAAAGAAAGCCTCGCGGTGGTTGAGCGCGACTTGACGGACATCTCTGCGTTTGAAGTTGAGCTGAATGCACTTGTGCGTAAACACTTCCCACACTGGGAAGCAAAAGACGTCAGCCAATTGCTGAAAAAGTAATTGGCGCGCCCGAGCACGATAAGCTCTGATTCTATCTGTTGTTGTGCTTGGGGCGTCGCTGCCTAACTGAGTTGCGAAATGCAGTTAGGTTATTCTCCTAATACCAGAATGCTTCGGTGAAGCCCAAGAAAACCGAGCATTCTGACGTTCTTTTCGCTTGCGCTGATTTTGGTCTGTTTACTCGTTTGTCTGGTGTCTCACGGATAAATGAGCCGTTGTTGTGCCCTTTGGGCGATTTGGTAAGGAAAGGCTATGTGGGAACAAGGGTTTGTATTAGCGATTTTGCTTGGCATTATCACTTGTTTGCTTGTCACAAAAATTAAGCCTAGTTATGTCTTTGCGGGTGCCGCTTTTATTGCATTTATGGCGGGAATGATGGATTCAGCCACGATCGCATCCAACTTTACCAACTCTTCGTTATTGACTCTGGTTCTGTTGATTCTTGCATCGTGTGCTTTAGAAAAAACGTTACTGATCAGTTGGGTGAGCCGTAGTATTTCTGAAGGCCAGTTAGGTAGTGTGATCGCTAAGCTCGGTGTATCAACGGCCTTGCTCTCTTCATTCACGAATAATACCGCCGTGGTTGTCTCATTGATTGGGGCGATTAAGCGTAATCAGCAGCATGCGCCTTCGAAATTACTCATCCCGCTGTCTTACGCCGCCATTTTTGGTGGCACATTAACTTTGATAGGTACGTCGACTAACTTAATCATCAACAGCTTTGTTGAAGATGCCGGTTTGCCGAGCCTGAGTTTTTTTACACCCACGATGATTGGCTTGGCGGTGTTGGTGGGAGGAATGCTGATTCTTATCCCGCTCAGTTACTTACTGCCGAACTACGATGATCAAAGCCAAGAAGATTTACCGTACTTTCTTGAGTCTCGCGTAGAGCCTGGTTCACCGTTAGTTGGGCGCACGGTCAGCGAGAATAATTTACGTGCGCTGCGCAAACTGTTTCTTGCGGAGGTTGTACGAGATGGCGTGACGGTTTCCTCTGTAGGACCGGATTTCGTACTCAATGCGAAAGACCGATTGTTGTTTTGTGGTGATGTTGAGAGCGTCGCGACCCTGCAAGAAATTCCGGGCCTCAAGCTTTTTGGTCAGCAGCACTTGAATGGGCAAAATTTTATTGAAGTTGTGGTGAGCTCATCCGCGACGTTTTGCTATAAAACACTTAAAGAGAGCCGATTCCGTGACCGCTTTGATGCCGTTGTTGTCGCTATTCGTCGTGGCCATGAGCGCCTAGAGGGCGGTTTGGGTAGCATTACCTTAGCGCCAGGTGACACGTTAGTTCTGGTTCCGGGGAAGCGTTTTGAATCGGAGCGCCGAGCTCATCGTAAAGAGTTTGTTTTAGTGCATGATTTGGACTCTAGCGCTCGGCTTGATACGAATAAATCCTCCATCGTGCTACTGGGTTTTGCTGCCGTAATTGGGTGTGCGCTATTAGAACTAGTACCGATTATTAAAGGCCTTGCCGCGTATCTTATTGCACTTATCGCGTTTGGCATTGTACAGATTTCAGAACTGCGCCGCCGTTTTCCGATCGATATCGTCGTGATTGTCGGCTCTGCTTTGTCCATCGCTCAATTGATGATCTCTTCCGGCTTGTCAGAGAGAATGGGAGCGATGTTTATTGAAGCGTTCAATGGCTGGGGCGTGTTTGGAGCCTTGGTCGCAACTTACATCATGACATTAGTTCTTACTGAACTGGTGACGAATAATGCCGCGGCTGCGCTTTCTTTTCCTATTGGCTATAGCATGGCGGTCGGTTATGGCGTTGATCCGATGCCATTCATTATGGCGGTCTTGTTTGGCGCCAGTGCGAGCTTTATTTCTCCCTACGGTTATCAAACCAACTTGCTGGTGTACAGCGTAGGAAATTACAAATTGACCGACTATGTGAGAATTGGTGTGCCGATTTCGATTGTGTACTCTGTATTAGTACTTACTTTGATTCCGGTCTTCTTCCCGTTTTAATTCCGATATTTACAAGGATACGTTATGACTGCCGAAACGACGGTAAAAGATGAAAACATTGTTTGGCACCAGCATTCGGTTGATAAACAGTTTCGTGCTGAATTAAAGAAACAAAAACCTGCCGTATTGTGGTTTACCGGCTTATCTGGAGCGGGTAAATCAACCGTAGCGGGGGCGTTGGAAAATCGCCTTGCAGCATTGGGTTACCACACTTATTTATTGGATGGTGACAATGTGCGACATGGCCTGTGTAGTGATTTGGGCTTTTCTGAGCAGGATCGTCGCGAGAACATTCGTCGTATTGGTGAACTGGCTAAACTGATGGCGGATGCAGGCTTAATTGTGTTGTCGGCGTTCATTTCACCGCATCGTGCAGAGCGACAGCTAGTGCGCGACTTATTGCCAGAAGGGGAGTTTATCGAAGTGTTCGTCAATGCATCTCTAGAAGTCTGCGAAGGTCGCGATCCTAAAGGTTTGTACCGCAAAGCACGTGCGGGAGAAATTCCTAACTTCACTGGTATTGATTCTGAATATCAAGCACCGAAGAATCCGGAAGTCGATTTACCAGCGGGCGAAAAAAGCGTCGATGAGCTGGTGGACTTGTGCTTGGAAGCGCTTAAGTCGCGTGCAGTGATCCGATAAATAAGCATTTGGATCATTGGTGACCTCAAGCTCTTTGATCGGCTTAAGAAGCATTTGGATCATGGGTGGTCAAATGCTTCTCAAACTGCCTACACGGTATGATGAACCGTACTTTTAGCGTCACTATGGACACTAAATCTATGATTTAAAAGCGCAAGCATTTGGTCGTAGTAGTCGGCATGTGGTTTGTTACCGAGCAAGGTACAGAGTTCATTGCCTGTTGGCGTGAAGCGGTAATATAAAAGACGGACGCCTTTGCTGTTCACGTTCAGCGACAAGTTTTTACCTTGGTAGGTGAGGATCAATGGCGTCTCGATACCAATTTCGCCAGATTCAAGCTCGGTACTATGCAGTAACCCTAGTTCAATCAACAGCAACAAACTTGAATAGGGCAGCTGAAAACTTCCCATGTTTAAGCTGTTGGCGATGTCTCGTTTGCCGAAGCTAAATATTCCTCCTTGCGCTTTATAACCAATTAACAGCTTGCGACTGTGATCCCCTCCAAAACTGCACGCTAGAGAGGCGGCTCTTTGCAGAGTTTGCGCTTCTTTTGGTGACATATCTTTGAGGACTTTTAGCGCTTTCATAGACGTCGAGCCTGGGTTTGTCACTTCACGCTTCATCACTTGAGCCCATAACTTTTGCATCGCGCTGTTATGGATGTCTTGAGCCATTTCAAAAAAACGATACAACCAGTCTTGGTCAGGCTCTCCGGCTGTTTCATCTCGGCATGAACTGTGTGCTAGCTTTAAAATCTGCTCTAGGTTTTTTTGTCGCTGTTCTTGGCGTCTCTGTTCACGCAGTTGGGCTCTTTCAAGCGCGGATTTGGCTGGTGGATCGGTTTGTAGTAAGGCATCAAGACCGTGTATTTGGGCAATGGTTTTTACCTTGCTGGCACTGTCTTTGATGTAGCCCTGCTTCTTTTCTTGTTGTGTATTTTTTTGTGCGTTTGACTGATGTTCGATGACAACAGGTTGCTTTGTCGGTTCTGCCATTAATTTTCCTACCAAGAACTGCGCTGTTCGCTTGTTTAAATTTACACCTTATCTAACCAGGCGACCAGATAGGAGTTCTCAGTTTTTGAACGAATAGGGCTATCCAAAATGATAATGAGTTGTTAAAATTGTTATCGTTATTTTGGAGGGACAATGAAGTTCTCAGAAGCAGGTAAACTCAAAAAGCACCTGTCGATAGCGTTTCTTTTGGTTATTTATGTTGGCGTATTAGCGTATTTGTCTCGTTATATCGTGTAACACAGAACTAAAAAAGGCGCCGATGTGACGCCTTAGGTGTACCGATGCATGTCAACGACTTAAACTACATATCGTCGTAGGCTTCTATTTTCGATCCCTCAATAACGTAAGCCGTTTCAGCCAGCTCGTGGCTTATCGTCTCGGTTTTCAACTCCCCAACCACATATATGACATCCCACAGTTCTTGAACGGGTGCGCCTTTGGGAAACTTCACGTAAATGATTTGGTTTGGTGGCGGTGGTGGTACGTGGATACAAGCTCCAAAGTATGGCACCAACAAAAACTCGGTGACGGTATTCGCGTCACCTTCAAGCGGGATGACAAAGCCCGGGATTTTAACTTGGCTTCCATTTAGCTCTGGTCGAACGTTACCAATTTTAGACTGTTGCGCTGCGCCGCCACTGTGATCAGAAGCTGGCATGCCCACGCTGTCGAACAGTTTGCGTTCTTTCTCAGGTACTAGATCAATCCAGTCGAGCGTTAATGGCTCCTCGCTTGCGAGTACTGGTGCTATAAATGAGACGATCAGCAAGCAACTTGCGAGTATTTTTCTCCACATTTTATTAAATCCTTATTGTCATTCCGTCACTTAGTGACTGTCGGTAGGCGCGAAAAGCCGGGATGAAACCAATTACAATTCCAGCGCATTGTACGAAACCTAATAGCATCCATTCATAGGGCGATAAGAGGCTTAAAGTCAGATGTATTCCATAATGCTGTTGAATGATGGGTTGCACGATGGCGAGAATGGCATACAGCCCTGCCAGTCCGGTCACAATTCCGACAGCAGTAAGTAGACTGGCTTCGCTGATCAACAATGAGAAAACATGACGGGGTCTTGCCCCCATAGCGCGCAAAATCGCCATTTCACGGCGGCGCTCCTGCAAGCTGGTTAATAAGCTGCTTAGCATGCCGAGTAATCCTGCAATCACCACAAAGCCAGACACTGCCATTAAGGCTTGCTCGGCAACAGACATCATTCCCCACAGTTCATGCAACGCAACCCCTGGCATAATCGCGCTAAGCGGTTCTTTGGGATAAGTGTTGATTTGCCTTTGTAGGGCGAAAGTCTGAATACGAGATTTCAAACCGACCAGCATCGCGGTAATTTGCTTGGGCTGAAAGTCTCTGTTTTTGAGGTCTTGTGCCTTGGGTGTTGGGCCTAAACGTGCACCGCTTTCCCACCCGACGTGAATCGCTTCGATGGCTTCTAGCGAGACATGAACGGTTTTGTCGACTGGCGTGCCTGTGGGCGCAAGAATCCCGACAACTTTGAATGGCAGGTTGTCATGTCGGCTAAAGCCTACATCACTAATGCCGTGTGCAATGATGATTTCACTACCGACGTGATACCCCAGCTGTTTTGCGACATCAGAACCGAGCACGGTTTCAAATAAACCATTGAATTCTCGGCCTTCTGAAAAGGTTAGTGGTTGCTTACTTCCGAATTTATAGTGTTCAAAATAGCTGTGGTTGGTTCCCATTACTCGGAATCCTTTGTGCGAGTCGCCAAGTGAGATTGGAATCGCCCAATCTACTGCTCGATGATTGGCAAACTCTTGGTAGCTCTTCCAGTCAATGTTGTTGGTGGCATTGCCAATGCGAAACACAGAGTAGAGCAGCAAGTTCACTTGTCCAGAACGACCACCAATGATGAGGTCGGTGCCTGAAATTGTATTGGCGAAGCTGTCTTTTGCCTGAGTACGAATGCGTTCTACTCCTAAAAGGAGTATGACAGAAATCGCGACTGTCATGATGGTTAATATTGCCGTCGCCTTACGATTGATTAAGCTCTTCCACGCGAGCTTTGCAACAGCGCTCATGATGCGGCTCCTAGGTCAGATGCTTGGTTAATATCTGGTAGGTTAAGTGTGCGGTCAAATAAGGGCTCAAGCGTTGGATCGTGACTGACGAAGATCAGCGTAGCGTTGGCTTGATTCGTTTGCTCCATCAGGAGTTCAATAAACGCTTTACGGTTATCGTGGTCTAAAGCGGAGGTTGGCTCGTCAGCAATCACTAACCCCGGATACCCAATGAGTGCTCGTGCAGCCGCAACACGTTGTTGTTGGCCAATGCTCAGTTCCGATACCGGACGAGCATGAAGCTCGCTGGGTAGGTGGAGCCTTTCAAGCAGAGCTTGAGCTTGCTCTTCTAACGTTTGAGATGACGTTCTTGAAAGCGCGCGGCCACGTCGTGTTTGACTGAATTGGCAAGGCAGTAGTACGTTTTCAAGTACGTTTAAATAAGGCAATAAATTGAACTGCTGAAAGATATAGCCAATGTGATCGGCGCGAAATTTGTCTCTTTGACTTGCACTTAAACTAACAAGGTCAGTATTCAGTACGGATAGAGAGCCTGATGTTAACGTGTTGATGCCAGTTAGTAGGGCAAGCAGCGTAGATTTACCGCAGCCACTGGGACCTTTGATAAATACGTGCTCACCTTGGGCAATATGTAACTGTGGAATATGAATGGTTGCGTGTGTTGAACCGGGCCAGACAAACTGGGCATTATTTAGCTCAACAACATTTGACATGATTTCAGTCATACTAAATCACCAAAGCATTGGCGTGTAAGTGTGTACTTACACGCCACTCGTGTTATTTGATTACAATTTGGGAGTTATCTTTGCTCAGTTTGATGGCTGATTGCATGGTGTCAGTGAATATATTGACGTTGATTGACTCAGTCGTTGGAAATTGATTAAACCAGTCGGTTTGAATGTGACTGAGTTGGTTAACTTGGTCACAGCTGAAGCGATATTGCACCGAAAACTCACCATGTCCGCCATTTTCATGCTCCTCATGGTGAGCATCGTGACCGTCATGGTGCTCATGTTCATCATGATGTTCATTGTGGTGATCATGGTGTTCGTGCCCTTCATGATCGTGATTTGCATGGTCATCATGGTCGTGCTCGCTATGATCATGGTCTTCATGAGGGTTGCTGAGGTTATGGTTTACGTAAGCTTCTTCAATATCACAATTGGCTTGCGCGTTAATAGCAAACAGTGTGTTGCTGTCTTCTAGGGTGGCAATGGCTTGTTTAAGTGCTTGCTCTTGCAGTTCATTTTCTGGAGCATGCTCGAAACCGACCACATCGGCACCGGGAGCAGTAATCTCCACTAGCAGATCCTTTCCATCTTGGGCGATATTAAATTCGACGTGACCATGCACATGAGCACCGTGCTGGCGGTATTCGTCCGCATTTGCTGCTGTCGATAAAGAGAGACCAATGACAAGCGCTAAAACATGTTTCGATGACATTTTGTGTTTCCTAATTTTGCTGGCACTAACCCGAGCAATACCGGATCAGATTTTTATTTACTAAGGTGCGATTCGCTGACACGTTAGGTGCAGGAATACGCACAAATTATGTTGAGTGTGGAATAGTTTGGAAATTAAGCAAAATAAGGCGGGGCACGAGCTGCACCACGAATGTCTTCACTATTAACAAGGCGCTGAAAGACATCATGGTATTGGATGCGCGTAAATGTTGGCGTCGATAGGGTCGGTTGAGCTTTGGCTATGCCGTGCTGAACCCCAGAAAATAGCTGGCAATGATGGTGTGTGTGGTGTTCGGGAGTCAGATCAACTTGATGAAGGATTACCGCAAAGTTCCAAGCGATCAGCAACGCGACACTGAAAAATAAAACAGTGCGATGCCAATGCTTCCGTATCTTTTGCTGGTGGTGGTACATCTGAGCTCCTCTTACCGACTGTTATAATATAACACCCATAATGAGTAAAAGTTCACTCTTTTGTTGGCTAGTGGGAAAATTTACGTCAACACATGCGATGTCGCCGAATCTGAGACAGTCTCCTTGGTGGAATCACTGAGCGTTAAACTAGGCTCAAGCTTTAAGTTTGGTCGCATGGCTCCTTATACTGCGTACTACGGATATTAAGGAGCCAAGCAACGAGACTAGATGTTCTGTTTAATTAGCTCGATCACCTTTGCAATTTCATCTTGCTCAAGTGCGCCTTCTTTTACAAACAGCACTTTGCCTGTTTTGTCTTGAACAATAATGGCAGAGCTTTCTTCTTTAAGATCCCAAGTGTTGGCGACTACGCCATTTTCATCCAGAACCATAGATGACCAAGGAAACTCTTTTTTGCTGTCTTGGGCTGAAGATTTCACGAACGAACCTGTCCCCCAGATCGCATCATCTTGGTTAATGATCGTAGTTGTTTGGTAGCTTTCTTGCGGGAATTGCGCGGCGGTTATTGCTGACATCAAAGGGGCGTTCATTTCTTTTGAACTGCTACGACCTGCGATTGCTTGAATAACACGAACCTTACCCTGCATATGCTGGGTTGCCCATGGTTGGTATGCCACGCCCTCACCCTGCAAAACAATCTCGCCATAAGCCGCGACCTTGGCAGAAGGAACGGTCTCACCGACAGATAGGTTGTGTGCAAACGCAAAGCTTGGCGTTATAGCCAATAGTAGAGGCAGGAGAGTCTTAGTTTTCATATTGTTATATTCCGTACGAGTTGGAAGTTTTCCAGTATATATCCAGATCTAGGAAATTTGTAGAACTGTTGATAACATTTATTTAACGTATGGGGTGGTGTAATATTGCGTTATATTTAGAATTTGCTAAAATGAACCTCGTCGCAGATTGCGCATCAAGATTGCAGAGGATAAATAAGCAATCCGTGTTTTCTCAAAGGAATTGAGGTGAGTTATGCTACGTGAGTTTGCTGTATACCGACCATTACAAGTGGCACGTTTCGTTAAAACGTTGTTCAAAGGTCAATTCTTTATTGCTGGGGTTGGATGTTTTCAGTTCGACAATGGCAAAGTTTTGCTCCCTGACGTCAACGATCAGAAAAGACTCACCATCTTTAAAGAAGTCAACCAAGTGATTGCTTCGCTGTCTGTTTAAGAGCCCGTTGGCTTGAATTTAGTTTTCGATTTCAAAAAAGAGCGACCTATTCGGTCGCTCTTTTTGGTTTGAGTTAGTCGTAGGAACTAACTTTGTAAGCTGGGTGGGAAGCAAACACCTGTGCCACCGATACCGCAGTAACCGTCAGGGTTTTTAGCCAGGTATTGCTGGTGGTAAGTTTCGGCAAAATAATACGGGCCCGCTGGCTGTATCTCAGTGGTGATATTCTCGCGTAGTTCCTCTTGCAGTGCTTGTTGATACAAGAGCTTCGATTTTTCTGCGCTCTCTTGCTGCTTCGCGGAATAAGTGTAAATAGCCGAACGGTATTGTGTGCCCAAATCGTTACCTTGACGCATCCCCTGGGTTGGGTCATGTTTCTCCCAAAAAACGGCCAGTAGTTTTTCTAAGGAAATCACGCGTTCATCGAAGACGACTCGTACTACCTCTGTATGGCCTGTTTTACTCGTACACACCTCTTCATAAGTAGGATTGGGTGTATATCCACCGGCGTAGCCAACCGAAGTGGAGATAACCCCATCCAGTTGCCAAAATACGCGCTCAGCACCCCAAAAGCAGCCCATTCCCAGCAGAATTTGTTGTTGATGCGGCTCCAATGGTGCCTTTAAGTTAGATTTATTTACAAAATGATGATCTTCAACCTGCATCGGTTGATCTCTACCTGGCAAGGCATCTTCTATACTGATCAATGTTTGTTTGTTGAGCATGGTATTTGTCCTTCAATACGTGTCTTAAATTTGCGAACTTTTTCATTTCGTCTGTATCTGATGCTGTGATGACATAGACCGCGTTAAACCTATTAATATTACAGACTTAGACTTTAATTGGCGTTATCATTATTTACGTTTACTTAACCTCATTCAGCCAAAAAAGCATGATAAAAAAAGCTCTCCTCACCATTGTTGGCCTGTTTGCCTTTTCTCATGGTGCCTATGCCGATGTTTCTTTGACTTTAAAAGGCATCGATGGCGCTTTAGAAGAGAATGTCAGTGCGTACCTGTCGTCCATTCCAGCGAAGGACTACTCCACTTCTCTGCGTTTTCAAGCGAGATTAGATCAAAGTATCACTGAAGCTCTCAATGCGCTTGGGTATTATCATGCAAAAATTTCATACTCTATTCCGGAAGGGAATGATGAGTTGATCGTCAGCATCAAGCCGGGTTTACCTGTGAAAGTGAAAGTCATGGATGTGGTGATCACAGGTGAAGCAAAAGACGATGAAGAGTTCGCCAAACTTATTGAACGTTCACCGCTTAAAGTCGGCAAAGTATTGAATCAAGGTGAATACGATAGCCTGAAATCGGGTATTCGTAACTTGGCGTTGCAGCGTGGTTATTTCAATGGTGATTACAAGCTCAGCAAACTTGAAGTGATTCCTGACTTCAATGAAGCGAACGTGCGTTTGCATTATGACAGTGGTATTCGTTATCACTTTGGTCCGATTAACATTACTGGCAGTCAGATTTGGGAAAACCGTGTTGAATCAATGCGACCTTTTGAAATTGGTGAACCTTACTTGGTTTCGCAAGTGGGGGAGTACAACCAAAATCTGTCTAATACAGATTGGTTTTCATCGGTTTTTGTGGAGCCTGATTTAAGTAAATTGGATGAGGGACGCGAATTGCCAATTAAGGTCTCGCTCGCGCCAGCGTCAAAAAACCAAATAGAAACCGGTCTTGGTTACTCGACCGATACTGGTGTGCGTGGCACGTTAAAATGGAAAAAACCATGGGTTAGTTCACGTGGCCACAGCTTTAATACGGCGTTATCACTATCAAAGCCAGAGCAGACGATCACGGCAGGCTACAAAATCCCGCTTGATGATGTATTGCGTGAATACTACCAACTGCAATTTGGTTTAAAACACCTTGATAACCGAGATACGGAGAGTTTGGAATCCAACCTGGCAGTTGAACGACATTGGCTAACCGATGGCGGCTGGCATAAAACCATTTATGTTCGTCACTTGTACGAAAACTTCTCTCAAGGTCTGCAAGATGATGGGGTGCAATTTGTGTTACCCGGAGCCACTTTTTCACGAACTCGTGTCCGTGGTGGCAACATGCCAATGTGGGGGGATAAGCAAAGTGTAACGATCGAATATGGTGATCCTGCTTTGCTGTCAGAAACGCGAGTATTGCGCCTATTAGGTCGATCATCTTGGATCCGCGGGATCGGTGATAATCATCGTGGTTTGTTCCGCTTAGAAGGTGGTGCGAACATCACTGACGAATTTGAAAAGCTTTCACCTTCCCTGCGTTTCTTCGCTGGTGGTGATAACAACATTCGTGGTTATGGATATGAGTCTATTTCACCTGTGGATGAAAGTGGCGCCTTGACGGGTGGTAAATACATCGTCAGCAGCACATTAGAATATCAATATCGCGTGTATGGAAACTGGTGGGCAGCCACCTTCTACGATATTGGTGATGCATTTAACGAAACACCTGAATGGAAATCGGGTGCTGGTGTGGGTATCCGTTGGGCGTCTCCGGTTGGACCGGTTAGCTTTGATTTTGCGTGGGGACTGGATGAAAAACCAGAAAGAGAGTTCCGCATCCACTTCTCATTGGGGCCTGAGTTATGATCAAAATGATGTTTAAGTGGACCAAATGGCTGTCGCTAAGTTTGATTGGTCTATTGCTGTTGCTCATCATTTTTGTTGCGACAGTGCTATTTACTCACCCTGGTCTTAAGCTCGCGTTGTGGGGAGCAGAAAAGGCTTTACCGCAACTACAGATAGAGAAAGTTCAGGGTTCATTATTTCCTCGTTTTGAGCTACAGAACGTCAGTTTTGTCGACGAATCTTTGAACATCGACGCCAAAGTCGATCGTTTAGCGTTAGCGGTTAACTTCCGTTGTTTCTTTGATCCTAAAGTCTGTGTCGATGAGCTAACCCTGCAAGGTGTTAACTTTCAGATGCCAGAGCTCCCTCCGGCAGGCGAAGAGCCAGAGGAGACACCGCCATTACGTACAGTCAGTACACCAGTCCCTATTTTTGTTAATAAGGTCAGTTTTGATGACATTAACTTAAACATTTTGGGCAACCAAATTGACTGGCAAGATTTCTCTACCGGGCTTTCTATGCAAGGCGACCGTTTAGTGATTGCGCCGACGGCATTAAAAGACATCAATGTTGCACTGGCTCCAAGTGAAGCTGAACCTGAAGCCGCCACCGACGAGCCGAAAGACGCTGACGCTCCGCCGCAAGATATTATGTTACCCGAGGTGTGGATTCCACTCACTGTGGAAGCAAGACGCCTTGATATTCATAACTTCAAGCTTGCAGGTGAGAAGCCGGTGATCGTTCACCAGCTTGGTGTTGTAGCGAAAGCGGGGGGCGACCGTGTTGATGTGAAAACATTAGAGCTCGATATGCCTGAAGTGGAAGGTAAGTTAAGCACGCAAGTAACGCTTTCTGCCGACTATCCTCTCAAAGCTCAGCTCGATGCGCTGGTGAAGCAAGCGGATGCGAAAGGGCAAAAGCTGTCGCTGTCAGCTGCTGGTTCGGTGGGAGACCTTTCTCTCACTGCGACCTTATCTGAACTAGTCGAAGCGGAGATCAAAGGTGAACTTCAGCCCCTGAAAGCGCAGTTACCCTTTGATGTTGCAATCAAAAATGTGCAAGCGCAATGGCCGTTAATCGGTCAAAGTGATTATCAAGTATCGGTACCAAGTTTATCTGCAAAAGGTTCCCTGGACGGATACACCGTGGCACTAGAAACACAAGCTTCGGGTAAAGATATTCCTGCTGTAGATGTTGTACTAAACGGCAAAGGCACATTAGAGCAAATCGATCTTGAAAGCCTGGTAGTCAAAACATTGGGCGGTGAGCTATCCGGTCAGGTGATGGCGAATTGGGCTGCGCCAATCAACTGGCAAGCTGACCTTAATTTGCAACATATTCAACCAGGGCTTCAATGGGAAGAAGCGGAAGGCGATATCAGTGGTAGCCTCTCGACTTCAGGTTCTTTAACAGAACAAGGCGGTTGGCAAGTCAGTTTACCTAAGTTAGATATCGATGGCATTTTGCGCGGTTATCCGCTGAATGTGGAAGGCCAACTGGAAGCGTCTGATAAGAATGGCAAAGGTGAAGACATTCAGCTTACCACGCAAGGTTTAGCGCTTTCTCATGGCCCTAACCAATTGAGTGCCAAGGGTAATATTGATAAGCAGATATTAATGGATGTTGAGGTTAACTTCCCCGATTTTTCGAAAAGTGTTCCGGACCTAGCGGGTAAGATGCAAGGCAACGTGGCGCTGCGTGGTAGCTTGAAAGAGCCTGACATCAAATTAGACCTAGCGCTAAACCAAGTGAACTGGCAGCAGCAAGCGAACGTCGAAAACATAACTTTGAAGGGGGATGTGACGCCTCTGCCAGCACCGAAAGCGAATTTAAGCCTCATTGCGAACAACATTACCTACGACGACATTAAAGTTGATAGTGCAGACCTTGAAGTTTCTGGGGATGAAAAACTGCACCAACTGACGCTAGATGTGGTGTCTGACATTGTATCAACCAGCTTAGAAATTGAAGGCTCATTCATACAGAAGCCGCAAATGATCTGGGATGGTGCATTGCGTCGTCTTACTTTGAGCACGCCGCAGGGACCTTGGGCGTTGCAGAAATCGACGGCGGTTAAAGTCAACATTGATAAACAAATCGCTGATGTTCAAGCACATTGTTGGCTGCAAGCCAATTCGAGTGTTTGTTTGACCGAAGATATTAGTGTTGGTCAAAGTGGCGAAGCCAAGTTAGCTGTGAACGACTTTGACTTTGAACAAATCAAGCAGTTCCTGCCGCCAGAGACGAAATTACAAGGGTCGGTCAACGCGCAAGCGACAGCAAAATGGGCACCAGAGATGAAGCCGGAAGTCACGGTGAACGTTGATATGCCTAAAGGTCAAGTAGAGCAAGCACTAGAGCAGCCGATAACTCTTGGTTGGGTAAGCTTTAGCTTTAAAGCGGCGCTGGCAAAAGACAAGTTAGATGCTGAGTGGTTATTTGATGTGAGAGACAATGGTGACTTATCAGGTCAGGTTTCTTTGGTCGATGTAACGTCTGAGCAGCCTGAGATTGACGGTAAGGTCTCGCTATCGACATTCCATCTGGATTTCTTAGCGCCGTTGATAGGTGAGTACAGCCTATTCAAAGCGAACATGAATACTGATTTGGCGATATCTGGTGATGTTATGCACCCTAAGGTCAACGGTCAGTTCTTGATTGATCAAATGAAGCTACAAGGTGAAGTCACGCCGATAGACATTAACTCCGGTCAGGTCGCGATCAACTTTAAAGGTCACCAAGCGGATCTTGATGCGGGTATCATGACGCCAGATGGTGAGTTGGAAGTGACTGGTGAGGCCGATTGGCAGGATCTACAAAATTGGCATACCAAAGCGCGCGTATTTGCGAAAGAGCTTCAGGTGGATCTTCCACCAATGGTAAAAATCAAAGTTGAGCCGGACATGACTATTGATGTCACACCACAGCTTGCTAAGGTCGAAGGTAATATTAATCTGCCTTGGGGACGAGTAGTGGTTGAAGAGCTGCCACCAAGTGCGGTTGGTGTTTCAAGCGACACCGTGATTTTGGACCAGAACTTACAGCCTGTGAGTGATATCGAGCCAATGCCATTTGATGTTGAAACGGATATCAACATTAAAATCGGTGATGACTTCCAACTGGCCGCCTTTGGCTTGAAAGGTGGCCTGAAAGGTAACCTCAATGTGACACAGAAAGATAAAGGTCCGTTCATCGTTGGTGAGGTTAATATCGTCGACGGTTCATACCGCTCTTTTGGTCAGGATTTGGTGATTGAAGAAGGTAAGATCTTAATGAATGGTCCGGCAGATCAGCCGTACGTTTCTATTAAGGCGATTCGAAATCCAGATAATACCCAAGATGACGTGATTGCTGGTGTGCGTGTAACAGGACCAGCATCGGATCCAAATGTGGAGATATTCTCTGAGCCAGCGATGCCTCAAGCGAATGCGCTCTCTTACCTACTTCGTGGTCAAGACATTGATGGCGAAGCGGGAGGCAATGCTATGACGACCACGTTGATCGGCCTAAGTTTGGCAAAGAGTGGACGCGTGGTTGGTGAAATCGGCGAAGCCTTTGGGGTTCAAGATTTACAATTGGATACGGCGGGTTCGGGCGATGATTCTCAAGTGACCGTCAGTGGTTACATTCTGCCGGGATTACAGGTGAAATACGGCGTCGGCATCTTTAACTCACTAGGCGAGTTCACCGTGCGTTATCGATTGATGCAAGATCTGTATTTAGAGGCGGTTTCTGGTGTAGATAGTGCGGTTGACCTACTCTATCAATTTGAGTTCGATTAGAGCTTGTTCGCCTGCGTACATAAATTTCATGACTAAGGAGTGGTTATGCAGCATTTAGTTTTTGTATATGGGACCTTGCGTAAAGGAGAGTGTAATCATCACTTTCTGAGCTCGGCCCAGTTTCTTGGTCAGCATGAAACGGACGCTCAGTTCGCACTGTATGACTTAGGTCCTTATCCCGCGTTGTCTGTTGGGCAGCGCTCGATACAAGGTGAAGTGTATCTGATTGATGATGAAACCTTATCCGAGCTAGATAAGTTGGAAGATGTGCCAGTAGAGTATCGTCGAGAGAGTATCGTCACGCCGTTTGGCCAAGCTTGGATCTACTTGTATCAAGATACTGAACAACTGACCGAAGAAATCGCTTCCGGAGATTGGTGTCAAAAGGTGTGAGCTATACTGACATTATCAACAGCGACGAGCTGGTCACTAAGGAGTCATGATGAAAGTATTCGTAATTGGAGCAATGGCGTTGATTCTTGCTGCATGCGCGCAAACAACCCTGCCGACCTCGAGTAATGCTACCGACTGGCAAGCGTTTGGTAAGCAGTCTGCCTTAGATGGATTAAGAGTTTTATCTGAAGATCGTATCGCTGCACTGGATGGTACTAATCATGCTACGCCTGAACTGATCATTGCCTATCAAACGGGTTATCAGCAAGGGAAGCAAGAGTATTGTGAACAAAGCGCGTACATGCTTGGTGTTATCGGGCGTCCGTATTTTGGTATTTGTGATGACCTAGACCCTTTCTTTCAGCATGACTATGACGCTGGCCGAATGTCTTCTGCAGGCGCGCCTATCTAGTTGACTTACACAAGATGAAAAGCAAAAGAGCTGCCCTAAAGCAGCTCTTTTTAATTTTGTATCAGCCGTGATGCTTACTTTTTCTGAGCGCGCTCGTAAGATTCTAGGATTTCAGCTTTAGCGGCAGCAACATCTGCCCAACCATCCACTTTCACCCATTTACCTGCTTCAAGCTCTTTGTAACGCTCAAAGAATTGCGTGATCTGCGCTTTCAGTAGTTCTGGGATATCGTCCACATCTTGGATGTGATCGTACTCTTTCGAGATTTTGGTGTGTGGAACCGCAAACACTTTTGCGTCTTCACCTGACTCATCCGTCATCTTCAAAACGCCAACAGGACGGCAGCGAATCACTGAACCTGGCATAAGTGGGTATGGTGTTGGTACCAGTACGTCGACTGGGTCGCCATCAAGAGACAGCGTATTGTTCACGTAGCCATAGTTACATGGGTAGAACATCGGTGCAGACATGAAACGGTCGACAAATACCGCACCAGAGTCTTTATCTACTTCGTACTTGATTGGATCTGCATTTGCAGGAATTTCGATCACGACATAGATATCTTCAGGCAGCGACTTGCCTGCTGGCACATGGTTTAAGCTCATTAGAATATTCCTTTTCATTAACGATGAGTCACACAGAAGCGGCTTCATCTGATGATAAATTCGCGTTTCACTTTAGCGACAAAAACGCGGCAGGTAAACACCTGCCGCGTTGGACAAAGGTCTGAAATTATTCTTCGTCGCGGTGCAGTTCAAGGAACTCTTCAACTTTGCGAACCATGTTCTTAGAACCAACAAAGAAAGGCACACGTTGGTGCAATTCGGTTGGTTTGATATCCATGATGCGATTGACGCCGTCTGATGCAATACCGCCCGCTTGCTCAATTAAGAACGCCATTGGGTTACATTCATAAAGCAGACGCAGTTTGCCCTGAGGATGGCTTTGCGTACTAGGGTAAAGGTAGATACCACCTTTCAGTAAGTTGCGGTGGAAATCAGCAACCAATGAGCCAATGTAGCGAGAAGTGTATGGACGACCGTCTTCTGGCACATTCTCTTGGCAGTACTTGATGTACTTCTTCACCCCTTGAGGGAAGCGAATATAGTTACCTTCGTTGATCGAATAAATCTTGCCTTCTTCTGGGATCATCATGTTTTCATGAGAAAGGCAGAAGCTGCCAATAGATGGGTCGTAAGTAAAGCCGTTTACGCCGTTACCCGTGGTGTAAACCAACATGGTTGATGAACCGTAAATCACGTAACCAGCGGCAACTTGCTTATGACCAGGCTGAAGGAAATCTTCTTCTGTCGCTGGTGTGCCAATAGGTGAAACACGGCGATAAATAGAGAAGATAGTACCGACAGAGACGTTCACATCGATGTTAGAAGAACCATCAAGTGGGTCCATCAGTACCACATATTTGGCGTTTTGGTTGAGCTCTTTGTTGAAAGCAACCGCTTCGTCTTCTTCCTCACTGGCAACGCCACACACTTGGTCACGAGCTTCAAGCGCGGCTTTGAACTTATCGTTCGCGTAAACATCGAGCTTTTGCTGGTCTTCACCTTGGACATTTTCCGTGCCTACAGCACCAGTGATATCACCGAGACCCGCTGCGTTGATTTCGCGGTTAACGATTTTTGCAGCTAAACGAATGGAGGCTAAAAGGGATGATAGATCACCGCTAGCGTGGGGGAAATCCGCTTGTTTTTCGACAATGAACTCGCCTAGGGTGCGCAGTCCTGACATGGTTAATCCTTACATTTTTATTTCATTGGGGGTAGTGCGCAAGTGAGCATCTCTTTATGGATGTTAAACGATTGCGCTGGATGTAAGTTTAAGTCGCAGATCTTTTTAATGGTAATGAAGTAACTGTTTGAGATCTCAATTTATTTGTAGACTTGTTTGAGGTATTCATCAGTAAGCAAGAGGTTGTACAGTCTGTGTTCAACCTTGTCATATTTGTGAAAGGGACTGCAAGAAGAAGGCTAAAGTCTCTCGCTTTTCTGGTTGTGATCGCGATAATGAAAGCATTAAAGAACGCATTACAAGGTTTAGTTTATGCACATTCATATCTTGGGTATCTGTGGCACATTTATGGGCGGCGCTGCGATTTTAGCGCGCCAATTAGGGCATAAAGTCACTGGTTCTGATGCCAACGTTTACCCACCGATGAGCACGTTGCTTGAGTCTCAAGGTATTGAAATTATTGAAGGCTTCGACCCGTCTCAACTCGACCCTCAACCAGACCTTGTGGTGATCGGTAATGCCATGAGCCGCGGTAACCCATGTGTTGAACACGTGCTCAATACCAACATGCGCTACACCTCTGGTCCGCAGTGGCTCAACGAGTTTTTGCTGCACGATCGCTGGGTATTGGCGGTATCGGGGACACACGGTAAAACGACCACGTCGAGCATGCTGGCTTGGATACTCGAAGACTGCGGTTATCAACCTGGTTTCCTAGTTGGTGGAGTACTTGGTAACTTTGGAGTCTCTGCTCGTTTGGGTGAAAGCATGTTTTTTGTCGTTGAAGCGGACGAATATGACAGTGCTTTTTTCGATAAGCGTTCTAAGTTTGTGCATTACCATCCTCGAACCTTAATCATGAACAACCTTGAGTTTGATCATGCTGACATCTTCGATGATCTAGAGGCGATCAAGCGCCAATTCCATCATTTAGTGCGAACGGTTCCCGGCAATGGCTTAATCTTAGCTCCGAAGCAAGACCAAGCTTTGGCGGATGTATTAGAGCGTGGTTGCTGGACAGAAAAGCAGTTTTCAGGTGTTGATGGCGACTGGCAGGCGCACAAATTAGTGGTCGATGGCTCAAAATTTGAAGTTGCTCTACAAGGCGAGAAGGTCGGTACCGTCGAATGGGATTTGGTGGGTGATCATAACGTTGATAATGCGTTAATGGCGATTGCCGCGGCGCGACACGTTGGCGTAACGCCGGAGCTTGCGTGTCAGGCTCTGGGCCGTTTCATTAACACCAAGCGCCGTCTTGAGTTAAAAGGTGAAGAGCAAGGTGTGACGGTTTACGATGATTTTGCGCATCACCCAACGGCAATTGAACTCACCGTCGGTGGTTTGCGTAACAAGGTAGGCGAAAAACGCATTCTTGCCGTGTTGGAACCTCGTTCTGCCACTATGAAGCGCGGCGTGCACAAAAACACACTCGCGGATTCGCTACACAGCGCAGATGAAGTGTTCTTATTCCAACCAGACAACATCGAATGGTCGGTGCAAGATATCGCGGAACAATGTCAGCAACCTGCTTTTGTTGACGCTGACATCGATAACTTTGTAGCGAAAATCGTTGAACGTGCGCAGCCAGGTGACCAAATCCTCGTGATGAGTAATGGTGGCTTTGGCGGTATTCACGGCAAGATCCTCGAGCAACTTAAACAAAAAGCCTGATTTTATGCAAAACAAACAGCAGCAAGCAGAAAAAGCCATCACTTTAGCGTTAACTGGAGCATCTGGTGCGCCTTATGGTCTGCGCCTTTTAGAATGTTTAGTCGCGGCGGATTATCATGTCTACGTTCTGATTTCTTCGGCGGCTCGCGTTGTGATGGCAACCGAACACAACCTTAAGCTGCCAAGTGGGCCAGACGCCGCAAAGCAAGCGCTGGTGGAACATCTCAACTGTGATCCAAATAACATCACTGTTTGTGGTAAAGATGACTGGTTCTCACCGGTAGCGTCTGGCTCAGCGGCACCAAAGCAAATGGTGGTTTGCCCATGTTCAGCAGGAAGTGTTGCGGCGATCGCGCATGGTATGTCGGACAACTTGATCGAACGGGCGGCTGATGTGGTAATGAAAGAACGCGGGCAACTGTTGCTCGTGGTTCGTGAAACGCCATTTTCAACGCTACATCTGGAGAACATGCACAAGCTATCGCAAATGGGCGTCACCATCATGCCAGCGGCTCCGGGCTTCTACCATCAGCCAAAGAGCATTGAAGACTTAGTGGATTTTATGGTGGCGAGAATTCTCGACCACTTAGGTATTGAGCAAGGTTTAGTGCCTCGTTGGGGCTATGACCAGCGCTCGTGAGCTGATTGTGTAACCACTCAAATACCTTTACAATCCATCCAACTCATCGGGGAGCAAACCCATTTTGCATTGAGTCAATCAATGCATTTGGGCGCTGAGACCTAAGTGCTTTACTAGGGACCCGTATTACCTGAACCAGATAATGCTGGCGTAGGAATTGAGTCTGGATATTGGAAGTCCTTAATAGCCGCCTCAAACCCTGTGCCGCTCAACTTATTTCTCTGAAATACTCATGGAGAGCGAGCAGTGAAAACCACTTCAAGTCTGATTGCCTTAGCTGCAATTACCTCTACTTCAGCGTTTGCTGCTGAAAAACCATTAACTATTTATACCTACGATTCTTTTGCCGCAGATTGGGGGCCGGGTCCTAAAATCGAGCAAGCTTTTGAAGCAAAATGTGGCTGTGACGTTAACTTCGTGGCGTTGGACGATGGTGTGTCGATCCTGAATCGTCTTCGTCTTGAAGGCGGTAATAGCAAAGCCGACATCGTGTTAGGTTTGGATAACAACCTGATGGCGGAAGCGAAGAAAACCGGTCTGCTTACCGAGCACAATGTGGATACGGCCAACACAGTGTTACCAAATGGTTGGAGCGACACGACGTTTGTACCGTACGATTACGGCTACTTCGCATTTGTGTACAACACAGAGAAACTGGCTAATCCGCCGAAAAGCATGAAAGAGCTGGTGGAAACGCGCGACGATTTGAAAGTGATTTATCAAGATCCGCGTACGTCAACGCCGGGCCAAGGCTTGATGCTGTGGATGAAATCCATCTATGGCGACGATGTGACGCAAGCGTGGCAGAAGCTAGCGAGCAAAACCGTAACGGTCACGAAAGGTTGGTCAGAAGCGTATTCCATGTTCCTTAACGGCGAGTCGGACTTAGTGCTTTCTTACACTACGTCACCTGCGTACCACTTAATTGCGGAAAACGATTCAAAGTTTGCGACGGCGAATTTTGCTGAAGGTCACTACATGCAAGTTGAAGTCGCCGCTAAAGTGAAAGGGGCAAAAAATTCAGAACTTGCTGATCAATTTATGAATTTCATTTTAAGTGATGAGTTCCAGTCAGCGATGCCAACGGGTAACTGGATGTACCCTGTTACTGACGTTGAGTTACCTAAAGGTTTTGAAACCTTGAGCGTTCCAAACAAGTCGTTGAGCTTTAGTGCTGATGAAGTGGCAAAAATGCGTAAGTCTTGGATTCGCGAATGGCAAAGCGCACTGACGTTTTAGCTGACGTTCCACCCCTCATCTGAATGAGATAGGTTTTACCTTTGAATTCTGTTCCAAAAATAGGTTTAGGGGTCGCGATGATCATCGCGACCTTTGTTGTTTCTGCCCTAGGTGCTTTGATTGTTCAAGCCCCTTCACTTGATGTGTCTGTGGTATGGGACGACCCGTATTATCAACATGTCACCAAGTTCAGCTTCTACCAAGCTTTTCTTTCCACATTGCTCAGTGTTGGCTTTGCCATTCCAGTTGCGCACGCGCTTTCACGTCGCCAATTTTGGGGTAAGTCATTACTGCTTAAGCTATTTGCATCGACGCTAGTTTTGCCTGTTTTGGTTGGTGTTTTCGGGCTATTAGCGATTTATGGCAACAGCGGTTTGTTAGCGCAGTGGCTACAGAGTTTCGATAGCAAACTGCCATTTTCTATTTACGGTTTGAACGGCATTTTACTCGCCCATGTGTTCTTTAATTTACCTTACGCGGCGCGCTTGCTGTTGCAAGCATTAGAATCTATTCCTGCCGAGCAACATAAGCTGTGTGCGCATTTAGGTATGAACCATTGGAATAAGTTTCGTTGGGTGGAATGGCCGCGTTTAAGACAGCAACTTCCCCACGTTTGTGGTTTGGTATTTATGCTGTGCTTCACCAGTTTCGCCACTGTAATGGCATTGGGGGGCGGGCCAAAATCTACCACCATTGAATTGGCCATTTACCAAGCGATTAAGTTTGATTTTGATTTACAAGCTGGGGCGTTATTGGCGCTGTGGCAGATGCTGTTATGTGGACTGCTTGCCATTGGAGTGCAGAAGTTAACAAAGCCTGTTTCTATCAGTGCTGGCAGCACATCGGTACAGCAATATTTAACGAAGGATCATGGGTGGTCAAAAGCTTGGGATAGCTTTTGGATCATAGGTGCCTTTTTACTGGTGATACCACCGTTATTGATGGTGTTACTGAGTGGCATCAACCAACAAGTTTGGACGGTGTTAACCGATGAACGTTTTTGGTCTGCGTTATCTAACTCACTCAAAGTGGCAGGGTTAGCCAGTGCGCTTGCGGTCGCTGCGGGCGTGTCCATATTGTTGACCAGCCGTCGTTGGCGTTTGCAGTACAAAAACACGCGAGCCGATCAGATTGAGCTAATCGGCACCATTATTTTGGTGACTCCAGGGCTGGTGATTAGCACCGGTTTATTCTTGCTGTTGCGATCATTTACCGATGTTTTTAGCTTGGCGTTTTTTGTCGTGATTTTGGTGAACGGTTTGATGGCTTTGCCTTACGTGATCAAAACGCTGGCACAGCCAATGCTGCACATCGAGCAGCAATACCAGTATGTGTGTGCCAGCTTAGGCATGCGTGGCTGGCAACGCTTTAAAGTGGTGGAGTGGCAGGCGCTGCGCAAGCCATTCGCACATGCGTTTGCGATCAGCTTTATGTTTGCGATTGGCGATTTAAGTGCTATCGCGTTGTTTGGCGGACAAGAGTTCCGCACTTTACCTCTGTATTTATTCCAGCTGCTTGGCAGCTATCAGATGGACGCGGCTGCGGTGGTATCGGTGACCTTGTTGTTGTTGAGTGTGGGCTGTTTTGCCTTGATTGAGAAAGTATTGAAAACGAAGGAGAGAGCGTAATGTTAGTGTTGGATGATGTGCAGTACACCTACCAACGTGAGCTGTTTCGTTTTGACTTAACGATTGAGCAAGGTCAGATAGTGTCGCTGATGGGACCAAGTGGGGCTGGAAAATCGACGTTGCTGGCGTTGGTGGCTGGATTTATCCATCCTGACCAAGGTGACATTCGGGTTGATGGTGAGTCTATTGTGCGTAAAGAGCCTTATCAGCGTCCTTTCTCCATGCTGTTCCAAGAGCATAACTTGTTTTCTCACTTGTCGGTGCGTGACAACATTGGCTTAGGTTTACACCCAGGGCTGAAGCTCACTGTAGACCAAAAGCGTCAGGTTGAACAAGCGGCGCAGCAAGTTGGCGTTGCAGAGTACCTCGACCGTTTGCCTGAGCACCTTTCTGGAGGGCAGCGTCAACGTGTTGCCTTGGCGCGTTGTTTTGTTCAGCCTCATCCCATGTGGCTGTTGGATGAGCCTTTCTCGGCGCTTGATCCGGTGTTGCGTGAAGAGATGCTAGGCTTGGTAAAAAAACTGGCAGCAGAGCGGGGAATAACCGTATTGATGGTCACGCACCATTTAAGCGATGCCAAAGCTATTGCCAGCCACTTTGTGTTTGTGGCTGATGGCAAAGTGGAAGCAGCGGATAGTATGTCTGCATTGAGTGAACTGCATGCTAGTGAGAAGCTTGCGGCATTTATCCGAGCCGCACGCTAATGCTCAATGGTGGCGGGATTATGCTTCACCGCAACACAAACCATGTCGAGGACCAAATTCAAACTGAGATCTTAGGCTCATGATATGGTCAATCATCGCTTGTACTCGTCGCGTTCGGTTTGCGCCAGGACGATAGACTAAATAAATAGGCATTGGTACCGTGTGCCATTGAGGTAAAACTCTGACTAAGGAGCCATTTTCCAGCTCTTGCGTCATGTTTTGCATAGGTAAGTTAGCGATTCCCAATCCTTTGAGCGCGCCTTTTAATACCGCTTCTACGGTGGTGCTAGAGAAGTTACTACTTACCGAGACGTTGACGGTGCTGTCCTGCGAAATCAACGTCCAAGGGCCTATCTCTGAAACATACTGGTATCTCAAACAGTTGTGTGTTGTCAGATCTTCTGGAGTCTCAGGTACACCGCACTCAGCTAAATACTCAGGACTGGCGGCCAATACTCGGGTGGTGTAGCCCAATTTTTTAGCAATCAGTCGATCATCGACGATCTGGCCGACTCGAATTGCCATATCAAAACCGTGTGAAAACAGATCAACAAAATCGTTCGATGCTTCTAACGCAATTTGTACTTTTGGCCATTGTTTTAAAAATGGTAAAAAGATGTGCTCAGCCATATACGCGTCCAATGCTGGTGGCGCAGCAATGCGAAGCCGACCTTGGATCTGCTGTTCCATTTCCTGAACGTCTTGACCAATCGAGTGAAATTCTTCAACTAAGCTTGCAGCACGCTCTAAAACCATTTGACCAGCTTCGGTAATCACCAACTTTCGGGTCGTGCGCTCTAGGAGCTTGGCTTCAAAGTGTTGTTCGAGTTTGGTTATGGCTTTACTAACAGTAGATTTTGGTAGGTTTAACTCCAGCGCGCACTTGGTTAAGCTCAGTAGTCGACAGCTTGTGACAAAGATAGAGAGTGTCCTAAAGTCAATTGTTTCTAAATTTCGAACAATCACTTTCAATTATCCATATTGTTTCAATATTGATCTGATTATAGTCTGGCTCCTCATCCTTAGCCATCAAGTTATTGTCATTTGAGGTAAACAATATGTCCAACTCTGTAGACTTATTTTCTCCTATCGAACTCGGTCAATTAGCATTAGATAACCGTGCCATTATGGCCCCTTTAACGCGCGCTCGTGCCAGCGCAGATCATATCCCGAATGACCTTATGGTTGAGTATTATGCTCAACGCGCGAGTGCTGGACTTATCATTGCTGAATGCACCATGGTGATGGAAGGAACGTCTGCTTTTATGGCAGAACCGGGCATTTATAACGAAGAACAAATTGCAGCTTGGAAAAAGGTAACGGATGCGGTTCATGAGAGAGGCGGTAAGATCGTATTGCAAATTTGGCATGCGGGACGCGCTTGTCATCCTGAACTGAATGATGGGAAAACGCCTGTTGCAGCGAGCGCACTAGCCATTCGTGATGAGTTAGTCCATACCCCTTCAGGTAAGCAAGCATATACGGTACCACGAGCACTCGAAGTGGATGAGATAGCTTCTATTGTGGCAGCGTTTAAGCAAGGTGCGGAAAACGCCAAGAGAGCAGGCTTTGATGGTGTGGAGATACATGGCGCCAATGGTTATCTTATTGATAATTTCCTTCGTGATGGATCGAATTTACGTACTGATGAGTACGGTGGCTCGGTCGAAAATCGTGCTCGTTTCTTACTTGAGATTGTTAAAGAAGTGGTCGAGGTATGGGGACCTGGAAGAGTAGGGCTGCGCACATCACCATTAAATGGATTTAATGATATGAAAGACAGCGATCCGGTTGGCTTGGTTCGTTATTTAGCCGAGCAACTTAATGCTTTCGATCTTGCTTATTGGCACGTGATGCGTGCGGATCTAAAGGGCGTACAAAAAGCAGATGTTCTCAAGCCAGCACGCGAAAACTATCAAGGTTACCTAATGGCCAACGTGGGCTACAGTGCACAAGAAGCGACAACGGCAATTGCAGAAAATCAAGTTGATGTGGTCGCATTTGGCGTTCCATTTATCGCCAACCCAGATTTAGTTGAGCGATTTAAGAAAAATGCACCTCTTAATGAGGCAAAACCTGAGCACTTTTATTTAGGTGGAGCAGAAGGTTATACTGATTACCCAGTAATGGCATAATCATTACTTGTTCAATATAAAAAGGACGCTAATGTTAGCGTCCTTTTTCGTTTCTTTAGTTGTTTAACCTTGCGGTTTCACGACCATCACATTGATTGGAGAATATTCCACGACCTTACTTGCGACAGAGCCAAGCATTACTTTATTGATTTTAGAACGCTTGTGACTTGGCATAATGATGAGATCAGCGCCCAAGCGCTCTGCATAATCAAGAATTGTCGCGTAGGCTTTGCCCTCAGCAACATGCACTTGGTACACAACATCTTCAGCAATATGCTTATTGGCGAAAGCTTTTAATTGCTGCTTCACGTCTTGCTTCATTTTGGCTGCTGCATCTTTTGGGAAGTATGTAGCAACCATCGACATGTGAATTCCAGGTAATACTGTTAGAAGGTGGATTTGCGCATTCGCTTGCTTTGCTTGCCAAACCGCTAGTTCAACCGCTCGGTCTGAAAAGCCTTGGTCATTTAGATCAACCGGAACAAGAATTTGTTTGTACATTCAATGTCTCTCACTAAGGCCCCTTGTCCTCGGGGCCAAATCGGTTATGCGCTCAATTGTTCCTTACGAGCACGACGTTTTTGGTTCATGGCAAGCACCAGCAAAATCATTAAGCATGGCACAAATACCCATTCTTTCATCGGACGTTCTGCATCTTGGATAATCCACTTGATCTCCCAATCAAAGTCGATACCTGCAGACTCTGCCGGACTACCAAACTCGACCATATCGACAATCATTTTGTTGTCGCTTTCGGTCAGCATCAGACCCATAGAAGAAATACGTGCTTCCGCTGTTGTCGCACTGTCTTCGAACGGAAGACGAACCGTTTTCTCGATGTAGTCGCCCTCAAGGTTTTCGCCGGCAACACGTAGCTCCAATGATTCTCCTACATTTAGCGTTTCCGTGATTTGAGCTACCTCAACGCCAGGAGAAAGAACTTTCGCTGGATACAGCATGTCCCACCAAAAACCAGGACGGAAAAACGAAAATGTCAGTACTAATAATAGAACGGTTTCCCACCACTTGTTACGCGTGAACCACCATCCTTGTGTTGCGGCGGAAAAGATCAGCATCGCAATGATCGATGAGATGACAGTGAGTGCTAAATGCCACCAAGAGTCTATCCCCATCAACAGTAGCTGGGTATTGAACACAAACATGAATGGCAAAATGGCGGTTCGAATATCGTAAGTAAAGCCTTGGATACCTGTACGAATCGGGTCTGATTTAGCAATCGCAGCCGCCGCAAATGCCGCAAGACCTACGGGTGGGGTGTCGTCGGCCAAAATACCAAAGTAGAAAACGAACAAGTGCACCGCAATGAGTGGGATGATCAAGCCATGTGCTGCACCTAGCGTGACAATAACCGGTGCCATCAACGTAGATACTACGATGTAGTTCGCCGTTGTCGGTAGACCCATCCCAAGAACCAAGCTGATTATTGCGGTAAACAGCAGCATAAGAATGATGCTACCGCCAGAGATAAACTCAACGAAGTCCGTCATGACCAGGCCGATACCCGTTAGGGTGACGACCCCAACTACGGTACCTGCCGCTGCCGTTGCAACGCCGATACCAATCATGTTGCGAGCGCCAGCAACCAAGCTCTCAGCCAGATCGACGAAGCCATCTTTGGTTTGCTGCATCATGTCACCTTGCTTTGATAACAGAGCAATCAATGGACGCTGAGTCAGCAAAATGAAAATCATGAACACCGTTGCCCAGAATGCTGAAAGACCTGGCGAGAAGCGCTCTACAGTCAGACACCAAACCAATACAACGATAGGCAGTAGATAGTGCAAACCAGATTTAACCGTTGGGCCAGGATCTGGTACTTCTGTTAACTCTGCATCAATCTCAATTGCGCCATCTTGCATATGATTTGCTGAGATCTTCACCAAGCCAACGTACGCAATTAACAGGGCAACCGTAACAATTGGCGTCGCGGCATCACCAAAGACATCTTTCGTCCAACCCACTCCGTAGTAAACCAATGCGCTGATCACACACAGTCCCAAGATTGTGCCAGTAAAGGAAAGCAAACTTTGTACTAACGTTGGGTTGTGGCGACGAGGAAGACCTGTCATACCCGCTTTACACGCCTCAAGGTGAACGATGTAAATCAAAGCGATGTAAGAGATAAGTGCCGGAAGTAGGGCAGCCTTAATCACCTCAACGTATGAGATACCGACATATTCCACCATCAAGAATGCCGCTGCGCCCATGATTGGTGGTGTTAACTGACCATTAGTTGAGGCGGCAACTTCAACGGCTCCAGCTTTGGTGCCCGGAAAACCGACACGTTTCATCAATGGAATGGTAAAGGTACCAGTGGTTACCACGTTTGCGATTGAAGAGCCAGAAACAAGCCCGGATAAACCAGATGCAACAACGGCCGCTTTTGCAGGACCACCTTTCATATGACCCAGTAAAGAGAAGGCGACTTTAATGAAGTAAGCACCTGCGCCAGCGCGTTCCAGCATGGCGCCAAACAATACAAACAAGAACACAAAAGAGGTTGAAACGCCTAATGCGACACCGAATACACCTTCCGTTGTTAGCCATAAGTGAGACATGGCCTTGTTTAAGCTCGCTCCTTTATGCGCGATGACATCGGGCATGTAAGGGCCAGCAAAGGTGTAAGTAAGGAAGACAGCAGCAACCACCATCAGTGGTGGACCGAGCGCTCGGCGTGTTGCTTCTAAAAGGAGAACCATACCGATGACAGCAACGACGATATCTACCGTTGTTGGTGCACCGGAACGTCCAGCTAGCTCGGTATAAAAAAGGTAAATATATGCCGCAGAAAAACTACCTGCTAGCGCCAATATCCAATCGACAAGAGGGATATGATCGCGAGGGGAATTTTTCATCGCTGGATAAGCAGTGAAAGCCAAGAAGATCGCGAAAGTGAGGTGGATTGATCGCGCTTCCGTGTCGTTCAGTACGCCGAAATTAAAAATAAATGGTAGCGGAGATGCGTACCATAATTGAAATAGTGACCAACACAGAGGAACAAACCAAAGGATTCGTCCTTGCATTCCCGAGGGGCTACGTGCACCTGTGTCTGCCTGAGCCACCATTTCTTGCACATCTTGTGACGGAGCTTGATTCGTCGCCATGTACTTTTTCCTTATTATTGATGGTCCTGTCGGATTTTTATCGAGAACCACACTTCGCCTTTATCAGTGTAGCGAATGGAGCGAAGTTTGCTTTCGAGTATTTTGCTGCCTGAACTCAAAGTGTTGAATTTTGGAGACTCTGCTAGGCGGCGTTTAAGTTTTTCTTGGGTATGAACTCGCAATTTTCGGAAGAAAACTGGCGAATGAAGCATGCAGTTAGCACGTGCTACAACCTGCATGCTCAAACAGGCAGAAAACCATCTTTTCCTGCCTGTGAGTTTGGAGTCTGAGGAAGTTACTTAAGTAGACCCACTTCTTTGTAGTATTTTTCTGCACCTGGGTGAAGAGGGATAGATAGACCCGCTTTCACCATGTCTTCTTTTTTCAGGTTTGCAAACGCAGGGTGTAGACGTTTGAACGTATCGAAGTTTTCAAACACGGCTTTTGCAACGTTGTAAGCGACATCGTCTGAAACGTCTGCTGTTGTAACCATCGTTGCCGCAACACCAAAGCTGTTTACGTCTTTGTCTGTGCCACGATACATGCCAGCCGGCACTGAGCTAAAGGCGTAGTATGGGTTATCAGCAACAATCTTATCGATTTTCGGGCCAGTTGCAGAAACTAGCTTAGCATCACATGATGTTGTTGCTTCTTTGATTGAACCGTTCGGGTGACCCACCATGTAAATGAATGCGTCAATTTTGTTGTCACAAAGTGCTTGAGAACGCTCAGAGCCCTTTAGCTCAGAAGCCAATTTGAAGCTGTCGTTTGTCCAGCCCATCGCTTCCATAACAACGCCCATGGTTGCACGGTCACCAGAGCCAGGGTTACCGATGTTTACGCGCTTACCTTTTAGGTCTTCAACGTTTTCGATACCTGAATCTGCACGAGCAATGATGTTGAAAGGTTCTGTATGAAGAGAGAACATTGCACGTAGCTTTTTGTACGGGCCTTGTTCCGCAAACTTACTCGTACCGTTGTAGCCGTGGTACTGCCAATCCGATTGCACGATACCAAAATCTAACTCGCCAGCACGGATAGTGTTAACGTTGTAAATAGAGCCGCCAGTCGATTCTACTGAACAACGAATGTTGTGTTCTTTACGACCTTTATTGACCAATTTACAGATAGCACCACCAGTAGGGTAGTAAACACCTGTAACAGAGCCAGTACCGATAGTAATAAACTCTTGAGCGTTAACTGCGCCTGCACCCATTACTGCTGCAGCGATAGCGCCTACTTTGAGAAGTTTGTTAAATGCCATGAATTTCCCTTCCTTATATTCATTATTTACCCGGAAATAACCATAAATCACTTCTGGAGTTTCCTATTTGGAAACGGCATCTTTTCCAATCCAATCGTTTGAAAAAGCGAGCGAATCATAACAAAAAATTGGCAGAAAATTATCCAATTGTTAAATGTTATAGTTGATAAGTCTGAATCTTGTGCAGGAGGATAGTGTTAGATTTGTGATTTAATTCTTTTTATAACAAACACTTAATAAGTATTAAGTGAACGAAGTGAAAAAGATCAATTGCGTGATGTTAATCACAAAATAGGTGGTTAAATAATGGTCTGGATAAGCAAAAAATTTACATAAATCATGGGCTACAAAATGAGATTTCTTTTATAGCCCACAAAGAGTTAGCTGATCTAAATGTGAAAGAACTTAGCCAGTGTATTCGAACAGTTCACACACTGATTTGAACAACTGTTCAGTCGTAATCGCCATCGTTGGAGTGATAAAGATAGTGTCATCACCTGCAACAACACCAAGAATACCTTCGGATTTACCCAGTGAGTCAAGCAAGCGAGCAATCAACTGCGCAGCACCAGGGCCAGTATGGATAACAACTAATGCCGCGTTATGGTCAATGTCTAGCACCAGTTCACGCAAAGAGCTGCTTACAGTCGGTACGCCTAGCTCAGCAGGAAGGCAGTAAACCATTTCCATTTTTGCATTGCGTGTGCGGACGGCGCCAAATTTAGTCAGCATGCGTGATACTTTCGATTGGTTAATGCTTTCAAATCCTTGTTGTTTGAGTGCATCAACAATCTCACCCTGTGAGCCAAAGCTCTCTTCTTTTAATAGGGCTTTAAAGGCGCGGACTAAGTTGTCTTGTTTTTCTGAATTGCGCATAGTCATTACGAATCTCTTATTACGGGTCAGCAATTTTGCATATTCTCGCATATATATTCATGCGGTGCCAAAGAGTCCCAGTATTATGTTAGTTACGTCACTGTAAACTATATACCACATGGAATTCTTTAATTATATGAAGTAGGGCTGTTTTTGTTTTCTTGAATTCCTTGTCATTTCAACAGAATAAAAGAATAATCCAAGCCCCATTTGTAGCACGGTAACAGCGAGTTGCGCGAGGTCGCAAAGCTAGCGTTAATTGATTGTAATCAAGTTGTGATTCCGATAGCTTTATTTAAGTTGGTTACAAACTACCCTACGAATACGTTTATAAGAGAAATACTCTCAAGGAGAACTACATGAAAGTAGCCGTTATTGGTGCCGCTGGTGGCATCGGTCAAGCCCTGGCCCTTCTACTTAAGAACCGTCTTCCTGCTGGTTCTGATTTAGCCCTATACGATATTGCTCCAGTAACTCCTGGTGTGGCTGCTGATCTTAGCCACATCCCGACGCCAGTTTCTATCAAAGGTTACGCGGGTGAAGATCCTACTCCAGCACTAGAAGGTGCGGATGTTGTGCTGATTTCTGCAGGTGTTGCTCGTAAGCCTGGTATGGATCGCGCGGATCTATTCAATGTAAATGCTGGTATCGTTAAGTCGCTAGCGGAGAAGATTGCGGTTGTTTGTCCGAAAGCTTGTGTTGGTATCATCACAAACCCGGTAAATACAACAGTGCCAATTGCCGCTGAAGTACTTAAAAAAGCGGGTGTTTACGATAAGCGTCGCTTGTTCGGTGTAACAACACTGGATGTTATCCGTTCAGAAACATTCGTTGCAGAGCTAAAAGACAAAGATCCAGGTGACATTCGCGTACCTGTTATCGGTGGTCACTCTGGCGTAACGATCTTACCTCTACTGTCTCAAGTGGAAGGCGTTGAGTTTACAGCTGAAGAAGTAGAAGCATTAACGAAACGTATTCAAAACGCAGGTACTGAAGTTGTAGAAGCGAAAGCGGGTGGTGGTAGTGCAACACTATCAATGGGCCAAGCTGCATGTCGCTTTGGTCTGTCTCTAGTTCGTGCTCTTCAAGGTGAAGAAGGCGTAGTTGAATGTGCATACGTTGAAGGCGACGGTGAACACGCGACTTACTTCGCACAGCCTGTGAAACTGGGTAAAGAAGGCGTAGAAGAAGTACTAAGCTACGGCAAACTCAGCGACTACGAAAAGTCTGCACTAGACGGTATGCTAGAAACACTAAATGGCGACATCAACATTGGTGTTGAATTCGCAAAGTAATCTAGAAAGCTCGAATAAGAAGAAAGCCGATCAAAATGATCGGCTTTTTTGATCTTTGGCTTCTCTGCTTCGTAAAATTACTTGATCAAAACAACGTGGTGAAGGAGAAGATGATGGAAGCAAGTCGAATCCGTAAAGGCATGGTTGTTGAGTGCCAGCAGGGCGTAGGTACGATATTGGTGGTCGACCGTGAAGCAGAGACGGTACTGTTGTCGAAACAAGGCTCTGATCAGCAGATTGCGGTTAGCTTTGATGAAATAGAAGATGACCCACAACTGCATGGCGGTAGTGACAGATATTACTAGCGCCTATCACGGCATTAGGTATCAGATACAAAAAAGGAAGAGCTTGCTCTTCCTTTTTGTTTTAAGTCTTGCGTTATGGGTTGCTATGATTACTTCGTGCGTTGTACCGCGACATGAGCCAGAGTAATAAGCGCTTGCTTGTATTCAGACTCCGGCAATACTGATAGTTCTTCGATTGCTTTGTCTGCTTCTTCTAGTGCTTTTTGCGTCGTGTATTCCAGAGATCCGGCCTCTTTCATCACCGCGAGAATTTCTTCTAAGCGATCCATGCCATTGGCCTTCTCAATTGCTTCGCGAATCATGAGGGCATTGTCTGGCGTGGTATTACGCATAGCGTGAAGTAGAGGTAAAGTTGGCTTGCCTTCAGCCAAATCATCCCCCACATTTTTACCCATGTCTTCGCCATCAGAGGTGTAATCCATGACGTCATCAATAAGCTGAAACGCAGTACCCAAATACTTACCGTAATTTTGCATTGCGATTTCAACATGCTCAGGAGCATCGTTTAAGATTGCGCCAATTTGAGTTGCGGACTCAAATAAGCGTGCCGTCTTAGAGTAGATGACTTGCATGTAGCTTTCTTCTGTCGTGTCAGGATCGTTACAGTTCATCAACTGCTGAACTTCACCTTCGGCGATCACGTTTACGGCGTTGCTCATTAGCTTAAGGATCTTCATGGATCCTAGCTCTGTCATCATTTGGAATGAGCGAGTATAGATAAAGTCCCCAACTAACACGCTAGCAGCATTGCCAAATGCAGCATTCGCAGTTGCTTTACCGCGGCGCATGTCTGATTCGTCGACCACGTCATCATGCAGCAAAGTCGCTGTATGGATGAACTCAATAAACGCAGCTGCCATTGTATGACCGTTGCCTTGGTAACCAAGTGCGCGGGCTGACAGTATCGCTAAAAGCGGTCTCAGACGTTTGCCTCCACCACTCACGATATAAAAACCGAGCTGGTTGATTAAAGAGACATCAGAATTAAGTTGGGCTTGAATTGTTTCATTCACTTTTGCCATGTCATCGGCAGTAAGCGCTTGGATAGTTTTAAAATCCATCGTATATCCGGCTGAAGTTAGACCCTGCAAGGCTTATTCGATTTATATAATTGTCGAATAATACACTAAAAAACGTTGATTAATACATTACTAAAGGGCATGATTGCCGCACTTTTCTTTGGCGATTAGCTTTTCGCCAATTTTTTCAAAATATGGCTTGTCATAGGAGCATCTATTCTGTAGAATCTGCGCCCTATTGATGATTAGTTTAGCGCACACCCTCAAGAAAGGCTGTGCGGAAAAAGCGGAGTAAAATATGTACGCTGTTTTCCAATCTGGTGGTAAACAACACCGTGTAAGCGAAGGTCAAACTCTTCGTTTAGAGAAATTAGACGTTGAAACTGGTGCAACTGTAGAATTTGATAAAGTTCTTCTTGTTGCTAACGGCGAAGACATCAAAGTTGGTGCTCCTCTTGTAGAGGGCGGCAAAATTGTTGCTGAAGTTGTACAACACGGTCGTGGCGATAAAGTTAAAATCGTTAAGTTCCGTCGTCGTAAGCACTCTCGTAAGCAACAGGGTCACCGTCAGTGGTTCACTGAAGTGAAGATCACTGGTATCAACGCTTAATCTATTAGGAGAGTTTAACAATGGCACACAAAAAAGCTGGTGGTTCTACTCGTAACGGCCGCGATTCAGAAAGCAAACGTCTAGGTGTTAAGCGTTTCGGTGGTGAATCTGTACTTGCAGGTAACATCATCGTTCGTCAACGTGGTACTAAGTTCCACGCTGGTAACAACGTAGGTATCGGTAAAGACCACACTCTATTCGCTCTTACTGAAGGTAAAGTGAAGTTCGAAGTGAAAGGTCCTAAGAACCGTAAGTTTGTAAGCATCGAAGCTGAGTAATTAGGTTTTTACCAAGTTACTTAATAGCTTTAAGCTGAATGCAAAAGCCCTGCCAAATCGGCGGGGTTTTTTATTTATGGCAGTCGACATATCGAAGTTTCTCGTTTCCACGTTATTTGTGGGCTGGGAGCTTAGATCTGTCATCTGCTAAAATTGTCAGATGACAAAGTAGATTTAATCCACGCACGAAGTAGTCGGAGTAAAAGATGAAGTTCGTAGATGAAGCGGTAGTAAAAGTTCAGGCTGGCGACGGCGGTAGCGGCGTTGTGAGTTTCTGGCGTGAAAAATTCATCACTAAAGGTGGCCCTGATGGCGGTGATGGTGGCGACGGTGGTGATGTTTATATCCAAGCCGATGAAAACCTTAACACTCTGATTGATTATCGTTTCCAGCGCTTCTACGAAGCGGAGCGTGGTGAGAATGGCCGCGGCGGTAACTGTACTGGTAAACGTGGTAAAGACATCGTTCTTCGTGTGCCTGTAGGTACGCGCGCAGTGGATATCCACACAAATGAAATCGTGGCAGAAGTTGCTGAACACGGTAAGAAAGTGATGATCGCAAAAGGCGGTTGGCACGGTCTAGGTAACACGCGTTTCAAATCTTCAGTAAACCGCGCGCCTCGTCAAAGAACATTAGGCACAAAAGGTGAAGTACGTGAAATTCGCCTTGAACTATTGCTTCTTGCTGACGTTGGTATGCTTGGTCTACCTAATGCAGGTAAATCAACCTTTATCCGCGCAGTCTCAGCAGCAAAACCAAAAGTCGCTGATTACCCATTCACGACGTTGATCCCAAGCTTGGGCGTAGTGAGTGTCGTACCAGAGAAAAGCTTTGTTGTTGCAGACATTCCAGGTCTTATCGAAGGTGCAGCAGATGGCGCTGGTCTTGGTATTCGATTCTTGAAGCACTTAGAGCGTTGCCGAGTGTTGCTGCACATGATCGATATTATGCCAATTGATCAGTCTGATCCGGTGCAAAATGCACTGACGATCATTGATGAGCTAGAGCAATACAGTGAAAAACTGGCAAGCAAGCCACGCTGGTTAGTATTCAACAAAGTTGATTTAATGCCTGAAGAAGAAGCGAATGAGAAGATCCAAGAAATCTTAGACGCACTAGGCTGGGAAGACGAGTACTTTAAGATCTCGGCGATCAACCGTAACGGTACTAAAGAGCTTTGTTACAAATTGGCTGACTTTATGGATAACCTACCTCGCGAAGAGGAAGAAGTGGCTGAAGAAGATAAAGTTAACTTCATGTGGGATGACTACCATAAAGATGCGATGGCGGGTAAAGACGTTATCACTGAAGATGATGACGACGATTGGGATGACTGGGACGATGAAGAAGATGACGGTCACGTTGTCTACGTTCGTGACTAATCAGAACCGTCAAACAATGCCTGTTTGCCTATAATTCATTAAGCCGCAATTATTTATTGCGGCTTTTTTTGTATCTAAATCATGTTTAGATGGTGTGATTTACGGCACAATAGCCGATACGTCGTGATTTTTGAGGGCTAGTTTGGACCTCTCGCGTATGAATGAGCAACACCCTAAAAGGAATTAGACTGATTTATGACTCTAGAAACCATACCGTCTGGAGAGTTGGCGGTATCCACTCAACGATCTATTTCTCGCCTTGTTGCCCAAGCCGGGCAAATGCTACTCGCTCATGGTGCTGAAAGTACTCTGGTGAGCGATATTATGCGCCGTATTGGCCTTGCTTGTGGGGTTAATGAAGTTGCGGTTGCGCTATCAGCCAATGCACTGGTTGTAACGACGGTAATGGATGGACACTGCATCACCACTACCCGAAGTTGTGCCGATCGTGGCATTAATATGCGCGTTATTACGCAAATTCAACGTATCTGCATCATGATGGAGCGTGGGCTGCTCGATGCAACCATGGCGCAGAAAAAGCTGAACGCCATCAGTCCAGAGCGTTATAACCGCTGGCTGGTGGTGTTTATGATTGGCTTGTCATGTGCGGCATTCAGTCATCTGGCAGGTGGTGATTTGGGGGTATTTGTTATGACCTTTTTAGCATCAGCTGGTGGCATGATCGTTCGCCAAGAAATTGGTCATCGTCACTTTAATCCTTTACTGAACTTTGCAGCGACCGCCTTTGTCACGACCTTAATTTCTGCGCAAGCGGAAATCTACCAAATCGGCAATCTGCCCACCGTTGCAATGGCATCGTCGGTATTAATGCTCGTACCGGGTTTCCCGTTGATTAACTCGGTGGCAGACATGCTGAAAGGGCACATTAACATGGGTATTGCCCGGTTTGTGATGGCCAGCTTACTGACGTTGGCGACGTGTTTGGGCATCGTTGCTGCGATGAGCGTTACTGGAATTTGGGGGTGGGCAATCTAATGAGTTTGTTTGATTTGATGCTTGGCCTGCTGAATGACATGTTTTTCGCTGCGATTCCCGCAGTTGGATTTGCACTGGTTTTTAACGTGCCACAAAGAGCTTTAGTGTATTGCGCTGTTGGCGGCGCGATTGGACACGGCAGCCGTTATTTGATGATGCAGTTTGGTATTCCCATTGAATGGGCGACCTTTTTTGCCGCGACGCTAGTTGGGATGATTGGTGTGTACTGGTCTCGCCGCTTTCTCGCGCACCCAAAAGTGTTCACAGTGGCAGCTTTGATCCCGATGGTACCTGGCGTGTTTGCTTACAAAGCAATGATAGCCATGGTTGAGATCAACCATATTGGTTATTCACCTGAGCTCGTTGCAACTTGTATGGAGAACTTTCTTAAGGCCATGTTTATTATTGCAGGTTTAGCTGTTGGTCTTGCTGTTCCAGGGCTGTTATTCTATCGCCGCAGACCAATTGTATAAGGACCTAACATGATCATTAGTATGATTGCCGCGATGGCCGACAATCGCATCATTGGCAAAGACAATCAAATGCCTTGGCATCTTCCCGCTGATTTCGCTTGGTTTAAGCGTTGTACCATGGGAAAACCGGTTGTGATGGGACGCAAAACCTATGAGTCTATTGGTCGCCCTTTACCTGGTCGCTTGAATATTGTTATCAGCCGTGATGAGACACTAAAGATCGAAGGCGTCACTACTGTAACATCGATTGAGCAAGCTTTGGACGTGGCTGGTGACGTGGAAGAAGTGATGATCATTGGTGGTGGTGCGATTTACGCAGCTTGCCTACCGATGGCCAATAAACTGTATGTAACACACATTGAAGCAGCGATTGATGGTGATACTCAGTTTCCAGACTGGGGAGATCAATTTAAGGAAACCTACTCAGAAACGTATCAAGCGGATGAGAAGAACGCCTACAACATGCGCTTTACTGTGTTAGAAAAGTAATTCGAGATTAAAACAGCGTAGTTAATACGGTAATGCCGTTCGTATAACAGCGAGCGGCCATCCCGGCCTGCCATCATCCTGAAAGCGACGGAGGAGCGTGATTCAGGATCTTCTATACGAGTACTTTGTTGTCAAAGGTATCTCTATCTACCCGCAGCGTGCGGATACTAGATTCCTAGTCTCGCTAAGGCTCGCTGGAATGACTCTACAGGAGATGTTAGGTGACAGGCATTCTCCCTACGATGGATTATCGACTATTATTCCATGTTTAACTTAACGCATCCTGAGTAAAGGTTTTCTTATCGTCCCAACGGATCATGGTTAGGCTTCCGCCCCAAACACAGCCAGTATCCAGACCGATGATCTCTTCGTCTACATGGCCTTGTAGTGCAGCCCAGTGACCAAATAACACCGTTTTATTGAGGTGAACGCGCTGAGGTACATCAAACCATGGAATAAGTTCGTTACCGGAAACTTGTTGTGGTGGTAGTTTACAATCCATATCCAAACGACCATCGGGGAAACAAAAGCGCATCCGCGTAAAAGCATTGATAATATAACGGTATCGGTCCAAACCCTGTAGAGAGTCATCCCAGGAATCAGGTTGATTACTGTACATGTTTTTTAAGAGCCAAGGCAGCTCTTCACTTTGGATGATGCGTTCAACTTCGCGGGCACATTTTCTTGCGGTTTTTAGATTCCACTGCGGTGATATCCCAGCGTGACACATCACGAACTCGTCATGCTCGGCCATAAGAGGTTGCTGAGCTAGCCATGCCAATAGATCTTCTTTATCGGGTGCAGTGAAAATAGGCGCGGTTTTATCTTTGTCTTTGACCTTTTTTATCCCGTGAGCAACGGCGAGCAGGTGAAGGTCGTGATTACCAAGCACCACGGTTGCGCTTGTGCCAAGCGACTTCACAAAGCGTAAAGTTTCTAGTGATTTAGGCCCTCTGGCGACCAAATCACCAGCGAGCCAAAGTTGGTCTTTTTTCGCAGAGAAAGAGACTTGTTCTAGTAGTCGCTGCAATTCATCAAAACAGCCTTGAATATCACCAACAATATAGGTAGCCACTGAATCTCCAATTTACTAATTTAAAACATTTGGAACAGCAAGACGAAAGGGTTCAATTTCGGTGATGAACTCCTGCCCTTTTTCATCCAGCATTTTGTAGTGCCCTTGCATAACGCCGACAGGGGTTTCTAACGCGGTTCCGCTACTGTACGTGTATTCATCATTGCTTGGAATAAAAGGTTGTTGACCCACCACACCATCACCTTCAACCGTCATTTGCTTGCCATTCGAGTCTGTGATTAACCAGCGACGGCTCACTAACTGCACGGTTTGTTGGCTAAGGTTTTTGATGGTGATGATATAGGCGAAAACGTAGCGTTGTAGCTCAGGATTGGACTGTTCTTCGATGTATTTGGTGTGAACTTGAATTTTGATGCAAGGTTGAATGACGTCCATGTGCACTCCTCAGAAACGTAATATCCCAATAATAATAAGCCAAACCAGCAAGGGTTTGGCTTATCGTTTGAGTTCTTAGTGCTGCGGGTTATCCGCAAGCCAGTTCGCCATCGCGACGAATTGTTCTAGCGTCAGGTTCTCTGGACGCATGCTTGGATTAACACCTAGCTCTTCTAGTACTTCTGTGCTTAACAACGATTTGTAGCAGTTACGAACTGTTTTACGACGTTGGTTAAAGCCTTCACGACAAACGCGATCCAGCAAACGCAGATCTTTCGCAGGGCATGGCAGCTCTTCATATGGCACTAAACGAACAACGGCAGAGTCCACTTTCGGTGGTGGAACGAATGCCGTTGGCGGCACTTCCAGTACTGGTACCACTTTACAGTAGTACTGAGCCATTACCGTTAAACGGCCGTAAGCTTTGCTGCCAGGACCGGCGGCTAAGCGGTTTACCACTTCTTTTTGCAGCATAAAGTGCATGTCTTGAATGTCTTTATGGAATTCAAAAAGGTGGAACATCAATGGTGTAGAGATGTTGTACGGCAAGTTACCGAAAATGCGTAGCTTGTTGTTTGGCTTCACTAATTGAGTGAAGTCAAAACGCATAGCGTCACCCTCATGGATGGTCAACTTATCCGCCAGTTCAGGGTGAGTACGTAGGCGTTCCGCCAGATCGCGGTCCAGTTCGATGACCGTGAATTTATCCACTTCACGACCTACCGGCTCAGTGATTGCACCAAGACCAGGACCGATTTCAACCAGGTTTTGACCTGGTTTTGGGTTAATCGCTGATACGATTCCATCAATAATGTATGGATCGTTCAGGAAGTTTTGACCAAAACGTTTACGCGCTTTGTGTCCTAAATGGACATCATTTCTCATTGTTTCTTCTCTACCAAATCTATCGCATGCGTGAGCGCTGTTCGGAAACTCCCTGTATCCGCTTGACCTGTCCCTGCCAGATCTAATGCAGTACCGTGATCCACCGATGTTCTAATAAAAGGTAGACCAAGAGTAATGTTTACTGAACGACCAAAGCCTTTGTATTTTAATACTGGCAACACTTGGTCGTGGTACATGCCTAAAACAGCATCAGCATCATTTAAATATTTTTCATTGAAAATGGTATCTGCCGGCAAAGGGCCGATCAGGTTGATACCTTTTTCTTGTCGAATCTTTTCCAGTGTTGGAGTGATGGTTTCGATCTCTTCACGACCTAAGCAGCCATCTTCGCCAGCATGAGGGTTAAGCCCGCAAACGTAGATGTTTGGTTGTGCGATAGCAAACTTTTCTACAAGGTCTTTATGAAGAATATCGATGATTTTTTCTAATCGCTCTTCGGTGACCGCTTTGGACACATAAGCTAAAGGAATATGTGTTGTAACCAGCGCCACGCGTAGCCCTTCCGTTGCTAGCATCATTACGACTAGCGGCGTTTGTGACTTCTCGGCGAAAAACTCAGTATGACCACTGAATGCAACACCTGCGCGATTAATCACCCCCTTATGAACAGGGCCGGTGACAATAGCATCAAATTCATCATTCATACAGCCTAAAGCCGCTCTTTCTAGCGTTTTTAATACATAGTGGCCATTCGCTTCATTGAGCTCGCCTGCGACCGCAGGTTCCGATATTTGGATATGATCAACGATAAGCGTGCCAGCTTTTTGTGCTTTAGGCGCTTCTTCTGGATTGTAATCAGACAGTTGGACTTCGATGCCAAGCTGCTTGGCTCGCTCCGTCAGCATATTCTTATCGGCACAGACGACAATTTGGTGCGCCCAATCTTCTTTCGATAGGGCAAGCACTAAGTCTGGGCCGATACCCGCAGGTTCCCCTGCGGTTACGACAATTCTACGAATTGTATTAGTTGTCATTGTTGTCATCCACGATTTCAACAAACGCACTTGCGCGTAGCTCTTGCATCCATGCGCCCGCTTCTTCATTAAATTTACGGTTAAATAGAATACGGTAAGCCTTATTCTTCATCGCTGAGTCAGTACGGTCAACTTGGCGACGATCCAACACTTCAACGATATGCCAGCCGTGAACGGTTTTGAACGGTTCGCTGATTGAGCCAACAGGCAGAGTTTCTACTTGGTGTTTAAATTCTGGCACGTACAGATCTGGCGTTTGATAACCTAGCTCACCGTCTTGTGCTGCCGAGCCAGGGTCTTGGCTGTATTGCGTTGCCAATTGAGCGAAAGTGGCTTCGCCAGCTTTGATGCGGCGTACAAACTCATTCAGTTGCTTCTTCGCCCCTTCGTCACTCAGAATCACGGTTGGTTTAATCAAAATATGACGCGCATTTACTTCCGTTACCGCAACCGTTTCTAAGCCTTTTACATCTTCAATTTTTAGGATGTGGAAACCGACGCCACTGCGGAATGGGCCAATGATGCTGCCTTTGTTTTGCATTTTGATCTGATCGGCAAAGATGGTTGGCATTTCTTCTTTACGCATCCAGCCCCAGTCGCCACCTTGTAAAGCTTTAGGACCTTTTGAGTAGGTGTAGGCCATCTCCGTAAAGTCTGCACCTTCGTTTAGCTTTTTCGCCAGCGCTTTTGCTTCTGCTTCTACAGCAGACTTTTCTTTGTCATCAGAGAAGCGCAGTTGAATGTGTCCAATTTTGTATTGAACGGTCGCATTGGTTTCTTGTGATAGTTGCTCAGCAAGGCTGTCGACTTCTGCTGGAAGGATATTAATACGGCGACGAACCAGTGCATTACGGGCTTCTGAAGCGGCGATTTCCTTACGGATTTGTTCGCGGAATTCTGGGTAACTCAAGCCTTCACTTTCTACAGAAGCGGCGAGTTGTTCTACAGATTGTTCATTATTACGTGCGATCTCCGCAATCGCTTGGTTTAAGCGGTTATCGTCAATACGCACACCGATACGGTCTGCTTCTTGGCCTTGCAACGTGTCAATAATCAGCTTTTCAACAACTTGTTCTTTTAACACGCTAGCAGAAGGTAAGCTCTTTCCGCTTTGACGTGCGTTGGCTTGCAGCGTTTTCATCGCTGTTTCGATGTCGCTTTGTAGAATTACACCGTCGTTCACGATGACCGCAACCTTATCGATCTCTACTGGTGCTGCAACCGCTCCGCAAGAGAGTAGGGTCGTGAATAAGATTGATTTCCAAATTTTCATTTAAAATTCCGTCAGTATTTTTTGAATAGGCGTCTTATTCATTTAAGACGCCTATTTCGATTAATTGTTCAGATAGAATGGGCGGCCGTACTTAATCGTGTTGTCAGAACCGTCCAGTTCTTTGACTGCAGTATCTTCACGCTGATTGGTCGCAAAGCCTTGAATACCGAAGTTAACGCTAAAGTTATTTTCGTATTCAGGTGATGCGCCAGTGCTGCCGATAGTTTGGTTTTCCCAACCAAGCAATTGGTTGGCGTAAGTCACACCAATGTACCAACAGTCAGACTGGTAACGCAGGCTCGCTAGCCATTCTAGGTCCGCATTTTCATTTAGGTCGTAGTAGTATTGACCACTTGCAGACCAGTTCGGGTTGAACTCGTAGGCCGCTACAATACCTGCTTGTGAAATGCCTTTACGAGTAATTGTGTCTAGGTTTTCGAGAATGATCGTATCTTCGATGTATTCACGCGTGACGTAACGATAGTTACCCTGAATAAAGCCACCGTTAAATTGGTACTCTAAGGTACTGTTCGCCAACTGCATGGAGCTCAAATCGATATCGTATTGAATTCCACCGTGATAGAACAAGTAATCGTTGTAGTTGAAATCAGCTTCAATCGCCCATGATGAGTAGTTGGTGGTCTCATCCGGAAGATTTGGGCTGTTGCTCAGTTTGGTCTTTTTATCGAAGTAGTAAATCTGACCAAATGAAACGTTAAGACGCTCTTTATAGTCATCATCAAAGAAGCGCGTACTTGCACCGTAGCTTAACTGGTTCGCAGAGGCGATTTTATCAATGCCACTGTACTTACGACTGCGGAATAGCCCGTAGTAGTCGGTTTGTAGCAAGGTGGTATCGTAGTTGTAGATATTGGTTTGATCTTCTTCAGGTACGTACAAGTACTGTAGCTGAGGTTCCAGTGTTTGTGTGTAGCCCTTGATCCAGCTCGTGTCTCGCTCTAAGTAAAGTTGCGCATGCGTACGGAACTCGGGGATAACACGAGACACTTCGTCATCTAACTGGTTTTGCAAGTTGACATCTGTCAGACCCGTTAAGTCTTGAGAGTAGTACGTGGAAAGCACGCGAGCTTCCGTTGTCCACGTTGCCCATGAATTTGAAAGCGGCAATGTAAGTCCTGGCTCAATATGAACACGGGTCGCATTTGGTCGCGCAGCATCACTCGTATCAAAGCGGCTGACTTGGCTCTTCACGTCAAAGTTGAGGTAATCTCCCCACAATGGCGTGTAGTAGTTCAAGTCTAACTGAGGAAGCAGGCGATAAGGGCGGTTCTCTTCTTTCAATAAGATTTGGAAGTCGCGAACGGTTAACGAGGCATCCCAGAAATCAGAACGATATTGTACTTGTCCTTCTTGAACCAGTTGACCATCTTCACGGTTACCAATATCGGAGTCGAGATCGAGGAAGTAGTCAATATCACTCACTTTTGAGTAATCGACTTTGACTATCCACTGTTTATTGATAATACCGTCGTGTTTAACTTGGTAGCCCCAACGAGACTCGTCTTGATATTTGCGATCGCTATTGAGGTATTCGCCTTTGATTTCACCATTCCCCCAACCATCGGTTAGGTAGCGGAAATCAGTATCGAGTTTTGTTCCACGCTGCTGCATATAGAGCGTGGTGAGCGTCATGTCATATTGAGGCGCGATGTTCCAATAGAATGGCACCTCTACTTCCATACCATCGCTAGAACCATACGATAAAGAGGGGAAGAGGAAACCCGTTTTACGCGTATCTCCAATTGGCATGGTTAGATACGGCACATAGAAAACAGGAACGTCTAACACTTCAAATCGAGGATGGTGCAGAGTCGCCGTCTCTTCATCTTGGTCAACGTCAATACCTGATGCCACTAAACGCCATGAATTGTCGCCTTGAGGACATGATGTAATTGAACCATCTTCGAGTTCATAAACCGACTGACCTGTACGCGCGATGTATGCTGCTGTGCCTCGACCTTGTTGGCAAAGGAACTGATAATCGGTGTTCTCCAGTGAAAACGTGTCTTGGTTGATGTCATTAGTAACACGATCAGATCGAGCTTTGACTTGGCCGTCATTGAAAGTCACGTTGCCTTCGGCAACCACGACGTTGTCTTGTTGGTGCAGCGTTACGCTATCTGCGGTGATTTTCTTCTGGCCTTGGGTGACTTGTACATTACCTGAGTACTGAGCTTTGTCACCATTGATGGCTTGCAGGGTGTCAGCTTCTACCACTACTGGGGTATTAAGAGCGTCCTCCTCGCCACTGGTATCGACCAAACATTGATCTGTGGCGGGCATTTCCTGCACACTATCATGGATATTCGCTTCAGCTTGAGTGGTGGGTACAAACAAGGCGGTGCTGATAGAGGCCGCTAAACATGTGCGGGAGAAATGTTGCATTGAATTGAACTTTCCTGTGTCACTACTACTCGATGGCTATAGGGCTTGTTGTACCCTAGCGTAATAGCCAAATGAATCAACTATAGTCGCATTTATCCCAGCGTATTGATTCACTGTGGCATAATGACGACAAAATAGCTGCAAAGATAAGCAGGCGAAATGGCCTAGCCGAAATAAAACTAATTCCATTATCATAAAGGAAATCGTTGCATCCGGCACTATAAGACCGCCGTCGTCGATAAAAATTCATTGATAGAGAACACATAATGCATATTTTTGGCAAAATTCTGGGTGCCTTTTTTGGCTTGTTACTTGGCGGGCCGCTAGGTTTACTCTTTGGCTTATTTATTGGCCATCAATTCGATAAAGCACGTCGCTTGAGTCAAGCCGGGTTCTCTACTGGCGGCTTTGGAAAAGGGCCGAGCCAAGCTCAGCGCCAAGAAGAATTTTTTAAAGCGGCGTTTGCGGTAATGGGACATGTGGCAAAAGCGAAAGGCCAAGTCACCAAAGAGGAAATCCAACTTGCTTCTGCCATGATGGACCGCATGAATTTGCATGGCGAACAGCGCCGCGCTGCGCAAGATGCGTTTCGTGAAGGTAAAGACAGTGACTTTCCGTTAGAAGACGTTCTTGTTCGTGTGAAAATTTCGACAGCAGGCCGTTTTGACTTGTTGCAATTTTTCCTTGAACTACAAATCTCGGCGGCCTTTGCTGACGGCTCGATTCATCCTAGTGAACGAAATGTGTTACACAAAATAGCACGTGGTTTGGGTTTCTCTTCTGAGCAGCTAGAGCGTCGCTTGCAAATGCAAGAAGCCGCATTCCGTTTCCAAAGCCAGGGTGGTTTTCATGGTCAGCATCAAGGCCAATCTTCTGGTGGTAGCTGGCAACAAGCTTCACAAGCGGATCAACTGGCTGACGCGTACAAAATTCTGGATGTGTCTTCAGATGCCGACAGTAAAACCGTCAAGCGTGCTTATCGTAAACTGATGAACGAGCATCACCCAGACAAATTGATGGCTAAAGGTCTACCACCAGAGATGATGAACGTAGCGAAAGAAAAATCTCAAGAGATTCAAAACGCTTACGATCTGATTAAAAAGGTCAAAGGCTTTAAGTGATTTTGTCAAAATCTAGAAAGTAAAAAGGGCACTTGGTGCCCTTTTTAGCTTTTGGGTTACGGGTGACCAAAAGCGTTGCAAGCTGAACGGTGGCGATAAATTAGTCAGTTTGATTCAAACTCCAATCGTATTCGTACTTCACTTTTCCAGAGAAGTCTTTGTACTGTGGCGCGTACTTCGCGATGTGGTTGAAGACTTGTTTTTCTCCACCAAAGTCCGCTGCAAACCAATCATAAATGGAAGACAGCTGTGCCGTGTTTCCTTGAATGGATACGCCTTTGTTGCTGTTAATAAACGTTCTGGCAGCACTTTCAAGTAAGGCTTCAGTGTTTTCGGCAGTGAATGCTTGAGCTTGTAGGTTAGGGCATCCCAAACTTGCACAATTTACGGCGTAGTGCGTTCTTGGGTCATTCCAAATTGGACGCAAAATTCGATGTTCAATATCGTTTAAAGTTAGATCCTTCCCGTTGACCACGACCACATCGTCTCCCCAAGGCCCAAAGCTAAATAAACCACCTAGCTTGGTGATGGATTCGACGGGATAGTTATCCAAAATAAGATCTACCGTGATGGCGTTGTAAAGGTTCACCCAATAGGCGTATTGCTCTGCTTGGTTGTACTGCAATGGATCGAGTTTTACCAGTCGTCGGATGTACTGCTTTAACTTCGCTTTGTCGGAAGCCGTGACTTTGCTATAGCGGAACAAAGTATTCTCACCTTGTTCAACCAAGTAATTGTCTAACAGTTGTTGCCATTCCTGGTGCGAAATGTGTGTTTGGTTGGCCTGATTCGATTGTTGCCAATACGGCCACAAGTCAGATTTAGGAGCAGCGAACGCTGAGAAAGAAACCAGAGCACACAATAGCAATAACAGACGCTTCATAGAGATACCTTTGAATGAGATATTGTTGATAGTGTAGACCTGTTGAGTGCTTGTTTTCTTTCAGTAATCAGTAATCAGTAATCAGTAATCAGTTATCTGTTGCCTTTATTCTCCGTCATTCCGAGGAGCATAAGCGACAGCAGGAATCTAATCCCCACAAACGCTTGAGTAAAGAAAGTATGAATCTGCACAGTACATTCTGGCAGTCGATCCTGAATCACGCTCCTTCGCCGCTGTTCAGGATGACGAATTTCAACAGAGGCGTTCGGTATTTCGTAAGTAAAGTGCTATAAAATCAGTCACTTAAAACATTAAAAGGGCCAACAATTGCCAGCCCTTGATTTGTGTATTTACTAATGCGTTTTAACGCAAGAAGCTTGGGATATTCGCTTCGTATTCCGCAATTTTGTCCTCGTGTTGAAGCGTTAGCCCAATATTGTCTAAACCATTTAACAAACAGTGACGACGGAACTCATCAATTTCAAAGCTGTACTCTTTGCCGTTGGCACGAACCACATTCGCTTCTAGGTCGACCTCGACTTCTGCGCCTTCGTTGGCCTCAACGAACTGGAAGATTTCATCCACTTCTTGCTCAGTCAAACGAACTGGCACCATTTGGTTGTTGATCGAGTTGCCGTAAAAAATATCGGCAAAGCTAGGTGCGATCATCGCTTTTATGCCGTAATCCGCTAGCGCCCACGGTGCGTGTTCGCGAGATGAGCCACAACCGAAGTTTTCACGTGCCAGCAAGATGGAAGCGCCCTGGTAGCGTGGGGCGTTCATCACGAACTCTGGATTTGGCTGTTCGCCAGCATCATCTAGAAAGCGCCAGTCATGGAACAAGTGTTTACCAAAGCCTAGGCGAGACACCTTTTGTAGGAACTGTTTTGGAATGATGGCATCAGTATCAACGTTCGCTGCATCTAGAGGAACAACTAAGCCTGTATGTTGTTTAAAGCCTGACATTTGTTTGCTCCTTAGTCTAGTTCACGAATATCTACAAAGTGACCAGCAATTGCTGCTGCCGCTGCCATCGCAGGGCTCACTAGGTGGGTACGGCCATCACGACCTTGGCGGCCTTCAAAGTTACGGTTTGAAGTAGACGCACAACGTTCATGTGGACCCAAACGGTCGTTGTTCATTGCTAGACACATCGAGCAACCTGGTAGGCGCCACTCAAAGCCCGCCTCTTTAAAGATGACATCTAGGCCTTCTGCTTCCGCTTGCGCTTTTACTTGCTCAGAGCCAGGAACGATAAGCGCTTGAACGTGAGACGCGACTTTGCGACCTTTCGCGACTTCCGCCGCTGCGCGCATGTCTTCGATACGTGAGTTAGTACAAGAGCCAACGAAGACTTTATCGACGTTGTAATCAGACAATGACTTGCCTGCTTCTAGACCCATGTAAGCCAGAGCTTTTTCTGCCGATGCTTTTTCTACTGGGTCAGCAAAGCTTTCTGGTGCTGGGATCGGTTGGTCTACCGCGATAACCTGGCCTGGGTTAGTACCCCAAGTGACTTGTGGTTTGATATCCGCTGCGTTTAGTGTCACGACAGCATCAAACTGGGCATCATCGTCAGTTTTTAATGTCTTCCAATATTCTACAGCGGCATCAAAATCCGCACCTTGAGGTGAGAACTTACGGCCTTTGATGTATTCGAATGTAGTTTCATCTGGCGCAATCAAACCGGCTTTTGCACCTAACTCAATCGCCATATTACATACGGTCATGCGACCTTCCATTGAAAGGTCTGTGATCGCTTCACCACAGAATTCAACTACGTAACCGGTACCGCCTGCTGCTGTCGTTTCACCGATGATTGCTAGCACAATGTCTTTCGCAGTAATGCCCGGAGCTACTTTGCCTTTCACTTCGATCTTCATCGTTTTAGCGCGCGCTTGTTTTAGCGTTTGAGTTGCTAATACGTGCTCAACTTCAGAGGTACCAATACCAAATGCTAGCGAGCCAAATGCACCGTGTGTAGCCGTGTGCGAGTCACCACAAACAATCGTCATGCCCGGTAGGGTAATACCAAGCTCTGGGCCCATAACGTGCACAATACCTTGGTATTTATGGTTGATGTCGTAAAGCGTAACGCCAAACTCTTCACAGTTTTTTGATAGCGTTTCCATCTGGATACGCGCCATCTCACCGGATGCGTTGATATCTTTGGTGGTTGTCGAAACGTTGTGGTCCATGGTGGCAAAAGTTTTGCTGACCTGACGCACTTTGCGACCTTTTTCACGCAAGCCATCAAAAGCCTGCGGAGAGGTCACTTCATGTACCAAGTGACGGTCGATGTACAAGATAGGGTTTTCCCCTTCTGCTGCGACGGCAACGTGTGCGTCGTAGACTTTTTCGTATAGTGTTTTGCCCATTGTTTGCTTCCTTTCCTCGTTATCCTTGTTGCTTTGTTTTAGCACCAATGACTTAGAGGTAAGTCATTGGTGGATAGAGGATTTAGTATTTATTATGAATCTGTTCTGTATTACGAGTTTAAGATGTACTCAGCGATCTTATCGCCCATCTCTGATGTTGTAAGTGCCGGGTTGTTGCCTGCAAGGTCGCCTGTTAGCTCGCCAGCTGAAAGTGCTTTCGACACCGCTGCTTCGATGTCTTGTGCTGCGGCTTCTTCGCCAAGGCTATAACGTAACATCAGTGCCGCAGATAGGATTTGCGCCACTGGGTTAGCGATGTTCTTACCTGCGATATCTGGTGCACTGCCGCCTGCTGGCTCGTACAGACCGAACTTACTTTCGTTAAGGCTCGCTGAAGGCAACATACCCATAGAGCCAGTGATCATCGCGCACTCATCAGAAATGATGTCGCCGAAGATGTTTGAACATAGCATTACGTCGAACTGTGCTGGGTCTTTGATAAGCTGCATGGTTGCGTTATCAATGTACATGTGTGACAGCTCGACATCTGGGTAATCTTTCGCGATTTCTTCGACCACTTCACGCCATAGGATTGAACTTTGTAGAACGTTCGCTTTGTCGATTGAGCAAACTTTCTTGCGACGTAGACGAGCAGACTCAAAGGCGATTTTTGCAATACGTTCGATCTCAAAGCGGTGGTACACCTCAGTATCAAACGCTTTTTCTGTCGCGCCTTCGCCTTCACGGCCTTTTGGTTGACCGAAATAGATCCCGCCTGTCAGTTCACGGACCACGACGATATCAAAGCCACGGCCTGAAATGTCTGCACGTAGTGGTGAGAAGGCTTCCAGACCTGCGTGGATTTGCGCTGGGCGTAGGTTACAAAACAGTTGGAAGTGTTTACGTAGCGGAAGTAGGGCGCCACGTTCTGGTTGGTCGTTGGGTGGCAAGTGCTCCCACTTCGGGCCGCCAACCGAGCCAAATAGTACTGCATCAGACTCTTCACACGCTTTTACTGTGCTTTCTGGAAGTGGAGAGCCGTGATTATCGATCGCGATGCCGCCTACATCATGCTCGTCACGCTCAAACGCAATACCGTGCTTCTTTTCGATAGCATCCAATACCTTGTGTGCTTGCGCCATTACTTCCGGGCCGATGCCGTCACCGGGTAGGACGGCAATTTTGTATGATTTGTCTGTCATGTTAATCCTTTAAGTTTTCTAATTTTGAGCTTAATTATTTCAACGAGCGTGTTCTTTCCTGAGCCATGCAGCTCGGTTGTTATTACACAGTCGCAATCTTTTTCTGCTTCATTTCTTCGATTTTGTCTGCACGGTGGATGCTATTAATAACGTGCAATAGTGCTTGGCCGGAAGCTTCAACGATATCGGTGGAAACGCCTGTACCGTGGTATTTACGACCTTTGTAGTTGGCAATGATGTCAGCTTGACCCAAACCATCTTCACCTTCGCCTTTCGCGGTTAGGTCGAATTTATCCAGTACGATGTCGTAGCCTGTCACGCGGTAGATACATTGGTATAGCGCATCAACTGGGCCATTACCGACTGCCGCTTCACACATTTCTTCATCGCCACATTGCATTTTGATGCTGGTGGTGGCCATTACGCTGCCCGATTGCACGCTTAGGTAGTTCAGTTTGTAGAAGTCATCTTCTTCACGCAGGTTCGAGAAGTGCATTAGGGCCTCTAGATCGTAATCGAACACTTGGCCTTTGCGGTCGGCAAGTTTCAAGAAGTCCGCGTATAGAGCGTCTAGGTTGTACTCGTCCTCGTTGTATCCCATGGTGTCCATGTGGCTCTTCACGGCTGCGCGACCACTACGGCTGGTTAGGTTTAGTGCTTGGTTTTTAAGGCCAATCGACTCAGGGGTCATGATTTCGTAGGTATTCTTATTCTTTAACATGCCATCCTGGTGGATACCTGAAGAGTGACTAAAGGCATTCGCGCCCACAATCGCTTTGTTGCTCTGAATTGGCATGTTGCATAATTGGCTCACCAATTTACTGGTGCGGTGAATTTCATCATGTTTGATGCCAGTGTGAACACCCAAGAACTCTTGACGTGTCTTGATGATCATTGCGATCTCTTCAAGTGAACAGTTTCCCGCTCGCTCACCAATGCCATTGATGGTGCCTTCTATCTGACGTGCGCCGGCTTGAACGGCGGCAATAGAGTTGGCAACTGACATCCCCAAGTCGTCGTGACAGTGAACGGAGATGATCGCTTTATCAATGTTTGGAACGCGGTTGAAAAGGGTTTGAATAATGCCACCAAACTCGCTTGGTACTGTGTAGCCAACGGTATCTGGAATGTTGATTGTGCTCGCACCTGCATTGATGGCAGCTTCTACCATGCGACATAGGTTGTCGATAGGAGTACGCCCTGCATCTTCACAAGAAAACTCGACATCATCGGTGTAGTTACGCGCATGTTTAACGGCGTTGACCGCCATTTCAAGTACATCGTCGTAGCTGCGGCGTAGTTTGTCTTCTACGTGAATGGTGGAAGTGGCTAAAAACGTGTGAATACGGAATTGGTCGGCCACTTTTAATGCTTCAGCGGCGGCATCAATATCTTTCGCAACGGCACGCGAAAGGGCACAAACTCGACTGTTTTTGATGTTTTTTGCAATGGTTTGTACCGACTCGAAATCACCAGGTGAAGAGATTGGGAAGCCAGCTTCGATAACATCAACGCCGAGTCTTTCCAGCGCATAGGCAATTTGCAGTTTTTCTTTAACCGTCAAGCTTGCTGACAACGCTTGCTCGCCATCACGCAATGTGGTGTCGAATATAATGACCTGATCGTTCATGTTTGCTTCCTTCCTGATTTCTGCACTTTACGTGCAAGTTAATCGTTTACTTCCAGTATTTAGATATAAAAAAACCCGCATTCTCATGCGGGTTCTTAGAAATTGGTGTGGTTATTTTTCTTCCACAGCCTACCCGCGCGAACTGGTCACGATCAGGAGGAGGCTAAGCAGAATAGAAAAATGAGCTGACATAGTTGTTAAGCTTTCCACATAATTAAGTTAACAAATTAGTACCGCACTCCATGGAGCGCGTCAACCCTAAAGTCGATTTTTTATTCATATCGGATGAGTCTTTTCATTTGCTCGAGAAAAATGATGCGCTAAGTGAAACAGCATGGTGCGATAGAAACGTGCTAGAAGAGGCAAGTTCTCATCAAGTTTGCGACGTTTCATTACCAAAACAAACATTGGGATTGCGACTTGTCACACAAAGGCCCGAATTGTTTGGCAAAAGTTTTGAATGACCATTTATAGTAGTGCAGTTGCACTAGGTAAAAAGAAGGGTTAAGGAATAATGAGGTTAGCAAAACAATTTGGACGTTCAGCCGCAGTATTTACTCTGGTCAGCTTATCGGGTTGTCAGCTGTTTCAATCTCAAACCTATATGGCAGAGATTTCCCCTGTTGCTATTAATGATCACTCTCAGAGTGTCATGGTGATTAATGATCAAATGGATCGATTCTTGAGCTACGAGGGACGCGAGTCGTTTTTGAATCAAATGCTCGTTGCTCTTGAGTCGGACAGTCGAGATAAATTTAAAGGCAAAGATCCGGAAACCTATTCGTGGTGGAAGATCCGAGTGCAACCTAGTGAGAAACAACAAGCGGAAGTCTTCCGACCAACAGCTGACGGTGTGGATACCTCAAACCCAGTTGAGTTTATGGATGTCTCCTATCGCTCTAAGACCACATTAAACTTGCGATCCAAGCCGAGCCTAGAAGGAGAAAAGCTTGGCGTGTTATCGAAAGGGGAAGTTTTTAATGTGTTGGCAAAAGTGGTGGATCAACCTTGGTTTCTTGTTGAACAGAAAGGCGTGATAAAAGGTTACGTCCATAAGGATTATGCGCGCAGCAATGTGGTAAATCGTGACATTCTTTCTACACAGCCTAATCCTCTTTTAGAGTCTGCTTCGAGCACAACTGAGCAAACGGGCATAGAGCATGAACTGTCAGGAAATTACACTTGCCGCTCCCTTAGCTACGAGTTGACAAAAGATGGCGACATGACGATGGGCTCTTTGCGCGCCTGTCGTAAGAAGAGAAAAGTCTGGTATATCGATACGCCTCAACCGCAGCAAGCAAACCCTTCTTAAGCGTTCTCTCCTATGATTGTGCTCAATAGATAGATTATTGGGCACACCCTAATTTGGCATTTGTCATTAATTGTCCAAACTCCCGTCATGCAGTTGTCACCTAAACCTCCTACTTTTCACACAACGGCGTTGTCAAAGTAAGGAAAGGCCACATGCGAACCATAGAGACAATTACACAGCCAATTGCAACCATTGCTAAGTTTGATTTAGCGCTCTCTAGTGTTTGTCTTAAGCACCGTTTTAATCAGCAAGTTGCCAACATCAGTAAAGGAGTCTCCCACAGTGGTGACGGACATCTGTACTTGGTGCTAGGTTTATTAGCTTGGTATTTAGATAAAGAGCAGGGAGTTTGGTTTTTACTGGCGGGTTTACTTGCTTTTGCCATCGAGTTGCCAATTTATTGGACGCTGAAAAACAGTTTTAAGCGTCGTCGCCCTGAAGAACTCAGTGCACTCCTTCCTGCTTTTATTACCCCATCTGATCGCTACAGTCTTCCTTCAGGACACACTGCCGCTGCGTTTGTCATGGCGACGCTGATTGATCATTTCTATCCGAGCCTAGGCGTTGCTGCATTCTTTTGGGCAAGTTTAATCGGAACCGCGCGAATCTTATTGGGTGTGCACTTTTTTACCGATGTCATCATTGGTGCACTGCTTGGCAGTCTTTGTGGTGGATTAGCGATTGAGATGTTGGGAGGCTAATTGATGAAAATCTTATACGGTGTTCAAGGTACAGGAAACGGACATATTGCGCGTGCGAGGGCGATGAGTCATGCGTTTAAAGAGCACGATGTTGAGGTCGATTTTTTGTTTTCTGGACGAGCGCCTGAAAAGTACTTTTCAATGGAAGCGTTTGGTGATTATCAGACTCGCCGAGGCTTCACCTTTATCACTGAAAAAGGTTCAGTGAACTATGCGAAAACAGCATTGAGTAACAATTTGGTGCAATTTTGCAAAGAAGTTAAACAGCTTGATTTGTCGTCCTATGATCTCGTGCTCAATGATTTCGAGCCTGTTACGGCATGGGCGGCAAAACAACAAAATAAGCCGTCGATTGGTATCAGTCACCAAAATGCTTTCCGTTATCCAGTGCCGTTAAAGGGAGCGAGTTGGTTAGACAAATCCGTCATTGAATACTTTGCGCCTTCTCAACACCCCCTTGGTTTGCATTGGCATCATTTTGACCAGCCTTTGTTGCCGCCAATTGTACATACCGTCGATAGCCAAGCAGAAAATGACGATTTTGTTTTGGTTTACCTACCGTTCGAATCCATTGAAGACATCTCGGATTTACTGTTCCATTTTAACCAGCAAGCGTTCATCTGTTATCACCCCGATGTGATCGAATGTGAGCAGGTGGAAAACATAGAATTACGCCCTTTATGCCACAGCAACTTTCAGCATCATTTGCATCGCTGTAGTGGTGTCATTGCCAATGGTGGATTCGAGCTCCCTTCGGAAGCTCTGTCTCTAGGGAAAAAATTATTGCTTAAGCCACTCGCAGGTCAGTTTGAGCAACAAAGCAATGTCGCGACCTTAGAAGACTTAGGACTTGCGATGTCGATGGAGAGCTTAGACATTTCCGCAGTACGCCAGTGGCTAAAGGAGCAGCAAGCCGAAAGTGTGAAATATCCAGATGTTGCTCAGGCCATTGTCCATTGGGTATTGCAAGGCGCGTGGGATTCACAAGCGGAGTTATCCAAACAGTTGTGGGAGCAAGTTGATTTCCCAAGTTACGTGTCGAACATTTAAGTACGTTGTTCTAAGTATATTGTTCCTTCCTATTTTTGACACGATTTTGTTGCAGCCTTTCAATCTAGAAGGCTGCATTTTTATTCTTTCTCTTTCATTTCTATTCAATGTGTATTTGCTGATAATTTGACTGATAAGTGCAAGTTTCACTCAGAGATATAGTCGTCATCTGTTGGTTTGCTCTCGACTAATAACTGAGATAAATGCATGCGTGTGGTGACCATCCGTCTCATCAATTTGCTAAATACTTCCTCAAAGAATGCGCTTTTACGTGTTTTATAGTTTTTTATGTTTTTGTCAAGTTGTTGTTATTTAAGGGATAAATACCTAATTGGCTAAAATTTACTGATTAAATATCAATCTAGTTGCGAAACCGCAATCGATTAGTTGATAGTACAGTTCGAGCCGGAAGTATCCGGACGGCAAATATAATAAAAAGTTAGGTTATCTATTCGTAAAATGATTCGAATCCAGCCGCCGTCTTTTGTGCGAGATGGGATTCTATTCGTTATGAATTTAATGAACAAAGTTGACGATTACAAAAGAGGCGCACTCAATGTTAGAGAAGAAAGATGCGATGAGCGCAATTGCTAGCTACCGTATGGAAAGCACTTTGCGTGGTGTAGATTTAAACCTACTGACTGTATTTGATGCTGTGATGCAAGAGCAAAATATTACTCGTGCAGCACATAACTTAGGCATGTCTCAGCCGGCAGTAAGTAATGCCGTGGCACGTCTAAAAGTGATGTTTAACGACGAGCTGTTTATGCGTCAGGGCCGTGGTATTCAGCCAACGCAACGCGCTCGTCAGTTGTTTGGCCCAATTCGCCAAGCATTACAGCTGATTCGTAATGAACTTCCTAGCTCCGTATTCCAACCAGAATCTTCGACTCGCTTATTTAAGTTGGCGATTTGCAGCCCTTGTGACATGCGTTTTGCTCCGAAGATCATGGCAAAAGTGAATCAACAAGCACCAAACGTTCAGCTTCACCTAGATGCAGAATTTGACCGTCTTTTGTCTGAGCGTATGCGCTATCAAGAAATTGATTTCGTGATCGATTATGCTCGCTTTGATGAGCAAGGTTTCTCAAGTACTGAAATTTTCAAAGATGAATTAGTGGTTATCGCGTCAAAAACACACCCACGCATTCAAGGTGGTGTAACGGCCGAGCAACTGCTTAACGAAAAACATGCGAAGTTATCGAAAGTGCACGGTCAACGTAGCTTCTCAGAACAAGCATATCGTGAACTGGATTGCCAAGCCGCGTACGAAGGCTCTAGTCTAAGCAACCTGCTATATGTGGTGGGTCAATCTGAGCTTGTGACTATCGCGCCACGTTGGATGGCAGAAAATGCGGTAAACAGCGATCAGCTGCAAATTCTAGACTTCCCATTTGCAAATAAGGAAATCAGCGGCTTCTTAAGTTGGCATGAATCAAGTGAAAAAGATAAAGGCCACATTTGGCTGCGCGATCAACTGATGATCACTTGTGGTGAAGTGGTTGCAGCGAAATAAGATGACGTTTGGTCTTATCGGTTAAGACCATATTGGTAATCATCAATTTTTACAATTCATTGGTCCCCGAGAGATTTTGTCTCTCGGGGCTTTTTGTTTTAGCAATCAACAATCGAAACAGTAAGTTAAATAGAGTAATCATTCAGCAGTTTTGGATATGTTCGCGACGTATAAGTGATAGTTGTCTCTTATTAGTGATAAGTTTGATACTGGTCAGTTGCGTTTTAGCAAGCCGTGAGTACACTTGTTCGCTCAATTAGCTTACGCCTGTAAGCCAAAAGGTAAGTAAAAGAATGGCCAAGTTAGATTTTCATATCGTTAAACGTATTCGTGAACAAATTGCGAACGGTGGTACACGCGTTGCACTCAAGCATAAAGTGGGTGAGGAATGGCAAGGTATTACGTGGACGCAATTTGGTCAGCAAGTTGATGCTTTATCACTTGCACTTTTGGCTCAGGGATTAGGAGTCCAGGATAAAATCGGCATTTTCTCGAACAACATGCCGCAATGGACGATTGCTGATATTGCAGCGCTACAACTACGCGGCGTAACAGTACCTATTTACCCAACCAATACCGCCGCTCAGTCGGCGTACATCATTGACAACGCAGACGTCAAAGTGCTGTTTGTTGGTGAGCAGCCACAATTTGACGCAGCAGTGAGCATTTTCGACCAGTGCGAGCAGTTAGAGCTCATTGTTGCCATGTCTGATGATATCGAACTTGGCGAGCATGATTTCGTTATCTCTTGGCAAGCATTTGTCGCCAAAGGCGATACCACATACCAAGTTGAATTAGACGCACGTTTAGAGCAAGCAAAGGAAGATGATCTACTTACGCTGATCTACACCTCGGGCACAACAGGCCAACCAAAGGGTGTCATGTTGGACTACGCAAACATTGCGGCGCAATTGGAAGGGCACGATCAACGTTTGAGCCTTTCTCAAAGTGATGTGTCATTGTGTTTCCTTCCGCTGTCACACGTATTTGAACGCGCTTGGACCTTTTATGTGTTGTACAAAGGGGCGACCAACTGCTATTTGCAAGACACCATGCAGGTACGTGATGCACTGAGCCAAGTGCAACCTACCGTGATGTGTGCCGTGCCGCGTTTCTATGAGAAGATCTTCTCTGCGATTCACGAGAAAGTGTCTCGCGCGCCAATTCATCGCAAGATCATGTTTACTTGGGCTGTGAACATGGGCGCAAAAATGGCCGCTTGTCATCAAGAAAAACGTCAGCCATCGCTCATGCTGCGCAAGTCATATGCCCTGGCGGATAAATTGGTTCTGAGCAAGCTGCGTGCGTTACTTGGTGGACAAATCAACTTTATGCCGTGTGGCGGTGCAAAGTTAGATGAAACCATAGGCCGATTCTTCCACGCGATTGGTATCAATGTGAAGTTAGGTTACGGCATGACTGAAACCACGGCGACAGTATCGTGTTGGGATGATAAGTGCTTTAATCCAGACTCTATTGGTATGTCGATGCCTGGCGCGCAAGTGAAGATCGGTGAGAACAACGAGATTCTCGTGCGTGGTCCAATGGTGATGCGTGGCTATTACAAAATGCCAGAAGAGACCGAAAAGACCTTTGACGAGCACGGTTTCCTAAAAACTGGCGATGCGGGTTACATTGATGAAAATGGCAACCTGTTCATCACTGATCGTATCAAAGAGTTGATGAAAACTTCAGGTGGTAAATACATCGCTCCACAAATGATTGAAGGTGCGATTGGTAAAGACCACTTTATCGAGCAAATCGCGGTTATCGCGGACACGCGTAAGTTTGTCTCGGCGCTGATTGTGCCGTGTTTTGATTCTCTTGAAGAGTATGCGAAAGAGCTGAATATCAAGTATCACGATCGCGTTGAATTGATTAAGCATCACCAAGTGGTCGAAATGCTTGAAAAGCGTGTTAACGATCTCCAAAAAGAGTTGGCAAAGTTTGAACAGGTGAAGAAGTTTAAACTGTTACCAAGAGCTTTCTCTATGGATGATGGTGAGTTAACGCCAACTCAAAAACTGCGTCGTAAAGTCATCAATGACAAATACCAAGATGAAATTGAAGAAATGTATAAGGAAAAGTCGGATAAAAAGTAACTTAAGCTGACTTAGATTTTATATTGATGAAAATATCCCCAGTGATGTGATTGCGCATTACTGGGGATTTTTGTTTGTGTTGATTCTTTCTATTTTGCGCACCAAATACAGCTATTTAGCACCCTATACTTAAAAGGTTCTGAAATAATGTTCTTTTTTTGAACGTTAAATTTTTAGGTTGTACTGTGAAATGAGGTATGTGTGGCTGCTATTCCTACTAACATTCTAATTACTAGCATCTTGTTTAAAAAGTAGACCAATCTCTCATTAGACCCGTTGATAATAAAACGTTACATTTGTTGGGTAACCTTGCGGGATGTTATGACGAACGCAAGACATAGCCGAAAACGTGGAAGTATTTCGATTAGGCTACGAATAAGACCTAGACTATGTAAAACCAGACCAATCCGTTGACCTTACGGTGAGGAAACTGGCTAAGGAGAGCAATTATGACAGCAATGTTGTCAGGCGCAGAGATGGTGGTTCAATCTCTGATAGAAGAGCACGTAGAGCAGATCTTTGGCTACCCAGGTGGCTCTGTTTTGGATATCTACGATGCACTGCATGCCAAAACCGATCAAATCAAACACGTACTTGTAAGGCATGAGCAAGCCGCCACTCATATGGCAGATGGTTACGCTCGCGCTACCGGTAAACCGGGTGTCGTACTGGTATGTTCAGGTCCGGGCGCGACCAATACCATTACTGGTATTGCCACGGCTTATATGGATTCCATCCCAATGATCGTTATCTCGGGTAACGTACCTAATAGCCTAATTGGTAATGATGCTTTCCAAGAATGTGACATCGTTGGTGTCTCTCGCCCAGTGGTCAAACACAGCTTTTTAGTGAAAAAAGCGGAAGATATTCCTGAAACGATCAAGAAAGCGTTTTATATCGCGACCACAGGTCGACCTGGTCCAGTAGTGATTGACTTGCCGAAAGATGTAATGAATCCGCAAATCAAACTGCCTTACCAATACCCAGAAACGCTTTCAATGCGTTCTTACAAGCCGACGACGTCGGGTCATAAAGGCCAGATTAAAAAAGCGCTTAAATCGCTGTTAGAAGCGAAAAAACCAGTGCTTTATATCGGTGGTGGTGCTGTGATTTCTGGCGCTCATGAACATATTTTAGAGCTCTCCGACAAGCTGAACCTTCCAGTAGTCAGTACGTTGATGGGACTAGGCGCATTCCCTGGAACGCACAAAAACTCACTGGGCATGCTGGGTATGCACGGTACTTACGAAGCCAATATGGCGATGCATGAAGCGGATCTCATTTTTGGTATCGGTGTGCGTTTTGATGATCGCACGACGAACAACCTTGAAAAATACTGCCCAAACGCAAAAGTCATGCATATTGATATCGATCCATCATCGATCTCGAAAAACGTGAAGGTGGATTTACCTATCGTCGGCTCTGCGGAAAAAGTGCTTACAACCATGCTTGGCCTGCTGGCAGAGCAAGAAGGTGGGAACGATGAAGATGCCATCACCGCATGGTGGGATGACATTCAAGTGTGGCGTGACCGCAACTGTTTGGCTTATGAGAAGTCACCAGAGCGAATTAAGCCACAGCAAGTGATTGAAACCTTGCACAAGCTGACCAATGGTGATGCGTATGTTGCTTCTGATGTGGGTCAGCACCAGATGTTTGCAGCACTTTACTACCCATTTAACAAACCACGCCGTTGGATCAACTCGGGTGGATTGGGCACTATGGGATTTGGCCTTCCGGCTGGTATGGGTGTTAAGTTTGCCATGCCACAAGAAGAAGTCGTGGTTGTTACGGGCGATGGCAGTATTCAAATGAATATCCAAGAGCTTTCGACAGCCATGCAATACGACATTCCAGTGAAGATCATCAACCTAAACAACCGCTTCTTAGGCATGGTAAAACAGTGGCAAGACATTATTTATCAAGGTCGTCACTCTAATTCTTACATGAGTTCTGTTCCTGATTTTGCAGCGATTGCAGAAGCTTATGGTCACGTCGGTATTCGTATCGAAACGCCTGATCAGCTCGAAGAAGGGCTACAAAAAGCGTTGGATATGAAAGATCGTCTGGTGTTTGTGGACATCAACGTAGACGAAACCGAACACGTATACCCGATGCAAATCAAAGGTGAGGGTATGGATAAAATGTGGCTAAGCAAAACGGAGAGAACTTAATATGAGACACATTATTTCACTGCTATTGGAAAACCAACCGGGTGCGTTGTCTCGTGTTGTTGGTTTGTTCTCTCAACGTGGTTACAACATTGAATCTTTGACGGTATCACCGACAGATGATGAAACGCTGTCGCGAATGAACATTACCACGACGTCTGATGAGATGCAGTTGGAGCAAATTCAGAAGCAGTTACACAAATTGATCGATGTGCTGAAAGTACAAGAAGTCACCGAGTACGAGCACATCGAACGTGAACTGATGATGGTGAAAGTGAAAGCCAGCGGTTTTGCGCGAGCAGAAGTGAAACGGACGGCAGACATCTTCCGTGGCCAGATCGTGGATGTCACTGCTGCTCAGTACACGGTACAACTTGCGGGCACGAGTGAAAAGTTGGATGCTTTCATTCAAGCGATATCTGAAGTAACTGAAGTCGTCGAAGTTGCTCGTAGTGGGGTAGTGGGTATTGCCCGAGGTGAGCGCGCACTCAAACCGTAATTGTCTAATTGCATATATAAAAGCCACTTAATCTAAGTGGCTTTTTGTTTAGAAAATAACAATTAATGATATAATTGTCGTTTTAGTAAGCATTATAGGCAGTAGACGCGTGAAAATACCTAAGCGAGTCGGCACATTGTTGGCGACAGCACTATTTTTTAGTGCGCTCACTGCAGTTTACTATTATCAGAAATATCTGACGTTATTAGAGAGTAACGTTGAGAATACCGCTCAAGAAGCATTACACCAACTGGCTTATACTGGTCGCGAATACAACAATATTCAGGATCAAATTGAGACGATCAGCGATCTTCTCGGTCACAGCCAAAGTCTTTACGACTATCTACGTCAGCCGAACCGAGTCAACCTTTCTATCTTAGAAGATATGTGGATCTCGGTTGCGATCAACCAAAAGCTATATAAACAAATTCGTTTTCTTGATATTACCGGTCAGGAAAAAGCACGGATTAATTACGATTTCAAAACGGGTATCGCTGCACCCGCCCTCAAATTACATGACAAGTCAGAGCGGGATTATTTTCATTACGCGCAAGGTTTAGGTAATGATGAAATTGCGTCGTGGGGGATTGAGCTGGAGCGGGAAAATGGTGAGCTTGTTTACCCTTATAGCCCTTCATTGCGTATTCTGATGCCGATTTCTCTCAATGGGAAACGCGAAGGGTATCTTGTTCTTAATGTTGATATTGAGTATTTATCTTCTCGACTCAACTACTCACCGGTGCGGGATTTTCATATTGAGTTAATTAAAAGTGATGGCTTTTATATCGCGAGTCCTAAGTCATCACGCTTGTACGGCAATATTATCCCAGCTCGTTCTCAATTTAATTTTGGCCGGATGTACCCCAACATTTGGCGCACGATGATCTCAGAAGTTTCGGGCTATGAGTACAACGGCTCGAATTTGATTGCGTATAGCACGATCCAATTTGTTTCTAGTGAACCACTTCATCTGGTTATTGATCTTACCAATGAGCAATTACTATCTCGATCTCAGCGAGATATTGATGACTTAATCCAAGAAGCGTTTTTTGTATTAAGTTTGGTGTTTGGTTTTACTTTACCAACGACCGCGCTAGCCCTGCACTATCGACGTCATAGTATGGAATCGAAGTTAGCTCGGGCTGCACTTGATGGCATGACTGCGGTGATGATCTCAGATGCGTCGCATCGAATCATTATGGTGAACCAAGAATTTGAAAACATGATGGGCTATTCAACCAAGCATACTCAAGGCTGGAATGCGCATAATCTAATTTTCTTACCGGAAGATCTCGAGTCGACCCTCAATATTTGGAATAAGCTTGCGAACGAGCACGTTTGGGAAGGTGAGGTTCGTTGTCGAACCAAGTTTAATCACGTATTTACCGCCATTATGCGCATTCAGGCAAACTTAACCAAGTCAGGTAAAGTAAGCTATTACATCACGTCGCTGGTGGATATATCCGAGCAAAAAGAGCTGGAAGAAAAGCTACGCAACCTCAGTGAAAAAGATGGTTTGACGGGCTTGTGGAACCGCCGAAAATTTGAAGAGCAATTAGCGCAATATGCCGGGATTATTGAGCGTTATCCTGACAGTCCCCCAGCGTGTTTGGCGTTGTTTGATATTGACCACTTTAAGCGCATTAACGATGAACTTGGGCACGATGAAGGGGACAAAGTGATTTGCAGTGTCGCTGAGACTCTTCTTAAAGAGGTGCGCAGTACTGACTTTGTGTCTCGCGTCGGTGGTGAGGAGTTTGCGGTGATCATGCCGCATACCACACTCGAAGAAGCAGAAGTTGTATTGAACCGGTTACGTGTGGCGGTTCAACTGCGCAGTGATAGAGCTATTACCGTTAGCGCCGGGTATAGTGATTTAACTTCTGATCGCACGCGCACTTATAAATGTGCTGATATTGCCTTGTATGAATCCAAAAGTGCAGGGCGTAACTGCGTATCGCTATGCCATAGTTTCGATGATATTGCTTAGCTCTTTTTCAAAAACAAAAAATCGGGGATAGACCCCGATTTTTATGCTTATTTTAGCCTCTGCGTTATTCGCTAGCCAGTATGCGATATTGGTTGTCGATGGCCGCTTCGATACACTGCATTGACTGTCTCAAATAACGCTCTAGGTAACCTAAAGCATCCTGGCTCTTTTTATCTAACGACGTCTTCATCAGCATTTCTTGCTCATCGATATTACAGTGCCCTGGGTTTCCAGTACCTAACATTTGCATAGCAAAATATTGGTAACGCTTAATTTGCGTGAGTAGATCACGGAAAAAAACAAACATATTGGCAGATCCAGCGCCTTCAAACAGCGCAGTAAGAAACTGATTATGGCGTTCTTCCCATTCCTTCCAGCAAAAGCTTTAACCAGATTTAGAGCGGGATAATTTGTGATAAGCGGTTAGGACGTCCAGTTCCCAATTTTCATCGCCAATCACAATTGCTTTATTTAGTAGGCATGCAGAGACCATTTGTAGGCTCTCGTACAAGTCATTCAACTCATCTTTACATACAGGTGCAACCCAGCAGCCTTTTTGCGGCTCGAGTTTGACGTATTTGCTCCACGATAACTGCACCAAAGCTTCGCGAATGGGTGACGCTCCTACGTTGTACTTCTCTTTGAGTTCCGCAACCACGAGTTTTTGACCCGGTTTAAGCACGCCATCGAGAATATCCTGACGGATCATTTTTGATACTTTGTCGGTAAGAGTGGGACTGGACACATACACCTCATAGAAATTTTAATCGTGACGACAAAATTAAACAGTACGCAATTCTGCGCATGGTGAATGATACAGTTAGGCTATTATTAGAGCAAGAAAGCCATATAAAAAAAGAGGGCATAAGCCCTCTTTATCAATCAACTGAAGTATGAAAAGTTCAGTCTTATAGTACGTGTACAGAAGCTGTGTTCGTAGTGCCTGAAGCGACTAGAGCACCAGAAACCATCACTACGATGTCACCTTTGTTACCTAGACCAGATTCTAGAGCAAGCTCTTTACCTGCTACGTAGAATGCGTCAGTGCTTTCGATAGAATCAACAACAACTGGCGTCACACCTTTAGTTAGAACAAGTTGTGCTGCTGTTTTCTTGTTTGTTGTTAGTGCTAGGATGTTTGCAGTTGGGAAGTATTTACGTACTGAACGTGCAGATTTACCACCTTCAGTTGCAACAACGATAAGTGGAGCAGCTAGTTTCTCAGCTGTGTCTACTGCGCCTTTACATACTGCTTCAGTGATGCGTAGACGTGGGCTGTCTAGACGAGAACCTAGCTCAGCTTTTAGCGCTGAATCAGTACGGTTCGCGATTTGGGCCATGATAGTTACCGCTTCAACAGGGTACTTACCTTTAGCCGTTTCACCAGAAAGCATTACTGCGTCAGTACCGTCCATTACCGCGTTAGCAACGTCGCCTGCTTCCGCACGAGTAGGACGTGGGTTGTTGATCATAGAATCAAGCATTTGAGTTGCAGTGATAACCATCTTACGTGCACGGTTACACTTCTCGATCATCATTTTCTGAGCGAAGATTACTTCTTCAGCTGGGATTTCAACACCTAGGTCACCACGAGCAACCATGATGCCGTCAGAAAGCTCTAGGATCTCGTCGAAGTTATCAACACCTTCTTGGTTTTCGATCTTAGAGATGATGTGGATGTTCTCGCCGCCGTTTGCCGCTAGAACTTCACGGATTTCTTGAACGTCAGAAGCTTTACGGATGAAAGAAGCAGCTACGAAGTCAACGCCTTGCTCACAACCGAATTTAAGGTCGTTCTTATCTTTTTCAGATAGAGCAGGTAGGTTTACAGAAACGCCAGGAAGGTTAACACCTTTGTTCTCGCCTAGTGCACCATTGTTAAGTACTTTACATTTAACTTCTGTTTCAGTCTTAGAGATAACTTCCATCTCGATTAGACCGTCGTCGACTAGGATAGTGTTACCTACGTTTAGGTCTGCTGCGAAACCTGCGTAAGTTACTGCAACTTTATCTTTGTTACCTACAACTGAAGTGTCAGTTGTGAAAGTGAATTCTTGACCAGCTACTAGATCAACGTCGTTACCGCCTTCTAGCTTAATAGTGCGGATTTCTGGACCTTTAGTATCTAGAAGAATTGCTAGTGGTTTACCAGTAGCTTCCATTACTTTACGGAAGTTCGCGATACGAGTGCCGTGTTCTTCGTAGTCACCGTGAGAGAAGTTAAGACGCATTACGTTCATGCCTGCGTTTACTAGCTCAGTTAGCTTCTCTACAGATTCAGTTTTAGGGCCAATCGTACATACGATTTTGGTCTTTTTCATGGAAGATACTCTCCGGTAAGTATAGTTACAATTTGAAAGTCGGTTGTTTACTCTGAAGTTAGGACGTTATTGATGACATTTAGTGCCTGTCACCCACCGATTTTTCGCCTCATTATCAGTACTTCAGATTCTGAAAGTCTTTCACCAAGTTTAGTCATTTTATGACTAAAAGATCGGCGATTTTGGTTACCTTTTTGTGACTAATCCCACTTTATATGCAGAAAGTTGCAAAAAAATAGCCTTCAATTCTGTAATTTTTTTTCTTTTCGGTGGCGAATTCTACCACTGAATGAATCCAATATCACTGTTTAAGAATTGTCTTAGGACAAGGTTTTATCGAGAAATATTAATTTTTTGGATCGAAATAAATGGACTTAAAAGTTTCGGTTTGACTATAATAAGTTTCACATCGAAACTTAAATTCAAAACGTAAATGTCGAAACGAAACACTCAACTAAGAAGACACGCCATTTCTAACTTGGTTTCTGAGCTAGGAGAAGTCAGCGTTGACGAACTCGCTCAGAAATTCGAAACCTCAGAGGTCACGATTAGAAAGGATTTAGCTTCTTTAGAGAAAAATGGCCAACTTCTACGCCGCTACGGCGGTGCGATTGCTATCCCAACCGAAGTCATTCACGAAGAATTGAGCGCTAATGTTTCGACTCGAAAGCTAAACTTGGCAAAAGCAGCGGCATCACTGATTCGAGACCATAATCGCATAGTGATCGACAGTGGCAGTACTACGGCTGCGTTGATTCAACAGTTGAATGACAAACGTGGCTTAGTTGTCATGACCAACTCGTTGCATGTTGCTAACGCCCTTAATGAATTAGAGAGCGAACCAACACTGCTGATGACTGGCGGGACTTGGGATACGCACTCAGAATCTTTTCAAGGCAAAGTAGCCGAATCTGTATTACGAGCTTACGATTTTGACCAGCTATTTATCGGTGCGGATGGCATCGATCTCGAACGCGGCACCACAACGTTTAATGAATTGGTTGGTTTGAGTAAGGTGATGGCGGAAGTGTCGCGCGAAGTGATCGTCATGATCGAATCGGAAAAAATCGGTCGTAAGATCCCGAATTTAGAGCTCGCTTGGCATCAAATTGATGTGCTAGTGACGGATGCTGATATTCAGCAAGAACACAAAATACAGATTGAACAACATGGCGTGAAAGTCATTTGCGCCTAATCTAATAATGTAATCAGTTTCATATTTCACTTCCCTCTGAATACAGGCCTTTGCTTGCTGCCTCTATCTGAAACATGGCTAGGGAAGAACAAAACTACAAACGGAGATAAACACATGTGTGGAATCGTAGGTGCAGTAGCACAACGAGATGTTGCAGAAATTTTGGTTGAAGGTCTACGCCGCTTAGAGTACCGCGGTTACGACTCAGCTGGCGTTGCTGTTGTTGATGGCGAGTCAAACCTAACGCGCGTTCGTCGCTTGGGTAAAGTGCAAGAATTGGCTGATGCAGTAGAAGAAGCAAAAGTGATCGGCGGAACGGGTATTGCACACACTCGCTGGGCGACGCACGGTGAACCATCTGAAGTTAATGCACACCCACATATGTCCGGCGATATTGCTGTTGTACATAACGGTATTATCGAAAACCACGAAGAGCTTCGTGAATTGCTTCAATCTCGTGGTTACGTGTTTGAATCTCAAACGGATACAGAAGTTATCGCACACATGGTTGAGTGGGAACTTCGCACTTCAGAAACGCTACTAGAAGCAGTACAAAAAACAGCAAAACAACTTGAAGGCGCATACGGCACGGTAGCGTTGGATCGCAAAGATCCTTCACGCATCGTAGTAGCGCGTTCAGGCAGCCCGATCGTGATCGGTTTTGGTGTAGGTGAAAACTTCCTAGCGTCTGACCAACTTGCATTACTTAACGTTACGCGCCGTTTCATGTACCTAGAAGAAGGTGATGTGGCAGAAATCACTCGCCGTGAGGTTACTGTCTTTGACGCAACGGGCGAGCTGGTTGAGCGTGAAATCGTAGAATCTAACGCAGAACATGATGCTGGCGATAAAGGCCAATACCGCCACTTCATGCAAAAAGAAATCTATGAGCAACCTAAAGCGTTGATCAACACAATGGAAGGCCGTATCACGGCAGACTCTGTTGTAACTGATGCGATCGGTGTGCATGCGGCTGACATTCTAAGCAAAGTAGAACACGTACAAATCGTTGCGTGTGGTACGTCTTACAACGCAGGTATGACAGCGCGTTACTGGTTTGAAGACATTGCTGGCGTGAGCTGTGACGTAGAAATCGCCTCTGAATTCCGTTACCGCAAGTTTGTGACTCGTCCAAACAGCCTATTGATCACGTTGTCTCAGTCTGGTGAAACCGCCGATACGCTAGCAGCACTTCGTCTTGCGAAAGAAAAAGGTTACATGGCGGCGATGACCATTTGTAACGTAGCAGGTTCTTCTTTGGTTCGTGAATCAGATTTTGCGTTCATGACTCGCGCTGGTGTTGAAATCGGTGTCGCTTCAACCAAAGCGTTCACGACTCAGCTTTCTGCACTATTGATGCTGGTTACGGCGTTAGGTAAAGAGCAAGGTCGCGTCAGCAAAGAGAAAGAAAAAGAGATTGTTGAAGCGCTACACGCACTTCCTAAGCAAATCAACGCGGCACTTTCTTTCGAGAAAGACATTGAAGCACTAGCGACGGATTTCGCAGACAAGCACCACACACTGTTCCTAGGTCGTGGTGAATTCTATCCAATCGCGATGGAAGCGTCTCTAAAATTGAAAGAGATCTCTTACATCCACGCAGAAGCTTACGCGGCGGGTGAACTGAAACATGGTCCTCTAGCGCTGATTGATGCTGACATGCCTGTTGTTGTGGTTGCACCAAGCAACGATCTTCTAGAGAAGCTAAAATCAAACGTTGAAGAAGTGCGTGCACGTGGCGGCCTTCTATACGTATTCGCAGATGCAGACGCAGGCTTCGAAGGTGATGAAACAATGAAGATCATCACGATGCCTCACGTTAGTGAAATCACGGCGGCGATCTACTACACCATCCCAATGCAGTTGCTGTCTTACTACGTAGCACTGATCAAAGGTACGGACGTAGACCAACCACGTAACCTAGCGAAAGCGGTAACGGTTGAGTAATTACGCTTAACAGCAAAAATCCTAAGCGGCACATGCGAGAGTATGTGTCGTTTTTTTTGTTTTGTTCTAAGCGTGATGGAGCGCTCAAGCGCTTTCGCCAGTAAGTTGCTTTCATGACAAAAATGTCATGTTGTTGAAAGGGTGGTGTCAGAGGCGGTGTTCAATAATGACCTCATTGAAAACAAGCACTCAAAGGTTAACAACATGAACGCAATCAAAACTGCTCTTTTTGTAACGGTAATGGCAATGACTAGCGCATCTGCATTCGCTCAACCACTTTTCACTGGTGGCAACTACGTGAGCCGCGAAGAGATGAAAACCATCTCAGTTACCCCGACAGCAACGTCAGATGAGGCTTATCAACAGGCTCTGTCTGAACTCAATTCACTTAAAACCATGACGGCTCGTGAACTGAATAAAGAGCTCAATATCCTGACGTTTAATGTGAAGTCTCGTAGTACGCATTTAAAAGATGGTGGCTTCGTGACCGTGCAAGAACGCATGAATGAAGATGGTCAGTTGGAATATTTGGGTAAAGTGAATGTCAAAGTGCATTATGCCGAACGCGATAACAATCGATAATGGTTTACCAATGGGAAAGAGTATGGTGTGGTTCACATCATGCTCTTTTTCGAGCTTTATACTGGGTTCTCATCCTCCCGCTAACACACTAGGTAAGTGAACTTGAAAATATTGATCGTCGAAGATGAGCACAAAGCCGGAGAATATCTGCAAAAAGGTTTGATTGAATCTGGGTATGTGGTGGATTTAGTACATGATGGGGTCGATGGGCTGTATCACGCTACCAGTGAAGAATATGACTTAATCCTCCTCGACATTATGTTGCCTAAACTCGATGGTTGGCAGGTGCTTAATACATTGCGCAGTAGTGGGATTCACACCCCAGTGATCATGCTGACAGCGAAGGAGCAAGTGGAAGATCGCGTGCGCGGTTTTGAGCTGGGTGCCAATGACTATGTCGTAAAACCTTACGCGTTTGCGGAGCTACTGGCGCGTATTCAAAACGTATTTCGTCATCATATTTCCGCGCAAGTGGTCGCATCGCCGCAAACATTACGTGTGGCAGATTTAGAACTTGATATGATCAAACGCGTTGCCACGCGCGCGGGGCAGTCGATGTCGCTTACCGCCAAAGAATATGCCCTGCTTGAGTTGTTGATGCGCAAAACTGGCCAAGTGCTTTCACGTACCACTATTGCGTCGTTAGTGTGGGATATGAACTTTGACAGCGATACCAATGTGATTGATGTGGCGGTCAAACGTCTGCGTAGCAAAGTGGACAAACCGTTCGATAAACCACTGATTCACACTGTCAGAGGGATGGGCTACAAACTCGAAGAGAGTTGTGATGCCTAAGTTTTCGCTGCCTTTTTCCATGAAAAATAAGCTCGTGCTGATGTTTGTTAGCATGACGTTCGTGACCTATTTTTCTTTGGCTTTCATCCTACAGTACGCCATTGAGCGCCACTTTTATTCGCAAGATTTCAGCTATATTTCCAGTAAGTTCAATGCCATTGAGAACGAGTTAAAACGCTCGCCAGAGGATGTGTTCAAGCAAGCGAATAACAGTACGCTCTATATGTGGGTGTTTGAAGGCAAGCAGAACGTGTATCAGAATTCGAGCCTGACGATTCCTCAGAACCGAGCCTACAGCATTAGCTCACCTCAGGTCTTAAATCACGAGCGCGCCATCGAATGGAGTGAGGACTCGCTGAATATTCGCGCGTTTGCGTTTCAAGCTGGGGAGTATCAGGTGGTGCTCGGCATGAGTATCAATCACCATATTTTGTTTTTGGATAAGCTCGACTGGATTTTGTTTTGGGCGCTCGGTTTGGCGTTTGTGATTTCTTCAGCGTTGAGCGGTTGGATGGTAAAACGTGGGTTGAAGCCGATTGTGGGATTGAATCAGCACATTCAACAGATATCACCAGAGCAAATGGGCATTCGTCTCGACCCCGATTCGTTGCCAATAGAACTGCGCGAGTTAGCCAACAAACACAACGCGATGCTCGATAGGCTGCAAACTGGTTTTCGCCGCTTGAGCGAGTTTTCTTCTGATATAGCACATGAGTTAAAAACGCCACTCACCAACATTACCACGCAAAATCAGGTCATTTTAGGTGCGTGTCGAACGCCTGAAGAGTATCAGGATGCGATTGCCTCAACGTTGGAAGAACTCAACCGCATCACGAAAACCATCAACGATTTGCTCTACATTGCCAAGGCCGAAAACAAGCTCATTCATCGCCATGACGAAGTGTTTGCGGTGCAGGAGGAAATCGACCGTTTGGTCGCGTATTTTGAAATATTGGCCGAAGATGCCGATGTGCAAATCGTGAGCTCAGGCGACGGTCAGCTCTATATGGACAAAAACATGTTTGAGCGTGCAGTGGGCAATTTGCTCTCCAACGCGATTCGTCATGCGTATGCTGATTCAACCATTGTGATTGACGTTCAAGAGGTTGATGAACAGGTTACGATATCGGTCAGCAACCAAGGTGACACCATTGCCGAGCAAAACTTACCGTACCTTTTCGACCGGTTTTATCGCGCAGATAAATCTCGCCAACATGTAGGTAGCGTAGGTGCAGGGCTAGGTTTGTCGATTACCCAATCTATCGTGCAAGCGTATGAAGGACAGATAAAAGTAACATCAGATAAAGACAAGACGCGGTTTGTTATGATGTTGCCATCGGCAGGTGTCAATGGAAGTGATAAGTCAGTTGAAGCATAAAAGGCAAACCTTGGCTTGCCTTTTGAGACTCAAACTCGTTTGAAGTTATTTGGGTTATTGGCCCAGTTGATGAGCGGTTAGAATAGCAGAGTAGACATTTTCTGCCGTCACTGGGAATGGCATATTGTGGATGGTTTCTCCCTCGGCCGTTGAAGCTTCGGCGACCTCGCGCAACTTATCGTGATTAAGCTCTTTAACGCCCATATCAAATAAGTTGGTTGGTAGACCTACAGATCGGCAGAAGGCGAGAACCGTATTAATCTCTTCCATCGCTGCGTTTTCTAACACCAATTGAACAAGTGTGCCGAACGCGACTTTCTCACCATGATAAAGATGATGACACTCTTCGAGCTTGGTTAGGCCGTTATGAATAGCGTGAGCGCCTGCTAGGCCACTGCTTTCAAAACCGATACCGCTTAGGTATGTATTGGCTTCAATAATATTTTCTACCGCTTTGGTGCTCACACCATTTTCTACCGCAGCTTTTGCTTTTACACCATCTTCAAGCAAGGTTTCATAACAGAGCTTCGCAAGAGCTTGCGCTGAACGCGTCGCTAAACCACCTGCCATTGTTGCCTTACCAGAGGTCATGTTGGCACGAGCTTCAAAGTAGGTGGAGAGCGCATCGCCCATCCCCGATACCAGTAGGCGAACTGGGGCTTTTGCGATGACTGATGTATCCATGATGACCATGTCTGGGTTTTTAGGGATCATCAAGTATTCCGCAAATTCACCTTCTGGTGTGTATATCACCGCAAGAGCTGATGTCGGCGCATCAGTCGAGGCAATCGTAGGAACCACCACGACAGGAATTTTGGTGTAAAACGCAACGGCCTTTGCTGTATCTAACGTTTTACCGCCACCAATACCGACAATGACATCGTGTTTTTGAGTGGCACAAATGTCCGTGATGCGTTCAATCTCAACGCGCGAACATTCGCCACCAAAAATGTTCATAGTGAGTGGAAGCTTTTCGTCAGCAAAGCTTTGTTTGACGTCATCACCAACCAGGTTAGTCACGAACTCATCGGCAATGACTAACGGACGTTCACCTAATGTTTTCACATAGTGAGCGATAGATGTAAGTACTTGTTCACCTTGGACGTATTTGCTTGGGCTGATAATAATTTTGTCCATAATTCAAACCTTTAACCTTTTTTATGTGTGTTTTGGACTGCAATGAAAGTCCATTGTAGCGATAAGGTTTATATTAGGTTTGGTGAGGTAAGTGGTGAAGGATATCTCTGGTTTTGTTCCATGCTTTTATGACCTCTGTGTCAAACCGACTGTCAGAAGTAATAAGCATTAGTATGCTTTATGGCGCCGATCACTATTCAAGCAAATTCGTCGTTTTTCGTTTCATATTGAAACGAAAATACCGAAGTCGTTGTTTCAATATGAAACGGATTGATTTTTGTTGAGCACGCTTTTTCTCTGTTTAAGATGAATTCATACCCTACATAAAAATATAAATGGAATGAGATAGAACGATGAAAAAGTTAATTAACCAAGTCGATGATGTTGTATTGCAGCAAATGGAAGGCCTGGCATTGTCCCGCCCTGAGCTAAAAGCTAACTACGAACCTCGTTACATGTGGCATGAGGAAACGCCGGGGCAAGTGGCATTGGTTTCTGGTGGTGGCTGTGGTCATGAACCTTTGCACGCAGGTTTTATTGGTAAAGGCATGCTGACAGGCGCCTGCCCAGGAGAGGTATTTACTTCACCTACGCCTGATCAAATGTACGAATGTGGCAACCAAGTGAATACTGGTGAGGGCGTGCTGTTTATCATTAAAAACTACACTGGCGACGTGTTGAACTTTGAAACTGCCGTGGAGCTCCTTCATACCGATGGCATCAAAGTTGGGTCGGTGTTGGTGGATGACGATGTTGCAGTCAAAGACAGCCTGTATACCGCTGGTCGCCGTGGCGTCGCTGGAACGGTATTGGTTGAGAAGTTAGTTGGGGCTGCCGCGAACAAAGGTTATTCGTTGGAGCAATGTGAAGCACTGGCTCGTCGCGTTAATAATCACTGTCGTTCATTTGGCGTGGCGCTTAATGCTTGTGTTGTGCCAGCGGCGGGTAAACCATCTTTTGTTCTGGAAGATGATGAAGTGGAGTTTGGTGTTGGTATCCATGGTGAACCAGGTATCAAGCGAGTGAAATACACCGACGTCGATACGTTAGTGGATGAAATGTTTGCTGAAGTTGCTGAAAACACACCTTATCAGCGCACTTTGCGTATTTGGAATCGTGACGAAGGTGAATGGGATGAAGTGGAATCCAGCATTGAGCCTTTTGCTGCTGAACACGACTACATTGTGATGGTGAATGGTATGGGCGGTACGCCAACTTCAGAGCTTTACGGAGTTTACCGCCGTCTTGCTCATAACTGTGAGCAAGCAGGGTTCCGTATCGTGCGTAATATGGTTGGTAACTTCTGTACATCACTCGATATGGAAGGCGTTTCAATTACGTTGCTGAAGGCAGATAAAGAGATGTTGGAGCTGTTTGATGCTCCTGTCGATACGGCCGCGATCAAGTGGTAACAAGGGGGAGCAAACATGCAAATTGAAAAACAACATATCGTTCACTGGTTAGAGCTATGTGCAAAAACGTATCAAGAGAATCAAGATTTTCTGACCGACCTTGATCGTGATATTGGTGACGCAGACCACGGTCTCAATATGAACCGTGGCTTTAAAAAAGTCGCGGAAAAACTGCCGCAATTTGCGGACCAAAATATCGGCAGCATTCTCAAGAATACGGGCATGACCTTGCTTTCTAGTGTCGGTGGGGCAAGTGGCCCGCTGTATGGCACGCTGTTTATTCGCACGGCTGCCGCTGTCGGAACCCGAGAGCAACTAACGTTTGAAGAGTTGGTCGATGCACTAAAAAGCGGTGTGGATGGCGTGGTGTCTCGTGGTAAAGCGGAACTGGGTGATAAAACCATGTGTGATGTTTGGTTACCCGTTTTAGTTAGCGTGAAGGCATCGTTAGAAAATGGTATGAGCGCTGACCATTTATTGAATGAAATGGTTGAGCTAGCAGAAACGAATGCGGTTGCCACGATTGAAATGTTGGCGAAAAAAGGGCGAGCAAGTTATTTAGGTGAACGCAGTATTGGTCATCAAGACCCTGGCGCAACCTCTTCTTTGTTAATGATTAAAGCGCTACAGCAGGCAATAGCAGGTAATTAAGATGGTGGGAATTGTTGTTGTATCTCATAGTCGTCGCCTTGCTGAAGGGGTGGCCGAACTTGCCACCCAAATGACGCAAGGCAAAGCCAAGCTTGCGATTGCCGCGGGGATTGATGATCCAGAGAACCCGATCGGAACCGATGCCATAGCCGTGATGGAAGCGATTGAGCAGGTACAAGATCAACAAGGGGTTGTTGTATTGATGGATCTTGGCAGCGCGTTGCTTAGCACGGAAATGGCTCTGGATCTGATTGATGATCATGTGAGGGAAAATGTCACCCTTATCTCGGCCCCTATTGTTGAAGGAACCATGGCGGCGTCGGTGGCTGCTGCCGCCGGATTACCTTTATCGACGGTAGTCGAAGAGGCACAGAATGCGTTAAGCGTAAAACGAGAGCACCTTGGTGATCAGCCACTAACATCCGCTGAGATAGCGCCAGTATCAGAGAACTTTGAGCAAGAGCGGACATTTGATTGGGTAGTGCAAAATCCGCATGGATTACATGCTCGTCCCGCTGCGGCCATTGTTGGTGCACTCGCGCCTTTTGACTGCCAATTATGGTTGAAAAAAGGCGAGCGCCGTGTGAACGCGAAAAGCTTAAACAGCATTGCGAAACTTGGTGTTCGTAGCCAAGAGACGATCACGCTGTGCGCACTCGGCTCTCAATCCAGTGAAGCAATCAAGGCATTTGAAGCCTTAGCTAGTGAGCACTTCGGAGAAAAAGAGACGGTTGAGCAAGGCATTATTGAATCTGAAGAGAGCACGGATACTTTGCTCGATGACATGGTCCCAAATCAGATTGAAGGTGCTGTTGTTGGTATTCGAGTCAATGACGGTATCGCTACTGCTCCAGTTGTCCTTTTTACTCATGAAATGCCAGCAGTGCCTGAACGTGATTTCCAAAGTGAACAAGATGAAATTGAACGGGTTAAGCGTGCGATAGGCGTGGTTGTTCAACATTTGCAGGAGCAAGCGAAGCAGCCGAAAGGGGAAATATTTTCTGCTCATAGCATGATGCTCAGTGACCCAGAATTATGGGCATCGGTCGAGTCGCGAATTCAAACGGGCATGATAGCCGAGCAAGCTTGGATAGAATCACTGCAAACGCTAGCCGACGAGTTTCGCCAGGCTGAAAGTCAGTACATGCGGGAACGCGAAGCTGATGTGCATGATATCGCACGCCAGGTTATGGTTGAAATGACAGGTGTAACGCCTAATGCCATCGACATTCAGGAACCGAGTATTTTGTTGGCCCGCGACCTGATGCCTTCTGATGTGGCCGGGCTTAATAAATCGAAAGTGCTTGGTATCTGTTTGAGTGAAGGAGGGAAAACCTCTCACAGTGCGATTCTTGCTCGTGCGATGGGGATTCCTGCCATCGTTAAAGCTCAGGGCTGTCTTGATGCTGTGCGTGCTGGGCAAGTGGTGACTATTGATGGCTTTCGAGGGCATTTATGGTTCTCTCCTTCAGATGCCATACAACAGGAATTAGAAGCGCAACAAATTGAGTGGCAAAGCACCCGACAAAGTGCGCTAGCGAGTGCTCAGCAAGCCGCAGTCACCTGTGATGGTGTCCATATTCCAGTATTCGCCAATATTGGTGGACCGAAAGATATTGGTGATGCACTAACATCAGGAGCTGAGGGCGTTGGTCTATTCCGGACTGAGTTTCTATTTCAAAACAGTGATGAGTTGCCGACTGAGGAAGCGCAATATCAAGTGTATCGTGATATTGCTGCCGCACTTGGCGATAAGCCACTTACGATTCGTAGTCTAGATGTTGGCGGTGATAAGCCTTTAGCCGCTTACCCTATGCCATCGGAAGATAATCCATTTTTAGGTTTGAGAGGGGTGCGGTTGTGCCTTCAACATGAGTCATTGTTTACCGCCCAACTTCGAGCCATTCTGAGAGCTTTTCACGAGCAACCGAATATTCAATTGATGATACCGATGGTGGCTCAGGTTGAAGAAGTGAGAAAAGTAAAAGCGCTGTTGGCACATCAAGCAACCCAACTCGGCTTGGATGCGACTCATTTGCCTGTTGGTATTATGATTGAGGTACCCGCCGCGGTATTAAATGCAGATGCGTTAGCCCAAGAAGTCGACTTTTTCTCTATTGGCACCAATGATTTGACTCAATATGTTATGGCAGCTGATCGAGGCAACGCCGCCGTTGCCGAATTGGTGAACTACTTTGAACCATCGGTACTAAAAGCCATTGAACTCACGTGTGCAGCAGGCGATCGCGCGGGCATACCGGTCAGTATGTGTGGTGAGATGGCTGGCGATCCAAATGCTACAGAAACATTGCTTCGCGTGGGGTTACGAAAATTCAGCGCCAGTTCTAGTCTGCTACCGGGACTAAAAGCGCAGATTCGTCAGTTGTCTGTTGATGTTTAATCGATACCTTATCGTTAGTACATGTGTACCGGCGTGCTTACGCCGGTTTTACTTTTGTTATAGGAACGCCACTTCTTGGCTTAATACAGCTTCATTTGCTCCTGCAGCCCAAACTTATTAATTTTTCTCCATAAGGTCGTGCGGCCAATTTGCAATGCTTTCGCCATATCATGCATTTTGCCATCACACTGATTCCAAGCCTGAACGATAGCTCTTCTCTCGGCTTCTTCTAACGTGATTACTGGCGTATTTTCTGCGGTATGGCGAGAATTCAGTTTAATGTCTTCAGGAATATCGTTCAGCTTGATTAAGTTGGAACTGCGGTTCAGCAAAATTCGCTCAGTTCGGTTTCTTAATTCAGAGTTGTTGCCTGACCAACGAAAATTCATCAACGCTTCCAGTGCGACTGGCTCTATCGAGATCGTCACATTGTGGCGGCGTTCATAATGGCTGATAAGCTGCTGGACGAGAAATTCAATGTCTTCTTTACGCTTTCGTAGTGGCGGAATATGCAGCTCGTTCGAGGAGATTTCATAATAAAGTTGCCGACCAAATGAGCGCTGAGTGACATACTCGCTGATCTCTGAAGCGGTGCTCGTAATAAGTTGAAAGTCTACGGGGATCAATCGCAAACTGTCGCTGCGGCTGACGAGCCCAGTTTTTAACAACTTAAGTAACACGGCTTGTAAATCGGGTGACAGATATTCCACCTTCTCTAAAAAGAGCGTACCGCCATGGGCGAGTTCAAACTTAGAAGGCATGCCTTGTCCTTCGTCGTAGCCTAGGGTTTCTTTGACGAGTTGCTCTGTATTGATAGAGCGACAGTTGAGCGTAATGAATGGCCCTTCTTTGTAGGTGCTTTCGTTATGAATCGCCATGGCGAGAGTGGCTTTTCCTACACCTTCTTCACCTGTAATTAGAATCGGTGATTTGGACTTTATGGCCCGTTTTGCCACGGTAATGACATGCTTCATTTTTCGTGAAATAACAGGCAAAGTACTGAACGTATAGCGCGCACTGCCACCTATTTGTTGTTGAGCAAGTTCGCGAATTTTATCGATAGGGTGCAAAAACAATAAGTGTGTGCCGTCGTTGAGTGGACGCAAGGTAATGATTGCCTCAACAAACTCTCCACGAACCTCTACCGTTGTGAGTTTTCGGTTGATGCTTGCACCCGACTCAATACTATTGAGGACATTTGGCGGGAAGCGTAAAACAGAAAAGACTTCTTTATCCAAGACCTGACTGGCTTCAATGTTTAACAAGCGCTCTGATTGATGATTTACCATCGTGATACGGCTTTCTTCATCCCAGGCCAGAAGGCCATCATCCATGCATTCTAACGTTGCGTTGTGCGCACAAGTGAGGCGGTTAATGTTTTCTTGTTCCGACTGAATATGGATTTGCAAACTGACTTCTTTCGCGCTCGACGCGATGATGACCAAGTTTTCTTTCTTATAGCTCTCTGCTTTTTTGAGAAGGCATGTTGTGCCGCGTAACTTGCCAAATTGGTCGAAAACAGGTGCTGCTACAGAGGCATAAGAATGTAAGTGGCGATTGAAATGTTCTGCTGCGAATACTTCACACGGGATATGAGTACTAATACAAAGATTGACCGCATTTGTGCCAATTTTTCCTTCAGATAGAAAACAGCCTTGTTTAATGCCGAGTACCTGCATCTCTTGTTGCATTGAGTCATGTCCCACAACGGAAAGAACGCAGCCGTTGCCGTCAGTCACCATCAATAGCAGGTCTTCGTCTCCTAGCATGTCGTAAGTGTCTTCAAGTACGGTCGTGGCGCATTCGATGAGGTGCTCGTTGCGTTTCATCAGAGATGAGAAGGTAAAGCCAGAGGCAATATGTGGTTTTGACCAGGTATAAGGGCTGCATTGCTTTATGCAACGCTCCCACGACTCAAGTACGGAACTGCGGGAAAATTCTGGAGATACCCAATGGTGTTTCTGGAAAAACGCCCATTTGGTTTTAGTGTCTTCGATTGAAAGCATGCCATACCGTTTCAATACCAGCGATAGATTGGTCTGATATTACAGAGACATACGAATATGGACTGTGATGGCTTTCACGCACGTCATACAGAAAGGATACGCAAAGAAAAGAGGCTAGTAGAGAAGGCGTTCCTTGCCGGAGGTTGGGTTAAAAAGGGCTGTCTTTGCCCAGTTCGTTACAGATCTCGACAATGGCGAGCGAGAGACCTGATTTTATTATTTGTTGCTGGCGTTGAAGTTGGAGTTGATAAAACTCAAGGTCGATGTCGTCATCAGGTTCGTTGACTTCTAATTGCACCATGCCCATTTTCTTTACCAGGTGCAGCTTTTTGATTGGCTCTAGAATATTTGGATCAGTGAACTCGTAGTCGGATGCATCGCTATTGAGTCGGTTTTTAAGCTTAATGATGTCTTCAATATCATGATAAATATCGTCTGGGAGGACGCCTAAGCCAAATAGGAGTTTCAAACGAACAGAGAGATCGCCCAGCGGTCCGGAGTCTTGCAGTAGGGGACCAACAACCGATTGCACGGCGAAGTTATCTTTACGAAAGATCCTTTGTATTAGCCCGTCGATGGAATCGTTGAACACATCGACTGCTGCAATAAAAAAGCCTCGTACCGATGGCGCGCTGTTTAATCGTTCAATGATCTCGGTTTCGTTGATGTTATCTGCCATATACTGAGTAACTGTTTAAAATTATATTTATGGGGAGCAGAGCTCCCCTTGATTCGATTAAAGCTGGTGGTAAATCACTTCGATTTGAGCCACTTCAACACTGTCTTCAGCCAGGCCAGTGTAGGTTGCTAGCGTTTTTGTCACGCCAACCTCTTTTAATGAGGTCTGTAGCTCAACCGCTTGCGGATCGGTGTCGTTGGTGTATTTCAACGCCGCCGCGATCCCTTTCAAAAGTGTTTGATTTTCAGTGCCATACTCGATTGTACCGAGTAATGGCTTCACTAATCTATCATTTGCACCCAATTTACGGATTGGCTGGCGTCCAACGCGATCCACTTCATCCACTAAATATGGGTTGGCGAAGCGTCCTAGAATCTTTTCGATGTAGGCATTGTGCATCTCACGGTCGAAGCCGTAACGTTTGATCAGCACTTCACCACTTTCGTGCATTGCTTGTTTTACTTCGGCATGAATGCTTGGGTCTTCAATTGCTTCACGAATGGTACGGTGCCCTTTCAAACAACCTAAATAAGCGGTAATGCAGTGACCTGTGTTTAGGGTGAACAGCTTACGTTCGACAAAGGCCATTAGGTTGTTGGTTTTTTCCATGCCAGCAATATTTGGGATGTCGCCTTTGAACTGTTGCTCATCCACAATCCATTCACTAAAGCTTTCTACCGTAACTTCTAGTGGATCATCGTTGGCGGCTTCTGCTGGTGGCACGATGCGGTCTACCGCTGAATCAACAAAGCCAACCAACTCGTCTGCCTTTGCGTGCAGTGATTCATCCAAGTGTTTGTACACCTCACCTTTTAGGTGTGTGGTACCACGCACCATATTTTCACAGGCGATGATGTTAAGTGGCGCGTCATTGCCTGCTTCAAAACGTTTGGCGATGCCTTTCGCGATGGTTTTCGCGATGATATCCAATACGTTTGGACCGACCGCTGTGGTAACTAAATCGGTTTTGACTATGCGATCAATCACGTCATCACTGGCTGAGTTTACCGCTGTGACGTGGGTAACGGTGTCGATTTGACACTCAGTACCGACCACTTTCACTTTGTATTCTTGTTTGTGGCTGAGCTGGTCTACCAACGGCGCATCAACGTCAGCGAAAGTGACCTCGACTTCTGCGTCTGCTAAGAGTTTACCGATGAAACCACGACCGATGTTACCTGCACCAAAATGAACTGCGTTTTTCATAATTCTTACCTACCAATATCTGAAAATGTTGAGTTACGAAACTAGGGTGAGGCCAACCGCATAGGGGGTGACAGCTGACCTCGTTTGCCTCAGGAGCAAATTAAAGGAGTAATTAAGCCGCTTGTTGACCGCCAAGGATGTTCAGAATCTCTTCCACATCGTTGGTGCTGGTTAGCTTCTCAATTGCTTCCGGCTCATCGAGCGCGTTCGTAATGGTGGTGATCACCTGGATGTGCTCATCGTTCTTAGCGGCAATGCCGATAACCAGTTTCGCGACATCGTCGTCATCTTCAGTAAATTGGATACCCGATGGGTATTGGCAGATTACAATGCCTGTTTTCTTCACGCGGTCTTTCGCTTCTACGGTGCCATGAGGAACCGCGATAGACTCGCCAAGGTAAGTTGGAACCAACGCTTCACGCTCAAACATCGCGTCTACGTATTCTGGTTCTGCGTAGCCAAGTTCAACCAATTTGTTGCCTGCAAAGCGAATGGCTTCTTCTTTGTTGGCTGCTTTCAAACCTAGGTGAATGTTCTCACGCTGGATTTGGAAAACCGATGGCTGCTGTGGCTCAAAGCAGTCGTCGTTCGCCGCCATGACTGACACTTTCACCATTTGGTCGTCATTGGCTGCGGATTGGTTTTGTGCTGCCAGTAACTTGGTGACTAGCTGGTTATACATTTCGCTGTCTAGGAAGTTCGTCAATGAAATGTGGTGTGCGTTTGGAGCATGCTTACGTGCACGATCCGTTAAGTCTTTATGAGTAATCACGATATCTGCACTCTCTGGTAAGCTGTTAATGGCAAGGTTGGTTACGTGGATGTTCAGACCTGCGTCTTGAACCTTTTTGCGTAGCATGCTCGCGCCCATTGCGCTAGAGCCCATGCCCGCATCACAAGCGACAATGATGCTTTGTACTGTCGCTAGGTCTACGTCACCTTTGCTTTGGCTGTTTACCACCGCATCGTTTTTAGATGCAGATTTCATGTCTTTCATTTGTGATGTTGCTTTTTCTAGTGCTGCTTCATCACCGTCTTCTTCTGTTGACGTTTGTGTCTTCATTAGCAGTGCTGCTACGGCGAATGACACACCTGTTGCGGCTGCGATAGACGCTAGAACACCAACGATTGAACCTTTCTGAGTCATCAACAAGATTGCAAAGATTGAACCTGGTGATGCTGGAGAAACGATACCTGCGTTAAACATAGTTAGAACGAATACGCCAGTCATACCGCCTGCGATAGCCGCAAGGATTAGGCGAGGGTTCATTAGGATGTATGGGAAGTAAATCTCGTGGATACCGCCGAAGAAGTGGATGATTGATGCACCACCTGCCGTTTGACGAGCCGTACCTTTACCAAACACCATGTAAGCTAACAGGATACCTAGACCAGGACCTGGGTTCGCTTCGATCAAGAAGAAGATCGATTGACCAGTTTCAGACGCTTGCTGAATACCCAGTGGAGAGAAGATGCCGTGGTTGATTGCGTTGTTTAGGAACAGGATCTTCGCTGGCTCAACAAAAATAGAAGTCAGTGGCAGAAGGTGCGCTGAAACAAGGAAGTTTACGCCTGCTGCCAATGCGCCTGAAAGCACTTTGACAAATGGACCGATAAGGAAGAAAGCCAAAATGGCGCACAGCATACCAATGATGCCCGCAGAGAAGTTGTTCACCAACATCTCGAAGCCGCTTTTTACTTTACCGTCGATGTAGTTATCGAATTTTTTGATTGCCCAGCCGCCCATTGGGCCGACCATCATTGCACCCATAAACATTGGGATGTCGGTACCGACAATCACACCCATGGTAGTGATTGCACCAACGACCGCGCCGCGATCGCCGCCCACTAATTTACCACCGGTGTAACCGATCAGTAGTGGCAGCAAGTAAGTGATCATAGGACCAACCATGGAAGCTAACGTCTCATTTGGTAGCCATCCGGTTGGGATAAATAGAGCAGTGATAAAGCCCCACGCGATAAACGCGCCGATGTTAGGCATTACCATGTTTGACAGAAAACGACCAAAATTTTGTATCTTGATCTTGGCATCTGGTGATATCATAACAATTCCCCGTTCGATGTTCTGATGAATATGTTGTCGTAAACGGTTCGCCAAAACCGCTTGTTTGATTGCTTAGTACCCAATCAATTTACCACACATTTTCCAATTGGAACTGACGACGGGTTTTTCGTGATCAACCCCCGCATTTCTTCGGATGAAAAGCATTTTTTAAGTGATGATGATCAATTAATTGATATGTAACTTAATAACAAAAAATGACTTTCAAATCTGTCAATAAAAATATTAGTGATCAATTCGATCTTCTGACAAATATAAAATCAAAATTCATTGTGATTAAGATCACCTTTAATTTCTTTTTCAATTCAAATTAAATGCTCGAGATGATCAATATCACATTTTGTTTGACGTCAGGTTTGATTAAAAATGTGATCTATGACCATTTTGAGGTTTTGTGAAAGTTTATAACGTGAACGTTTGTGCGATGTTGGCGTTTTGTGGATTAAAGCTTGAGATGACTGGCCTTTTTGCGATGAGTTTAACTAAACACTTTGTTTTTAATGTCTTATGGGTAAATAACGCATCACGCTGCTCGCGTTGTGTTGTTTAGAGCGATTTTGAGCAGCGCGATACCTCCTACGTTTGTAGACGACGGTTAATTGTTCATAGCTAAATACTCGCGCGCGTTTCCACTGCCCATGTAACGTGCAAGCGTTTTCTCAGGCACATCGCGTAAATCCACCATAATCAATCCATCCAGTGCGTTGTTAAACGCCGGATCGACGTTAAAACACACCAACTTACCATTCAAACTCAAATATTGGCGCAGTAATACCGGAACGCCTTTGCCTTCGTCAATTCGAGCGATCACGCGAGATAGCAACTGTAAATCTCCCAATGCGGTTAGCATGCTGGTATTCCAGTTTAAGTTGGTTTCTGGCAGTGGGTTTGACGGAGTGACGTATTCGGCGCAGTCGTTGTCGTAGTGGTGTAGGGTCATCGATTGTGCCAGCAACTGACGCGCGGTATGGCTGTAATCGTTGCTGATGCTCACTGGGCCAAATAAGTGCGTGTATTCGGGATGTTGATGGACAAAAGTCGCTATGCCTTTCCAGAGTAAGAGTAGGGCACTCATGCTTTTTTGATATTGCTCGGCAATCACAGAACGACCCATTTCAATCGACTTACCCATTTGATCGAGAAAGCGTTGGTCATAGTTGAACAAGGTGCGCGAATACAATCCTTCTACGCCATATTTCGCCAATAATTGATCAACTAATCCAAGACGGTAAGCACCTACCATGCATTGGTTCTCACGATCCCACACAAATAGGTGCAGGTAATCATGATCGAAATGATCGATGTCTATCGCTTGCCCGGTCCCTTCGCCAACTTGACGGAAATTATGTTCTCGCAAGCGGCCAATTTCATGCAGGAGAGATGGGATCTGCTGCGCGCTGGCGCAATATACGTCGAACTCGCCACTTTGAAGCAATTGGGTTTCTGTCGGTAAGCTGTGCAGCTCTTCAAGCAATTGGCCTATGGGTAACCCTGCTGCAATAGGTAAGAGATCATTGTCTGAGACCGTTTGCTGAGTGGCACTTACATCGCGGTTAAGCAGGTAGGTGTTAAGCCTCAGATAATTGACGATCTGATCATCATTGAGGTTATTGAGTTCTTTAAACTTGATTGCTTGCCCAAAGGACAACTCAATGGTTTTTGCGCTCTTGTTGAGCAGCTCTCTTCCCAACATCAAGGTGCGTAAAAGAGGGTGGATTTTACCTGCCATGTAGAAGCGTTTTGAGTTCTGCCCACGAATGAAGACGGGAACAGTGGCGGCTTTGTTCTTACGAATTAACGCACTGACACTGCGGCTCCATTCTTTGTCTTCTAAACGCTGTTGTTTGGCATCCACCAACTGCGACACTTCACCCGCAGGGAAAACCAATAACAAGCCGCCATTCGCAAGGTGTTTGTTGGCTGCTCTGAGGGCCTTCATATTCGATTTGACGGCGTCTTTGCCTTCGAATACGTCGACACCAATAAAAAGTTGGTCGAGCTCTGGTACGGTTTTTAGGTACTGATTCGCTAAAATTTGGATATCGTCTCGTATCATCAATAGTAGCTCGGCGAGAATCACGCCTTCAACACAACCGAGAGGGTGATTCGCCACAATGACGGTTGCGCCTTGCTTTGGCACTGCGTCGAGCGAACCATGGGCAATGCGATAGTCGATCCCCAAAATATCCAGCGTAAATCGCAAGAAAGTTTTGGTATCCGCATTCACGGGGCGTTGGGCGTAGAATTTATCGAGCTGACTTAAACCTGTTGCCCATTCTGCAACGTTTTCACCAATGCCAAACGGCGTTTTACGAGGGAGACGAAAAGGGGTCGAACTATCCATATTTACCTCAGCGTACAAGTGGCTGATCGGATAGTAGAAATTACAGATGACAGTTCAGAGGCAAATCCATGAGCCTTTGGTGACAAACTGGTGAAGCTTTGTTGACCAAAGGCGAAGAGGATAGGACAGCTTTAGCGTTATGTTTTGTCGCCAGCAAACATCAGGATACTCAGAGAGTTGAGCGTTTCACTGAGACTTTCTAGTGAGCTCAAGACCTGTTTGGTCGGCTCATTATCTAGCAGAATTCGACCATCAAAGCTTTTCCCTTCGCATTGATCTTCATCGCATATACCCGCTTGGGGGGCTTGTGTTGAGTTGTCATCCATTACTAAGTCGTCAATACTCAAACAAGCCGTTGAGACAAATAATCCGCTCAGAACTACCAGCCATTTTATTTTCAACATAATCTTAAAAACCACAATAAAACACTGTTCAATTGTAATTTATTCTATTCACCATTTCGAACGACATGACAAAAACTTGGCTTTAGGTCGCCATTTTCTGGCCATAGTTGAGCTATGTTATCGATACGACGAATTGTTACTTTTGGCGAAATTAGGAGGATGAATGGAGAAGATTTCCAATAAAGCGTCAATATGGCTCGGGCTGTGTCTGATAATTGGTTTAGGAGTATTGGGCTTTTTTATTCAGCAAACGGCAGTCAAATACAAAGCCTATGAACGAGTGGTAACGGTGAAGGGATTGTCTGAACGAGAGTACTCTGCCGATACAGTGATCTGGCCAATTCAGTTCACCTTAGCGAGTAATGATATGGGGGCTATGTTTGATGACATCGATCAGCAAACGCGTTTGATTCTGGATTTCTTAAGTGCCAAAGGGCTCCCTGAAACGAGCGTTTCCCTTTCTTCTCCTGCTGTCATTGACCGAAAAGCACAGCAATACGGGAGTGAGCAAGATATCGAGTTTCGTTATTTAGCCTCGCGGACCGTTACGGTTTATAGTCAAAGTGTCGATGTGGTTCGAGCGGCAATTAATGAGATTGGTGAGCTAGGAAAACAAGGCGTACTGCTGAATCAGGACCCGTACGCGAACCGCATTGAGTACAGCTTTACTAAGCTAAATGATGTAAAGCCAGACATGATTGAAGAGGCGACCAAAAACGCCCGCGAAGTGGCGCAAAAGTTTGCCAAAGACTCACAGAGTTCACTGGGTAAGATCAAACGTGCCACGCAAGGGCAGTTCTCGATTTATGACCGAGATAGCAACACGCCTTACATTAAGAAAGTACGAGTGGTCTCAACCGTTCAGTATTACTTATCGGATTAAAATAATAGTCAAAAAGCCGCTCTTCGTGTGAGCGGCTTTCGATAAGACGAGAGCTATAGGATAGGATTAATATCTTGCTCTGTATGCTCACCTTCGACCACATCAACAGGTGTGTAATGTTGATAAATCAGGAAGCCATCTTCTGATGTTTCATGGTTATCTGGTGTATCAACATACGCGGTACAGGTGTACCCAATACTGTAGGTGCCTGAGCCAATGTAACCAAACTCGTAGCTGTAGGTTGTATTACCTTCTTCGTCTTGCGATTCATTCACGTTAGCTACTGCAACTGGCACTTGGAGTGGTTCCATCGCGCCCATATCGCCCATGGTTGAGCGATCCATCGAACCTGCGTAAAGATAGACTGAGTGAACGGCAGGAACGTCATTTATTGCATTTGATGCTGCACTGTCTGCTTCACACGCTTGATACTGAATTTCACTGACTTCACCACCGATATGACCTGATTCTGATGCGTTTACTAAGCTTACCGCATTAGAGTTCATGTTCATGTAATCTTTGCCCGTTGGATCTGCCAGACCTTTACGCAAATCAAACTCGACAACATAGCTATTATGACCAGTATGAACTTTTACATACTGACCTTTTTGCGAAAACTTCAAGCGACCTTGATCGCTCGTATCTGGTTTAAAACCAAAACAGCTGCCTCGGCTAGGCACAACTAAGCCTTTGATGTTGCCGTCTGTCTTCTCTACGTATGACAGCGTTGTATCGTTTAATTGTTTGCCGTCTTTAGCGTACACACACATAGCATAATCACCAGGAGCGATGTCTTGCTCGCTAATGATCGTTTTAGCGTTACTTCCCTGATATTCCATTAGATCAACTTGGTGTAGTGTTCCATTGTCACTAACATCTAACAGAATATGTTCTCCAGTTTGTTCGCCAGTTTCTGGGTCAAATGGTACAAGGACAACATCTTTAAACGCTAAGACGACTTTGTTGGCATCGTCGACAGGCGCATCGGAAACGCTGAGAGAAAAAGTGGCTGCTTCTGTATCGGATGAAGAGTCGTCGCTACCACAGCCCGTCAATAAAAGACCGCCTGAGATGGCAAGTAAAGGGTAGGTATATTTTTTCATTATGACCTCTTGTTTACACTGCTGATAAATGTAAAGGCTAGTCTCAAAGTCGAGAAATGATGTCATTGTATTGTGATAGAGAGGTCAATCTTCAATGGCGCTATATACAAGTCCTTTTTTATAAAACTAAGTTCTTAACTGTGATGAGGGGAGTTTGATGATAGTCAAGCTGGCTTGTTTCTTATGAGCGTAAGTTAGTATGACTTATTGCTAGAAGGAATTAGTATCATGGCATACAAGCACTTTATTAGAGAACTACTGGGTTTAGCGATTGTTGTCTCTGTCGTCTTTGGCGTATTAGGCGTGATGTTAGAGCTCTTTGCACTGACGGCACTTTGGGAGCATCAGCAAACGATAGCCGATGTTTTCTTCCATGAATCTCTCTACTTCATCGTATTTTTAATCCCACCATACTTCCTCTGGAAGTTGATTAACCGCCCTGAATTGCTTTCTGCGGACCAAGCTTATTTAGCAATGAGATTAGAGGCTGAAAGTCGACAATGAGTCGATTTAGTGAGTAATGAAAAGAAGAGGCTATGAGAAACATCAGCCTCTTTCCTATCTGATTAGTGAGCAAAGTATTCGTTGCTTTATTGATTAAAAAGCTGCTTCTATTGTGCCTTTGAACGTACGATCGAGGTAATCACGAATTGCTTGAGATTGGTAAATAGAAACGAACTTTTTATACGCTTCATTATTTTTGTCTGCGTCACGAGTAGCGATGACCATGACGGCCAGCGGTGCGTCTTTTGCTTCAAGATAGATACTTTGTTTCTTCGGGTCTAAACCAGAAGACATTACGTAGTTCATTGTGATCGCAGCCGCGTCTACATCATCCAATGTTCGTGGTAACTGGGCGGCATCTACCTCGACAAATTCAAACGACTTTGCATTTTTTGTAATATCAGTTAGGGCGGCTTTGTGTCCAACTCCTTGTTTAAGCTCAATTAAACCTGCGTCGGCGAGTAGCAATAGACCACGACCACCATTAGTTGGATCGTTTGGAATTGCTATGCGTGCATTGTTTGGAAGCTCTTGCAATGAGCGATACTTGTTAGAATAAAGTCCCATGCGCATCAGAATGGATTGACCAATCGACACTAATTGGGCGTCATGACTATTGTTGAAGTTGTCTAAAAATGGTTGGTGCTGATAGCTGTTAATGTCGATGCTACCATCGCTAAGCGCGGCATTGGGTGTCACGTAATCAGAAAACTCGATGACTTCTACATTCAAGCCTTGCTTCGCAGCTTCCTTCGCTACTGCTTCAACTACTTGAGCATGAGGCCCTACGGTTGCTCCCACTTTAATGACAGAGTCATCTTTTTCTCCACAAGCGCTTAAGCCAACTACTGCCGTGAGAACCAAAGCTAGTTTCTTTTGGTGACGAATACTTTTCATTGTAACTCCATTTTTATTTTAGACGTCCATACGTTTACATGTCCATCCTATCAGAAGTCGAAAAAGGGTCAATGGTTTAAATAGCGAGCAGACATTTTGTTTCCACGACTATATAGAAAACTTGGTAATAAGCGAAAAGAAAGAGAGGGTAGAATCGAGGAAGATGATAAGTTTGAAGTTGTTGAGGATATGAGCAACGAATTACTACACCCACAACTGTACCCAAAGTCAGCAGACACAAAAAAGCGTAGTAGGTACTAACCTGCTACGCCTTTCGAAATTTGGTGGCCCCTCGCAGACTTGAACTGCGGACCAATCGATTATGAGTCGTGATAATATTTGTTTTATCAAATTCCATGTTATCTCAAATTGTATTTAAATTATTGATAATTGATGGGTTATTTAGCTTGCCTTATCTTGTGATATCTCACAAACTGTCATTAAGAGACCTCCTAACTACACCCACAACTACACCCAATTTAACTCTGGGTGTAGTTGCGCAACAAAGGAACTGTTATGGCAATTACGCAAAAAGAAATTGTGGGTTTAAAGCCTAAAAGTAATGCGTATTACGTTTGGGATGATGACCGAACTAAAGGCGCTGGACGTCTTGGAGTGAAAGTGTTTGCTAGTGGAAATAAAGGGTTTGTCTTTCGCTACTACCGCGAGGGTAAACGCCTCTTTATTCAGTTAGGGCGATTTCCGGCGCTCAGTCTTGTTGATGCGCGGAAGGAGGCGCATAAACTGGGCTTAATGTTAAAGCAGGGACTCGATCCTAAATTTGAATTAGCCAACGCAGAGAAAAAGCGTGAAGTAGCTCGAATAGAGGAGGAGAGCAAGGGAAGCTTAGAGTTGCTGTTTCAAAGTTATGTAAACCAAATGAAAAAAGAGGGGAAGCGGACTTATCAAAACGTTTATCGGTCACTGGAGAAAGAGGTTTATCCATTTATCTCCAAAGAAACAAAGGCTTGTGATGTGACGACGTCTAATATCGTTACGATATTAGCTCACATGATACAACGTGGTGCCGCTACACAAAGCAATCGAGTCAGAAGCTACCTTCATGCCGCATTTAATTATGGCCTTTCACATGACAATGATCCTGCGAATTACTTGAGAGACGCTAAGTTTGGTCTCGTCTTTAATCCAGTATCTTCTATACCAAAACAAAAAGATGCAGAACGAGTAGGGGAGCGCTATCTAACGTTCACGGAATTACATCAGTTTATGCATGATATTGAGTTTGATATAGAAGGAGTTCGATCCTCAGAAATGATGCGATGCCTTATTCTTCTTTGTATTCATACTGGTGGACAAAGACCTTATGAGATTGCAGCATCAAAATGGACGGCAATCAATTGGGATGAACGAACGTTACTTGTCACTCCGGACCTTTCGAAAAACAAGCGTAGCCACTTGGTCCCTTTAACTGAATCAGCGATGTCTATCTTAGAAAGGCTCAGAGAAAGCAACTCAGCTAGTCCATTTATTTTCCCGCATCATAAAGATGACAATGACCACGTTCGCTTAGATTCATTGAGCCAAGTCATTGCTCGTTATAGAGATGATCACCCGCAATTTGAGTATTTTATCCCTAGGGATTTACGTCGAACCTGTAAAACATTGATGGGAGAGATTGGGGTAAGTAAGGCATTGAGAGACAGGCTACAAAACCATGCTCTAAACGACGTTAGCTCAAAACATTACGATAGATACGAATATTTGGCTGAGAAGCGTTATGCTTTGGAGTTATGGGAAAGCAAGTTATCTAGAGCAGAGGAAACAGATTCAAACGTGGTTAGTCTTTGGTGAAGTGGGATTGATGTTCGCACTGCGAACGCTGCATTATTTTGTTTCTTTTTATTGATGTATCGTAGAGTTGTAAATAACGTCTTACGATTTCATGCTCAATTGATTCTCACTCGATTATGTCCAGAAGTTTCACAGTTGGCACTTCGTAACTCAGAAGTGCTCCATTAACACTCTGTGTAAGGGCTTTTGCAATACTAAAAGTTATCCGTTCTTCGCATATTGTTCGCTATTAATCTCCGTGATGTATTACGGGGTTGCTTTCTCCTAAATTCATGATATTAATATTTTAAAGGTAGATTAATTATCTATAGTTTCTTTGGGTTAATATTAGACTTAAGGTATATTATGAATATAAACTTTTACAAGTTAGATGAGGGTTTACAGAATGAATGGGATACTACTTTAAGCGAACCTTTGCTAATAATGACGAAAGCAGAAAGCAAAGATATTCCGTCTGTTGGTGAGTTTATGGTGCTCCCTGTAGGTGCTGTCTTATATAAGGTAAATAAAATAATAAGGAAGGTTGATGAAGTTACGAAAGGCCACTTTGTAACTTTGGACATAGATGTAGTGTTAACGCCTACACTTATCGACTAAGCTGTTAAGTTATATTGAATATAAGGATCGCCATGTGCATATTTTGGGGTGTTCCGTTTAGTAACCAATATCCAGCACGGTTGTCGCAGGAAAGACTAACCTATTCGCTAATCTTTCTATCGATCAATTATTAGGAATTGGGCAGTAAAACTTGGATTGAATACGGACCATAATGGTGCTCATTGGTAAGCGCGTCATAAACCCTGCATTATCATCTAGCACAAATAATAAGTTCAAGCCTCAAACCATAAATACGACTAATCAAGAGTGGCAGTGCTTATCGAGGAATCCGAATCGAGTTCATGTCTACATTGGCATTTTTTGAGCTGGATATTCCCCAAGGAACGCCAGCAACCTACCTGGTTGAACTTATTGACTTGCTCTCATGAACCCCATTCTGAGCGTCAAGTGCACACCATGCCGATACTGGAGGAGTTAGACGAACGGATGACGATCCTGCAATTGATAAGCTCTAGTCTATTAGGTAAGGCGATTAAGTATACGCTTGTGCAATGGCCGAAGCTTATTCGCTACATCAATGATGGCCACTTACCAATAGAATATAATCCTGCTGAGCACGCAATTAAACCACTGGTCATTGGTAGAATAATTGGCTGTTCTCGAAAACTTAAATGGTAATGATGCGAGCGCGATGCTTTACAGTATCGTCGATACAGAAGTCTTATCCTTTACGGCTATATGGTCAAGTGCATGAAGTAATTAGCGAAAGCTGATCCTGGTATCAATGCATCCCTACCTTGGAACTTCAAACACTATATGGGCACCCCGTGGTATCATGGAGTGCATACAGAAGTTTTATTCGACTTCTACTACGAAAATTTGCCCAAACTGTTTGAGTTGTTCGAGTTTCCAAGGTGGCTGTTTAACGAAAACGTTTTTCACTCCAAGTTTAGAATAATCGTTTGGATTATAGGTCCAACCTGAATAGTCCGAATCGGAAAAGCTATCGTAGCGAGGAGATTGTCCAAGGGTTGTTATTTCTTGTTTTACTTTGATTTTTTTGAAGAACGAATCTTCTTTTTCCTTAGTTTTGTCAATATACGTTTGCATTTCATGTAAGACTTTTTGAATTTCTTTTTCCCTTTGTCTTTTAGGTAAGTCCTGAAATGACATCTCAATTTCTGATGTATCAAACTCCTGACTGCTTAAGCCTCCGTGAAAACCGATAATTGCTTTGTTTGATATATATTTGTTCTTGCCTGCGGTAAATACGTAGTTTGCACAAGAGGAAAGGCAATAGTCATTTACTTCAATATCTATTTTATTTGCAAAAATCCATTCACCTAATGCCATTCCCAGCTCCACATCGCCGCCATCACTCGAGATCACAAGATTGGTTGGCTTCACTGTCGCATTGGCATAGATTTCTACTATAGCGTTGTTTGCTTCGGAGCTTAACGTGCCAGTGTAATGAATCGAGTTTCCTATAAGTGTAACGTTGGTTGTTTCTGAGCTGTGTACTGGTGTCCCCGACAGTAATAGAAAAGGGAACACTATTTTTGTTAACTTAATAGACATAAATTTACCTGATTAATGAACCGCCTTAATAGACATGTTTATTTGCGTCTGGTTCCTTATGTGTAAAATATTTTATAAACATAAACATAAACATAAACATAAACATAAACATAAACATAAACATAAACTTATAACCTAAGGGAATGAATTGCGAGTAGATACTCTTTTTGTGTTTAATCGCAGGTGTTATACAGCAGTGTTTAGATGTGTAGTGGTATTTAATAGGGAGGGAAATGAAAGGTTTCGCTCTTAGATTGTCATCGTTCTCCACAGAGCTCCCTAGAAATGTGTAATATTAGTTTTATACGGCGCGCATTTGTATTCCAGATTACACCATCTATTCCTGGCGTTTTACTACCTTTATTTTGTGACACTCGCTTAACAGCAAGAAGTTTTGCTGAAGCGAGAATGAGTTAGTATCCATGCAACGCTTTCTCCACCTCCTATATCTGTACCGCTGTCGGTCGCAAAGGCTTTAGCAGATAACGATATAGGCGTATCACGTTCTTTATGTCTCGCAATGTCAGGTAAGATGCCCACTATTATAATGTGGAGAGCATTTCGATCACGAAAGAATACGCACAAACTTCTTCTACTCAATACCAGTACCCATGTTCATGTTGTTAATTTTTATTTGCTCTCACTTTCTGCAATTCTGATGGGCTAGCATGGGGCGACTTGGTTTTACTTTAATAACCGTGTCTTGTGCATTATCATCGAAATACAATAGTTGTAGTTGTGTATCCAATTAATTGAATAAAAAGGTTATGATATGCTCTTTCAATCAAAAATTCCGACCAAGTTAAAGCGCACTGTTTTAAGCAGTATGATTGCTTCCAGCTTCTTTTTGACCGGTTGCAGTGAACCAGCGAGGACACAGGCAGAAAATCCGGTAATTAAACCCGCTCTTGTAGAAGTGGTTGCACCGCAGCGTGCCTCTGATTTGGTGTTTAATGGCGTCGTTAGGGCATCTCAACGTGCTGATCTGGCATTTCGCATTAGTGGTCTATTGACAAATATTAAAGTCAATGAGGGTGACAGTGTCAAAAAGGGTGAGTTATTGGCGACTCTAGATGATAGGGATGCAAAAAATGCCCTAGCTTCGGCCACGTTAGAGTTAAAAAACACCAGACAAGAATACGAACGCGCAAAAGCCATTTTTGAGAAAACACAAGCGATATCAAAAGCGGAACTTGATTCCATAACAACACGCTACAACCTTGCTAAAAACAGAGTTCAAGAAGCGCAGCGTAAGGTTGAGTATACGCAAATATTTGCTCCTTTTGATGGCGTGATTGGCGATAAGAAGATTGAAAACTTCGGGCAAATTCAAGCGAATCAGCCACTATTTACTCTTCAGGATGTCTCCGAACTTGAAGTCGTTATTGATATTCCTCATAAAGTTATGTTGTCTGGTGTAAGAAACACGCGAGCCATTGCTGAGCTTGCCGCTGTTCCAGAGCAGCAGTTTGACTTGTCTTTACGCACATACTCGACTCAAGCAGACGCTAACACCCAAACCTATTCGGTCGTGTTAGGATTTGATGATCTCAAAGGGTATCGTGTATTGCCGGGTATGTCGGTTCGAGTATTTCCCGCTACTAATGAGTCGCAAAGTGGTGAAAGTTTAGTGACGATACCGTTAACCGCATTGGTTCCTGACAACCAAGGTAAGCAGTTTGTTTGGATCGTAACCAGTGATAATCGTGTTAAGAAACGTTTTGTCGATGTGGGGACCGTGTATAAAGATCGCGTGGTCATCAAAGATGGCCTTAAACAAGGTGAGCAAGTCCTAATCGCAGGTGTATCGT
>NZ_RBWD01000048.1:0-646 GCF_009361695.1 Vibrio sp. VGrn 2 | reverse complement strand
CTTTATCGAATTCCAGCGTTACCGTCACGCTTTGGCCGATGGCTTGGTGCTCAGGCGTAAACGTCACGTTAGTCAGCGTTGGCAGAGATTGCGCGAGTGTAAAGCTCTGGCTTTCACTCACTTCAATACCCGCTGAGTTCGTCCCTGTCACAATCACGGTATAAGTGCCGTTGGCTTGGTTACTCATATCCATTGCGTCACTGGTCCAAGAGCCACCGGCTTGTACTGTCGCACTGCTGCTTTTCAATACCGTCGCGCTGCCTTGGGCTTTCACTTCAAGACGCAAGGACTGACCGTCAAAACGTGTCGACGTACCTTCGAATTGTAGTGTGGCGGCATGCGTTTCATCCACATTGCCCACTGGCGTAATAGCTAAGGTTGGCGTGATCGGCATGGAGTAAGTCGTGTTCTGGCTACCTGTATTCCCTGATAAGTCTTGGTAGTCACGAACCAGCAACGCCACATTGAGCTCTGACGTGCTTGGTACCACCACATCACCAGTCCAAACGCTTGGGTCCGCGGTTGCCACTAATGAGGTGATCGTCGTGCCACCTAACTCCGCTGCGGCGGATTGCAGATCTTTATCGAATTCCAGCGTTACCGTCACGCTTTGGCCGATGGCTTGATGCTCAGGCGTAAACGTCAC
>NZ_RBWD01000047.1:0-666 GCF_009361695.1 Vibrio sp. VGrn 2 | reverse complement strand
ATAAGGCATCATGCAATCTAATCTCTGTTAACTTTCGTTAACCTATTGATTACACATTGATGTGTTATTAAAAAGGTTGCATCATAGCAATATGAAAGGCGGCTAAAAGCCGTCTAGAAAGCGTTATAAGCCATGGAGGGAAAATGGAGTTTTACAATTGGATTGTTGTTCTTTTGGGAATTAGTTTTATTAACGTATGTGGTTCTGTCTATGTCGCAACAAGGAGTGAATTAAATTCATTTCAAAAAGTAGCGCAAATCATAATTATCTGGTTAATCCCTGTTATCGCAGCAATTGGGCTATACGTATTTCATCGTTCGTAAAGCGTATCACATGGTCCATCGACAGAATTTGGTGGTGGGGTAAATCCAAATCTAAAAATCAAAACAACTGGTGAACGAGACGAGCCATAAGTCATTGGGAAATGGCTTATAACAAGGCGTTTAAGGCGGATTCACAACGCTTGGCGGTTTCAGTTCCAGTCAGGTTTAGTGTTTAAGGCACAATGGTTTAGATTTGGTGGTTGGCGTTGTTCACCACTTAACGCGGCGTTATTTCCGCAACGGATCTCTCAGGCTGAATGTACGTGGTTGTAGCCTAAGAGTGAAAGTGGCGGGGTAATAGGTTGGAAAAGCGGCGAAAAGGGCGAATATTGGTCATTTCCAT
>NZ_RBWD01000046.1:0-723 GCF_009361695.1 Vibrio sp. VGrn 2 | reverse complement strand
CCCTTTAAAACCCGCTTCAATCTTCTTGCCACCACCGCGGCCCAACATAAACTTCCAGACTTTAATTGACGCGTCTGGGTATTTGTTGTCGAGCTCTGATTGCAGTTCACCCACCAAAGGGGCGATTTTTGTATAGTCATCAATATCAATCAACAACTGACCATAACTCACGTTCCTTGCTTCCGGTGAGTACGTCAGCATGAAACGCAGTCCGCCACCGCCAATAAAACTGGTGATATTGGTAATGCCCGGTTTTTGCTTAATATCGCTTTCGATCATCGAGACGACGTTTTCTGTTCGACGAATGTCTGAGCCCTGTGGCAGATAGACATCAACCACAAACTGTGGACGCTGTGACTCAGGCATAAAACCCGGTGGAACAAATTGAGTTGCCCACAACGCGGCGAACAATCCAAGCACCACGACACCACAACTTAAAAAGCGGTGGTGCAAGACCCATTGCAGTACCCAACGATAGCTTTCAACCATTTTTGAGGGAGGGACGTCACCCTGCTGAGCTTTCACTTTTAAAAAGTCATAACAAAGCAAAGGGGTCACTGTAACGGCGAACACCCAACTTAGCAGCATTGAATAGAGGATGACCCAAAATAGCGATCCTGCGTATTCACCCATATCCGACGGAGACAAACCTATCGCACTAAATGCGAAAATGCCGACGACTGTACCGCCAAGCAATGGCCATTTTGTTGAGTTAACGACCTC
>NZ_RBWD01000045.1:0-801 GCF_009361695.1 Vibrio sp. VGrn 2 | reverse complement strand
CATGGAAATGACCAATATTCGCCCTTTTCGCCGCTTTTCCACCCTATTACCCCGCCACTTTCACTCTTAGGCTACAATCACGTACATTCAGCCTGAGAGATCCGTTGCGGAAATAACGCCCAATTAACGTGTGAGCAGCGCAAACACTGAACTTGAATACTGCGCCGTAAACACTAAATTCAACCTGAAGTGAGAGCGCCAAGCGTTGCGAATCACTGTTGAATTGTTTGTTATGTTTTACCACAAACACATGATTTACTTGAGAAAGAACTGCTATTTCTAGCAAGTTTTCTGAACTAAACCACAAGGCTGAAACCAACTTGACCGACAAAGGCGACCAGCCTAAAACAAGTAAGCCCACTTCCCTGCCCAATGAGGCAACCCGACTAAGCCCCAACAAGTTCCCTTTCTTTCCTACCAAAGCGCAAAACAATGCTGAATTGCCGAGGCAACTGCCAAGCCAAAATGCCAATTGACTGAGAACCTAGAAGCGACTTTAAGCCAGCTAAACCACAAGCCAACCGCCACGACCTGACAATGAAGCAACCCGCGAACATTGGCATGTTTTACGGGCTGAGAGATTCAAGAACTTAGACCGACAATGCAGATTTGCTGAGTCTACTAGAGACGAATTGCCAGAGGGACAAAGAACTAGACCCTAAACCTTTAAGCCGTTGAAATACAAGTAAACATAACGCGCAAGTTAAGGTGTGAGAGACGCAGATCCACCCTAACCTAAAATAAACTCTGATAAATCCGTGCCCATTTGGGCACTAAAACCCCAATGCGTTTCGAATCGGC
>NZ_RBWD01000044.1:0-820 GCF_009361695.1 Vibrio sp. VGrn 2 | reverse complement strand
ACAAGACGTTCAAGCCGATTCGAAACGCATTGGGGTTTTAGTGCCCAAATGGGCACGGATTTATCAGAGTTTATTTTAGGTTAGGGTGGATCTGCGTCTCTCACACCTTAACTTGCGCGTTATGTTTACTTGTATTTCAATGACTTAAAAATTCTTCGAACTATGTCCTTTGTCCCTTTAGCAGTTCGTTCGAGTTGTCTCAGCAAATCCGCATTGTTGGCCTAATTTCGTGAATTCCTCAGCCCGTAAAACATGTCAATGTTCGCGGGTTGCTTCATTTGCAGGTCGTGGCGGTTGGCTCCAAATCTCACTGGCTCTAAGTCGTTTTGAACGTATTTGCCAAGTAGCATGTCAGCTTGGCAGTTGCCTCGGCAATTTGGCATTGTTCTGCGTTTTGGTTGGAAAGAGAGGGCGCTTGTTGAACGTTTATCGGGTTGCCTCATTGGGCAGGGAAGTGGATTTACCCGTTTGGTGTTTCGTGCCTTTGGTGGCCAAGTGAGTTTTGGCGTGTGACTGACTTCTTGAAACAGGGTCAATAATGCAGTTCTTTGCCAAATAAATCAGTCGTTTGTGGTAAAACATAACAAACAATTCAAGCAGACCCTCAACGCGTGGCACTTTTGGTTTGCGTTGGTTTTAGTGTTTACGGCGCAATGCGGAAGGTGAGCCGGGGCGTTTCGGGCTACTTAATTGGGCGTTATTTCCGCAACGGATCTCTCAGGCTGAATGTACGTGATTGTAGCCTAAGAGTGAAAGTGGCGGGGTAATAGGGTGGAAAAGCGGCGAAAAGGGCGAATATTGGTCATTTCCATGCTAGCCT
>NZ_RBWD01000043.1:0-857 GCF_009361695.1 Vibrio sp. VGrn 2 | reverse complement strand
GGCGAGGCCGAAAGGCGTAGTCGATGGGAAACGGGTTAATATTCCCGTACTTCTTACAATTGCGATGGGGGGACGGAGAAGGCTAGGTGGGCCTGGCGACGGTTGTCCAGGTTCAAGTGCGTAGGCTGAGAATTAGGTAAATCCGGTTCTCTTTAAGGCTGAGACACGACGTCGAGCATCTACGGATGTGAAGTCATTGATGCCATGCTTCCAGGAAAAGCCTCTAAGCTTCAGATTGTAAGGAATCGTACCCCAAACCGACACAGGTGGTCGGGTAGAGAATACCAAGGCGCTTGAGAGAACTCGGGTGAAGGAACTAGGCAAAATGGTACCGTAACTTCGGGAGAAGGTACGCTCTCGACGGTGAAGTCCCTCGCGGATGGAGCTATTGAGAGTCGCAGATACCAGGTGGCTGCAACTGTTTATTAAAAACACAGCACTGTGCAAAATCGCAAGATGACGTATACGGTGTGACGCCTGCCCGGTGCCGGAAGGTTAATTGATGGGGTTAGACTTCGGTCGAAGCTCTTGATCGAAGCCCCGGTAAACGGCGGCCGTAACTATAACGGTCCTAAGGTAGCGAAATTCCTTGTCGGGTAAGTTCCGACCTGCACGAATGGCGTAATGATGGCCACGCTGTCTCCACCCGAGACTCAGTGAAATTGAAATCGCTGTGAAGATGCAGTGTACCCGCGGCTAGACGGAAAGACCCCGTGAACCTTTACTACAGCTTGGCACTGAACATTGACCCTACATGTGTAGGATAGGTGGGAGGCTTTGAAGCGCAGTCGCTAGATTGCGTGGAGCCGTCCTTGAAATACCACCCTTGTAGTGTTGATGTTCTAACGTCGACCCCT
>NZ_RBWD01000042.1:0-931 GCF_009361695.1 Vibrio sp. VGrn 2 | reverse complement strand
AGCCTACGCACTTGAACCTGGACAACCGTCGCCAGGCCCACCTAGCCTTCTCCGTCCCCCCATCGCAATTGTAAGAAGTACGGGAATATTAACCCGTTTCCCATCGACTACGCCTTTCGGCCTCGCCTTAGGGGTCGACTTACCCTGCCCCGATTAACGTTGGACAGGAACCCTTGGTCTTCCGGCGAGGAGGTTTTTCACCCCCTTTATCGTTACTCATGTCAGCATTCGCACTTCTGATACGTCCAGCATGCGTTACCACACACCTTCAACCGCTTACAGAACGCTCCCCTACCCAATACTCAAAGAGTATTGCCGCAGCTTCGGTTTACTACTTAGCCCCGTTACATCTTCCGCGCAGGCCGACTCGACCAGTGAGCTATTACGCTTTCTTTAAATGATGGCTGCTTCTAAGCCAACATCCTGGCTGTCTGAGCCTTCCCACATCGTTTCCCACTTAGTAGTAATTTGGGACCTTAGCTGGCGGTCTGGGTTGTTTCCCTCTCCACGACGGACGTTAGCACCCGCCGTGTGTCTCCCGGATAGTACTTACTGGTATTCGGAGTTTGCAAAGGGTTGGTAAGTCGGGATGACCCCCTAGCCTTAACAGTGCTCTACCCCCAGTAGTATTCGTCCGAGGCGCTACCTAAATAGCTTTCGGGGAGAACCAGCTATCTCCAGGTTTGATTGGCCTTTCACCCCTAGCCACAAGTCATCCGCTAATTTTTCAACATTAGTCGGTTCGGTCCTCCAGTTGATGTTACTCAACCTTCAACCTGCCCATGGCTAGATCACCTGGTTTCGGGTCTATATCCAGAGACTGAACGCCCAGTTAAGACTCGGTTTCCCTACGGCTCCCCTAGATGGTTAACCTTGCCACTGAATATAAGTCGCTGACCCATTATACAAAAGGTACGCAGTCACAGGACAA
>NZ_RBWD01000041.1:0-1000 GCF_009361695.1 Vibrio sp. VGrn 2 | reverse complement strand
TAAAACAACGGAATCACCACTAAGGTTAAAATCGTCGCAAACAACAAGCCAAACATAATCGTTACTGCCATACTCTTGAAGAACGGGTCAATCAATAGTGGCGCGACGCCAAGAATTGTTGTGAGCGCTCCAAGTAAGACGGGTTTGGCTCGGCTTAGCGACGCTTCAATAATGGCGTTATAGGGTGCTTTGCCCTCGCCGATCTCAGCGTCAGCTTGATCAACCAATACAATCGCGTTCTTAACCATCATACCGATTAAGCTCAAGAAGCCGAGGATCGCCATAAACTCGAAAGGTGTTTGAAAGGCGATAAGGCCAATGACCACACCAATAATCGCAAGCGGAGCAGTCATCCAGATGACAAGTGGCTGACGTAACGCATTAAACATAAAGACCACCGCGAGAATCATGGCGGCAAAACCATATGGCGCTGAAATCGCCAAACCTTCATTGGCATCTTTAGACGCTTTATATTCACCATACCAGATCAATTCATAACCCGAAGGGAGGTCAATCGCTTCAATCTTGTCACGCACTTGACTAAAGGCGTCGGACGTCATGACACCCGGAGCCGGATCGGCTTGAACTAAGATGGTGGGCATACGGTTAATACGTCGTAAGATCGCATCCTGATACACCACATCCACCGAGTCTACCAGTTGACTAACTGGAATAAAGCTTCCCGCCTGTGCACTGTAAACTTCGGTATTTTCAATCGCTCTCTCATGGGCTCGCTCGCTTTCCGGGGCTCTGACCACAATCGGAATCAGGTCGTTCCCTTCACGGAAAACGCCGACGCTGCGCCCTGATAATGTTTGAGCAATCGCCGCATTGATTTCTTGTGTGGTGAGTCCGTAGCGTTGTGCTTCTTGAGACGAATAAACAGGCGAAAGTACCGGAACTTGCTGGCGCCAATCGTCTTGTACGGCGATCAAATTTGCATCGTTCTGCATGATCGATTTTGCCTGCTCTGCCAGTTGACGGAGCACCTTACTGTCAG
>NZ_RBWD01000040.1:0-1232 GCF_009361695.1 Vibrio sp. VGrn 2 | reverse complement strand
TGGATCGTAACCAGTGATAATCGTGTTAAGAAACGTTTTGTCGATGTGGGGACCGTGTATAAAGATCGCGTGGTCATCAAAGATGGCCTTAAACAAGGTGAGCAAGTCCTAATCGCAGGTGTATCGTCGGCAAAAGAAGATATGGAAGTACGCCCATATACTGATGAGAATGGAGCGTAAACATGGATATTGCACGTTATACCATCGCCAAGCGTACAAGCGTGTGGGTATTGATTGCGCTTACGTTAATCGGTGGTTACATCAGTTATTTGAAATTGGGTCGCTTTGAAGATCCAGAGTTTGTTATTCGCCAAGCCGTGATAATTACGCCGTATGCGGGCGCAACCGCTCAGGAAGTGTCCGATGAAGTAACGGATGTGATTGAAGGGGCCGTCCAATCACTGCAGGAGCTTAAAGAGGTTAAGTCGGTTTCCTTGCTCGGCCGCTCGGAAGTCACTGTGGAAATAAAGCTGGAATTTTCCAAAACAAGTGACGAGTTGCAACAGGTCTGGGACAAGCTAAGACGCAAAGTCGCCGATGCGCAGCGGCAACTGCCAAGAGGAGCAGGGCCATCTATTGTTAATGATGACTTCTCCGACGTCTACTCTCTATTTTTTGCGGTGACGGGCGAGGGCTTTAGCGATAAACAACTGCAAGACTATGTCGATTCTCTACGTCGAGAGTTGGTGTTGGTTCCGGGTGTTGCAAAAGCCGCGACGCTGGCTGAGCAGCAAGAAACCATCTTCATCGAAATTGCGAGCGATAGGCTAGCAGAATACGGTCTATCGGTTAATAACGTCATACAAGTGCTACAAAAGCAAAGTGTGGTGACAGTGGCGGGCAACCTCGACAACGGTGTCATGAACATTCCGGTGATTCCACGTTCTAGCCTAACGAGTTTTGATGATCTGCGTAACCTTCAAGTCGCCGTCGGACAGAATAATGTCATTGTGACTCTAGGCGACATTGCTGACATCACACGCGGTTATAAGACGCCGCCATCGATGTTAATGCGTTACAACGGAGAGCGAGCAGTTGGTTTTGGTATTTCTAATATCACTGGCGGTAACGTTGTGGATATGGGAGATGCGGTAAAAGCACGTTTAGCTGAGTTGGAAAGCCAACGTCCTCTTGGTATTGAACTGCACACGATCTCAATGCAATCGGAATCTGTTCGAGCATCCGTAGCCAACTTTATCGATAATTTGATTGCGGCCGTGGTGATTGTATTT
>NZ_RBWD01000039.1:0-2003 GCF_009361695.1 Vibrio sp. VGrn 2 | reverse complement strand
GGTCTATATCCAGAGACTGAACGCCCAGTTAAGACTCGGTTTCCCTACGGCTCCCCTAGATGGTTAACCTTGCCACTGAATATAAGTCGCTGACCCATTATACAAAAGGTACGCAGTCACAGGACAAGCCTGCTCCTACTGCTTGTACGTACACGGTTTCAGGTTCTATTTCACTCCCCTCACAGGGGTTCTTTTCGCCTTTCCCTCACGGTACTGGTTCACTATCGGTCAGTCAGTAGTATTTAGCCTTGGAGGATGGTCCCCCCATATTCAGACAGGATATCACGTGTCCCGCCCTACTCGATTTCACTGAATATGCGTCGTCAGTTACGGGGCTATCACCCTGTATCGCCAAGCTTTCCAGCTTGTTCACCTGACGCCTATAAAGCTTAAGGGCTAGTCCAATTTCGCTCGCCGCTACTTTCGGAATCTCGGTTGATTTCTTTTCCTCGGGGTACTTAGATGTTTCAGTTCCCCCGGTTCGCCTCGTTATGCTATGTATTCACATAACGATACTTACTTATGTAAGTGGGTTTCCCCATTCGGAAATCCCAGACTCAAGTGGTTTTTACTACCTAATCTGGGCTTATCGCAAGTTAATACGTCCTTCATCGCCTCTGACTGCCAAGGCATCCACCGTGTACGCTTAGTCACTTAACCATACAACCCGAAGGAGTTTCGAATTGATGTTAAACAACCAAAGTTGTCTCTCATTATTTGAATGAGCGAGAGACATATCGATTTTGCCGGACTCAAATTCCAAGAACACTTGAATGTGTTTTTAGTTGTATTCATAAATGAATACTTTGAGAACTTTACAAACAACAATAAATTGTTGTTTTGTCAGCTTTCCAAATTGTTAAAGAGCAATAATAGCTCGAAGCTTTCGCTTCAAAACCATCAATCTGTGTGAACACTCATCGCAATAATCATCGTATAAGGAGGTGATCCAGCGCCAGGTTCCCCTAGCGCTACCTTGTTACGACTTCACCCCAGTCATGAACCACAAAGTGGTAAGCGTCCCCCCGAAGGTTAAACTACCTACTTCTTTTGCAGCCCACTCCCATGGTGTGACGGGCGGTGTGTACAAGGCCCGGGAACGTATTCACCGTGGCATTCTGATCCACGATTACTAGCGATTCCGACTTCATGGAGTCGAGTTGCAGACTCCAATCCGGACTACGACGCACTTTTTGGGATTCGCTCACTTTCGCAAGTTGGCCGCCCTCTGTATGCGCCATTGTAGCACGTGTGTAGCCCTACTCGTAAGGGCCATGATGACTTGACGTCGTCCCCACCTTCCTCCGGTTTATCACCGGCAGTCTCCCTGGAGTTCCCGACATTACTCGCTGGCAAACAAGGATAAGGGTTGCGCTCGTTGCGGGACTTAACCCAACATTTCACAACACGAGCTGACGACAGCCATGCAGCACCTGTCTCAGAGTTCCCGAAGGCACCAATCCATCTCTGGAAAGTTCTCTGGATGTCAAGAGTAGGTAAGGTTCTTCGCGTTGCATCGAATTAAACCACATGCTCCACCGCTTGTGCGGGCCCCCGTCAATTCATTTGAGTTTTAATCTTGCGACCGTACTCCCCAGGCGGTCTACTTAACGCGTTAGCTCCGAAAGCCACGGCTCAAGGCCACAACCTCCAAGTAGACATCGTTTACGGCGTGGACTACCAGGGTATCTAATCCTGTTTGCTCCCCACGCTTTCGCATCTGAGTGTCAGTATCTGTCCAGGGGGCCGCCTTCGCCACCGGTATTCCTTCAGATCTCTACGCATTTCACCGCTACACCTGAAATTCTACCCCCCTCTACAGTACTCTAGTCTGCCAGTTTCAAATGCTATTCCGAGGTTGAGCCCCGGGCTTTCACATCTGACTTAACAAACCACCTGCATGCGCTTTACGCCCAGTAATTCCGATTAACGCTCGCACCCTCCGTATTACCGCGGCTGCTGGCACGGAGTTAGCCGGTGCTTCTTCTGTCGCTAACGTCAAA
>NZ_RBWD01000003.1:0-414278 GCF_009361695.1 Vibrio sp. VGrn 2 | reverse complement strand
AAGTATAAAACACCCTGGAGGGGTTCCCGAGTGGCCAAAGGGAGCAGACTGTAAATCTGCCGGCACTGCCTTCGATGGTTCGAATCCGTCCCCCTCCACCATATTCTTTCTTGTGTTTTTCCTTTAAACATAAGAACAACTTGGAAGCTAGGTTGGGAAACTAACATTCAAGTATAAAACACCCTGGAGGGGTTCCCGAGTGGCCAAAGGGAGCAGACTGTAAATCTGCCGGCACTGCCTTCGATGGTTCGAATCCGTCCCCCTCCACCATATTGAAAAAGCCAGCTCATTGAGCTGGCTTTTTTCGTTTCGGATTCTTGATAAAGTAACAAGACCTTCCTTATTTAACCCAACTTCTTCGCGGTTCTCCCTCTGTTGGATCCTACTTTAACAACTGGGCCAAAGCGAATCTCCTATGGCCAAAGTTCGGATCTGGTCGTTGTAATACAAACAATGTACTAGCACTTTGTCCTTGTTTTATCGCAATGACCATAATGTGAATGCTAAAAACATTCAGTAAAACACTTGAGGACTGACTAGCAAAAAGATATTCGGCAGAGTTAAGCGCGAGCCATGATGAAGTCTCCATCTGGCAGGTTTTATAAAAACACCTTTCGTAGATACAAACGGCAGATACAAAAAATCCCGCAGGGGGCGCGGGATTTTTATTAGTGACTAAATTGGTTTAAAGGTGACTAGCCTTGAATACCAACAATTAACCATGGTGCATTGGGCACAGTCAGGTCACGCTCTAGGTGCCAGATATCTTCGATTTCTTCTTCAACACCTTCTACTGTGTCACGGTAACGACCGCTAAACTGTAGGCTAAGCTGTGCTTTATTTGCATCGTAATCGGCACGGACGATCTCTGCATCAACGTACATTACATCAGTATGCTGCTCACCGTCGAGCTTCGCGCGCTCTGCTTTCAGATCTTCAAACAAGCTTGGAGAAACATATTCTTCAATGGTTTCCAATTGATTGTGATTCCACGCTCCTTGCAGGATTCGGTAGTGTTCACGAGAGCCGTTAATGAACGCTGCTTGGTCAAAGCCCGGTGGGTAGTTATGTGGTACGTCCGTTTGAGCGCCGAAACCACCAAAGCCACCATTATTTGTGTTTGGCTGTTGCTCAAAGTTTTGCATGTTTGGTTGCTCAAACTTAGATGCGTTACCACCAAATGCAGGTTGCTGGCGATGCTGGTTCATACTGCCCTGCTTCGCACCTAGCATACCGCGCATTAATTTAAAGATGACAAAGGCAATCAAACCAATAATTAAGATATCCATAAACTGGATACCTTCAAAAGCACCGCCAAAGAATGCAGCAAGTAGACCACCAGCAAGAAGTCCGCCTAGCAGACCACCCATTAAGCCTTTTTTACTTGAAGACTTCGCCGTCTGATCTTTGCCGACCGTATTGGTGTTTTGTTGCTGTTGTTTTGGTGCTGGTGCTGTTTTGTAGCTCTTACCGAAAGACTTACTGCCACCAAACTTCTTCGCTTCCGCGATAGGCGTTACAGCAACGGTAAACATCAACAGAGCAACAATAGAAAATAAACGTTTCATCGTTATCCTTAAAGTTAGCTATCTAAGATTGTGCTCTATCAGACGAAACAACGATTGTTTCAAACAGTAGCACGCCAAAGATGATTGTTACGTTATCATACTCTGTATGCCTGTTGATGAAAACAGCTTACAGAAGCTGACATGTATCAGAATATTGCCAAAGATACAGACTGCTCTCGGTTAACTTCGAGATACTTGGTTCGTTTAGAAATGCTGGGAATGAACTCGCTACTACTTGGGGATGTTTTAATTGAATTAGAATCAGTGACACAGCTCAGAATCCTGCACCTTGACGTCACTTGAGTATATTGCCTTGTTGACGGTTAATAGGTAGCTGACTATCATATTGAACGATGTTCAATAAAGCAGTTTGAGAGTATGGCGCGCAGAAACGATCACACCAGAGAAGAGTTAGTAAATTTGACGTTAACAACAGTCAAAAACTTTTTAGATGAGAATTCTTACCACGAACTCAGTCTTCGTAAAATCGCTAACATGATTGGTTACGTGCCAAGCACATTAGTCAACATTTTTGGCAACTATAACCTGTTACTTTTACACGTAGTCGCGCAAACTTTAGACGAACTCTCCCAAGAAGCACTGAAAGCGACCAATAGCAGTAAAGACGCTCATCAAGCTCTATTTGAGCTGGCTTATTGCTACCACGATTTCGCTCAAAAGCACCCTTACCGTTGGCAGTTAGTGTTCGAGCACAACATGAATGGTGCAGAACTTCCAGAATGGCATGCCAAACGTATCGACGGGATGACAGGAATGCTGGAGTCACTATTGGCTCAAATCGCACCACATCGTACCGAGTCCGAAGTGATTCAAGCAAGTCGAGTGCTTTGGTCTGGCGTACACGGTATTACTTTACTCAGTGTTGATGATAAATTTTTCTCTAGTGAACCCATTGATGGTAAAGAATTAATCAGTAACCTGCTTTCTAACTACCTCACAAACTGGTAACAAAGGATTATCCATGTCGTCCGACAGACAGCCGTCCTTACTTACACAAAGAAAGTTCCTACCCTATTTCATTACTCAGTTTTTTGGCGCTTTCAACGACAATATTTTTAAAAACGTTTTGCTGCTGTTTGTCGCCTTCGCGGGATCCAGCGCACTACCTATTTCGAGCAACTTGTTCATCAATTTAGCGGCTGGCTTGTTCATTCTACCGTTCTTTCTATTCTCCGCTTCAGCTGGCGTATTAGCCGATAAATATGAAAAATCATGGTTTATTCGCAAGGTAAAGCTGTTTGAAATCGCCATCATGCTTTTGGGCGCCATTGGTTTTATAACCGAAAGTTATGGTGTGCTTTTGCTGCTACTGTTCTTAATGGGCACACAGTCAGCATTCTTTGGACCGGTTAAATATGCCCTTTTGCCCCAAAAATTAAACGCAAAAGAGTTAGTGCCAGGCAACGCCCTTGTTGAAGCTGGTACCTTTATCGCCATCCTTATTGGTACCCTAGGTGCTGGAATTATCGCCTCAGCAGACAACGCAAAATACCTTGCCGCATTTTGTGTCGTACTCTTTGCATTATTGGGATATTTGTCGAGCCGCTCAATACCCTTTGCAGCCGCCAGCGCACCTAATCTTTCTTTTCGTTGGCAACCGTACAAACAAACTAAACACACGCTATCCATCGCAAAATCAGATCGTGTTGTTTTTCAATGTATTATGGCGATAAGCTGGTTTTGGTTTTTAGGCGCCGCCTATCTAACCCAGTTCCCGAATTTCACCAAGATTTACTTAAATGGCACCGAGAGTGCGGTGTCTTTCTTGCTAGCTCTGTTTTCCATTGGTATCGCGCTGGGGTCGCTACTTTGCAATTGGATCTCAAATCATCGTATCGAAGTCGGTATTGTGCCTATTGGCGCACTTGGCATTACGGTATTTGGGTACTTGATGGCAACCTCCATTCCAAGTGACCTACCTATCTTCCATAACTTTGTAGACTTCTTTAGATATGAGCCTTTTTGGCCATTATTTTTCTATCTATTGATGATTGGCGCCTCTGGCGGGCTGTTTATCGTACCGCTTTACGCATTAATGCAACATAGAGCAAAGGAAACCGAGCGCGCACAAGTCATCGCAGGGCTCAATATCTTTAACTCTCTGTTTATGGTCGGCAGTGCTGTCTTAGGTATTGTGTGCCTGAGTGTCATCAAGATGACAATTCCTCAGCTGTTTGCATTGTTAGCCATTTTGAATTTCTTGGTCGCCGCTTACATTTTTTTGCAAATACCGATATTCGTTGTCCGTTTTGTGGTTTGGATGCTAACTCACACTATTTATCGAGTGAAACATAAAAACCTACATAACTTGCCAGAACAAGGCGGTGCGTTGATCGTATGTAATCACGTGAGCTATATGGACGCCTTGCTACTTAGCGCAGTATGCCCAAGGTTGATTCGTTTTGTGATGGAGGAAGATTACGCCAACCTACCTCCACTAAGACGCTTTTTACGCAGAACTGGGGTAATTCCGATTTCAGCGAGTAACAGAAACTCCATCAGGCGTGCATTTAATGATGTAGAAACCGCATTAAGCGAAGGACATATCGTCTGTATTTTCCCAGAGGGGAAATTAACCTCAGACGGTGAAATGAATGAATTCATGCGTGGCATTGATATTATTCTGCGTCGCAGCCCAGTACCTGTCATACCCGTGGCACTCAAAGGCTTATGGGGAAGCTATTTCAGCCGCGCGAAAGGCCGAGCATGTTGTGGCTTACCAACTCGATTTTGGTCAAAGCTAGAAATTGAAGCCGGACAGCCAGTTCCACCAAATGAAGCAACGGCAAAAACGATGTTCGATAGAGTGCATCAACTCAGAGGCGACTGGCGATAAAAATACATTTGAACACATGTTTAGAATAGCTGAACATGTGTTCAAATCATTAAGACAAACTGACCACATTCAGTGCGATATACTCGCGCTTTCATTCACAACAGCGAATAAAAACCTTGAATAGAAACTACCTCTTGTTTGGATTGGCGTTACTCTTTTGCTTAACCCCTTTTGTCTCCTCTCCTATTGCCCTAGTTATTGGTTTTCTACTCGCAAGTTTTGGTTTTGTGCCTTCAGAACTGCCCATTGCTTCTTTTACTAAAAAGCTGTTGTCCTACTCGATTATTGGTTTAGGCTTTGGCATCAACTTTGAGCAAGCACTCTCCGTTACATCGGATGGTATCGGTCTGATTATTGCCACGATTGCGGGCACACTTATCATAGGCACTATCATTGCCAGAATAATTAAGTTGGAGCGAGTAACCGCATACTTAATCTCGTCAGGTACAGCAATTTGTGGTGGTAGTGCAATTGCCGCGGTGGCACCAGCGATTAAAGCAAAAGACGAACAGATTGGATTAGCACTGGCAACGGTATTCGTCCTAAACTCCATCGCACTATTCGTGTTTCCTGTGGTTGGGCATGCTTTAGGGCTAGATCAACACACATTTGGTACATGGGCCGCGATTGCTATTCATGACACTTCTTCTGTTGTTGGGGCAGCCTCAGCCTACGGTGAAGAAGCACTAACTACAGCAACAACGTTAAAACTCGCACGAGCTTTGTGGATCATTCCTGTCGCACTGATCAGTGCCGTGATCTTTTCGAGAGACCAGAAAGAGAATGGAACGAAAAAGTTAGTTATTCCTTATTTCATTTTTTGGTACTGCGCAGCCATCGCGTTTAGCGACTTCTTCCCTCAATTTGAAATGGTCTATCACGGTATTTTCGTTGGAGCGAAACAAGCTTTGGTGGTGTGCCTGTTCCTGATTGGTTGCAGCATTTCAATTTCGAAGCTGAGGTCTGCTGGAGCTAAGCCACTGTTGTTTGGTGTAACTCTGTGGGTGTTAATTTCAACCACTTCTCTAAGTTGGTTATTGTTTAGATATTAGTGGTCTTCTCATCGTGTTGAGATGACGACGGCTCAAGTTTGCTGTTTTTGTATGTAACAACCAATGCGATAGCGATCAAAAAGGCCGTCAGCTCTGCAAGAGAGCGGGCGAGCCCTTCACTGCTTATTGCAATACCAATTTGTAGTGCTACCGCCGCAATTAATACTAGCTTTACCATCCTGAACCTTATGCCTTTTCTCTCTTCGAAGAAGCATAATTATGATTCAGAGTTATAAGGATACGAAATTCCCTTTCTGACTAATACATAGCAAAATTGACTAATGCTGAATTGATGGCAATAGCCACTCCTTCACTGCCTTCCGAGAAACTTTGATCCCACTTTCTAGTAGCACTTGTGGCATTAAATGGTATTCCACTGGCCATTTAAACTTCTCTAATTTGGATTGCAAATGCAGGTCATATTCCGCTTTGCTGCGCAAATCATTGGTCTGAATCACAGCAACAGGGCGATGACCAAATTCCGCATCTTCGACTGGAACCACTATGCTCTGCACCACGCCATCAATTTGGTTCAATGCTGCCTCAATCTCTTCACAATGAATGTTCTCACCACCAGAGATAAATTGATTGTCGGCACGGCCGATGATCTTTAACTCGTCACCTTGCCACTCACCGAGATCCTTGCTGTCGAACCAGCCTTTCTCATCCAGAAACGGAGTAACATGACCTTGATGAAAATACCCTGCCGCTAATGTTTTACCACCGACAAAAATGCGTTGGTCAACCAATTTTATCTTACGGTGATTCAATACGTGTCCAGCATTACTGGTACTGTCAATTCTCTTTGCGGTGACGGTAGAGGCTGCTTCCGTCATCCCATAACCTAACCACGCCTCAATCCCTCGTCCTGTGGCTCTCAACGCCAACTCGTGAGCAACGTGGCTGCCGCCCAATAGCACATGCGTCAATGACAAGTGAGCGTCATCATCCAATAGCCGTTTGAGCTGCGTTGCAACCAAAGATGCGTGTGACACGCCCTGAATATCTTCGACAAGTTTTCCTGTACCGATTTTCAATGTCGCTCCGACATATAGCCAACGATATACAATCGCCAATCCAGAGACGTGATAAAGCGGAAGCGACAATAGCCAAGAATCTTTCTGAGTGAAAATGAACTCTTGCAACAAGCCTTCTGCTGAAGCAAAGTGTTGTCGATGTGTATGAACCACGGCTTTAGGCTCCCCTGTCGAGCCAGAGGTAAATACCACTGAAGCGAGCCTGTCATGGTGATAGGCATCTTCAATCACCGCATCACGCTCTTGTTGTGAAACTAAGGGCGATGAAAGCAATGTTGCCTCGAGTTTTTGTATATCATGTTCAGAAAAGGTCGAAGCGCACTCCTGAGCAAACCAGATAAACCGAGTTTGTTCAGGTTTATAAAGGGTCGCAAGTTTACTCTGTAACGTATCGAGTGGTTGTACCATGGTCAGCGCGGCAAGAGCGCCTAACTGCTTGGAAGCAAGATAAAACAGCAGTGTTTCTACTTGGTTTTTACCTACCAAGGTCAGCACATCTCCCCGCGTTACGCCCAAGCCATTCAAATAGTGAGCGTATTGGTCAATACGTACTGAGAGTTGTTGCCAGTTTAATGTTTCTGTTGGTGTCTTGAGTGCAATAGAAAAAGGGCTCGTTTGAGCCCAATATTTCCACGGTGCCTTCGCAACATTGTCTATGCAGAATGCCACACAATCTCCTGATCTTTCAGAGGAAGAACGGGAAGTTCACACTTAGGCCAGCCTTGCTCTAACTGAGCTTTGAATAGGCCAATCGTATCCAAACCTGGAACTTCATCAGGCAGCTGCCATTGGGCAAAGCGCGCTAATTGCGTTAAACCGAGACTGGATTCAATGCTCGAGCTAATAACCGCTTTAATCCCCAGTGACTTCGCCTTCTCTATCAGTGTAATACAAAAATCCACCGAACCAATGAGTGTGGGTTTGATGATGATCGTTTTCACACCAGTTAGATCTTCAAGACGGAAATCCTCTCGACGAACCGCATCTTGCAACGTTTCATCCCAAGCAATCGCAATACCAGTATTGATAGCAAAAGAGAGACTATCGCCAGGAGAGCGGCACGGCTCTTCCAAAAAGGTAATGCGCTGACGCAGAGACGGAGTAATGTATTTAGCAAACTGCTGCGCTTTTTCTGGTGTCCAAGCGCGGTTTGCATCAAGTCGAAGCGTTAATTGAGGGATAGATTCAAGAAAAAGGTTCACAAGCATGCCATCGCGAATTGGCTCATAAAGCCCGACTTTTACTTTCGCGACTTTCTCGCCTTCCATTTCGTTCAGCTTTGGAATGAGCTCGTCTGGGTCACCAGTACACAGCGGCGCTGTTTGATACTTACCTTGTTGGGGTAAGCCACCAGCTAACTCTAACTGTGCCATCGATAAACCAAACGCGACCGATGGATACATGTTGGCGTAATCCACATCCAATCCTGCTACCCAACGCTCCGCTTGTTCTTGTAGCTGAATACCAGCATCTTCGGTGTTCTCTAAACTAAAACCAGGAAGAGGAGCGACTTCTCCAAGTCCTATTTGGTCACCTTCAGAAAGCACAACAACATAACCAACACGTTCTGTTAGCTTATTGTCTCGCAGGATGACACCACTATCCATGGGCAAGCTATAACGATAAATTTTCGCTTCACGCATAATTCGAGTCCTATGTAATGCCGTATATTTGAGCGTTCTGGCGAGCAATCCCACCAGCCTCCCAGAGGGCGAGGCGCTCAGGAAAAATGGAACAGAGGAGCTGAAACACTCCTCTTTTTATACGGATTATGGGTTACGAGGGAATTTGTCGAAGTCAGGGCGACGTTTCTCGTTGAATGCGTTACGACCTTCTTGTCCTTCATCGGTCATGTAGAACATCATCGTTGCGTTACCCGCAAGCTCTTGAAGACCTGCTTGACCATCACAGTCCGCATTCAATGCAGCTTTCAGGCAGCGTAGCGCCATTGGACTATGCTGAAGAACTTCACGACACCAACGAACAGTTTCTTTCTCTAGCTCTTCTAGCGGCACAACCGTGTTGACCAAGCCCATGTCTAACGCTTCTTGCGCGTTATAGAAACGACATAGGAACCAGATTTCGCGAGCTTTCTTCTGGCCTACGATACGAGCCATGTAAGACGCGCCCCAACCACCATCAAATGAACCCACTTTAGGGCCCGTTTGACCAAACTGCGCGTTGTCTGCTGCAATTGTTAGATCACACATCATGTGCAGCACATGACCACCGCCAACAGCCCAACCCGCAACTGAAGCAATAACAGGTTTTGGACAAGTACGAATATCGCGTTGGAAGTCCAATACGTTTAGGTGGTGTGTACCTTGCTCGTCTTTATAGCCGCCGTAGTCGCCACGGATCTTCTGGTCGCCGCCAGAACAGAATGCGTCTTCACCTAGACCTGTCAGAATGATCACGCCAACACCAGAGTCGTAACGCGCATCTGCCAACGCATCAATCATCTCTTTTACTGTTTGAGGGCGGAATGCATTACGCACTTGTGGGCGTGCAATGGTGATTTTCGCGATACCATCTTCAGATTTATGGTAGTGAATATCCTCGTATTTCTCGCTGCAATCTTTCCATTGAACCGGAGCGTAAAGTTCTTCTTCAGAAATGCCTACTGTTTTAGCCATGGTGATTCCCATTGTTCTCGTTACTCTCACCAAAGTGAGATTGAATTATTTGCTTAATATGCATCGCAAATTGTTGGGGCTGCTCTTGATGAACGTTATGTCCTGCGCCTTCAACTTGTCGATACGCCAACCCGCTACGTTGTGCCAGTTGGCTAAATTTTTGGTCTTTCGCACCACACAAGTAATACATCGGTATATTCTGCTTTTTCAGTGTGGGCAACAAATACACCTGCTTGGCTAACGATGTTGCCATCAGCATGCTCGCGACCGCCGAGCCAAGATTATCACTTCGCTTCGCAATTAATGTTTGTCTTTGCTCATGGTTTAGTGAAGAAAACACCGCTTGCTGATACCAATCGTTCAAAACACGTTCAAGTGGTTCTGTTTTGAAACGCTTTGCCCAGCGAGCATCATTCTCCAATCTCACCTGTTTCTCTGACTCAGTTTGAAGCCCGAAGTTTCCCCCTTCAACAATTGCGCCCACAATATTGAGATCTGAGAAGCATTGATTGGCAATACCATGCATCGCAATACGGCCGCCCATCGAGTAACCAATCAAAATAAGTGGTTGTTGCGGAGGAAATAATAAAGATAGTGTGGAATTAAGCAGTTTGCAGCAATCATCGAGATCGTTGCACTTTGTAAACTGGCTACGACCATGACCAGGAAGGTCTATAACAATTCGTTCAAACTGAGTCAGCTCATCCAAACAAGCTTGCCAATCAGCACCACTTCCTAAAAAGCCATGCAAAAACACCAGAGTGGGAAGATCACCACTTTGGTGTTTTTCAGTTGAAGAGAGACGCTCAGAGTGAAGCATGCAGGCTCTTATTAAATGCCTTTATCAACTCTGCGGCTTGGCTTGGTGGGGTTTGAACTTCCACCAGCAGTGTGCCTTGGCCGCTCGACAGGTGCTCGGCAACCATTGCTTGATACATTTCTAACGTAGTTGGCTTCTCATACTTTAAACCAAACTGTTTGGCTGCATGTTCAAACTGATAACCGTGGGGCATTTGGTAGTACGCAGTGCGATGCTCCTGAGGCACCGGTAACATATCGAAAATTGCGCCACCATCATTGTTTGTGACCACAAGTACCGTCGGCAATTTATTGTGAGAAAACAGCGCTAGTGAATTGAGATCATACAGTGCTGATGTGTCACCAATATACATCAGTAACGGATTACCTCTTGCTCGCTGCACACCTGATGCGGTAGCAAACAAACCGTCAATTCCTGACGCGCCTCGGTTAGTGAACACTTCTACATCATCAAGTTTGCCGTACATATCGACAAGTCGAACAAACAAACTGTTACCCAAAAAGACATCAGCGTTTTTAGTGCGCTCGTTGATGTCTGCTGCCAACGCAATTTCGTCAATGGCAGACGCTGAACCAGATAGGAAAGCTTCTTCGATACGTTGATGAACTCGCTTAACTCCATTCGCTAACCTATCAGCCCACCCAGCAAATATTGGCTTCTCAAAGCTAATGCGAGAAACCCAAGTTTGAGGAAGTTCAACCCAGTGCATTTGCGCCAGATGATTTTGGTTATTACGGTCCATACGCGACGAGATATACCAGTATTGAACGTCTTTACTTTGTTGATTTTGCGAAACTTGTTTATCAATCCACTGGTTCAAACGTTTGGAGATGATTCGGCTACCAAATTGGATAATAAGTTCACAAGATTCAAGCTCGTTTGCGAACTCGGGAAGTTGAAGCCATACATCGTAATGCGCCCAATCCGAACTGAGACCACTTTGCGGGTCTGCAAGTACTGGCCATCCCATCTTTTGTGCAAATGCCTGCGCCGACTTCGCTTGTTCAAGCGGTAAGCTGCCAATCACAACCAAGACTTTTTTATCCGCACAAGACGGGATTTGCGCCTGTGATAAGTGGCTAAAACGCTGGGTATAACTACCACTTCCTTTTCGCCATCCGGCTACCGAGTCTAAGTAGGTTTGATAATCCGCTTTTGCACCGTTGGAATACAAAGGCTCTGGAAATGCACAGTTTATATGAACAGCACTGCCTTGCAGTTGCTGAGTAAACATCACTTCGTCAACAGAGGTCAGCAACCAATTAAGCGATGTTGTTAAAGTTGGGCTTGGTAAATTCAAGCTCGCCGAGACATGATGTGAAAAAATACCCAACTGGTTAATCGCTTGGTTTGCGCCACAGCCAACGAGCTCCACCGGACGATCCGCAGTGAGCAGCACCAGCTTTTCACCAGTAAGCCTAGCCTCCGCAACGGCTGGTAATAAATTCGCCACTGCCGTACCAGAAGTAACGATGATTGCCACTGGATCTTGAGTAGCTTTCGCTAAACCAAGCGCCATAAAGCCGAGACCACGCTCATCAAAGTGAGTATGAATAGAAAAATTGGACTGTTCTGCCGCCTCTAAAGTTAAAGGAGTAGAACGAGAGCCAGGAGCGATACAAACATGCTTAACGCCAAATCGCTGAAGCTCAATCAATATGGTTTCTGACCAAATTCGATTGAGCACCGCTTGGTCATGATTCATGATGCGACTCCCAACGGAGGGTGATCAGAAATCAGCGTAAGTAACGTCGACATTTTCTTATCAAGTTCCGCCCACTCATGCTCTGCTACAGAACCTGGCACAATACCTGCGCCCGCAAACAGTTGTACTTGGTCACCGAGCACAAGCGCGCTTCTGATCGCGACACAAAACTCTGCTCGTTCATGGCTTATGTACCCCATTGACCCCGCGTACCAGCCGCGTGCAAAGGGCTCATTATCAAGAATAAACTGCATGGATTCTTGTCGAGGTAAGCCAGCAACCGCTGCCGTTGGCTGAAGCGCCGATAACAACTGAACACCGTTTATTCCCGTCTTTAGGCTCGCGTGAATATTTCGCTTGAGGTGTTGCACTTTTCGTAGCCTAACCAAACTTGCCTCGGCCTCCACTTCAACCGCTTCGGAATGTGGTGATAGGCGATCAATAATATCATCAACTACATATTGGTTTTCGTTGAGGTTCTTTTGGTCTTGGGATAACCAATTCGCCAACTCCATATCGTGAGTGGCATTGTCCCCTCGACCAATCGTGCCTGCTAACGCTTCGGTATGAAGTTCGTGCCCTACGCGAGAATACAAACGTTCTGGCGTAGAGCCCATAAAGCTGTGTTTGCTGTCTAAGCTCAGCATGAAATGGAAACTATGATGGTTATTTAAGTAACTCGCTTTCAGCAACTGTGCAGCGCTTAATGTGTTATCAAGCTGCACGGTAGAGCGACGCGCCAATACCACTTTCTTAAAATCATCATTCTTTATACCAGTCAGAACTTTATGAACTAACTCATTCCATTGAGGCTGACTTGGCGTATGAAAAATAGAGCGGATGTGAGAAGAAATCGGAGCTAAGGTCGCGACCTCACAAACCAGTTTATGCAGTCCTGCTAGGGTTCGCGCTTTGTCTTCTGAAATATTAACTGCGAGAGACCATTGTTGGTCAAAACGAATTAACTCAATTTGAGGCAAAAAGAAGAAAGAAGGCATACAGCGACGATTCTTCTCATGCTGGCCGTCAAAAGAGCGTCCGCCCCAGACTCGTTGCCCTTCACCTAAAATGGTATAAGCAGGGCCTGGCTCAACAAAAGCGTGTAATTGCCCTAGTGCAACGACCTCTTCACGAGTATCACGGGACTGCCAGTAGAATTTAGGGAAAAGTGGTTGTGCATCAAGCCAATCAATAAATGAGAAATTAGGTTTCTCGCTCAGGGGCTCGACCAGACGTGTTTGATTGCCTTCCGCTTGCTGAACTCGCTCGATAATTCTCTTTACGGCTTGATGGAACTGTGACAAATCAACCTCGTAGTATGTGAGGATAAATGGTAACTGACGGCTACTCTAAGTTTAGACCCAAAGCAAATCAAGGTCGTATGCGATCTTTTGCAAAATCCTGTGATAGCAAACGAGCAAAACTTAACCAGCAAACAGATAATTTACAGATATATATTCTAATAAAAAACAAATTATTGTATTTTAATAAAGAAATTAACGAATTTTTAGGAATTATACAATGCAAAATATCGGGATGTCGTCAAAACTCGATAATGTCTGCTACGACATTAGGGGTCCTGTACTCAAACATGCTAAGCGCATGGAGGAAGAAGGGCATAAAATCCTAAAGCTAAACATTGGTAACCCTGCCCCATTTGGTTTTGACGCCCCTGATGAGATTTTAGTCGACGTGATTCGTAATCTGCCGACTTCTCAAGGCTATTGTGATTCCAAAGGCATTTACTCTGCTCGTAAAGCCGTGGTCCAACACTATCAACGTAAAGGTATCCGCTCTCTAGATGTCGAAGATGTGTATGTGGGTAACGGGGTGTCTGAGCTGATCGTGATGGCCATGCAAGCGCTATTAAACAATGGCGACGAAATGCTGATCCCAGCACCTGATTACCCGTTGTGGACAGCTTCAGTTGCACTATCAGGCGGTAAGCCGGTTCATTACCTATGTGATGAAGGTGCAGACTGGTACCCAGATCTTGAAGACATCAAAAAGAAAATCACACCAAAGACACGTGGCATTGTTCTGATCAACCCGAACAATCCGACAGGTGCGGTATACAGCCGTGATTTCCTACTTGAAGTGATTGAAATCGCGCGCCAGCACAAACTGATCATTTTCGCAGATGAGATCTACGACAAAGTGTTGTACGACGGTGCAACACATACCTCAGTCGCAACACTCACTGAAGACGTGCTCGTCATGACATTCAATGGCCTTTCAAAAGCCTACCGCGTTTGCGGTTTCCGTGGTGGCTGGATGTTCCTAACGGGGCCTAAACATCTAGCTCAAGGGTACGTGAATGGCTTGGAGTTGCTTTCATCGATGCGTTTATGTGCAAACGTACCAATGCAACATGCAATTCAAACTGCGCTAGGTGGATACCAGAGTATCAATGAACTGATTTTACCTGGCGGACGCTTATTAGAGCAGCGCAATAGAGCGTATGAACTGATCAATCAGATTCCTGGTGTTTCTTGTGTCAAACCTAAGGGTGCTATGTACCTCTTCCCGAAAATCGACACAAAAATGTACAACATCAAGAACGATCAGCAGATGGTTTTAGATTTCTTAAAACAAGAGAAGGTCTTACTGGTGCAAGGTTCCGGTTTCAACTGGCCAAAACCAGACCATTTCCGCATCGTGACACTGCCACACGTTGAAGATCTAGAAATCGCCATTGGACGTTTTGAGCGATTCCTATCAACCTACAGCCAGTAATGAATCACTGGTAGTAATTAGTGCTGTTCTCTCATATGCTTAGAGGAACTCCTAGTGAGTTCCTTTTTTACACCAGAAACGGAGAAAGCCATGAAAGAAAGCCATTTTTTCGCCCACCTGGCTCGAATGAAGCTGATCCAACGCTGGCCTTTAATGCGGTCCGTCTCACCAGAAAACGTTTCAGAGCATAGCTTACAAGTTGCTTTTGTCGCTCATGCCCTTGCCCTAATTAAAAACAAAAAGTTCGGCGGCAACCTCAATCCAGAACGCATCGCGATTCTTGCCATGTACCATGACTCTAGCGAAGTATTAACGGGTGACCTTCCAACCCCAGTGAAGTATTACAACCCTGAAATTGCCAAAGAATATAAGAAGATAGAATCAGCAGCGGAACAAAAATTACTCTCAATGTTACCGGAAGAGTTCCAAGATGAATTTGCCCCCTATCTTCTTTCTCACTCTGCACACGAAGAGGACGCAAAAATCGTCAAGCAAGCCGACTCCATCTGTGCCTATTTAAAATGTCTCGAAGAACTAAGCGCAGGCAATCATGAGTTCGCTCTGGCAAAAAAACGCTTAGACATCACTTTGCAAGAACGTAGAACGCCTGAAATGGATTACTTCCTCAATACCTTTGCCCCAAGTTTCGAATTATCGTTAGATGAAATCAGTTAGCTTACGGAGATAATCGTGTCGTTTGAATTACACCCGCAATGGCAAGAGCGCCATGATGATGAGCATAAAATCCGTCGTGACGACCATCGGAGCCCGTACCAACGAGACCGAGCGCGCATTCTTCACTCGGCTGCATTTCGACGCTTACAAGCAAAAACCCAAGTACACGGCAATAGCTTGGAAGACTTTCACCGCAGTCGGTTAACACACTCCTTAGAAGCGTCGCAACTCGGGACCGGTATCGTCGCCCAGTTAAAGAAAAAACAACCAGAGTTCCGTGATCTATTACCATCAGACAGCTTAATTGATTCATTATGTTTGGCGCACGACATCGGGCATCCTCCATACGGTCATGGGGGAGAAGTCGCTCTAAACTACGTAATGCGCGAACATGGCGGCTTCGAGGGGAACGCCCAAACCTTTCGTATAGTCACTAAGTTAGAGCCTTATACCGAGCATTTCGGAATGAATTTATCACGCCGCACACTGCTTGGTTTGATTAAGTACCCTGCCCTCATTAGTCAAACACGCTCCGTCAAGTTGCCTCAACCAGCCGAGCATCAACGTAAACTAAAAGCAAAAGATTGGAGCCCAGCTAAAGGCATTTATGATTGTGATAAAGACTTATTTGATTGGGTAATTGCACCGCTTTCTGACAACGACAAGGCATTGCTTAGCCTAATGCGCTCAAAACCAGAATCGGAGTTTGAGCACAGTAAAACGCGTTTTAAATCACTCGATTGCTCAATCATGGAGCTAGCAGATGATATCGCCTACGGTGTTCATGATTTAGAAGATGCAATCGTACTTGGTATGGTGACACGTCAGCAATGGCAAGAAGGCGCAGCAAGTCAATTAGCGGACTGTGGCGACCCGTGGTTTGAAGCTCATATCGATTCCATCGGACAGATGCTATTTAGCGGTAAGCACCATGAGCGGAAAGATGCCATCGGTGGTATGGTTAACGCCCTGCTGACCAGCATTTCAATTAAGGCGGTGGATGAGCCTTTCAATAATCCATTACTGTCTTGGAATGCGTGTTTAGAGCCACAAATGGCACGTGCACTTGACGTACTCAAGCACTTTGTCAGCACCTTCGTTATCCAAGTCCCGCAGGTCCAGATCGTTGAATATAAGGGTCAGCAAATTATTATGGACATTTTTGAAGCGTTAACAGCGGACCCAGAGCGCTTGCTGCCCGTTCATACAAAAGAACTGTGGTGCCAAGCGAAAAGCGAGAGCAATAAGATGAGAGTCATCGCCGATTACATTTCTGCTATGACCGATGGACACGCGCAAAAGCTTCACCGTCAGCTATTCTCTTCCATCGTTCTTTAGTCACACTCAACCTTTCAAGTAATTCTTTTCAAATACGCCCGGCGGCATCTGGGCGATTTGGAATTCGATCATCTTTTCAAAGGCATGCATAAGCGGTGTAAAGTCTCTCTCGGGTTCAAGCAAACGAAGCGAATGATAACCCGCCTCGACTGTCGATAAGCTATTCTCAGAGGGCGCCTTACGAATGGTGTAATGCCCGTGCAATTGCTTCGGTAATTGCACGGTTGGGAGTGGATGTAAATTGCTAGAAAGCTGCCACATTTTGTACGCTTTTTTCCACGTTCCATCGAGCAAAACCAAACGTATTTTCTTAGATACACTACGGCTCACTTGATTGATTTCAGAGATGCATCGTGACTGTTCCGATGGGTAAAGAACAAAATGTTGATATGATTCATCCGCCAACAAGTGATTTAAGACATCATCACCAGAAAAGTCCTCTCCTATCAGACAAATACAGTTATCTAAACTCAAATTGAGAATCCGTGCCGTACCAAGCGGACGATGTTCTTCACTCGTGTGCTGAAGAATGATAAGTTCTACCTCGCTTGCCAACGGTACAATCCATTGGCAAATACACGCTTTTTGCGATTTTCCACAACGAGAACAATAACGAGACATAGAGTGAACCTTTATACCTTGCTGAGTATTATCAGCGTGATCTGTTTGATACTTCAATTCGAACCAATGGCAAGCCTAACCGAGTGGCACAGCTACAATATACGCCATGGCGAATGGTGGCGAATCGTAACAGGAAATCTCACACATACCAACTTTGCGCACTTAGGGATGAACTTGGCAGGATTGTGGATCATTACTTTTATTTTTCGTCCAAGCACTCGCAACTTCCTTATCGTTTTCTCACTCTTGTGCGCATTTGTTGGCGCAATGAATTTATTTACCAACATGTCGGTGTACGTGGGATTATCTGGCGTACTACACGGACTATTTGGATTCTGGGCACTCAGAGAAGTCTTTGAAAGCAGAAGAAGCAGCCTGTTGTTGGTCGGCGGGCTTATTGCCAAAGTAGCATGGGAGCAGATCTATGGTCCATCCAGCAGCACTGCTGCGCTTATCGGCGCAAACGTTGCTATTGATGCTCATTTATTTGGTGCGTTCGGTGGGTTAACAATGGCTCTAATGGAAAAAGGTTTTCGCCGTCGTTTATTCGGATAAAAAATCCCGAACCACGAAAGAGGGGTTGGTTCGGGAAAGCAGTAATAGGGAAACAGATATTGTTCTGAATTCAGACTCAATATCTGAAATACATCAAGCTACAGTAAAATGCGGTCTTCGTTTTTCTTAACTGTCGCTTCACCAATGCCTTTTACGCTCTTCAAATCTGCTGCTGTTTTAAAAGGGCCATGCTCCTCGCGGTAGTCCACGATACTCTGCGCTTTCTTCTCACCAATACCTTTCAACATGGTCGCTATTTCTTCAGCAGAGGCCGTGTTGATATTTACGGTAATTTCAATTCCTTCATATTTGTCAGTGGCTGAATCCGCAGCCATGCTAAAAGGCGCAAAAACAAATAAGCACAATGTCAAAATCCATTTCATATTGAACATACAATCTCCAAAATAGTAGGCTAAAACCAGTCATCGGGAGCAAGTCACTACCAAGTTCGTAGTGAAAAGCAACGTGATTATGCATTTAACAAACTTAGATGACCCGATATTCGCAATGACTGGTATCACTTAAACGCGCACTAATTTAAGTAATGCTTATTGATGATTGAAGTTAATAAAGACAAAAATAAAACGGACCGCTTATGCGGTCCGTTTTAGTTAACATGCAAATTACACTAATTGTGCTTAGTTGCTCACAATAAAGTACTCAATGTCAGTGTTTGCGCGCAGTACAGCTAGCACAGAGGATAGGTCTTGCTGAGAAGATGCTCGCTGCATTTGCATCGCAACTTGCTCTTCTAACTCACTATCTAGCTCAGCATTTACAGCATCAAGCTCGATGATAACAATGTTACCTTCAAGATCTTTAGACTGACCATATACTGGCTTGCCATCGACTGGTTTTGCCATCGCGAATACCGTTGTTGCCAACGGAGAACGGCGATCTACTGTCTCTTGTTCACCAAATGCAAGGTTGTTTTCAGTAAGCACATCTGTCTTACCTTCTTTCAATGCAGCAACAACCTGTGTACCAAGTTCCATCGCATCTTGCTCACCCTTAACGCGAGAAAGCTCTGCAATAACCTGATCTTTCACTTCTTCTAGTGGAAGAACCGTCTCATCACGTGCATCTTCAACACGAACAACAATAATATGTTCAGGTGCAACTTCGATAGCTTCAGAGTTTAAGCCATCTTCTTTTACTTCAGGGCTAAGGATTGCTTGCATTACCGCAGGGTTACGAAGCACTTCAGGTGCGTCAACCTGAGAAATAAAGTCCGTTGTCTTCACTTCTTGGTTAACGGCTTGAGAAGCGTCATACAATGAGTCTGGGTATTCAAACGCTACGCGCTCAAGCTCGCTTTGTAGCTCGTAGAATTGATCAACTGCTTGTTGGTCAACCATTTCTTGTTTTATTTCAGCGGCTACTTCTTCAAATGGCTTCGCCACAGAGTCTTTTAGCTCTTCAAGCTTGATAATATGGTAACCAAAGTCCGACTTTACTAGACCCGACGTATCGCCTGGATTCTTCAACGCGAATGCCGCTTCTTCAAAAGCAGGGTCCATCACATCACGCTCAATCCAACCTAAGTCACCGCCGTTTTCAGCGCTGCCAAAATCGTCAGATTTCTCTTGAGCAAGCGTTGCAAAGTCTGCACCCGCATTTAGCTCATCTAGGATAGCCTGCGCTTTTGCTTCATCGTCCCCTTCTACAAGAATATGAGCGACACGGCGCTGCTCTTCTGAAGAGTATTTGCTTAAGTGCTCATCGTAGTACTTTTTCACCTCAGCATCAGAAACATTAACTTGTTCCTTTAGCGCTTCAGCAGACAGTTCGATATAAGCGACTTTTACCTGCTCTGGGCGAGTAAAGTTGTCAGGGTTTGCTTTGTAGTACTGTTGAATTTCTTCGTCAGTCAATTCAATGTTTTTCGCAAACTCTGCTAAGTCGATTTTAATCGTGCGAATATCACGAGTTTGAGTAAACAGCTTACCTTCTGCCTGTACTTCACCTGGCAGAATAAATTCACTGTTTTGTAGTGCATTCAGCAGTTGTTCACGAACCAATTCACGACGCATGTACTCAGCAAAAGAGTCTGGCGAAAAGCCTGCACGACGCAGAGAAGCTTGATAGATCTCTTGATCGAACTGACCATTAGATTGGAATTGAGGCATGTCTAGAATCATGCTGCGAACTTGGGTGTCGCTGATTCGCAGACCTAAAGCTTCTGCTTGTTGGTCAAGCAACACGTCATTGATCATTCGATCTAAAACGGATTTGCGGAAAGATTCAACATATGCAGGGTCAGCCAGCATTTGAGAGAAGTAGTCACCCAACTGAGCTTGCATACGGTTACGCTCATTTTGGTATGCCATCTCGAACTCACCACGAGGAATCTCAGTGTTACCGACTTTCGCTGCAGAGTTGTTGTTACCACTAACGATGTAGCTACCCACACCTGCAAATACGAAAGACAGGATGATAAGCCCAAGGATAATTTTGACCGCGATGCTATTCACGCCTTCGCGTAGTCGATCCATCATAATTTAACTGCTCTCCACAATTGAAGCCTACTGCTTCTATCTAATAGAAATAATGGCGCAATAATATCAGAAAAAGAAATGCGCATCAGTATGATGCGCATAATTTAAGAAAGTTCGGCTCGAAGTTTGTAAATTTTTGTTCGAAACTTATTGTTTGAGCAAAAGTTAAGCAAATGGCCGGTTACAGAATTAACGCTGTGATTAGTTACAAGCGTCTTTCAGTGCTTTACCAGCTTTAAAAGCTGGTACTTTTGCTTCTGCGATTTGGATTTCTTCACCAGTTTTTGGGTTACGACCAGTACGTGCAGCACGAGTACGAACGCTGAATGTACCAAAGCCAACTAGAGCAACTTGATCACCAGACTGAAGAGTACCGCTTACTGCTTCGATGAATGCATCTAGAGCACGACCCGCTGACGCTTTAGAAATGTCTGCATTTTCTGCGATTTGTTCTACTAACTGAGTTTTATTCACTGTAATTTCCCCTTTGTGTCATCTGTGATTATTTTTGTGATGACTTTCGTTCCATTGTTAAGAAAATATGCTCCATCCCTTATTCGTCAAGGGCTGGCAGCTATCGAAACTAACTTAGCGCCCAAAAAAAACGCTGACAAGCCTTTTTAGACTTATCAGCGTAAACTTTTACTTATTTTTGCTGCACATCACTATTTTTGAGACTCAAACTCAACGCCCGTCGGGTCTCGCTCTAGTGCGACTTTCAGTACTTCATCAATCCACTGTACAGGGATGACTTCCAGATCAGCGATAACATTATCAGGAATCTCTTCCAAATCACGCTCGTTGTCTTTTGGAATTAGCACAGTCTTAATGCCGCCACGGTGTGCCGCAAGTAACTTCTCTTTTAGGCCACCGATAGGTAGGACTTCACCACGCAGTGTGATTTCACCCGTCATCGCTACCTCTGCTTTCACAGGATTACCTGTCAGAGCAGAAACCAAGGCAGTACACATTGCAGTACCCGCACTTGGGCCATCTTTTGGCGTCGCGCCTTCAGGTACGTGCACGTGAATATCTTTCTTCTCGTAGAAGTCAGTATTGATACCCAGTTTTTCTGCACGAGAGCGAACTACTGTCATTGCGGCTTGGATAGACTCTTGCATCACGTCACCAAGAGAGCCCGTTTGCGTCAGCTTACCTTTACCTGGCATGGATTGAGTTTCAATCGTTAGCAGGTCGCCACCCACTTCTGTCCAAGCAAGACCTGTCACTTGACCAATTCGGTTACTTTCATCCGCTTTACCGTAATCGAAACGTTGAACACCCAAGTACTCTTTTAGGTTGTCCATCGTTACCGTGACTGACTTGATGTCTTTATCCAGCAAGATGTTCTTCACGGCTTTACGGCAGATCTTAGAGATCTCACGTTCTAAGTTACGTACACCCGCTTCACGAGTGTAATAACGGATGATGCCAATAATTGCAGAGTCTTCAATGATGATCTCATCTGGTTTTAGACCATTGCGCTTCACTTGCTTATCAACAAGGTGACGTTTTGCAATGTTCAGCTTCTCGTCTTCGGTGTAACCAGATAAACGAATAACTTCCATACGGTCTAACAATGGACCTGGAATGTTCATCGAGTTCGACGTTGCAACGAACATAACGTCAGAAAGGTCGTAATCCACTTCTAAGTAGTGATCGTTGAACGAGTTATTCTGTTCAGGATCAAGTACTTCTAGTAGCGCTGATGCCGGATCGCCACGCATATCTGAAGACATTTTGTCGATTTCGTCCAATAAGAACAATGGGTTCTTCACGCCAACTTTCGACATCTTCTGGATTAATTTACCTGGCAATGAGCCAATGTAAGTACGACGGTGACCGCGGATTTCTGCTTCATCACGTACACCACCCAGCGCCATACGAACGTACTTACGACCTGTAGCAGAAGCAATTGAACGACCAAGAGACGTTTTACCCACACCTGGAGGACCAACAAGACAAAGGATTGGACCTTTTAACTTATTGATTCGGTTTTGAACCGCCAAGTATTCAAGAATACGCTCTTTTACGCGCTCTAGACCGTAGTGGTCTTCATTAAGAATCTCTTCTGCTTTCGCTAAATTTTTCTTAACTTTTGAGCGTTTAGCCCAAGGCACGCTGACCATCCAATCGATGTAGCTACGAACCACTGTTGCTTCGGCAGACATTGGAGACATCATCTTAAGCTTTTGCAGCTCTTGCTCAGTCTTTTCACGTGCCTCTTGAGGCATTTTTGATTCGTCAATCTTCTTCTGCAGCGTTTCGAACTCGTCTGGTGCGTCTTCCATCTCACCAAGTTCTTTCTGAATCGCTTTCATTTGCTCATTCAGATAGTACTCACGCTGAGATTTTTCCATTTGCTTTTTAACGCGACCACGAATACGTTTTTCAACTTGCAGCAAATCGATCTCTGATTCCATCTGGCCCATTAGGAATTCCAGACGCTCAGTGACATCAACAATTTCAAGTACTTGCTGCTTATCCACCAGCTTCAACGGCATATGAGCTGCAATGGTATCCGCTAAGCGTGCTGCTTCGTCGATACCGTTGAGTGAGGTTAAAACTTCTGGTGGAATCTTCTTGTTTAGCTTAATGAAGCCTTCAAACTGATTAATCGCACTGCGAACAATCACTTCTTGCTCACGCTCATCCAATTCTGGCGTAACCACAAATTCCGCTTCCGCTAGGAAGAAGTCACTCTCTTTAAAGTGATTAATTTTCGCACGTTGCTGGCCTTCAACCAGTACTTTTACTGTGCCATCCGGAAGCTTCAGTAGCTGGAGAATGGTGGCTACCGTACCTACTTCAAATAGGTCGTCAACCGTAGGCTCATCAGTATCAGCTTGCTTTTGTGCCACAAGAAGAACTTGTTTGTTGGTTTCCATCGCCGTTTCTAAACAGCTAATCGATTTCTCACGACCAACAAACAATGGAATAACCATGTGCGGGTAGACCACTACGTCACGTAGAGGTAGTACCGGGATCTCGATACGCTCGGAACGTTCCAAGTTCATATAATTCTCTCTTCCGCTTTCACGTTTACGTATTACTTATCGATTTATATGGGGGCTAATTGTTTGGATTCAATAAGAGAAATAAAAAAAAGGAGGTAATTACTTACCTCCTTTTTCATTACGGCTGAATTTATTCTGCTCCAGCGGCCTGATTGTCTGAGTTGCTATAAATAAGCAATGGCTCTGACTCACCATTGATGACGGACTCATCAATCACGACCTTACTTACGTCTGTCGCAGATGGCAGTTCGTACATGGTTTCCAGTAATACGCCTTCAAGGATCGAGCGTAAACCACGAGCACCTGTTTTACGCTCCATTGCTTTCTTAGCGATAGCGCGCAGCGCATCTTCTCGGAACTCAAGTTCAGCGTTTTCAAGCTCAAACAATGCTGCGTATTGCTTGGTTAATGCGTTCTTCGGTTCACATAGGATCTGAATCAACGCTTCTTCATCAAGCTCAGTCAGTGTTGTTGTCACAGGAAGACGACCAATGAATTCTGGAATGAGTCCGTACTTCACTAGATCCTCAGGCTCAACCTGAGTAAATAGCTCACCCACGGTCTTCGATTCGTTTTTAGAACGAACTTCAGCACCGAAGCCAATACCTGTACCTGTTGCAACACGCTGCTCAATCACCTTATCTAGGCCAGCAAATGCACCACCACAGATGAACAGGATCTTCGACGTGTCCACTTGTAGGAATTCTTGCTGAGGGTGCTTACGACCACCTTGAGGTGGAACCGATGCAACCGTACCTTCGATAAGTTTTAGTAGCGCCTGCTGAACACCTTCACCAGATACGTCACGCGTAATAGATGGGTTTTCAGCTTTGCGTGAAATTTTATCAATTTCATCAATGTAAACGATGCCGCGTTCAGCTTTAGCTACATCGTAATCACATTTTTGCAGAAGCTTTTGGATGATGTTTTCAACGTCTTCACCCACATAACCAGCCTCGGTTAGTGTGGTTGCGTCTGCCATTGTAAATGGCACATCCAAGAATCGAGCTAATGTCTCAGCAAGTAGTGTTTTACCGCTACCTGTTGGGCCAATTAGAAGGATGTTACTTTTACCAAGCTCCACACCTTCACTCGTTGTATCACCATTGCGTAAACGCTTGTAGTGGTTATATACCGCAACTGCGAGCACTTTTTTCGCGTAATCTTGCCCGATCACATAGTCATCAAGGTGTTCACGGATCTGTTTTGGCGTTGGTAACGCTTCAGATTCTTTCTTAGGGAGAACATCCTTGATTTCTTCGCGAATAATATCGTTACATAAGTCGACACACTCGTCGCAAATGTACACTGACGGACCTGCGATTAGCTTGCGAACTTCGTGCTGACTTTTGCCGCAGAAAGAACAGTACAGCAATTTACCGCTGCCACTTTCTTTGCTTTTATCTGTCATTCGCTAACCTCTTAGCCTTTACTCTTCATGAATGAGTGTATATCAATTTTTGCCAAAATGCGCTGGCTAATTACTCGCCGCGGTGGCTTAACACTGCATCCACGATACCGTATTCCACAGCCTGCTCTGATGACATGAAGTTATCACGATCAGTATCGCGCTCAATGACTTCAAGAGGTTGGCCAGTATGTTCTGCTAACAACTTGTTTAGCTTCTGCTTAATGGTCAGAATTTCCTGAGCATGGATTTGGATATCAGAAGCTTGACCCTGGAAACCACCCAATGGTTGGTGGATCATTACACGAGAGTTAGGCAGTACGTAACGCTTACCTGGCGCACCACCCGCTAACAGGAAGGCACCCATTGAACATGCTTGACCCATACATACAGTGCTAACATTTGGCTTAATAAACTGCATAGTATCGTAGATAGACATACCAGCTGTTACGCTGCCACCTGGCGAGTTGATGTATAGGAAAATATCTTTATCTGGATTTTCAGATTCTAGGAAAAGTAGCTGAGCCACGACAAGGTTTGCCATGTGGTCTTCCACTTGACCCGTTAAAAAAATCACGCGCTCTTTCAGCAGACGTGAGTAGATGTCGTAAGAGCGTTCGCCGCGGGAAGTTTGTTCAACCACCATTGGTACTAGCGCGTCCATAATTGGCGACATTGCATTTTTTTCTTGGTAGCTCATATTCTTATGTCCCTAAAATAAATGGCCCGGATGATGACTATCATACGGACCATTGTTAGCAGAATAGTTAACGTTAAGTCAACCTTCTACGCAAGATATTGCTTATTAAGCAGCAGGTTGTTGTTGGTTAAGTAGCTCGTTGAAGCCTACTTCTTTCTCAGAAACCTGTGCTTTAGCGATGATCGCGTCGATTGCTTGCTCTTCTAGAGCTACATTGCGCATGTTGTTCATCATTTCTTCGTTTTGCTCGTAGTAAGCAATAACTTCTGATGGATCTTCGTATGCAGTAGCCATTTCTTCAATTAGAGCTTTAACTTTCTCGTCGTCCGCTTTTAGCTCTTCAGACTTGATTACTTCACCTAGTAGAAGACCAACTACTACGCGACGTTTAGCTTGCTCTTCGAACAGCTCACGTGGAAGCTGAGCAGCAGCTTCTGGGTTACCACCGAAGCGTTGTGCAGCTTGTTGACGTAGAACTTGAATTTCTTGCTCGATAAGCGCTGATGGTACGTTGATGTCGTTTTGCTCAACTAGACCGTCAATCGCTTGCTCTTTGATGCGGTTCTTAACAGCTTGCTTAAGCTCGCGTTCCATGTTTTTACGAACTTCAGCTTTAAGTGCTTCAACACCGCCTTCAACAACACCGAACTTAGCAACGAACTCGTCGTTTAGTTCTGGTAGTTCACGAGCTTCAACTTTGTTCACTTTGATTGCGAACTTAGCTGCTTTACCTTTTAGGTTTTCAGCGTGGTAATCTTCTGGGAAAGTCACATCGATGTCGAATTCCATACCTGCAGTTTTACCTGCGATACCGTCTTCGAAACCAGGAATCATGCGACCAGCGCCCATTTCTAGTGGGAAGTTCTCAGCTTTACCGCCCTCGAATTCTTCACCGTCGATAGAACCAACGAAGTCAATGCTTACGCGTTTGCCATCTTCTGCTGCTTCTTCAACTTCAACCCAAGTAGCTTGTTGCTTACGTAGAGTATCGATCATCTCTTCTACGTCTGCGTCTTTAACTTCAGTTAGCGGTTTTTCAACAGTGATGTTTTCTAGGCCTTTAAGCTCAACTTCTGGGTAAACTTCAAAAGTTGCAGTGAAAACTAGGTCTGAACCTTCTTTGTTTTCTACAGGAGCGAAAGTTGGAGCGCCAGCTGGGTTGATTTTCTCTTTAACGATAGCTTCGATGAAGTGGCGTTGCATAACTTCACCAAGAACGTCTTGACGTACTGCTTTGCCGTACATCTTAGCAACCATTTTTAGAGGCACTTTACCCTTACGGAAACCATCGAAACGACGGTTTTTAGCGATGTTGCGTAGTTCAGCTGTTACAGCGTCTTCGATGTTTGCAGCTGGAACAGTAATGTTTAGACGGCGCTCTAGGCCCTCTAGCGTTTCAACAGTAACTTGCATTATATATAAACCTCTAAAGTGGCTCGGTTTTCCGAGCGTATGAGCGAAACTCAGCGGAGCTTACGCTTCATCCTTGTGTAGTGTTCTGTCCGAACACCTAATTTAAATCGAGTATCGATACTGTTTGTCAGTACCGGACTAATCAGTGATATCTTCGATAAAATTACCAAAGGTATCTCCTATTAGCCTCAGGACAGAATTTTTAGACGCGACATTCTAGCGATCTGTCGCAACCCTGTCGAGCCAATAGCCACTATGTGGACATTGTCTGCGCTAAATTCTCGAATGCTGACCCATTTTTTCTTCAAAAATGCGATTCAAACACCGTCTAAGTATCGTCAGCATATCTAGAATGGGGACAATAGCGACTTTTTCAAGAGAATCGACCGGTTTTTTTATCGAAAAGCCTAAAAAGAGATCTTGCTCTTGTTTTACTCCACAGAGTTGAAAACTAAATCCCTAATCCTCCCTACAAACTATTAACATTTTCTTACGTGACCAAAGGAAAGGTTTAAGGAGTGTAAGGATGTCGCAAAAAAACCGGATTCTGCTGACTTTTTTTGCCTTCTATTTCCTTTGCGCAATCATAGGTGGTCATTGGGTTTGGCAGACTAGTTATCAATCATTGCTTGATAAACACCAGTCCCAACTTGAGCAATTTTCTAGTCATATTAAAAACAAACTCGATAAATACGCCCATATCCCTAACCTTCTGGCCAAAGATGACCCTCTCCATCAAGCGTTACTGCATCCAAATAACAGTGCCCAACTGGAACTCACCAATCGGTATTTAGAATCCGTTAATGACGTGATTGAAGCGGCAGATACCTATTTAATCGATCAATGGGGTACGACGGTCGCGGCCAGCAACTGGCGTAAAGAGCGATCTTTTCTTGGACGAAATTTTGCGTTCCGCCCTTATTTCAAACAAGCAATCGTTGGGGAACGAAGCCAATACTACGCGCTGGGTTCGACTTCGGGTAAGCGTGGCTACTACTATTCTTATCCGATCATATATGCGGGCGGCGTCCTTGGTGTGGTCGTGGTTAAGATGGACTTGAGTAAGATAGAAGACAACTGGCAGCAGCCAAATAGTGTGTTCGTCGCGAGCGATCCGCACGGGATTGTTTTCATGAGCAGCCGAAGTGATTGGCTACTCAAAAGCTTACAACCACTGACTGAGAATGAAAGAAAACAAGTTTGGGCAAGCCGACAATACCTTGATGAGCCAATTGAAACTCTAGGACTGGTGGGCAATGTGGAGGAAACGCATTCTGAGCTAAAACAAGGTTACCCATATAACAAAGGGACCTTGGTGGTCTCTTCGTTGCCCCTACCAGAGCTCAAGCTGACCATCCGTGTACTATCTCCTAAGCAGTCTATCGTCTGGCTCACAATGGGTTACATTTTTGTACTTACTCTTGCATTCACCGTGTTGTTTTTAATTGGCCAGCTCATCTATCACCGTCAACAACGCCACTTACAACTTGAGAGAATTCAGCAAGAGGCCAATCAAAAACTTGAATATCAAGTCATGGCTCGCACCGCAGAATTGCAAGCAGAAATCGCCCAGAGAATAGAAACCGAACAAACACTTCGCCTAACGCAAGACGAACTCGTTCAAGCTGCGAAACTAGCAGTATTAGGGCAAATGTCAGCCAGTATCAGTCATGAACTGAATAATCCACTTGCGGCCATTCGCAGCTTTGCTGAAAACGGCAAGCTGTTCCTCCAAAAAGAAAAATATGAGCGAGTGGAAGATAATCTAACTCGCATCTCAGCCCTCACTGATCGTATGGCAAACATCAGTCAGCAGCTTCGTTCTTTCGCTAAAAAAACCAGTGGAAACGAGCTGGCTCAATCTCGTTTGTTTCCAGTAATTGCCTCAGTCAAAGAGCTGATGAAACCCGCACTTAAATCTGCACGTGTCACGCTAGAAACGCAGGTACCAGAGCACGATGTTGAAGTTCAGATCAATATCATTCAACTTGAACAAGTGTTGGTTAATTTGCTGACCAATGCGATAGAGGCTCTCAAAGAGCAACAAGACAAACAAGTACAGTTATCCGTAGAGCAAGACGAACATGCCGGTTTGGTTTGGATTCATGTAGATGACAATGGTCCAGGGCTTGGAGATTTCTCACTTTCGGACTTATGTGAGCCTTTCCTAACTACCAAACAAAATGGGTTAGGTTTAGGACTCTCTATCTCGCAACAAATCTTAGCCAGTATGAACGGAAGATTATGTGCCCAAAATCGAGAACAAGGCGGAGCTCGATTTTCATTGTGTTTACCTATCGCTCCTAACAACACAGAACAATCAAAAGGATGAGATCATGTGTCAGGTGTTTTTTATTGATGATGAAGCCGATCTTAGACTGGCAATAGAACAAACGTTTGAATTGGCAGATATCGATGCCACATTCTTTCCAGACGCTGAATCTGCCTTACTCGCCATTAAGCAGGGAGCCGAGCCAGGTGTGGTGATTACCGATATTTGCTTACCCGGTATTTCAGGGATGGATTTACTGAATACCCTTGTACGAAAAGACACCCATCTTCCCGTGATTATGATTACTGGTCATGGCGATATCTCAATGGCAGTTAATGCGTTACACCAAGGAGCGTATGATTTTATCGAAAAGCCATTCCCACCTGAGCACCTAGTTGAAACCGTCAAGCGCGCCATTGAGAAGCGCCAATTAACGGTTGAAAACGAGAAGTTACGCCTGTCTCTCAAGGCAAGTAAAACGCTCGGACCTCGTGTTATCGGAGAAACGTCTAGCATTCAAATGTTACGCGAAACCATTGCTCACATCGCCGATACTGATGCAGATATCTTATTGTTTGGCGAGACTGGTACAGGTAAAGAGTTAATCGCCCGCTCTTTGCATGAGCAAAGCTCTCGACGGAACCAAAACTTTGTCGCAGTAAATTGTGGTGCAGTACCAGAGAATTTGATTGAGAGCGAACTCTACGGGCATGAAAAAGGCGCATTTACTGGCGCAGAAAGCCGCCGTATCGGTAAATTTGAATTTGCTCAAGGCGGTACACTTTTCTTGGATGAAATCGAGTCAATGCCAATCCAAGCCCAAATCCGTTTACTGAGAGTACTGCAAGAGCGTGTGATTGAGCGTGTCGGCTCGAATGAACTCTTGCCCTTAGATATTCGAGTAATTGCCGCAACCAAAGTCGATTTGAAACGCGCTGCTGAAGAGGGAACCTTTCGCCAAGATCTTTACTATCGACTGAATGTGGTTACCTTAGATCTCCCGCCACTGCGTGAACGGAAAGAAGACATCCCTGCCCTCTTCCATCATTTCCTATTGGTAGCGGCTTCACGTTACGGTAAAAGCTCTCCTAGCTTGTCATCCCACGACCTCGCCCAACTGATGAACCATGACTGGCCAGGCAATGTTCGCGAGCTAAGAAATGCAGCAGAGCGTTTCGTGCTATTGGGTAAATTAATTCAGTTAGGAGAATCGACTCCAGTTGCCAAGCCTTCTTCAAGTCTTGCAGAACAAGTAGCAGAGTTCGAGAGAGCAGCCATTGAAGGCGCATTACTGGAAAATAACGGCAGCATTAAACAGACAATGGCGCAATTGAATGTGCCTCGAAAAACTCTGTATGACAAAATGCAACGCTATCAAATAGATAAAGAGCTCTATAAATAAAACGATTCTCAAGGATTGGTATTATATCCAACTTGAATCATAATTTTTAATAACTGATTCATCATGGTTGTTACGGATATGAACGAGAAAGTGAGAATACCGATCATTACAGATACCGTGATGGTAGACGGGCAATATCAAGAAGAGAGACGTTCAGGCGAGGAGCGGCGCAAGAATAAAAAGAAGTGGCGAAGCTACGAGCGGCGAGTCCACCCAGACCCTCGTAGGCCTAGCTACAAACCCATAGACGAAGAGGTGTGAATCATCACACCTCTTTTGTTTTTCTTCAAATATCTGGTGCCATTACTTAGTAATGATTTCTGGCCCCATCAAGGTCGTTGGTAACCAAGTCGACACCCATGGCACGTACGTTACAATAATGAGGAATAGGAACATCACCGCCACCCATGGCAGTGCGGCTTTTACTACATTCATCATCGACATTTTGGCGACACCTGCAGTAACAAACAAGTTAAGCCCAACAGGTGGTGTTATCATACCTATCTCCATATTCACCACCATCATAATACCTAAGTGAATTGGATCGATCCCCAGTGCTATCGCAATTGGGAACACCAGTGGTGCAACAATGATCAATAAGCCTGATGGCTCCATAAACTGACCACCAATCAACAGCAATACGTTCACCACAATCAAGAAGGTGATTGGTCCTAGACCAGCTGACATCATCGACTCTGTGATCATTTGCGGGATGCGTTCTTCCGTGAGAACGTGCTTCAAAATTAACGCATTGGCAATAATGAAAAGCAGCATGATGGTGAGTTTACCCGCTTCATACAGCGTGTGTTTGGTGTCTTTATGAACGAAGGTTTGGAAGATTTTAACGAGCGCAGGTTTAGTGTTTTTATTGTCTGCAAATGGCCCCATGTCTTTGTATACAAAGTTGGCAATAAAGAACGAGTACACAGCAGCAACCGCAGCGGCTTCTGTTGGGGTGAAAATACCGCCATAAATACCACCGAGAATGATCACCACCAGCAACAAGCCCCAGCTTGCATCCTTAGCTGCATCAAACGTCTCTTTCCAACCGACAAATGGTTGTTTTGGCAGGTTCTTAATACGGGCCGCAATATAGATCGCTATCATCAACATGACACCCGCTAGCAAACCGGGAATCACACCACCGAGGAACATACGTCCAACTGATACATCGGTCGCGGCAGCGTAAACCACCATAACGATAGACGGCGGAATCAAAATCCCTAGCGTACCTGCGTTACAAATTACGCCGGCCGCAAACTCTTTTGAGTAACCGTTTTTGATCATACCTGCGATAACGATGCTACCTATGGCAACAACCGTTGCTGGAGATGAACCTGACAGCGCGGCAAACATCATACACGCGACAACCGAAGCCATCGCTAAACCACCACGGAACCAGCCTACAATCGCAATCGCGAAACGAATGATCCGTTTCGCTACACCACCTGTCGACATAAAGCTTGAAGCTAAAATGAAGAATGGAATTGCTAATAGAGTGTAGTGTCCAGCAAATGCATTAAACAACGTTTGAGCAACAGACGCCAAAGACGCATCCGAATGAATCAAAAGGAAAAGAATACTGGAAAGACCCAGAGAAACTGCGATTGGCACGCCGACGAGCATGAAGCCAATCACCATCAAAAATAGAAATAAGATATCCATGGCTTATTGCTCCTTGCTCTTAGAATTGTCTGAGGCCTTTGGAGCCATAAGATCACCGGCATCACTCATCTCTTCTTGAAGCGCCTCTAGCTCTTCTTCTGCTTCATGCCCTGCAATCAGTCGGTCGAGCTTTCCGGTAGCAATTTGCCATGTTGCCTGAGCAAATCTCAGCGTTAGCAACGCCATACCAAGCGGCAAAGCGAAATAAGGAATAAAACGTGGCAGCTTTTCGTAACGCTCTCCCTCGTTTAACCAATCCGCCATAAACTGAAGCATTTCCGGCATTGGAATATCATCCGTTTCATACCACGCTCGGTCTGTGGCGAACGGATACCAGTAGTTCCAAGAGCCAATTAAAAGCAAAATAGAGAAGGCTAAACAGCATATTGCAGCAAATAACGCCAAGGCTTTTCGTTTGCCCTCTGGCACTATGTTGATGATCACATCAACACCAATATGAAAGTGTTTTTTCACACCGTAAGAAGCGCCGACCAACACCATCCATGCGAACATAAAGACGGTGAGCTCAAGCGCCCAAAGAATATTGTCGTTAAAGACATAACGAAAGATGACATTGGCAAAGGTTAACAAGGTCATGGCACCTAAGAAGAAAGCAATCAAAGTCTCTTCAATGGCATCGGTGATTCGTCCAGCCTTGGCAAAAAAAGTCTGTTCCATAATTACATCACGTCGTCTGTAGGGGAAAAGAGCCCCCTCCAATCGAGAGGGCTAAGCGTGCTAGGCGTTATTATTTTTGGTTAGAAGCCAAAGCGGCTTCAATTAGGTCAGAACCAATGTCTTTTTCAAACTTCTTCCATACTGGCTGAAGTGCAGTGACCCATTCTTGGCGCTGCTCTGGCGTTAACGTGCGAACCACACCACCAGCTTCGATGATGTTGTTTTTGTTCGCCAGGTTCACTTTGGTCGACTCAGCATTACGCTGCGCTGTCACCTCTTGGATGATTGTGTTTAGCTGCTCGCGCTGATCGTCTGGTAAGTTTTTCCAGAAGTCGTTTGACGTCACCACTAGGTAATCCAGAATCCCGTGGTTCGTTTCCGTAATGCCATCTTGAACTTCGAAGAACTTTTTGCCGTAGATGTTTGACCAAGTATTTTCTTGACCATCAATAACCTTAGTTTGCAGGCCACCGTACACTTCTTTGAATGACATTTTTTGCGGGTTTGCGCCTAGCTGTTCAAACTGAGCAACGAGAACGTCAGAAGCTTGAACACGGAACTTAAGCCCTTCAGCATCGGCTGGAGAAATGAGCGGCTTGTTGGCTGACATTTGCTTCATGCCATTATGCCAAAACGCAATACCTTGTAGGCCACGTCGTTTCATTGAGTTTTTCAGCTTTTCACCGGCTTCAGAGTTTTGGAAGCGGTCAACAGCGTCGACATCGTCGAATAAGAAAGGCAGATCGAAAAGGCGGTACTTTTTGGTGAATTTCTCAAACTTAGAAAGAGAAGGTGCAGCGAGTTGAACATCACCATTTAGTAGTGCTTCCAACACCTTATCATCATCGTAAAGCGTTGAGTTCGGAAACACCTGCATACAGACTTTACCGTTCATCTCTTCGTTAACGCGTTTTTCAAGTAACGAAGCCGCAATACCTTTTGGGTGTTTGTCCGCGTTCGTTACATGGCTGAACTTGATGACCGTTTCACCTGGGTCACAATTCGCGGCAGCGTTAAAGCTCGTTACAGCAAGCGCAGAGACAGATAGTAGAGTTAGAGGCTTAAACATTATTATTCTCCTTGTTGAATCACATCCCATCCCGTCCATGAATAACTAGGTATTAGGCGATGGGTACGGATGTTCAACAAAGAGCAATTAATGGACCATGTTAAAATTCATATGCATTTCAATAAATTAACAAAGCCCATTAACATGAACACAGAGTATAACGAGTGAATTCCACCCAAGAAAAAGATTCAAATGGGTGGGAAATGACCCATTTATGAAGAACAGCTTATCTCCATTTTCTTCCCCCATTCCGGTGGCAATTTCGCGTAATCATCAAACTCGGGTTGCTCATCAAATGGGCGCTTTAACAGTTCGGCCAATCGGTGTAATTCACTAAAGTCCCCTTCTTCCGCTTTATCAATCGCCAACTGAGCCAAGTAGTTACGCAAGATGTATTTGGGATTGGCTTGACGCATCTGTTCGCAACGCTGTTCGGCTGAAATCAGATCCCCTAGTTCATCAACCTCTAGCTCACACCGAGCTAAATACAGATCAAGCCAAGCTCGCGCAGCTTCTCGGTCGAGAAATAAATCGATTACGGCTTGAGAAGAATCAGTATCAAGATTTGAAAGCGTTCTAAAGAAGCGAGTGTAATCCGTGTTATTTTGGTGAAGGAGCTCAAACATTGCTTCAAATAAACGTCCATCTTCCGCGATCTTGGTTTTTAAACCCAACTTCTCACGCATTAGGCGGCTGAACTGCTGACTCAACCGGACTTCAAATTGACTCAACGACGCTTCTAAATCTTCTCGCTCAACGAGTGGCGATAGCGCATGCGCGAGTGCTGATAGGTTCCAAAGCGCAATTCTTGGCTGTTGGTCAAATGCATAACGGCCTTGGTAGTCGGAATGATTACAAATATATCCCGGCTCATAATCATCAAGAAAACCAAACGGGCCGTAATCAAACGTTTGACCAAGGATCGACATGTTGTCGGTGTTCATTACCCCATGAGCAAACCCATACGCTTGCCAATAAGCAATCATGTCCGCTGTTTTCTGAACAATTTCACCAAACATTGCAGCGTATGGCTTCTCTGCCGATGCACAATCAGCAAAGTGCCACTCGATCACTTTGTCCGCCAGCAACTTCTGCTCTGCCAATTGATTGGTATAGAAAAAATGCTCGAAATGGCCAAAACGCACGTGGGTCTCCGCCATACGAATCAACATTGCGCCGAATTCTGTTTTCTCGCGATAAACCGGCGTGTCACTGACCATCATGCCAAGAGCACGAGTCGTCGGGATCCCAAGCCCCGCCATGGCTTCACTACATAGATACTCACGAATGGTTGAGCGCAACACCGCCCTGCCGTCCCCCATTCGCGAGTAGGGGGTTAGCCCCGCGCCTTTAAGGTGAATATCAAACCAAGTGCCATCTTGATGCTCAATTTCCGCCAACAGCAATCCACGTCCATCGCCCAAGTCTGGGTTGTAAACGCCAAACTGATGTCCTGCGTATTTCATCGCCAGAGGGCGAAACGGTTCGAATTCGCTTTGCCCAGAAAAAACCGCCAATAGCTCATCGCTTTGCTTTGCTGGTAAACCAAACTGCTGCGCAAACTCACCATTCCAAACGACCCAACGAGTATTATCCAAGGGTTGCGGCTCGACCAAAGTATAGAAAGCTGACGGTAATTGACTAAAGCGATGGGTGAAACTGACCCGTTGCCAAATGGACATGTGGGGTTCCTTAATAAAAAGAAGTACTGCTGTCAGTATACGTGTGAACATCACTGTCATTCAGCCATGAAATGGGCATGGGTATTTTGCGTGAATAACGTGAAGGCGGTAGGAAGGTATTAACCCGCTGCATACCACCTCACAAACGGAAGTGGCATGTAAAAGCGATCAAATGATTAAGCGGAAAACTCTTCACCCGTTTTTGGTGGCTCTGATGGTGTATCAAAACGAGCGCGTTCAATGTCCACGACCGTTTTATAGCTCAACGATAACAAAGCCAACTGGTACGCACCGAAAATACCATAGGCAACACCCACAAGACTCAGCATGAAAAGGTTAGTAAAGTGACTAAAGATAAGCTGACTGAGCAATCCCGCGCCCAATGGAATTAAGCCCATCAAAATGAATACTTGTTTGTTGTATGGTCTGCTTTGGTTCCACGAACGACGCAAGCTGCGCGGCTGATGATCCATTGCGGTCGCTGGCAACACTAACGACCAGCGCGCCATCACCCAATAGCCCGGAATGCTTGCAACCGTTGTGATAAATGCCATGGCGACAAAATCAGGTTCACCACTTTCTGCAATATAGAGAAACGACAACACAAAGATTGGGATACCAATGACGAGCATCATCATCAACCCAAATAATATCCACCAGCCAATGAAACGGAATTCTCTGGCTGACAAGCGAAATACATCCAACGCTGAGTGCATGTAATCGCCAACCAAATAAATTCGGTGTACACGCACAGCCGCCATCGCGGCAACAAGTGGGTATAAAATGATTGTGACGAAATAAAATCCCGCGATGTTTCCTTCTTGAGCGTTCGCTTGATCTTGCCCCGTCATTTCAGGATACATAAACACAAAAATTGAGTGCACGATGATCAATGGAATACAAGCAATGACAATTGCGAGTAGGTTCCTTCTGACCATCACTGCTGCTTCTCGGCATATTGCCGAAACAGAAAAGTCCTCGGTTGACATACAACATCCTTAATTTATAAAAATCTGCCCATAGGGTAACCGCTGAATAGAAAAATCGCTTTAAAAATAATGAGAAACACATCTCATAAGATAATGAGAGACACTAGGAAGTAAAACAGGCACAAAAAATAAGCCACTCAATGTGAGTGGCTTATACCGTAATTCGATATCGTTTTAGACGCGGCGTCGCCAGCCCAATGCAACAAGTAACATCAGAGCCCAATAAGAAACACTGCCACTACCTTCAGAGTTCTTGAATGTCGTTGTTTTCAAAGAAGCGACAACCGTCACGGTCACTTCACCTATTGCGGTAGCACCGTGGCCATCTGAAACCGTATATTGCAGCTTGATGTTATCAACCGCACTATCCGGAGCTTGAAAACGAATTTTGCCATTTTCTACACTCGCACTTCCCACGCCCGTTAGGTTCTGTACGCTTTCTACAACCAGTTTATCGCCATTCACATCCGAATCATTGCCAGCAGCATCAATCACAATGCTTTCACCAACGGCAACGGTCGCCGTATCTGCTAACGTGACTGGCGCTGCGTTTTGCATGGTTAAATTGACGGTAGCACTGGAGGTTTCATTACTTGGATCAGTAACAGTTAGACGGAATGTCAGAACCTCACCCGCTTTTATACCTTGAGGCACTGTAAAGCTTGCCGTAGCACCGGTCGAGTTTCCGATAGAAACTGAAGTACCAGCCAATTGCTCCCATCGGTAGTTCAACACATCGCCATCCGCATCTGTGCTGTTTGCCGCCGACAATGTTACTTTCTGTCCAGCAGTAATCTTTTGGCTATCCACATCGATGAGCGCTTTTGGTGCTTCATTACTACCAAGTACTTCGACCTGCACGCTCACAACCGAAGACGAATACACGCCGTCCGTAGACAGCAAACGATATTGGAAGCTGTCCAAACCAACAAAGTTAGCTTCAGGTTGGTATTGGTTGCCAGAAATGGTGCCGTGCTCAGGCTTCTGCACAATGTCCACATTGAACTGATATCCTATGTCCATGAAATCATTGTCCATCAGGTTCAGATCGATTGGCGTATTCTTATCGGTTTGCAGTGAATCAGCTTTCGCTTCAACAATGTTGTTCGCCTCCACATTCAAGAGTGCTGCAAACGGAACATAAGAGAACCCGGCTTGCTCTAAACCAAACGTACCTATCTCATTGTAATTACCAGTCCACATTACAGGCAGGGATGATTTTTCAGTTTTTAGTAAGCGGCCAAAGTCAAAGTTCGATTCAAATTCACCGCCTTCTAATTCCACTACTAACAGGTGCTGACCCGCACTTAATTGGCTCGGTTGAGGGAATAAAATTCGGGATGGCTTTTGGAAGCTACCTTGCTGTAAAAGTTCAGCATTGTTCTGATCCAATATTAATCGGTAGCCCACGTTACCTGAGAATGGGAATCGCCATACTCGATAAGTCATGTCACTTTGAGCGCTATTGCTTTGCGCGTAAAGTTGAAGACCATCAAGCTTTGTCTCAGCATTCAAATCCAATGATACCGCCAGAGTGTTACTGCCACTTGCGTACACATAACCTTGGTGAAGAGAGTTCAACCATGCCGATTTATTTGGCTCGTTTATATGCTCAAGAGAAAAACTGCCGCCGTTGGTATTGCTGGCAATGTTGGAAATACGAACCCCGGTATCAAACCCGGCGATCGCTCTCAGACCCGGGGTCGATGTATCTGAAATGACATTGCCACCATTAGGATACAAATCGCCGGCATCACTGCTTCCATCATGTTCTAACTCATTCAGACCATCGGCCTGCATGATTTGAACCTGCATCGCGCCAACATCGTTAAAGCGATTCTGGACATTAACCGACGTCGCTAGTATGCCTTCTGCCGCCAATGCTCGGTCGTAACCGCTAAAGGTACGGTTTTCCAAATAAACGCGTGGGCCAAACTCTTTCAAGTATGGGTCGAGATACACCAGTTTGACATCGTCGTTATTCACGGAAATAGGCATCGGGCTTTCATGAGTGATCGTTGGTACAACGAAACCAGCGGCGTGTTTACTCCACGCGCTCATGTTCACTGGCGTGTCTCCTGCGTATGAGTCTCCCGGTTTCTGTGCCCATGAACCACCGCCCATCACGCCCCAAGAACCGATCGAAGCATCACTGTTCCTTGCGTACAAATCCGGCAAGCCAAGCATTAAGTGGCCAAGCTCATGTACGATCACGCCTAACGTCGCTTGATGATCAACTTGGTAGTCAGCAAACACACAATAATCGGCAATTTTTTTGCCATCTAGGGCCACATCATCGTGAGAGAATTTATGCGGCCAAATAGAAGGACGATCAAGGAATCCGGTTGAACGGTCGCCACCAGCAAAAATAAACATCACTGACAACTCTGACGGTTCTACGGTACCATTTTGATTGCTGTCGTAAGCCGAAAGATTAAAGTACGGATCCAGTTTTTGATACGCTTCGGTGAAGACCGCATTCAACTTGGCAGTGCAAGTCTTGTCAGTTGAGCTAGAGTGGCAATTTGGGTGGCTTTGCGCCACGGTCACATTGATCACACCATCATTCGCGGCACCATAACTCTCAATCGCAGGGACAACTTTGAATTTCCCTTGAGAGTTTTTATCAAAATAATCGACAACGCTTTGGCCATCGGTATTAAACACACGTTGTTCGAAGTCATGCACCATCACTTGATCATCAAAGGAGACTTGCACAACCAACAGTGGTTGTTGCTTCACCGATGAGCTACTCATCGCCTGATAACCTTGCGCCGAACGCAATAGATTTTGGCGCGCCATCGGTTCAATGGTTTTTAGAGAAGATAACTGCGGCTTAACTTGTAGATCCGGGCGAAACTTCGCCGATTCAGGCGCATCACTCGATTGAGTTTTAGCAACACCCGTCGAGCGTAACGTTGGGATGTCTGACTCGCGCTGAATCTGTGCAAAAAACCAAATGCCATCTTCATGAACCAAGGCATTACCTTGTTTATCTTCAAACCAGTGGAAATCGGCAGTGCCGCGTAAAATTGCCTCACTAGAGGTACCATCGCTCAACGCAATAGTATGCCAAACTGGTGATGGCGGAGTAGTTGCCATGCTCTTACCTGCAAGAAGCGCAGTTAGCATAGTCAAGGCGAGTGTGTTGAATTTCAAAGTACGGCTCCATCTTTTCGATTCGTTTAATACCAAGCACAGCCAGTACACAATAGCCCATAAACATAGAATGAGGTTGAGTGGCTAACGACTAAGGCTGGTATCAATTCGCTCAGATAACACAATATTATTTAGCATCACGTTACAAAAGCGTCGGATGCCCAAATACTTTTGTAAGTGTGGCTTCCGAGGGTATAAATTGAGTGAATGAATAGTATCGAAACAAAAGGAAGAAGAAATAAACTTCTGCGACTTTGTAGATAAAATTGGGCAACGTCCCACATATTTTATAAATGTACGAGCACTGCTATTAATCAGTGCTCGTTATGGTCGGTGGGGTGCAGATAAAAGCTACTTTAACCTGTAAGAACGGCGTCTTCTGGGTACTTGATTAAGGTAGGTTCAGGGCGGGCTAACATGTAGGCAAGCGTGAGTGGCCCGATACGACCAATGATCATCACCACGATCATAATGTACTTGCCAGGTTCAGAAAGCTCTGCCGTCAAACCAGCGGTAAGTCCTACCGTCGCAAATGCGGAAATGGTTTCAAACATGACCTTATCAAAGCTTGCCTTCTCTGTGAGCATCAATAAAAACATCGCGCTTGTCAGAATGGCGCCGCTCACAACGATAATGGCAAGTGACTTAGTCACGGTTTGCCAGTTTACGGTTCGTTTAAACATAACCACGTGTTTCTTTTGGCGCAAAAAGGTCCACGTAGCCATGAACGCAACGGCAAATGTGGAAACCTTAATACCGCCCCCCGTTGAGGTGGACCCAGCACCAATCAACATCAGAACAATCATGATCAATAACGCTGGCTGGGTAAACTGCGCCAAGTCGACACTGTTGAATCCGGCCGTTCGAGCACTAGCGGATTGGAAGAATGCCGCCAACCATTGACCCGCCAAAGGTAACGATTCCATTGTATTTGGATTACTCCGCTCGAGTAACCAAAACATCACCGTTCCAACGAGGAGCAATATCGGTGTCGCGATAAGCATGATTTTGGTATGAAGATGCAAAAAGTGGAAACCTTTACGCCAGTTCAGCCAGATGTCTCCGACAACAGTAAAACCAAGCCCACCAAAAATGAATAACCCGGCCAGGGTAAAGATGACCAGCGGGTCATTCACAAAGCTCATCATACTGTCTGAAAACAGAGCAAACCCTGCGTTGTTAAACGCAGAAATCGCATGAAATAACGCGTAAAACATGCCAGTTTGCCAGCCCATTTCAGGAACCCAACGAACGGAAAGGAAAATAAACCCAATAGATTCTGCGACAAGCGCAAAAATCACAATCCGCTTCACCAGTCGGTTTAAATTGACCTGTCGATCTTGCCCTAGCGCTTCTTTCGCTAACGCTTGCTGGCGTAAGCTTAAACGCACACCAAACATATAGAGTAAAACCGCCGACAACGTCATCTGACCCAACCCACCTATTTGCATTAAAAGCATCAGCAAGATCTTCCCGGCTAACGTAAAGTGTTGCCCGGTATCGACAACACCAAGCCCTGTCACACTGATGGCAGATGTTGCGGTAAACAAAGCGTCCGTTATCGAAAGGCCTGTAACAGAAAAAACTGGCAAGGTTAACAGCACGGCAGAAGGCAGCAACACACCGAGAAAACTCAGCAATATAATCCGCGGCTCGTTACCCTTACCTTTTTCTCGTTTACCATCTGGCGCGTAAAAAACGCCTTTTTGATGAAACTGCGTCATAGTGATTTTAATTTATTTGCCAGCGCATCTTGCGGGCCAACCACAATAATGAGATCGCCAATTTCCAGCTTGGTATTAAGGTCTGGCGCCTTGGTTATTTCTGGGCCCCGTTTAAACCCGAGTACTTGCACACCGTCGACTTTGCACAGTGCGAGGTCACTTAATGTCTTACCCATCCAACGAGATCCAATCACAAACTCCGTCATGGCTAAGCCACTACCTAAAGGGTGGAACTCAAGAACCCGTTTATCGAGCATTTTACGCGCGACACGTATCCCCATGTCACGTTCAGGCATGATAATGTGGTCCGCACCAATCTTTTGCAGGACACGCGCTTGAAATCGATCGTTGGCTTTAACCCATACTGACTTCACTCCCGCTTCTTTGGCGATCAGTGTGGCGAGAATACTGGCGTTAACGTCCGCTCCAATAGCAATCATCACCATGTCGTAATCATCAAGCTTAAGCTCAGCAACCGTCTCTTCGTGAGTGCAATTAGCCACAATTGCCTGACTAACAAAACTGGCAGCTTCTTTAACTCTGTCTTCGTTGATATCAACCGCTAAAACTTGAGCTCCTGAATCTTGTAGCTCTTTACACACTGCCAAACCAAATCGGCCAAGACCAATAACGGCGAATTGCTTATCACCTGTTTTCATTTATGCCTCATCTTATGCATTCACTAGCAAGCGAAAAAGTCTGCGCCCATTCCTAACCTTGTGCAAACCTGAGGACAGAGAATTGACAAAAGCTTTACGAAAGCTGACTCACTTTGAGTGTTAAGCGTATGACATAAATTAACTTTTTTCCTCATTACGGCATAAAAGCCAACACTGTCAACCCATGAGTGAATCTCCCTAAAACGCAAAAAGCCGCAACAATGCGGCTTTTGGATCGTAGAGATAAAACAGGCTATTTTGATTCGCGCTTATCGTGCGGTTTACGTTTGTTCTTAGGTACGTAATTTAAAATAGAAATCGGCACTGGCTTTCTTGGTGCAAAGCCGTCAATTTCCACTCGCTCTAGCAAGTGCCCTAAACGGCTCTCGATCATACAAAGGTTTTTAAAATCATCTTTTGAGACTAATGAGATCGCTTCACCTTGTGCGCCAGCACGACCAGTACGACCAATACGGTGTACATATTCATCTGCTGGATACGGTAAGTCGTAGTTAATAACAACGGGCAAGTTATCGATATCAATACCGCGCGCTGCAACACCAGTTGCGACTAGGTACTGGATTTCACCGGCTTTGAACTTTTCTATTAATTCTTGGCGAACACGCTGATTACGGCCGCTGTGAAACGCTTCAGCCACAATGCCGCGCTTTTCAAGTTGGCTAACAAGCTTGGCAGCACCGTGTTTGGTTTCAATAAATACCAGTACTTGTGACCAGTCGTTTTCTTTGAGCATGTGACTTAACAGCGACGACTTCATGTCCTTATCGACGGTGGTGATCCACTGCTTGATGTTCGACTTAGATGCACTGTGTTTTGCAATCGTGATCTCTTCAGGATCAATAATCGCGTTTTTCGCCAAATCACGAACAGGGTTAGATAGCGTTGCCGAGAACAGCAGACTTTGAACATGTTCTGGCATGCAATCAACGATCTTATCGATCGCATCGATGAATCCCATGTCCAACATTTTGTCCGCTTCATCAAGCACTAGCATTTCCACTTCATCAAAGTGAATGGCGCGTTGACCGTACAGATCAATCAAGCGCCCAGGCGTGCTTACCACAATATCGACACCCTCGATCAAGGCTTGTTTTTGTGGCGCATAATCCACACCACCAAACATCGCCATTGAGCGCAGCGGTAAGTTTTTACCATAAGCTTCAATGCTTTGATGAACCTGAAGCGCAAGTTCGCGTGTGGGCGTAAGAATAATCGCTCGAGCACGTTTTTTACGTTGCGTTTCGCCTTGACTAAGCTTTTCTAAGATTGGTAGAACAAAACTGGCCGTTTTACCTGTCCCCGTTTGTGCTGCGGCAATTAAGTTGCTACCACGCAGTACGATTGGAATGGCTTTTTGCTGGATAGAGGTCGGTTTTTCATAACCTAGCGCTTTTACTGCATCAGTAATCGATGCGCTTAAACCAAGCTTAGAAAATGGCATAGAAACGTCTCAACAGAGGAAATGGGCGCGTAGTGTATCAGAATCCCAGTGAAGTAACAGAAGGATTCATGCGCGTAGAGCCCGATAATAGAGCGCTGCATGATTTACTCGCAACATCACATTTCTTGCGCGTGAATCTAGTTATGCTGCTAACGTGTACATTACTGGGAAACGTTATGGACGTATTACTGCTGGTTGGATTAATCGCACTCAATGGCGCGTTTGCGATGTCAGAGATCGCTCTAGTCGCAGCCAAAAGCGGAAGGCTAAAATTAATTGCAGAGCACAACGCCTCTGCCGCTTTAGCGCTCGAACTTAAAAACAATCCGACTCAGTTTCTTTCCACGATCCAAATAGGCATTACAGTCATCGGGCTATTAAGTGGTATTTTTGGTGAAGCAACGCTTTCAGTACCATTCGAAAATTGGTTAGTAACCCAAGGGCTAGAAAGAGAGATAGCCACGGTACTTTCAACGACGAGCGTCGTGCTCATGATCACCTACTTCGCGATTGTGGTGGGAGAACTCGTTCCCAAGCGCTTTGCACAAAACAACGCAGAAACCATCGCTATTATCGTAGCTTATCCGATCCACTGGCTCGCCAAGCTCACCACTCCTTTTGTCTTCTTATTGACGTTTTCAACCGATACTTTTCTCCGATTATTGCGCCAAAACGACAGCAACGGTGAGATTGTTACCGAGGAGGATATTTTTGCTATTGTTAGCGAAGGCTCTGAGTCCGGTGCGATTGAGCCACAAGAGCAATTGATGATTCGCAACTTACTCCACCTTAACGATCGTTTAGCATTATCGTTAATGACACCACGGTGCGATATCCATTACCTAGATGCCAACCAACCTATTGATGTCATCCTTACTGACCTTCGCCAAACCCAACACTCCGTATGGCCAGTCTGTAAGGGTAGTTTGGACAATATTATTGGTACCATTTCATCCAAAGTCCTACTCGATGAATATGACGAGTTGTCTATCAGTAAACTGGCTAAACAGCTCAAGCGTCCGCGTTTTGTACCCGAGTCCATGAAAGGGTTACCTCTCCTTAACTACATGCAACAAACCAGTGCGGAAATGGTCTTTATTGTCGATGAGTATGGTGATGTACAAGGCCTAGTAACCCTTTACGACTTGTTAAAGTCGATTGCTGGAGAACTGGGCATGGCGCCACAGCAAGTGTGGGCCAAGCAACAAAAAGATGGAAGCTGGTTGATGGACGCGTTGATCCCGCTCAATGAGCTCAAGAATAAACTCGAACTGAGCAGCATAGAAGGTGAAGAGCGAGAAGGCTTTCAAACATTAAATGGGCTTTTGACATGGCTTTATGGTCGAGTCCCAAATGTTGGGGAGCACATTCACTACCAAGGTTGGCGATTTGACATACTCCTCGTTAAAAAACATCGCATTATGCAAGTCAGAGTCACCAAAGACACCGATACACCAACCAACAATAGCGAAGTGGAATAAAGCACGGCCCTATCCCATCAAATTGGGCTGTAAACCTTTCTCTAGTTTTTTCCGTACTTTATAGGAAACATCATCAAGCGTGATTTTTCCTGTATTGTGACGATCGATACCCGCATTTTGTCGGTATGCAATCGAGCCTTGCTTGAACAAAACGAAAGAAGACGGTTTGCCAATCGCAGCAGGATAGAGAATTGCCATATACGCATCTTCCAGACTATTGATTTTATGGCGATATGGCCAGTAATAGGCTTTTACATAGTCAAGTTGCTCGACCGCGCTCATCCTCGCAAGAGTTTTCGTACTCACTCCTAATGACTCAGCGGTAGAGGGCATAAATTGAATTAACCCTGTCGCCCCACTTCCTGAACCATTTTTGATGCTTGGACTGAAGGTTTCAGCGGTTTCAAATGCCATGCAGGCCATCAGATGATTAGGGTTGATCTCCAGCTCTTCACTAATACGAATGACTTTGCGTTTGAACTCTGGAGAAACTTTGCCTCCCCACGCCACCGCGTTCTCGGGATCAACAACCGAAGAGACTGTTGACGCGTCGTGTTCTTTGACAATTCGAGAAAGTAAAGGAAGTGTTTGGCGCAGTCGATGGTTCGAACTCACCAAGCGAATTGATTTGGCAAGAAACTTATCTTTTTTTTGGTGCAGTTTTTGGAACTTTACTAATTTATACAGTTGCTTATAAACCGTTTTCACAACGAAGCCGGATTTAGGGAACACTCCCAAAATGTAATCCATTTCCTACACGTTTAATATAAATATCAGCAACAATGAGTATGTATGTGATCATAATCACTATAAATTTTCTCAAATTCGATACACCTCGAAACAAGTGGTCAAGATGTCTCCAGTAAGCTCGAAGTACAAATAAAAAGGTATTGTCGAGAATAAAAAAGGTCTTACCAATTTCTCGGTAAGACCTAGGTTTACGCATCCTCAGCTAAGAGAATTTATACTCTTACAGTTCCGCTTCTCGAACCAGCTCAGCGAGCGTCGACAAACGTTGTTCGCTTTGTTTTACGTAAGGGTTGTTTGTATCCCAAGCGTATCCAGCCAAAATCGCGCTAATCATCTGCTTAATACGTGGATTCGGGTTTTGATAGAAGATCACATCTTGCAATGTGCCGCTGTACCACCCCTCTACATAAGTGCGGAATGTGTTCACCCCCACCATCAAGCGTTCCGAATACTCTTCTTGCCAATCAACCACTTCACCATTTAATTGACGAACCACGCAATCGGCCGCAAATTCCGCCGACTTCATGGCTATGGTGACACCCGATGAAAACACAGGATCAAGAAACTCGCCGGCATTACCAAGCAGTGCGTAGTTTTCTGTCGCTAAGCGTTTGACGTTCGCTGAATAGCCACCCAACTCTCCTGCTGGATTTGGGTACTTCGCGTTTCGCAACAAAGAAGCCAACCCCGGCTCTTCATTCGCCAACTGCTGCAAAGCTGCAAGCTTATCCTCTGGGTATCGCTCAAAAAACTCAGGCTCACCCACCACACCAAACGAACATGTACCATTCGAGAATGGAATTAGCCAGTACCACACATCGTGATTTTCAGGATGCACGGAAATCAGAATTTTATTACGATCGTACTCTGGCTCTTGTGGAGAGATACGATCTTCAATGTGAGTAAATATCGCTTTTCTTGGAGGAAGACAAGAAGGCTCTTCAAGATCCAACAAGCGTGGCAAAACACGGCCAAAACCACTCGCATCCAAAACAAAATCAGCTTCGATTTGATAGGTCTGTTTATCCGGCCCAACAACTTCTAAGCGCGATTTTTTGCCTTCAAACGCCAAGCTAACTAGCTCATGTTGATAACGAATATCGACGCCCTGCTCTGCGGCACTGTCGGCGAGCACTTTATCAAAACTGGCACGTTGCACCTGAAACGTCGTACCCGGCCCTGGGGTATATTTGTCCGTAAAATCGAACTGGGTGTAAACACCATTGCGACGAAATGCAGCGCCATCTTTATATTGGAAGCCAAACTGCTTTACCGCATTGGTCATTCCGGCTTGCTCGACAACCTCCATACATGCAGGAAGCAGGCTTTCTCCGATAGAGAAACGTGGAAAGGTGGCTTTTTCTATGACAACGACATCTATGCCACGCGATTTTAATAACGCAGAAACGGTGGAGCCAGATGGGCCCGCTCCTACGACGACAACTTGCTTGAGCTCTGTTTTCATTCTGAATTTAGTTTGCTTGTAGTTTTAATAAGGTGTGACCAAGGCCAATGTTGTCGGTTCTTTCGGCGACAGATAAACCTGCCGCTTCGACAATTTCTAAGAAATCATCACTGCGATAAAAACGACTATTGCCGTTGGCTAAACAGGTAAAGTAGAGAGAGGTTGCATTAAGACTATAGGAAGCACCCGCGTATTTTTGGGCATCCCAAAATAGCTCCAATACGTAAATAGTATCTCCCTTCGTTAACTGGGCTTTGACTTTTTTAAGGATATTTAGGATCTCAATTGGTGAAAAGCAATCCAAGAACTGGCTCATCCACCATACGTCAGCATGCTCAGGCAATGTTTGTGCTTTATCAAGCATGTTGGCAGGGTATGGACGTACACGCTCGGCGAACTGGTTCTCTGAGACATTTGACATCGCCACTTCTAGTTGCTGCGGCAAATCGACAATGGTAACTTCAACATCAGGATCATGCTTACAACACTGAATAGCCCATTTCCCGGTATTTCCGCCAATATCTACGAGGTGCTTTGGCTTGCTTGCAAACACTTCTTTAAGCAGTAATGGAAACGAGCGATCGGAATAGAAGTGATCGAACTTAAACCAACTCTGCTTAGCTTGGTCTGGCAGCGTCGACAGACCTTGATAAATCGTCTCCCAATTGCCCAACTCTTTCAAACCTGAAGGCTTACCTTCTTTAATCGCTTCCGTCAGATGCATCATCGCGGCGTAACAGACATCAGCCGTAAAATCCATGTTTGCGTTCGTCATACCATCGTGAAGAAGGTAAAAACCAAGGTTCGCAAGCGAATAGTTAGGTCTTTCCCATAAAACAATATGTGCGCTAATCGCCATATCCAACAATACTTTGACACCATATTCTGACACGCCCGTTTTCTTGGCAATGTCCGTGGCACTCATGCCTTGTGAACCGGCGCTGTCTAGCGCGGCTAAAATACCTAAATCTCGGAGCGTTCTGGCGGTCTGGAACACGATTGGTGCAAAAGATAACTTCTGAGCTTCTGTTTTTGCTTCAAAAGCATTAAAAGGGTCATTATTTTGATTTAACACGGAAAAACCTAACTGCAATTAATATTTTTATTGTTTAGACTGAGAGCCTAACAATGCAATAGCTCGTTGAATATCAACATTCAAGTTGTTTATCCAACGATTGTAATTGCGATGGATTTTGCCATCACTGGCTTTTAGATTTACTGAGTTGAGATAAATAATTGAGTAATATTTGTTGTTATATGGAATTTTTACTTCTGCAAAGTGTTTACGAACGTGAATTTTTGCAATAAGAACGCCTGGGCTTACTTCTTCAATCGTCCAACCTCGGTTGGTTGCCGATTGCACAATGGCCATTTTTACTTGTTTATTTTGAAGATCATAAGCAACTGGAGTATCCTCCACATTCATCACAGGTTGTACTCGTCCACAACCGACAAGAAGCAAAGTTAATAATAACGAGACATACAGCTTAAAACGCGACATGATAATTTCCTTTTTTATTATGACTTTGGGTAAAACCCAATTTGTATCGAGCTGTAAAATAAACAATTTAACCCAATATGCCAAACTCGAAGATCAACATTTCGTTCAATATTGATGCGTGGACTGCGAATTCATTCGGTTTATCCGAATCCAATGAATGGAAACAATGGGCAACAGAGATAACATGGCCAGAAGATGGCAAAATCAATGTTGCAGATATTCCTGCGATGATGCGCAGAAGAATGAGTCCACTTAGCAAACTGGCAGTGCAAACGGCAATCGAATTGCTTAATCAACATCAGGTTGATTACCTCGTATTTTCGAGTCGTCATGGCGAATTGCATCGCAGTGTCGCGTTAGTTAAAGATATTATTAACGATGAAGAAGCGTCTCCGATGGCTTTTTCTCAGTCAGTGCATAATACCGCCGCAGGGCTTGCCACTATTGCAACCAAACAGCCCATCCCCCTAACTTCGATCGCTGCGGCAGAAAACACATTCCAAAGTGCAATATTAGAAGCATGGCTGTTTTTGTCCGACAATCCTGACAAAAAAGTCCTGCTTGTTGATTTTGATGAGCCTATGCCTGACTCTTATTTAGAATATGAAAACCAACAATACCAAGGGTTTGGACTCGGCTTGATACTTTCTCATGGAGATGGCTTCACGGTGCAAAGCGGCATCAGTGCAAAATGCTCAAACCACCCGTTGCCACAAGGCTTAGCGTTTTTGCAACACTACTTGTCAGATGAAAATCAGTGGACTATTCACGCTCCGCAACAAATTTGGGAATGGCAAAAGCAATGAGTCGCTTAAATCAGTATTGGCGTGTGCTAGCAACCGGCTTTTGTTTTTCAGTATTTGGGTTAGGTGGTTTAGCACTAAGCTTCATTGTTATTCCGACCATTCGTATTTTCGTTTCGGATCAAACCGAACGTGAATATAAAGTTCAAGGTGCCATTCGATATTCATTCAACACCTTTTGTAAATTGATGAAGTTAAGTGGAGCAATCGATTACGAAATTATTGGTGCCGATATTCTTCAACAAGATCGTAATTGTTTAATTGTTGCCAACCATCCTAGTTTAATCGATTACGTTCTCATTGCTTCACAATTAAATCGCTGCGACTGTTTAGTAAAATCGGCAATATGGTCGAATCCTTTTATGAAGCACATCGTAAAAGCAGCCGGATATATTCCCAATGAAGCGCCGGATGATTTATTAGCACTTTGTGATGAACGATTTAACAAAGGCAACGTGTTGCTTATATTTCCTGAAGGGACAAGAACAACACCTGGTGTAGAACCAAAATTACAACGCGGCGCAGCACAAATTGCGGTAAGAACAGAGCGAGATTTAAGGGTTGTCCATATTACAGTAACGCCAAGTTTCCTCACAAAAGAGAAAAAATGGTATCAAGTACCGGCAACAAAGCCTTTTTTCAGGGTTGAAGTTAAGGATAAAGTTGAGATTGACCCTTTTATAAAGCAAACTACGTCGCCGACAATAGCGGCGCGACGCTTACAACAGCACCTAGCTGAAAACATTTTTCCAGAAAACTTTTATTAATAAGCAGGTCCCAGTGGAACAGTTACACAACGACATTAAGCAACTTATTATTGATGCTTTAAACCTTGAAGATTTAACCGTAGATGATATTGAAACGGATGCACCACTTTTTGGTGATGGACTTGGCTTAGATTCTATCGACGCGCTTGAGCTTGGACTCGCAATTAAAAAACAATACAACATCGTTATTGATGCCGACGACTCAAACACGCGCGAACACTTTGCTTCTGTAGCAAACCTAGCGAAATACGTTTCTTCTCAAACTAATGAATAAGTTGTAGGTATATTCATGACTGATGTAAATAAAGATCAAGTATTTGAACAAGTTAAAGATGCGCTTGTTGAGCTGTTCGAAATTGACGCAGCCGACATTCAGTCAGATGCGCACTTATACCAAGATCTCGACCTTGATAGCATTGACGCCGTTGATTTGGTCGTACACCTACAGAATGTCACTGGCAAAAAAATCAAGCCAGCAGAGTTTAGTGCTGTAAGAACCGTTGACGATGTGGTTAACGCCGTCACTGAGTTATTGAAGGAAAGTTAATGCGCCAATTGCTGACTGGTCTGTCTGCAATTGTACTGTTTGCCTACCCCTTCGCCGTCTATTTCGGTATAGATAAATTTGGCTTGAACTTAGTCGGGGGCTTGTTAATTGCTGCGTTACTTTTGCGTGTTTTCATCGCAAATAAGACCCCACTAAAAGAGTTTAAATTCTTGGCGCTCGCTACGGGCGCTGTTGGCATTGTTCTAATTACACTTGGCATGGTGTTTAAACAACACGGGTGGCTTCACTTTTACCCTGTGGTTGTCAATGTATGTATGCTGTGTGTCTTTGGACTGAGCTTAAAACAGCCGCAATCAATCATTGAAAGGCTTGCTCGCTTGCAAGAGCCTGACCTTCCGGCTAGTGGCGTGGCTTACACACGCAAAGTGACGATGGTTTGGTGCGTTTTTTTTACGCTCAATGCTGCCGTTGCGCTCTATACCTGTTTCCTACCAGTAAAAATATGGACGCTTTATAACGGCCTCATCAGCTACTTACTTGCTGGTGGCTTGTTCGCTGGAGAATGGATCGTGCGTCAATTTGTTCGAAAGGAACACTAATCGTATGAATACAACGTATTCGAGCTTTACCTCCCTAGCGACCTTGTTCGTCGCAGAGAGGCCTGAGCAATCCCCTGTCTCTTACGATCGCGACACAGTTATCACTTGGGGTGATTTCCAGCAGCACGTCGCAACGCTTGCTCAGCAGTTAGAAACCCAACCAACGCAAAACATTGCGTTGTGTTTTGGCAACAGCTACCTGTTTGCCGTTGGCTTTTTCGCTTGTTGTTATGCAGGAAAACCCATTGTATTGCCTGGTAATTACCAACCAGAAGCACTCAAAGAACTCAGCGAGCACTACGATTTATTGCTGCACGATGCCGATGTCTCGGTTCCAGTACAGGTGAGTTCGCTTTTAATCGAAGCTAGTTCATTGTTAGAAACCACATTGACTAACAAACAACAGGTTGACCAACCTTATGTTTGGCGTGAATTGAATCTGGCACAAATACCAGTGACGCTATTCACTTCTGGTTCAAGCGGCAAACCAAAAGCCATTGCAAAAACGCTGAAACAGCTCGATATCGAAGTTGCTATTCTAGACAACCTGTGGGGCGACACGGTTGCCAACACACGCGTTGAAAGCACCGTCTCTCATCAACACATTTACGGCTTGCTGTTCCGCGTATTGTGGCCTTTGTGCTCTGCACGTCCATTTTCAGCACACAACCTTGAGTTCCCAGAGCAAATTGTCCATCACGCTGATGCTGACACCAAGCTAGTAAGCAGCCCTGCGTTACTAAAACGACTCAGTGAAGAGCATAATCCGGTTGCAATTCGGTGCGTATTCTCTTCTGGAGGCCCCTTGCCAAACCAAGCCGCGCAACACAGCCAGCTGTTGTTTGGGTCACTTCCTATTGAAGTTTTTGGCAGCACAGAAACCGGCGGCATCGCTTACCGTCAGCAGCACGTAGCCAGCACTCCTTGGACGTTATTCCCAGGTGTTGAAGCAAAGCTTAACCATGAAAATTGTTTAAAGCTCCGCTCGCCACACATTGATGAAAACACTTGGTACCAAACTGCGGATGAATGCTATTTCCATGATAGTATTTCTTTTGAATTGCGTGGACGCACTGACCGAATCGTCAAAGTCGAAGAAAAGCGTATTTCCCTTGTCGAAGTGGAAAAACGTTTAGAGCAACTGCCGTGGGTTCAAGAAAGCGTGGTGATCCCAATGGAAGAATCAGGTCGCCTCACGTTAGTCTCGATCATCGTACTTAACGATAAAGGCAGCAATGTGCTTGATGAACTTGGTAAAGGCAAGTTTTGGCTTGAGCTTCGCAAGGCACTGCGCAATTGGCTAGAACCGATCGCTATCCCGAGAAAATTCCGAGTGGTCGACGAAATTCCATTGAACAGCCAAGGCAAACGCCAAGTTGCTGAAATTGAAAAACTATTCCAATAAAGCTAGTAACATGGATAAAAGAAAACCAACTATTCAGAATATTGAAGTGAGTGACCACACCGCAGAGCTGTCGCTGCGTGTGGATGCTGACATCTTAGATTTCCAAGGTCATTTCAGTCACTTCCCTCTTTTACCCGGCGTCACTCAAATTGACTGGGCGTTGTTCTACGCCGTTCAATATTTGAATACTCCCAAGGTATTTAAAGGAATGGAAGTCATCAAATTTCAAGAGCCGATTCTGCCAAACGCCGACGTTTGTCTCTCACTCTCTTGGGACAATGAGCGCGAGAAATTGACCTTTAAGTACACATCGAAAAACGGTGAAACCTTGGTGACTCACTCTTCAGGCAAAATGAAACTGGGTGAGTCACGTGAGTGATTACCGTCCCTGCTTTTTAATTCCTTGCTACAACCACGGCAGCACAATTGCAGACGTGGTTGCATCGTTATCCTCTTTCGATTTGCCAGTGCTGGTCGTGGACGACGGCAGCAATGAATACACCAAACAAGCGCTTTCAGCTTTGAGTGAGCAAGGACTGATAAAACTGATTAGTTTGAGCGAAAACCAAGGTAAAGGTGGCGCGGTAATGGCAGGCCTACATCAAGCTCACCAGCTTGGTTTTACGCACGCCATTCAAATCGACGCAGACGGTCAACACGACCTAGAAGCATTGCCGAAGTTGCTCAGCGCCAGCAAAACAAAACCAGATAACCTGATTTCGGGCCAACCGATATACGACGAGAGCGTACCTAAATCCCGTTTGTATGGTCGCTACGCTACGCACGTTTGGGTGTGGATAGAAACCTTGTCACTGTCTATCAAAGACAGCATGTGCGGTTTTCGCGCCTACCCAGTGGCGAAAACGGTCGCCGTGTTGAACAAGTACAACATCGGCAAACGCATGGATTTTGATATCGAGATTCTGGTGCGAATGTACTGGGAAGGCGTCGATATTGCTTTTGTTCCAACGCGCGTGATCTACCCTGAAGGTGGCATTTCCCACTTCGACGCATTGTGGGATAACGTCAAGATAAGCTGGATGCACACTCGACTATTTTTTGGCATGTTGCCGCGCATCCCTTCGCTACTCGCAAGAAAGTGCCGTCACACAGACGACAGTAATGCCCACTGGTCGAAACGAAAAGAACAAGGCACGATTTTAGGCATCAAAACCTTACTCGCGGTTTACCGCTTATTCGGCAGAAAAGCGTTCGACCTGATTTTGAAGTTAGTCATGCGCTACTACCACTTCACGGGTAAATCTGCCCGTGAAGCGTCTGAGATTTACCTGCAAAACTTGCAGCGCTACGCAGCGCAGCAGAACATCGCACTGCCAAAACAGTTGGACAGCTATCATCATCTACTTTCTTTTGGGCAAACCATGCTCGACAAACTGGCAGCATGGCAAGGTGACTTTAATGTCGACAACCTAACCATTCACGGCCAACATCATTTCGAAGAGATGGCGCAGAAAAAACAAGGCGTGGTCATTTTGGGCTCGCACCTTGGCAACATCGAACTCTGCCGCGCGCTTGGTCGTCGACATTCTCATGTCAAAATCAATGCCTTGGTATTTACCCAACACGCTGAACAATTTAATGCGGTAATGAAGGCGGTAAACCCAAATTCGGAACTGAATCTGATTCAAGTCAGCTCAATGGGACCAGACACCGCGATTCTGCTTCAACAAAAAATCGAGCAAGGCGAATGGGTAGTGATCGTTGGCGATCGCACTTCCACCAGCAAAGAAAATCGTGTCGTTTGGGCAGATTTTCTTGGTAAACCCGCACCATTCCCGCAAGGCCCATTCATGCTAGCCTCGGTATTAAAAGCGCCGGTTTACCTACTCTTCGGCCTACGCGACGACGAAGCAAACACTCCGCATTTTAATGTGTACTTTGAACACTTTAGTGACCAAATCACGCTACCGCGCAAGGAGCGTCAGCAGGCACTAGAACACGTTGTTCAACAGTACGCACACAGATTAGAACACCACACACTGCAAGCGCCGTTACAGTGGTACAACTTTTTTAACTTCTGGACTTTAAGTAATCAGCCACATGACAAACAACAATAATCACAACATCACTTTTGGTGCCCAATCTTTAACCATCGAAGATGTCGTTGCCATTGCTCAAGGTGCAAAGGCAAACATGAACACCTCGCCAGAATTTACCGCGAAAATCGATCGTGGCGTGGCGTTTCTGGAACGATTACTGAAAGAAGAAGGCGTTATTTACGGCGTGACCACGGGTTACGGCGATTCATGCACTGTGGCGATTCCACCCGCGCTTGTAGATGAACTTCCGTTGCACCTTACGCGCTTCCATGGCTGTGGCTTAGGTCAAATCCTCTCTCATGAGCAAGCTCGCGCGGTGTTGGCGACACGTTTATGTTCATTGTCGCAAGGCGTATCTGGCGTGTCTCACGATCTGTTGAACCAAATCGTTACGCTTATCAACCACGACATTGCGCCGCGTATTCCACAAGAAGGCTCGGTGGGCGCAAGCGGCGATTTAACGCCTCTGTCTTACCTAGCGGCGACCTTAATTGGCGAGCGTGAAGTGCTTTACAGAGGCGATGTGCGACCAACACAAGAAGTGTTTGCAGAGCTGGGCATTGAGCCAATTCGCCTAAAACCAAAAGAAGGTTTGGCGTTAATGAACGGTACATCCGTGATGACTGCCCTCGCCTGTCTTGCCTACAAACGCGCAGAATACCTAGCGCAGCTATGCACCAAGATTACCGCGATGGTCTCTGTGGGTATGCAAGGTAATGACTTCCACTTTGATGAAGCGCTGTTTGCGGTAAAACCTCACCCTGGTCAACAGCAAGTTGCGGCTTGGCTACGTGATGATCTCAATGCTGAGCGTCCGCCACGCAATAGCGACCGACTGCAAGATCGCTACTCGCTGCGTTGTGCGCCACACGTGATTGGCATGGTGCAAGACTCCCTGCCTTGGCTACGTCAATTGATTGAGAATGAACTAAATAGTGCCAACGACAATCCAATTATCGATGGCGACAACGAGCGCGTTCTCCACGGCGGTCACTTCTACGGTGGTCATATCGCAATGGCGATGGATACGTTGAAAGTGAACATTGCCAACTTGGCTGATTTGCTGGACCGTCAGATGGCGCAACTGATGGATTACAAGTTCAATAACGGCCTGCCGTTTAACTTAACCGGTGCAGAAGGCGAGCGTAAACCGATCAACCACGGCTTTAAAGCGGTTCAGATTGGTATCTCAGCTTGGACGGCAGAAGCGTTGAAAAACACCATGCCAGCGAGCGTTTTTTCTCGCTCAACCGAATGTCACAACCAAGACAAAGTGAGCATGGGCACCATTGCGGCTCGTGACTGCCTACGCGTACTTGAGTTAACAGAGCAAGTTGCTGCGGCTTCACTCCTAGCAAGCGTTCAAGCGGTTGAGGTTCGTCGTCGTCATAACGAATTGGACGAACACCACATGAGTCAGAGTTTGCGAGTAATTCGTGACGCCGTGCTGAGCGAGTTTGAGTTTGTGATTGAAGATCGCCCATTGGAACAAGATTTGCGTCATTTCATTGAACGCATTCAGCAACGTCATTGGCCACTCTACGCGGAGGTATAATGCAAGAGCAGGTTCTCTACCCATTAGAAGCGGAGGTGACTATGGTCACCTCATTCCAAGATGCTGACCCGATGGGCGTGATTTATCACGGCAACTTCTTTCGGTATTTTGAAGAAGCGCGTCGTGTGCTGATGGAGAAGATCCAATACAGCTATCGCGATATGCAAGACTCTGGGTATATGTGGCCGATCATCGACACGCGCGTTAAATACGTGAAGGCGATTCCGTTTAATCACACCATTCGTATTACCGCGCAACTCACTGAGTGGGAAAACCGCTTACGTGTGGATTACGTGATTTACGACGCCGAAACGAATCAACGTATGTGCAAAGCGCACACGACCCAAGTCGCCGTATCCATTGAAAAGCAAGAGATGTGCTTTGTTTCTCCAGCAATCTTTTTAGATAAAGTAGAGCAATGGCATCACCATGGGAGCCTGAACTAATGCAAAAGTGGTTACTCTCTTTTTTGCTGATATTGTCTGTTTCAGTACTGGCCACACCGGCAGCAAACGTAACGGATTTGGCATCGCTTCAGCAGCAGTTGTCTCAGCATGAAATCGTGCGCGGAGATTTTACGCAGCAGCGTCATCTGGAAATGTTCAGTCAACCTTTAACCTCTAAAGGTCAGTTCACACTGAGCAAAACACATGGCTTGTTGTGGCAACAAGCAGAACCTTTCGCAGTCAATTTGGTATTGACGGAAAACAAACTTCGTCAGACTTTTGCCGACCAAGCTCCGAAAACGATCTCTGCAGAAGAAAACCCAATGGCGTTCTACTTTAGCCATGTGTTTTTATCCGTGTTCCACGGGGATACTTCTGCACTGCAAGAACAATTCACACTCGATTTTTCAGTTGAGAACAATCAGTGGCAGCTCATTTTAGAGCCAAAACAGTCGCCATTAAATGCAGTGTTTAAAGCCATCACCCTTTCAGGTAAAACGCACATTGATCGCCTAACCCTACAAGAGCTGCGTGGCGATAAAACCGAAATTACGTTTACGAACCAGACCTCTCTACCTCAGGAACTCACGGATGCCGAAGTCGCTCAATTCCGTTTCTAAACTCAGTCTCGGCACTCATACCTTTGCTCTGGTTTGGCTCAATCTCGTTGTTTTAGCGGGCGCGTTGCTACTCAAACAATGGGTTTGGAGTGCAGAATCTCCGATTGAGACCAACATTTTAAAACTGCTGCCGAAGAATCAGCAAAACCCGGTGGCTGAGCAAGCCTTTGAGTCGGTCTCGGCAAGTATGAGCGACAAAGTCATTTTCGTGATCACAGCGCCGGACAAAAATGCCCTTTTTGCAGCGGCCGCTGAATTTGATAAGGGGTTACGCCAAAGTAATCATTTTCGCGATGTGGTAGGAAAAATCTCACCTCAAGAACAGCAAGCTTGGGCGAGTTACTACTTTAAGCACCGATTCCAATTGCTGACGTCTGAACAACGAGAACGTTTAAGCCAAAACCCAGAACAGCAAGTACAGCATGTGATTCAGTCGCTGTATAACCCGTTTTCTGGAGTGACCGGACAAGAGTTACAAAATGACCCTTTCTTGCTATTTCGTGATTATTTAAGCCAAGTTACCCAGCAATCGTCCTCTTTCCGATTGGATAACGGCTATCTGTCCGTCGAAAAAGACGGTGCTCAATACTTGCTTATTACTGCCGAACTAAAAGACTCGCCTTATAGCCTAACTGGGCAGCTTGCAGTCCCTGATATTCAAGCGCTAGAACACAGCGTCGCGCAGAAATATGGCGCTGAAGTCGCACATACTGGCGTTCTATTTTACGCCGACTTTGGTACGCAAAGTGCAAAATCGGAGATCAGTACCATCGGTGTGTTCTCTCTGCTCGGTATCATTGCATTGTTCGTGTTGGTCTTTCGTAGTGTGATGCCACTGTCTCTGGCACTGCTTTCCATCACCATTGGTTTGCTCGTTGCGTTGTCCGTTACGACGTGGATTTTTGGAAAAGTCCATTTGTTCAGCTTAGTGTTTGGCGCAAGTTTAATCGGTGTGTCTATCGACTACGCATTCCACTACCTAACGGAACGTCTTGCGGCGGGAAATGAATGGGATAGCGAGCAAGGGTTAAAGCATATTTTCATAGCTATCACACTTGGCTTAATCACCAGTTTGATCGGCTATTTGGGCATGTTAGTGGCACCGTTTCCTGGTTTGCAGCAGCTTGCGCTGTTTTCATCCATTGGTCTGATTGCCGCTTACATCACCGTGGTGGCTTGGTATCCGATACTGGCTCGTAACCCATCGCGCACCATTTCGAATTTACCGGGACAATCACTGTTGGCGAAATGGTTAACGCTTTGGAATCAACCTCGAATTAAAGTCGGATTACCGATGTTATGTGTGGTTGCGAGTGGCTTTTTCTTGCTGCAATTGAACTACGATGACGACATTCGTCTGCTGCAAACGATGCCGAACGATCTCAAGCAGCAAGAAACCTTGATTACGACGCTCAGTGGCATGCAATCTTCACAGCAAATGCTGGTCGTTACCGCCGACGATGACGAAAACCTAATGAAAAAGCTGGAGTCTTTGACGCCAACTTTAGAAGCGTGGAAAGCGGACAGCACCATCGAAAGCTACCAGAGTCTGAGTCGCTACTTGAGCTCAGTGGAACGTCAGCAACAAGACTATCAATTGATTCGCGATCTTTACGCGACACAATCCAGCCCACTTGCATCCGGGCTGGGCTTAAGTAAAAAGCCCAAAATGGACACCGACTTTATCCCTGTTACGGTTGAGCAGTACTTGCAAAACCCGGTATCAGCGCCTGTACGTTTTCTTCATTTGGGTAAGATCAAAGGAAAATCGGCAACGGTTGTGGTGTTAAACCAATTGCAAGACTCCGCTGTTGTTAAGGCATTTGCTAAATCACAGTCTGATGTTGTCTACCTAAACAAAGCAGAAGAAATCTCCGCCCTATTTGGTGAATACCGAATCAAAATCATGGAGCTATTGGTAGCCGCCAGTGCTGTGATCTTTCTGGTGTTAATCAAGCGGTACGGTCTGCAACACAGTTGGCGAGTTTTACTGCCATCATTGATTGCTTGCGCGTGCGGTCTGGCAACTGCTGTCGCGATGGGAACAACATTAAACCTGTTCAACTTGCTTGGCTTGGTGCTCATTCTTGGTATAGGGATCGATTATACTCTGTTCTTTGCCGAGAAAGCCCGCAGTGTGAGCACACTATTGGCGATCACCCTTTCGGCAATAACCACTGTGCTGTCATTTGGGTTGCTGTCACTAAGCCAAACTCACGCGATTCACAGTTTCGGCATTACGGTGTTAAGTGGTATTTTTGTCGCTTGGCTACTCTCTCCGATTGCGATTAAAACAGAGGAAACGACGTCATGATTTTTAACCATGCTTTTCGCTGCGCGACGTTAATCGCACTGAGTCTATTTTTAAGTGCATGCAGCTTGGTACCTCACCAATCGACGCCTCAGGTCGACATTGACGAGCACACCCAAGTTAGCTTGCCCACTCCCGCAAGCTTGGGCTATCAGTTGTCTGCCAGTCAGTTAATTACGGCTTCTTGGGCAATAGATGGTAAAACCACATCTGAGCAACTTCCGGTACAACTGCAAGTAACCAACAACGAAGTGGTGCTGGCAGGCTTCTCATCCTGGGGGACAAGAGTACTGTCATTGTCTTACGATGGAGAACAAATCCAAACCGAAGTACTCAACGGTTTACAAGGTTCGCTACCGCAGCCAGAACAGGTATTATTTAACCTGATGATCACGCTCTGGCCGAGTTCCGCTTGGGAAGGATCGTTAAATGAGGTAAGGTGGCGAATTATTGATAAAAATAATTCTCGCGCCATCTTTGATAGCGACGGTGAAAAGATCATTGAGATTCAATACAGCTCTTCGAACAAGTTAGAGGGTGAGATTGATTTTCATCACCTCAAACATCAGTTTTCAATTTCTATTCAAACACTGCAACATCAGATTAATTAAGAACAATTTAGAATAACAATATGCCTATTCGCTCTTCTCAACCTTTGTATATTCAGGCCTGTGGCTTTCACTCTGCCATGGGACAAGATGACGCGCTCATCCATCAGTGTTTATCGGGAGCGAAGCCATCCAACATGGTGGTTGACCAAGATATTTTAAATTCAGGCCGCCAAACAGTAATCGGTCGAATTGCACAGACGTTACCGCAATTACCGACCGCACTCAGCCAGTTTGATACGAGAAACAACCGCCTCGCACTGTCAGCTTTGCAGCAAATCGAAAGCGACGTGCGTGAAGCCATTGCTAAATATGGTCGTGACCGTATCGCAGTCGTGATCGGCACCAGCACATCTGGCATTTCAGATGGCGAAATCGCATTTGGCGAAAAGCTGGCAAGCGGTGAGTTTCCTGCCGACTACCATTACACCAAACAAGAGCTTGGCAACTGCAGCGATTTTATTGCCACCTACTTTGATTTGAGCGGCCCACATTACTCAGTTTCAACCGCTTGCTCTTCTAGTGGTCGTGTCTTTTTAACCGCGCAACGCCTGATTCGCTCTGGCATTGTTGATGCAGTCATTGTAGGTGGCGTGGATACCATTTGTCGCCTAACGCTAAACGGCTTTAACGGTTTAGAAGCTCTATCCGATACCCTTTGTAAGCCGTTTGACCAACATCGCAACGGCATCAATATCGGCGAAGCCGCAGCATTAATGTTGCTAAGCAAAACACCTGCGCCCGTTGCTCTTCTCGGAGCTGGCGACAGCTCAGACGCACACCATATTTCCGCACCACATCCAGAAGGGTTAGGCGCAGAAGAAGCGATGAAAAAAGCGTTGGCCAATGCAGGACTTACAGCGCAAGACATTGGTTACATCAACGCGCATGGCACAGCAACGCCGTTAAACGATGCGATGGAAAGCAAAGCCATTCATCGCTGCTTTGGTGACTCCGTCCCTGTGAGCTCTACAAAGCCACTTACCGGACACACATTAGGCGCTGCAAGTGCAACGGAAGCCGCTATCGCTTGGCATATTCTCAAGTACAACCTTGACTTGCCAATGCAACACTGCGAAACCAAAGCAGACGATATCCATATATCGTTAGTTGAGACGCCAACCAAACTGGGTAACAAAGCGATTCTCAGTAACTCTTTTGCTTTTGGTGGCAATAATATTAGTCTTATTTTTGGTTACGCTCATGACTAAACTTCCTCCCATCGAACAACTTTTGCCACACGACAAACCAATGATCTTGGTTGATCGTGCGATGGATGTTCAACAAGATACGATTCACTGTCAGGTTGATATCGCAGAACACAATCCGTTCTTCGACTCGGCATCACACACCGTGCCAGCTTACGTTGGCATTGAGTTTATGGCGCAATCTGTCGCGGCGTGGTCTGGTTACCACGCATTAATGAAAGAACAAGCGCCACCGATTGGCTTTTTGCTTGGTAGCCGTCGATACACTTCTGAATGCGATGCGTTTTCTCACGGACAAGTACTCGATGTGTATGCCGAAAAAGTCATGGAAGATAACGGTATGGCGGTATTTTCTGCCCGTATTGAGCTACAAGGAACTGTTGTAGCGACTTGCCAATTGAACGTTTACGTTCCATCAGAAGAAAAATTACAAGAAATGAAAATCAGGAGTCAACAATGACCCGACAAGTCCTCGTTACAGGTGCCAGCAAAGGCATCGGTAAAGCCATTGCCGTTCAGTTAGCCAAAGATGGTTTCCAAATCATCGTCCACTACATGGGCGATCAACTAGGCGCGCAAGATACCCTAGACACCATCGAACAACATGGGGGTAGCGGTCGTCTTATCCAATTCGACATCAGTGACCGCGCAGATTGTCGTGAGAAGCTAGAAGCCGATATCGCCGAACACGGCGCTTACTATGGCGTCGTGAACAACGCTGGCATCACAAAAGATACCGCTTTCCCTGCGATGACCGAAGAAGAATGGGATGGCGTGATTCATACCAACCTAGATAGCTTTTACAATGTTCTTCACCCTTGTGTTATGCCAATGGTGCAAAAACGCAAAGGCGGCCGAATTGTTACGCTTGCATCAGTCTCTGGCCTGATGGGTAACCGCGGTCAAACTAACTACAGCGCAGCGAAAGCGGGCGTAATTGGTGCAACAAAATCACTCGCACTTGAACTGGCAAAACGCAAAATCACCGTCAACTGTGTTGCTCCGGGGCTTATCGACACAGGCATGGTAGACGAACACGTAAAAGAACACGCGATGCCGCAAATTCCTTTGCGCCGCATGGGAGAGCCAGAAGAAGTCGCTGGTTTAGTCAGTTACCTTATGTCTGACATCGCAGGCTATGTAACTCGCCAAGTCATTTCGGTAAACGGAGGCCTAGTATGAGCCGTCGAGTTGTTGTAACCGGAATGTCGGGCGTGACTGCGTTTGGTAACGATTGGCAATCTGTCGAGCCAAAACTGCGTGACTGCCAGAACGCGACGCAATACATGCCTTCTTACGAACAGTATGATGGTTTGAACACCAAGCTCGTGGCACCAATTTTAGATTTTGAACTGCCAAAGCACTACAAGCGCAAACAAGTACGTGGCATGGGGCGTGTTTCCAAATTAGCGACCGTCGCAACAGAAAACGCGCTAAGCCAAGCAGGTTTGATTGGTAACGACGTACTCACCAATGGCCAAACGGGTATCGCATACGGCTCATCAACAGGCAGTACTGACGCAATCGGCGCATTTGGTGTCATGCTGAATGAGAAAACCACTAAAGCGATCACCGCAACGACTTACGTGCAGATGATGCCGCACACTACGGCAGTGAACGTTGGTCTATTTTTCGGTTTGAAAGGCCGAGTGATCCCAACCAGCAGTGCATGTACCTCCGGCAGCCAAGCAATCGGCTACGCCTACGAAGCGATCAAGCACGGCTACCAGACAGTAATGGTTGCTGGTGGCGCTGAAGAATTGTGCCCAACGGAATCCGCTGTCTTCGATACCCTTTTTGCCACCAGTCTGAAGAATGAAGACCCGAAAAGCACACCAAGACCTTATGACTCCGATCGCGATGGTTTGGTGATTGGTGAAGGTGCGGGAACACTGGTTCTGGAAGAGTACGAACACGCCGTCGCTCGTGGCGCGAAAATCTATGCAGAAATTATAGGTTTTGCCAGCAACTGTGATGCCGCACACGTCACTCAACCACAGATGGAAACCATGCAAATCTGTATGGAAATGGCTTTGCAAAACGCGGGGATTACTGCTGAGAAGATCGACTATGTATCTGCTCACGGCACTGCCACCGACCGCGGCGATATTGCAGAAAGCAACGCAACAGCGAATGCTCTGGGCAAAGTGCCAATCAGCTCACTCAAGAGTTACTTTGGCCACACACTAGGCGCGTGTGGCGCAATTGAAGCGTGGCTAGGTTTAGAAATGATGCACACGGGTTGGTTCAACCCAACGCTCAACCTAGAAAACCTCGACGAGCAATGTGGCGATTTAGACTACATTGCCGGACAAGGCCGAGAGCTGGACGTGAGATATTTGATGAGTAACAACTTCGCCTTTGGCGGCATCAACACCTCCATCATCTTTAAAAAGATGTAATGCCCTTAATAAATGCAAAAGCGCTGGTTAACCAGCGCTTTTTTATTGGTTGCCTATCAGGTTCATATATCACGCTGTAACGGCAAACAAGACATTACCATTCCGCGATACAAAGGCGACTTTTAACACCACGAATTTGTAATCCCATCGCTTCAAAGACATGCTCAAAATCTTGGCAAGATGCAGGCACATTAGGTAGCGACAATGAAGCCTCGGTAAAAAATGTACGACTCAAATTATCCGTCTCTCCCCAAGCTAACTGCCACCAATCCAAAATTCGCGGCTTGGATGCGTTTAATCGATAGCTAGCAGGAATACGATCACGCTTGTTTAGGTTTTCAACCTTAGATGTTGGTAGTAAGTTCCACTTATCATTGTTGGGCCAATAAGCAAAAGGCAAACAGTGATCAACGTGATACTCATTTCGTAATTTGCTTCCACTCCATACACTGACAATGTCGCAATGGCTGAGCTTCAACTGTTCAATTCTCTTTCGCACGACTCGCGTATCATGGTCTTTATCAATCCAGACCAAACAATCATGATACGTTTGCAGTGGAATACCCCGCTCTTGATTAGACCGAAATCGTTGCATTTCCATAATCCACTGGTTGACCACCAGCGGCTCAATCCAAGAGTTATACAATCGAAAACAATCCCAAAGGCTTTCATCCAACACAAACAGCCCATAACTTTCGAGGAATTCGCTATCCACAACAATTGAACTTTTTGGCTTCTTAGCTGAACGAATCATTTCAAAGTAAGGGTTTGATTTATCACCTTGATAGGTAAAGGTGACGGGACCATCTTTTATGGTTTTTAAGCTGTCTTTTATTGCTTTATCAAGCGCCACTGCATCTTCACCCAAAAATGTCGTGCCTATAGCAAGATCATCAGGACTTAAATGGGAAAGTCTGCCCCAGCCATCGGGCTTTATAAAACCTAGCCCTTTAGACGAGTTCGAGCTTTGCTGGATGTTCTCTTTATCGATTAAACGCTTAAATTGACGAATCCAATATAAGCCAACTAATCCTAATGGGATTGCAACTTTACCTTCGCTGCGATCAACCACTGCACCAGAATGAGCGTCTGCAATACGTAGTAAAGTACGTAGTAGTGCGAGTTTATAGGTAGCCGATTTGGAATCATTGACGATAATGTGGCGAACCTTATTCAGATCACCAGAACCATCATCAGGCAAAGACATCACTACCGTTTGCCAAGATACGCCCGTTCGCTTTAACTGATCATCATCGAGAGATACGTTTCTCACCATTAAAGCGCTATTCTTTGCAAACTTTTCGAGCTCTTCAACCGATACCGGATAAGCTTTACGACCGTCAGAAAAGTCACCGTGACGAAGGCTAATCACCAATCGACCATTAGGCGCTAACAAATTTGCAAGTTTGCGAAATGCACGTTCACGGTGCGTAGGCGCAAGATGCATCCACACCGCACTGACAAGAATTAAATCGAAGCGAAAGCCAAGATTAATGGTTTTCTCAAGCTTAGGTAATGCATCTTCAAGCCAAGTAACGGAATCGCCACAGTAAGACTTACCAAGCCTTAGAAGTGCTTGAGCAGGCTCAATCGCAACAACTTCACACCCATGTTCAGCCATCCATTTCGCGTCTCGACCAGAGCCCGCGCCAACATCTAACACGCGATCTCCAGCCTGGGGCCAGAAAACTCTCCAACTCGCGTGGACATCCTCAAACTGGAGCGATGTGTATTGCTTCGCGAAAGAGTCGGCGTGTTGGTCATAAAAATTAGAAGTGGCAGGCATAAAGACTAACGAAAGATAATTAATATGCGTCCATATTAATTGCTAGAAATTGCAATGGCTAGAATGCCATTCAAAAGTTGTAGATAGAGTGGTAATTACAGCCAAAAACCTAAAAACGACAAAGCCCCGACAACTCAAAGAGTTATCGGGGCTTTTGAATAAATGGCACGCCCTATTGGATTCGAACCAATGACCACATCCTTAGAAGGGACGTGCTCTATCCAGCTGAGCTAAGGGCGCGCTACAGGGACAGGATTATACGAGTTCAAACGGGTAAATCAACGGGTTTTCATAACATTCTGATCTGAATGCCTAAAAAAAGTCCATCAAAACGCTTAATGTTCAAAAACACCACAAAGCAAACGTTTGCGTATGGATGTTAATAAGAAATTCTGCGACAATGCGCCGCAGATAATTTGCCTTCTTAATTTATAAGGAAAGTCATGACTGCTCAAAATATAGACGGAACTCTCATTTCCCAAACTGTTCGATCCGAAGTGGCAGCACGTGTTAAAGCTCGTGTTGAAGCTGGGCTACGTGCCCCTGGTTTAGCAGTGGTTCTAGTTGGTGAAGATCCTGCTTCTCAGGTTTATGTCGGCAGCAAACGCCGCGCATGTGAAGAAGTTGGGTTTGTTTCTAAGTCTTTTGACCTTCCTGCGTCTAGCTCAGAAGAAGAGTTACTAGCGCTGATTGATGAATTAAACAACGATGATGAAATTGACGGCATTCTAGTGCAATTACCCCTTCCTGCGGGCATCGACACAACACATGTTTTAGAGCGCATTCACCCAGAGAAAGACGTGGATGGCTTCCACCCTTACAACGTTGGTCGTCTTGCACAACGTATTCCAAAGCTTCGCTCTTGCACGCCAAAGGGCATCATTACCCTACTAGACCGTTACAACATAGAGCTTCGTGGCAAACATGCTGTTGTGGTTGGTGCATCAAACATTGTTGGTCGTCCAATGACACTTGAACTGCTGCTTGCGGGCTGCACGACAACAACATGTCACCGTTTTACCAAAGACCTAGAGAGTCATGTGCGTCAAGCTGACGTTGTCGTGGTTGCGGTTGGTAAGCCAAACTTCATCCCTGGAGAATGGATTAAGAAGGGTGCAGTGGTTATCGATGTCGGCATTAACCGTCTTGATTCAGGCAAGCTAGTTGGCGACGTGGAATACGATAAAGCACGTGAAAGTGCGAGCTTTATTACTCCTGTCCCTGGTGGTGTTGGCCCAATGACCGTCGCAAGCTTAATTGAGAACACGATGCTCGCTTGCGAGCAGTTCCACACAGACAAATAACGTAAACTTCAGATACGAAAAAGGCTCCGCAAGGAGCCTTTTTGCTAATTGTTGATATCTATTTCAGTTACAGACTTAAAATCACGCCCGCAATAGAAGCGCTCATTAAGTTCGCCATGACACCAGCGATAATCGCACGGAAGCCATGCTTAGAAACAAATGCACGCTTTTCTGGTACCAATGAGCCCAACCCACCAATCAGCATCGCCATGCTTGAGATGTTTGCAAAACCACACAAAGCAAACGTCACGATTGCTTGTGAGTGTTCACTGAGTTGAGACTTCACTTCAGCAAGCTGGATGAAAGCAACGAACTCATTCACCACAATCTTATTACCAATCAGCGAGCCTGCTGTGGTTGCTTCTTGCCATGGTACACCTAATAACCAAGCGACAGGTGCGAATACATACCCTAGGATCAGCTCGAAGCTTAGTGGCGTCCCAACAAGGTCACCAATCCAACCTAGCATGCCGTTTAACATTGCAATGACACTGATGAAAGCCAATAGCGTACCACCTACCGATACAGCAATGCGTACACCCGCCATGGCACCATCGGCTAATGCTTCTACTACGTTGGTTGCACGTGGAATTTCAACTTGGCTAATGTCGATATCTGCTGCTTTATCCGTATCTTCTGGCATTAAAATTTTTGCCATCAGCAAGCCCGCAGGTGCCGACATAAATGCAGCAGCAATAAGATAGTTAAGGTCGACACCCAGTGATGCGTAACCGACCAACGTTCCACCAGCAACTGATGCCAAACCACCTGTCATCACCGCAAAAAACTGCGAGTCAGTCATGTGTTTTAGGTAAGGCTTCACCATCAATGGCGCTTCAATGGTGCCAACAAAGATATTCGCCGTAGCAGACAAAGACTCCGCACGACCGATACCCAGCAGCTTTTGAATACCGCCACCGATAAAGTTGATGATTCTTGGCATCACACCAATGTGATAAAGACCTGAGATAAGAGAGGAGAAGAAAACGATGATACCCAGAACATTGATCGCAAAGGTGAAGCCCCCTGTCGCCAAATTACCGAATAAAAACGCAATGCCCTCTTGACCATAGTTGATCAAATTCGACACTACGCTGCTCACTGAATTCAGCGCATCTCGTCCTGCTGGTACATATAAAACCAACAACGCAAACAGTACCTGCAAAGCAAACGCAAACGACACTGTTCTCAGCTTTATATTTTTTCTATTTGTAGAAAGTAGCCATGCTACGAATAGTATGGCTACGATACCAATAATTGAGTTCATAAAATGAATCCGACAGAAGGGGATATGGAAGGCACCGGATTGTATAGTGGACTCAAAATGCTGCAAGTTGAGGATGTTAACAGTGTGAAAAGTTTAAGCGCCCAATAATTGACCTTAATTATAAGGTATTGAATTATATAAATATAAACGTTTGCTTATTTTTATTATTTCTATATGGAAAAGATGTTTCTAGTTCTGGAAAAATTTTTGTGAAGTGAATCACCTTACGTGCCGTTCAATACCGTCATTGATCCTGTTACTTAGGAATAGAGATGTAAGGCGCTAGACGTTGATCCCAATGACACGGGTTACCGATCTTCTGTTTGATGAAGTTAATCACTGCGGATATTTTTTTGGGCATATGTTGGCGGCTTGGATACACCGCATAAAACGGCATCGACTGGCTGGCTTTCCAATCCGGTAACAATTGTATTAACTTACCCGTCCTAAACTCATCACCCAGCAAGTAAGTGGCAAGGTAGGCAATGCCCCAACCTGCAATGGCTGCATCCCGAACGGCTTCTGCCAGATCCACTGAATAGTTACCCGAGACTTTTACGTTCAATTCTTGCTGATCTTTGGTAAACGCCCACCCCGTATAGTCACGCTCCCAGCTTCTGTATATGAGGCAGTTGTGAGCAGATAGGTCATCCGGTTCTGTTGGCGTGTCATGTTTCAATAAGTAATCTGGCGATGCCGCAACAACAAACTGGCAATCCGTCAAACGCTGCGCAATGTAGCCTTCAGGTAAATGCTCGTTGTTGGTCACCCATAAATCGAGCCCTTCGGCTAACATATCGACCTTATAGTCAAACAAATGCACCTCCACTTGAAGTTGAGGATACAGTTCGCGCAACTCTTGAATTGCAGGGATAATGTGCAAGGTACCGAATGATTGCGACAAACCAAGACGCACTAAGCCTGCCACTTCATCCCGCTGGGTTTCCATCTCTAATGTAGCACTGCTCACCGCTTGTACTACTTGCTCACAGTGATGAAAAAAGGTTTTTCCTGCCTCAGTCGGCGTAAAGCTTCGCGTAGTGCGTTGAACAAGCTTGATACCAAGAGACGCTTCTAGCTGACTCAACTGCTTACTCACATGAGACACCGACACGCCTAAGCTCTTTGCAGCCGCTGTGAAGCTTTTATGTTTAAGAAGAGCGGAGAAAATCACCATTTGTGCGGCACGTTCAGATAACACGCTTTACCTCGATTTGATTATAGGAAAAACAAAGGACTCCGAAGAGCCCTCATATTGAATACTGGATGCCAAATGATTATTTGATAACAGCTCAGTATTTGATTCGGTCAGCCAAGTGACTCACGGCGAGTGCGAAGTAGTAAGAGCGGTTCCACTTCATCAGTACGTTGTAGTTATTGTAAACCAGATACGTACGACCATTTTCGTCGTCCGGCATGATCAACCATGCTTTGATGTCTTCATCCAGTTTTGGCAACGGACTACCATCGTATTTTGTGATGCCAAGTTTGCTCCACTCCTGAAGGTATTTACCTTTTTCAGCCGTGCGCCCTTCTAAGCTGTGATCAATGCCTTTAGGAACTTTCACTTGGCGACCCCAAGTGTATTTGTCATCCCAGCCGGACTTGCTCAAATAGTTAGCGGTTGATGCAAATACGTCGGCTTCAGATTGCCAAATGTCTTTTTTACCATCCCCGTTGCCGTCAGCGGCAAAACGAAGAAAAGAGCTTGGCATAAACTGACATTGCCCCATCGCACCAGCCCATGACCCCTTAAAGTTTTCTAGTTCAATATGGCCTTGATCGAGGATCTGCAATGCCGACATGGTCTCTTTACGGAAAAACTCTTCACGACGACCTTCAAATGCCATTGTCGATAGCGCGTCAATCACTTTGAAGTTACCCGTAAATTTACCAAAGTTACTTTCTACACCCCACAGCGCCACGATAAAGCGAGGCTGCACACCGTACTCATCACCTATACGCTTTAGCTCGGTGTAATGCTCTTTATAGAGCTGTCTGGCTTGCTTCACCTTCCATTCGGGCACCGCGCGAGGAATGTATTCATCCAATGTCAGTTTCTTCTCTGGTTGGTTTCGGTCCGCTTTTACTGCTCGAGGCTTGTACTCAACATTCGCAAAAGCAGCACTAATGACCTGCTCTGAGATACCTTTATCACGCGCTTCAGCACGCAGCTTATTCAAGTATTCATCGAAACCCTCGCTACTTGCAAAAGCCGAGGTACACACACCAACGCTAAGCATGGTAGCCAGTATTTTTTTCATATTGCCCTCCTTGAGCAAGGCAGAAATCCCAGATGAAAAACGATGACGTTATTCGCCTTTCTGCTGGGCTTTTTGTTCTTTGTACTTTTCTAGTAGGTTCTCCGGCGGAGGCGGAACCTGCAAAAAGAAGCCATCATTTTGCAATGAAGCCTTCACTTTTTCGATATCAACTTGTGCCAATTTACGGCCATCAAGTTTAATCGTCATAACAGCGATAGGCTTACCGAACATCTGCATTAAGGTGTCAGGAACCTGTGAAAAATCATCCTTTTTCGGAATATAGAGATAAGTACCTTCTTTTTTCGAGCTTTTATAAATAGAACAAAGCATGACACGCCTTTTATGCTGATTTAGCCGCGTTGAGTGCGGATTAGGTTGAAAACGTCAAATTCTCGCAAACTTAATAGCAAATTTGAGATTAATTCACCTATTTGCCCACGAGAGAACTTGCTGCGTCAAAGGATGAAATATAACATGACAGACCTAGTTTAAGGCAACGCTCTTTCAATAAAGGCAAGAAGTCCACGATGACCCATTCACCAGACCTTAAAGGTAGCAGTTTTACATTGTCAGTTTTACACCTTTCTGACAATGAGATCGCAAAGACTGTCGAATTTTTGCAAGAAAAAGTTTCTCAAGCACCTTCTTTTTTTGCATCCGCGCCTTTGGTAATCAATATAGCAAAAGTACAAGGCGACATTGATTTCCCTAAGCTTAAACAAGGCATCTCAGATGCTGGTTTTATTCCGGTCGGTGTAACGGGCTGTAAAGACAAGCGTGTACAAAATCTTGCTTCCGAAGCTGGCTTCGCCATTATGTCGGCGAGCAAATCACCAAGCCAAGCACCTGCCAAAATGGCACCAACGAAAGTAGTTCGCACGCCTGTTCGATCAGGACAACAGATCTACGCGAAAGATGGTGATTTGGTGGTGTTAGCGCACGTAAGTGCTGGTGCTGAAGTCATCGCTGACGGCTCTATTCATATCCATGGCACACTTCGAGGCCGTGCGATTGCAGGCGCAAGTGGTCAGCAGGAAGCGCGTATTATTTGCCACGATTTACAAGCAGAACTGGTATCCATTGCGGGTGACTACTGGTTAAGCGATCAAATTGAAAGCGAGTACTGGCAAAAGAAAGTAATGATCAGTAAAGCCGATGAATCATTGCATTTAGAAGTTCTCGCGATTTAATCTAAAAAGGAAAAAAAATGGCACGCATTATTGTAGTAACGTCTGGTAAAGGTGGCGTTGGTAAAACCACTTCAAGCGCAGCCATCGCCTCTGGTCTAGCTCTGAAGGGAAAAAAGACCGCGGTGATCGATTTTGATATCGGTTTGCGTAACCTCGACCTAATCATGGGCTGTGAGCGCCGTGTCGTGTATGACTTTGTAAACGTCATTAACGGCGAAGCGACATTAAACCAAGCGCTGATCAAAGATAAGCGCACGGACAACCTATTCATTCTTCCTGCTTCTCAAACTCGTGATAAAGACGCACTGACAAAAGATGGTGTTCAGCGCGTATTCGGCGAACTTGATGAAATGGGCTTTGATTTCATTATTTGTGATTCACCAGCAGGTATCGAGCAAGGCGCATTAATGGCCTTGTACTACGCCGATGAAGCCATTGTCACAACGAATCCAGAAGTCTCTTCTGTGCGTGACTCTGACCGCATTCTCGGTATTTTAGATTCTAAGTCCCTGCGTGCAGAACAAGGGCTAGAGCCAGTAAAACAGCACCTGCTACTGACTCGCTACAACCCATCTCGCGTCACTCAAGGCGAAATGCTAAGCGTTGAAGACGTAGAGGAGATCTTACATATTCCACTACTGGGCGTGATTCCAGAAAGCCAAGCCGTGCTTAACGCGTCAAACAAAGGTGTTCCAGTCACTTTTGACGATAACACCGATGCGGGTATGGCTTATTCTGACACCGTTGATCGCTTATTAGGCAATCAGGTTGAATTTCGTTTCCTTACTGAGGAGAAGAAAGGACTCTTTAAACGACTCTTTGGAGGCTAGACATGTCATTATTAGAATTTTTCCGTCCACAGAAGAAAACTTCTGCGAATCTAGCTAAAGAGCGTTTGCAAATCATTGTTGCTGAGCGCCGCAGCCAAAATGATCCAGCGCCTTCTTACTTACCTCAATTGAAAGAGGACATCTTGAAGGTGATCAGTAAGTACGTGGCAATTGATCCAAATATGGTTGACTTAACATTTGAGCACAAAGACGACGATATCTCAGTTCTTGAGCTCAATGTGAAGCTACCAGACGACGAGAAGTAATCAGTTTCTCTCGCGAGACGAATACTCTAATTAGAACGAAAAAGGTTGGCACCGAGGCCAACCTTTTAATCTTTTATTACTTTAATGCTTTGTTCATCTTGTCGCCAAGTAGATCCAAACGCCACCCTTGCATCAAGTCAGGCAACACTTCTGGATCGCGATCTTTTTTCCACACCCAACTGATCAACTGATTAATCTGCTTTTTAGAAGCAAGGAACTCCGTCGCTAAGCCAGACTTCTGCGACGCCGATTTCACTATGTCTTTCATATTTTTGAAGACTTGTTTGTAACCTGGATAATCCATTAAGCGTTCAATTTTCGCTGGATACTCTTCAGAAGGTGTTTGCTTCGCTTGTTTAACAATCGCGGCAATCTTCGCGCCATGGCGGTTAATCGCTCGGATATCAATATCTTCTGCTTCCATCTTCTTAAAGTTCGTTAAGCCAAGACGAGCGACTGTTAATAGGTCACCTTCTTTGAAGATAAAGTTCAGCGCTAAATCTCGTTTGATTGCTTCACGATAACGCCACGTCGCCAATGGCTTTAAAATCGCCAGTTCAGAAGGTTTTAACTGCCAAGCACCTTTAATATCAAGGTAGGCATTCTCCTCATTAGTGACGCGAATGCGTTTTGAAACCAACAAATCACTTTCTTGTTGTACGGCTTCCCACCAACCTGCTTGCGTCACCTTATCGAACAGCTTTTCGTATAACGGTAATAAGTAATGCACGTCTGCAGCAGCATAATCTAATTGCTTTTGCGTCAACGGTCGGGCCATCCAGTCAGTACGTGATTCACTTTTGTCGAGCTCTACGCCTAAATATTCTTCCACCAGCGATGCGAAGCCTGTTGATAGACCGTGACCAAGAAAGGCCGCCATCAACTGTGTATCTACCATAGGGAATGGAGTGCAACCAAATGCGTTTTGGAAAACTTCTAAATCTTCACCACATGCGTGCAGCACTTTTAGCACAGAAGTATCTTTTAATAGCGCTACGAACGGCGTCATATCCGTTAATTCGGTCGGATCAATCAGCGAGAGGCGATTACCATCGAAAAGCTGAATCAGACCTAACTGCGGGTAGAAAGTGCGAATACGGACGAATTCGGTATCCAGCATCACTACATCTGCCTCTCGGGCGTGAATGCAAACTTCTTCTAGGTCTTTGTTTTTGGTAATAATTTGATAATTCACATACTTCTCGCTATAAAAAATGCCAGCAAAACGCTGGCATTCTATCATTTTTTAAATCTCTCGACTCGACGAAATCGGCTTATGCGCTTTTCTTCGCAAGTTCAGCGTCATTCTCTTCGCGTAAAACACGACGCAAGATCTTACCGACATTGGTTTTAGGTAAGTCTTCGCGGAACTCAACCAACTTAGGTACTTTATAGCCAGTTAAGTGTTCTCGACAATGCGTAATAACTTCATCTTTGGTCAAGCTCGGGTCGCGTTTCACGACATAAATCTTCACTAATTCACCAGAGACTTCGTGCGGTTGACCAATAGCAGCCACTTCAAGGACTTTGCCGTGTAGTGCTACAACGTCTTCGATTTCGTTCGGGTAAACATTAAAGCCTGATACCAAGATCATGTCTTTCTTACGGTCAACGATGTGCAGGAAGCCTTCGTCATCGAACTTAACAATGTCGCCGGTTGATAGCCAGCCGTCTTCGTTAATCGTATCTTTCGTTGCTTCAGGTCGTTGCCAGTAGCCTTGCATAACCTGAGGGCCACGGACTTGAAGCTCACCAGTTTCAGTATTCGCAAGAGCGTTGCCTTCTTCGTCCACAATGCGAACTTCCGTTGATGGCACAGGCAGACCAATCGATCCATTGTATTCAACAAGGTCATGCGGATATGCCGCAACCAATGGAGAACACTCGGTTAGGCCGTAACCTTCTAGTAGGTAACAACCCGTGGTCTTCTGCCATCTTTCAGCCACTGAGCGCTGCACTGCCATGCCGCCGCCAACGGCTAAACGTAGATTACTGAAATCCAACTCGTGGAAGTCTTCGTTGTTGATCAAAGCATTAAATAAGGTGTTCACGCCCGTAATCGCAGTAAACGGATGCTTTTGTAGCTCTTTCACGAACCCTGGAATATCTCTAGGGTTGGTAATAAGTAAGTTACGACCACCCATTTCGACAAACAGCAGACAGTTTACGGTAAGAGCAAATACGTGATACAGCGGTAACGCTGTCACGACTAATTCACGCCCCGGAGATAAGACCGGTCCGTACGCGCCTTTTGCCTGTAAAACGTTCGCAATCATGTTGCGGTGAGTCAGAATCGCACCTTTCGCGACACCTGTCGTCCCCCCCGTATATTGCAGGAATGCAATGTCATCCCCAGACATAAACGGTTTAACGTATTGTAGACGACGACCTTTACGTAGAGCCTGACGCATTGAGATTGCACCAGGTAAATCATACTTAGGCACCATGCCCTTAACGTACTTCACGACAAAATCGACAATCGTACCTTTCGCTCGTGGCAGCATTTGACCAAGGCTGGTTAACACCACGTGTTTAACTGGTGTTTTATCGACGATTTGTTCTAGCGTGTTCGCAAAGTTAGATACAATCACAATCGTCGTCGCACCTGAGTCATTCAATTGGTGTTCAAGTTCACGAGGAGTGTAAAGTGGGTTAACGTTTACGGCGATACAACCTGCACGCAAAATACCAAACAACGCCACTGGGTATTGCAGTAGGTTTGGCATCATCAGAGCAACACGGTCACCCTTTTGCAGTTTTAACTCGTTTTGCAGATACGCTGCGAATGCGCGACTACGCTCTTCCAATTTACGGAAGGTCATAACCGAGCCCATGTTCATGAATGCTGGTTGGTCTGCATATTTTTGTACAGACTGCTCAAACATTTCTACCAAAGACTCATATTGCTCTGGATTAATGGTTTCAGGTACGTCACTTGGATAACGTGAAAGCCATGGTTTATCCACGATGTTACTCCTCGTTTATAACTGGCTAAAAAATAGCGTCCTTTTTATTTTGAAAGCTATTACAGCACAGCGAACGTGCTTGAGCACGCAACTCTCAAACACTTGTTTAAATTTTGTTAACTACACCAAGAATTCGCGCTGCGACCTCGAGTATTTGCTCTAAATGACAGTGATGACCACCCTTGACAGAAACCACTTGCGGTGGGTTCTCTCCCCAATCAGCTTGGTTAGATGGTAAATTCTGAAATCCTTGATCACCTAATACAATCAAATGAGGACAACGTATTTGGCTGGTAATCGAGTTAGCATGCGCTTGCGCCATTCGGTAAAGCGACGCACATTTTAACTTGGCGTCATGCCGCCAATACCATTTATCTCCTCGCTGCTCTGTACCACGCTCGACTATCGGTAGAAGCTGCTCAGCGGTTAATTGGTTGGCTTGCATGCGTAATTTTAACGCCAGATCGAAGGAGGCAATGGCTCGCTCTGGCTTGTTTTGCTGTCTTATTCGACTTAAAACGCCATCGCGAAGACGAGGCAAACTGTTAATAGGCTCTTCAGTAAGAGGTCCTGCTCCCTCAATTTGCACAAGACCTTCGACCTGCTCTGGAAACGCAGCACTATAGCAACTTGCGATTAAAGCACCAAGTGAATGCCCTACTAATATCAGTCTGTTTGGTGATAATTCGTCCAAAAACTGATACAAATCGGCAATATAGTCGTGAAAGGGGTAATAATTATCGTGAGATTTATGACTCGATAAACCGTGACCAAAATGATCGATGGCGAGGAGGTGTAAGTGAGGATTAAGTTGGTTCAACTGCTCCATGAGCGCTTTAAAGCTGCCCGCATTATCTAACCACCCATGAAGAAAAACGACTGACAAGTCAGCCGTTTTCTCGTTCCCTATCTCAAGGGCTGCCATTTTGCCGGCAGGAAGCTCGAATTGACGCTCATGCATCGCAGATTATTTGACCTGTTTTATCACTTTACCGTCTTGTGGGAAATCATTACGCCACATGCGGCAGTTAATCGAGTAACATGGGTAAAAGTAGGTTGGCGAGTCATACATGCGTACACGTTCTTCAATTTTCCATAAACGATACCCTTCCCCCTTAATAATCGGGAAGATGTAACCGTGCTCACCGATCTTTCCTTCTTCTTCCCCTGCTCCTTTGCCTACAACCGTCACCAAACGGCCTTCACTAAAGGCGACAGGCTCTAAATAGCCATCAAAATAGGCGACAAAACGTCCCGTAGGCTCTTCATCAATATCCGGTTTACCAGATTTACTGATTGGTAGGTTTACAATCTCTAGACGGGTTTTATCTTTAAAGTTATCCACTTTAGCGATGATTCCACCAAGGCGAACATCTTCACTCACTTGCCTCTGAGACTCAGCAAAAGCTTTATAGTCTGTAACGACCAATTCTGTGCTTGCATTTAGCTCCTCTGGCAACGAGCTACACGCAGACAAACCAACCGTAGCAAATAATGCGAGAAAAAACCGTCCAAAAACCTTCATAAACCACCTTTCAATATTAGTAACCCCAAGCAGGGGAGATCTCACACGTAAATATCGACACCAAGTAATTGAGCCAGTTCCTCTTTTTTAGCTCGATTCATGACATCCATGTACTGCTCCATTGCTTTACGTGCGCTCCCTTCAGGAAGGTCATATTGCACTTGAGCTCGGTGAATTTGGGACTCATCCACGTGTTTTATGGAGTGCGCCACAGCGTTAGCAACCTTTGAAGGCTGACCTACAGGCTGCTTTGTTTGTGATTTATCTACTTGCTTCTTTTTGCTGACTTTATTAGTGCGATTTGCACCGGGAATCAAAGAAGGAGGCAAGCCATTAATCGACGCCATAGCACTCCATAAAAATACAGGGCAAACGCCCTGCTTTTTGTCAGGTTAATGAAAAACGGACTATTCGCGACCAGGAAGTTTTTTCCATGTCACATTATCGCGTAGATAAACTGGGCTAGAATCTTCTACCGGCACAGTATTACCCTTTTTAAATTCTTGTTCAGCAAGAATCACGATGTCTTGTGAATCAGGGTACAGAACCTCACCATGCGTCAAATTAAATGGTAGGTCTGCTAATACTTCTTGGTATGCATCCCAACCAGTACCTGCTGTCGTCCACATTTTGTCGTCTGCCTGTGCTTCTTCAGTTAGACGTGCTGGTGGAATAACACACTCTTCATCAATACCAACCCATTCACCATTGTCTTGACGAGAATAGCGCGCCCAATAAACTTCACTCATACGTGCATCAATGGCAACAGCGACATTGGTCACACCATGTAAACGATGGCTACCTTGAGCCATCGCAGCCAGCGTTGAAACGCCGATCATAGGTAAGTCAGCACCGAACGCCAAACCTTGTGCGATACCAATACCGATACGAACGCCAGTAAAGCTACCTGGACCACGTCCAAACGCTAACGCATCTAGCTCTTGTAGAGTCAGGCCAGCTTCTTTAAGTACTTCATCAACCATTGGCAGTACTTTTTTGGTGTGATCGCGTGGTGCAACCGCGCTACGTGAAATCACTTGATCATTAGCCAACAACGCAACTGAACAGTTTTCAGTCGCTGTATCGATAGCAAGAATTTTTGCGCTCATTTAACTCTCTACAACTCTCATTTATTGGGTTATGCCTCAGCACTTGCGTCTGTGACAGATTGTTCTGCTTTCAGGAATGCTTTGATTCCATCTAAGTCTCGCGTTCTTGGGATAGGTGGTAGGCTTCCGAGGAAAATACCACCGTAGTCTCGCGTGACGAGGCGATTATCACAAATAATCAACGTACCGTGATCCTTCTGATCTCGAATTAATCGCCCTACACCCTGCTTTAACGTAATCACTGCATCCGGGATTTGTACTTCAGCAAATGGTTCACCGCCACGTAATCGACAATCCTCGATACGGGCTTTAAGTAACGGATCGTCAGGGGCGGTAAACGGTAATTTGTCGATAATAACACAGCTCAGCGCATCACCTCTAACATCAATCCCTTCCCAGAATGCGCCTGTCGCCACGAGTAAAGCGTTACCCAGCTCCATAAACTCTGCCAAGGTTTTCTGCTTACTCATCTCCCCTTGCATTAACACAGGCAGCTCAAGTACTTCTCGGAACTTCTCACCTAGTTCACGCATCATGCTGTGCGAGGTACATAAAAAGAAGCAGCGACCATCATTTTCTTCAATCACCGGAGCAAGCATTCGGACTAACTTATCCGCTAAGCCGTTACTGTTTGGCTCTGGCAGATACCTTGGCACACAAAGGCGCGCTTGTTTTTGATAATCAAAGGGGGACGGCAGAGAAAATTGCTTTGTAGGCTTGAGGCCAAGGCGCTCAGTAAAGTGCTTGAAGTCGCCCGATACGGCTAGGGTTGCTGACGTGAAAATCCACGCGCCTTGTTTAATCTCTATTTGCTCATGGAACTTGTCCGCGACAGAAAGAGGCGTAATGTGCAGAGCGAAATGACGAGGCGAGGTGTCGTACCAGTATGAGTAACCGGTAATACCGACATCACATACCCGGTCGATGCGGCCTTTGATCAAATTGGCACGTTCAAAGGCGGTATCCAGTAATTGACTGCGCCCTAAGGCTATTTTGAGAACATCAATCGCCAATTCGAGGCTATCAGTTAAGCGCAACAATTCTCGCTTAATAGAGCCTGATTGCAACGCCTCACGCCAGTTGCCACGAAAGCCAGGCTCACCCAGTACAATCCGCATGTCCATTGCGCTTTGCATGAGTTTGTCGCCCACTTTTTGCAATTGGCGCATATCTTTTGCTTCGGTGCGATAGGCTATTTCAATGTCTTTGGCAAGATCGTGAATTTGGCGACTTGATACTGACTGGCCGAAATATTCGCTCGCAATATCTGGCAACTGATGAGCTTCATCAAAAATAAACACATCGGCTTCTGGAATCAGTTCGCCAAATCCTGTTTCTTTGATCGCTAAATCAGCAAGAAACAAGTGATGGTTCACCACAACAATGTCGGAATCCATGGCGCGCTTACGCGCTTTCAATACAAAGCAATCGGTGTAGCTCGGACACTCTTTACCTAAACAGTTATCATTGGTTGAAGTGATGGTTGGAATGATCATGCTGTCTTCTGGCAGATCATCACAATCACCAAGGTCACCTGTTTTGGTTTCTGATGACCAAGCACGCACTTTAACCAATTGAGTTAATAGCGTCGGGTCAGATTCATTAGTATGGCTTTCGACCATTTGGCGGCTCAAGCGATCCAAACACAGATAATTAGAACGCCCTTTTAATAACGCCACTTGACCATAAAAACCAAGCGCATTGACCATGAGCGGTAAGTCACGATGGTACAACTGCTCTTGCAAGTTTTTCGAGCCTGTACTGATGATCACTTTTTTACCGCTCAACAGCGCTGGGACTAGGTAGGCGAAGGTCTTACCGGTTCCGGTTCCAGCCTCTACCACCAACTGGGTTTGATCTTTGATCGCACTGCTGACGGCTTCCGCCATATCGATTTGTGGCTGACGAGCTTGAAAGCCCGGAATGGCCTTACCTAACGCGCCATCAGAGGAAAAAGTTTTTGCGATCATGCTTGGTATTGAGTTTGAAAAATTATCGAGAGTATATCAGAGGAATAGGAGTGACATCAGCCCACAATCTGACCAGCTTGCGGCGACACACGGATATTTTGTTGAAACCAACGTAAGAATAGATTATTTATGGTGAAACATGGCAGTACAGTTACACCCGCCAGGGAATAATAACAAATTCGTACGCTAAAATATTAATGCATGGAAGTACCTGATTTATGGAAAAGAAAACACTGTTGACCCACTGTTCTGACGCCCCGGGTCTCATCTCGAAAATCACTAATATCTGTTACAAGCACCAACTCAACATCGTTCACAATAACGAATTTGTTGATAATACCAGTGGCCACTTTTTCATGAGAACGGAGTTGGAGGGATACTTCAACGATCAAACGTTTCTTGCCGATTTGGACCAAGCACTCCCGCAAGGCGCTAAGCGTAAATTGGTTGGCTCTCGCCGTAAGCGCATCGTCATTCTCGTCACAAAAGAAGCGCATTGTTTAGGCGATATTCTGATGAAAACCTACGATGGAAGCCTAGATGTTGAGATCGCTGCTGTGGTGGGGAATTACGACAAACTGCAAACTCTCACTGAGCGCTTCGACATTCCTTACCACCACGTGACCCATGAAAACCTTAGCCGTGAAGAACACGAGCAGAAGATGCTAGAAGTGATCGATCAATACGATGCTGACTTTTTGGTGTTAGCTAAATACATGCGCGTATTGACGCCTACGTTTGTTGAGAAATACCACCACAAAATCATTAATATTCATCACAGCTTCTTACCTGCTTTTATTGGCGCTAAGCCATATCAACAAGCTTACGATCGCGGTGTGAAAATCATCGGTGCAACGGCACACTTCGTGACCAATGATTTAGATGAAGGGCCGATCATCAAGCAAGACGTAATTCCTGTCGACCATACATTCAATGCCCAAGATATGGCACAAGCGGGACGCGATGTAGAAAAGAATGTGTTGAGCAAAGCTTTGAATAAAGTGATCAATGACCACGTATTTGTTTACGGCAATAAGACGGTTATCCTTTAAGTTCATAGCATTTGAAAAAAGAAAGGGTTGCTCATTTGGCAACCCTTTCTTCTTAATAGTTGTTCAGAGCTCACTTATTCAGCCTGCTCAGACTCCACAATACGCTTAAGTGAATGCGGGTGCAGCTTGATACAAATGCCTTGGTACTTAAACGCCACGGTTGGGTTGTTCAAGCGTTCGCCTTCCCCTTTCGGGCTCGACAATTTGCTCTTTACACCCAGCTCTTTTAACTCATCAAAACGCGCGCCAAACGCTGGGTAAGTGTGTTTCAAATCAGCAAGAAACTCATCTGCGGTTTCGGCATGAGACGGAATCACAAACTCCACATGTTCCCAGCTTTCATTTGGGTAGATTTTGCCTTCCGCAGGGTATGGCAGCTCTAGACACTCAATCTTCCAGCCACGGCTTTCCAACGCTTTGTCGAATTCGATAACGATGATTGGGCGACCGTTTATTTTCGCTTGTGAAATCACCTTACCGTATTGATTCCATGCTTCATGCGCGGCTTTCGCTGTTTCAGTATCATTAATACGCAGCGCAATATGGTCAGCTTGAGCAAAGCTCAGATCCAGTTTTAACAGGGTTGCAAGCTCTTCAATCTTCGCCATAAATTCGTCCAGATCTTGGATCATCAATTCAGGCGTTAGGCGCTTTTCAACTAGTTGAGTCGTCATTGTGGCTCTCTTATGGGGCGATTTATCTCATTACTTTGAGCGCAATAGTAAACGCAAACTAAGCCACATTTCCATTCAATCGAAAAAGTAAAAATTTCGCCTATTCATCTCTGTATGAAAAGCAATAAAGTTGTTATGATTAGCCCCATTTTTGTGAACTCTAACAGAGCTCGGCGTACATTTTGCCGAGTTCTTTGTCCTTGAATTGAAGGAAACGCGTGTGAATATCCAAGCACTTATTAATGACAAAGTATCTCAGGCTCTAGAAGCCGCTGGCGCACCTGCAGGCAGTCCTGCAGCCGTTCGCCAATCAGCAAAGCCACAATTTGGTGATTACCAAGCAAACGGCGTAATGGGCGTTGCTAAAAAACTGGGTACTAACCCTCGAGAATTTGCACAGAAAGTACTGGATGTTCTAGACCTAGATGGTATTGCGAGCAAAACAGAAATCGCTGGCCCTGGTTTCATCAACATTTTCCTAAGCGAAGAGTTCCTTGCGAAACAAGCCGACGCGGCGCTAGCAGACGAACGTCTTGGCGTAGCTAAAGAAGAAGCACAAACCATCGTCGCTGATTACTCTGCACCAAACGTAGCAAAAGAAATGCACGTTGGTCACCTACGTTCAACCATCATCGGTGATGCGGTAGTACGTACGCTTGAGTTCCTAGGTCACAAAGTGATCCGCGCGAACCACATCGGCGACTGGGGTACTCAGTTTGGCATGCTTATCGCAAACCTTGAGCGTGTACAACAAGAGTCTGGCGAAGTTTCTATGGAACTTGCGGACCTCGAAGGCTTCTACCGTGAGTCGAAAAAGCTGTACGATGAAGATGAAGAGTTCGCAGTAAAGGCGCGAAACTACGTGGTAAAACTGCAAAGCGGTGACGAGTACTGTGCAGAAATGTGGAAAAAACTCGTTGATGTAACCATGATCCAAAACCAGCGCAACTACGACCGTCTAAACGTGTCACTGACTCGTGACGACGTAATGGGCGAAAGCATGTACAACGACATGCTTCCTAAGATCGTTGCAGACCTAAAAGAACAAGGTCTTGCCGTTGAAGATGATGGCGCGCAAGTTGTATTCCTAGATGAATACAAGAACAAAGATGGCGAACCAATGGGCGTTATCGTTCAAAAACGCGATGGTGGTTTCCTATACACAACAACAGATATCGCATGTGCAAAATATCGTTATGAAGAGCTAAGCGCAGACCGTGTGCTTTACTTCATCGACTCACGTCAACACCAGCACCTAATGCAAGCTTGGACGATTGTTCGTAAAGCGGGCTACGTGCCAGAGTCAGTATCTCTTGAGCACCACGCGTTCGGCATGATGCTGGGTAAAGACGGAAAGCCATTCAAGACTCGTGCGGGTGGTACCGTTCGTTTGGCAGATCTTCTGGATGAAGCAGAAGTTCGCGCAGCACAGCTGATCGAATCTAAAAACCCTGAACTAGATGCAGAAGAAAAAGAGAAGATCTCTAAAACAGTTGCAATGGCAGCGGTTAAATACTCTGACTTATCTAAACACCGTACGACTGACTACGTGTTCGATTGGGACAACATGTTAGCGTTTGAAGGTAACACAGCACCATACATGCAATATGCATACACTCGCGTAGCTTCAATTTTCGCTAAAGCTGGTGTTGCTATGGACGCTCTCCAAGGTGACATCAAAATCACTGATGAGAAAGAGAAAGCACTTATTGCTAAACTTATGCAGTTCGAAGAAGCGGTGCAATCTGTTGCTCGCGAAGGCCAACCACACATCATGTGTAACTACCTATTCGAACTAGCAGGTCAGTTCTCTAGCTTCTACGAAGCGTGCCCTATCCTAGTTGCTGAAGACGAAGCAGTGAAACAAAGCCGTCTGAAACTAGCTGCGCTAACAGCGAAGACCATCAAGCAAGGTCTGTCTCTACTGGGTATCGATACTCTAGAGCGTATGTAATCCGCTTTTACGTAGTTAGCTTAAGTAGCACACGCTAAATGATGACAAAGGTTGACGTGAAAGCGCCAACCTTTTGTTTTATCTGTCGTATACTAATTCAAACTAAAAATTAATCGGACAGCAATAATGAGTTTTGAACTTCATCCTCAATTGGCAAAAGACACTTCGGTGATTGGTCACTTCCCACTTTGCGTCGCACTTCTTCATAAAGATAATGCTGTGCCATGGATTATCTTGGTGCCTAAACGCGAAAATTTGAAAGAGTTACACCACTTGCCAATGCAAGAGCAACAACAGTTTTTGCTCGAATCTCAAGCGGTAAGCCAAGCACTCGAAGCGACATTCCGCCCAGACAAGTTAAACCTTGGTGCCCTAGGTAACATGGTGCCACAGCTGCACATTCACCATGTTGCTCGCTTTAAAGACGATATGGCATGGCCGGGACCAGTTTGGGGTAACACCAAAGGTGAGTTTCGTACTGACGAAGAACAAGAAGAGATTCTTAACCGAATTCGTAATGTGTTGTCGTTAAGCTCTATCTTCCGTAAAGCGTAACCGTTATATAACTTTTAATTCAGGCAGAAAGTAAAAAGCCGCATCATTGCTGATGCGGCTTTGTTGTTTTTGCGCGATGGTTCATTGCTCTTACTACATGGTTACGGTAAGTGACAAACCATCGTGCTTTGTGACTGCATAGCGTATTCGCGTTATATGATGAGCTTTATTTGTATCTACCAAGCGAGAAATGCGACCTTTGTTAATCCATACACTTAACATGGCGTCTGCACCGTCTTCACTCATTCCGAACTGTTTTGCTAGCTCAGATTGGGAAACCGTTCCTTTTTCGGCAATATATTGATAAAGCTCTTTTAAAATCATACGACTTGCGCCTCAAACTCGCCTTGATGTTTCTTGCCTACGCGCTTGAAAACGCGGTACGTGCCAAAGAAAATCGCAATAATTGCGGCAATCCAAACGCCGCTGGTGATAGGGCTATCAGCGAAATGCATAAGCTGATGATAGAAAGTCGCACTCAAGTACGCGAGCCCCATTGTCCATACCGCTATAAAGCGCGCAAAGTTATTGCCGAATTCTCGAACATAGGCACCCATCGCAGCCACACAAGGAGTGTAAAGTAAGATAAAAATTAGGTACGCAAAAGCAGCATGACCAGAAACAAATTTCTCTTTTATGTTACCAAAGATCGATTCATCAATTTCTTGCTCCTCTGCGACTGCATGAGAATCTGCTAAATCACCGACGTCAATCCCCAGAGGATCAGAATAGCTCAGCCCTGCTAGGTTTTCAGGAATGCTCATCACCGCTTCTTCTAGGCTACCCATAAGATCAAATTCTGCATCCTCTCCATCGGTTGGCGTAGTATATAAGCTGTTCAATGTGCCCACGACTGCCTCTTTCGCGAAGATACCAGTAATAATACCAACCGTTGCTGGCCAGTTATCCTCTTGAATACCAATTGGTGCAAACACTGGCGTCACAACCTGAGCGGCTTTTGATAGAACCGATTTATCACTGTCTTCATTACCGAATGTACCGTCAGTTCCTAGCGAGTTGAGGAAGCTCAAGATAGCAACAACCACTACGATGGTTTTACCTGCACCCAATACAAAACGCTTAAGTTTTTGCCAAGTTTTGATCACGACGTTCTGCAATGTCGGAAGCTCATAGTCAGGCATTTCCATCACCAAGCTATCACTGCTGCCAGGATACAGCGTGTGCTTGAGGAACAAACCGGTAAACACCGCGGCGACAATACCAAGTAGGTAAAGTGCAAACACAATGTTTTGACCAGAGCCTGGGAAGAAAGCGGCAGCAAATAAAGCGTACACAGGTAAGCGAGCACCACATGACATAAACGGTGCCATCGACGCAGCCAACTTGCGCTCACGCTCTTGGTCTAGCGTGCGCGTTGCCATGATCGACGGAACGTTACAGCCAAAACCAAGAACCAAAGGGACAAACGCTTTACCCGGCAAGCCGATTTTCTGCATCACTTTATCAAGCACAAACGCAGCACGTGCCATGTAACCCGAGCTCTCAAGCACAGCAAGGAATAAGTACAAACACGCAATGACCGGGATAAAGGTCGCAACTGTTTGAATACCGCCGCCTAAACCATCAGCAATCACCGTAACTAGCCATACGGGGAGGTGACCATCTAATAAGTGGTGTCCACCATCAACCAGCAATGCGCCTACACCAATGTCAAAAAAGTCGATAAATGCACTACCGATGTTAATCGAGAACATAAACATCAAGTACATAACCACAAAGAAGAATGGGATCCCAATCCACTTGTTCAAAATAAACTGGTCGAGTTTTTCAGTCACGCTACGGCTTAGCTTGCCTTCGCTTCGGCGAACTTTTTTACACTGTTCATGCAGGTATGTGTACTTGGTATCCGCGACATGCAAATCGATATCCAAGTCTAAAGTCGCAGTGACTTCCAACACTTTGCTTCTATCAATATCGGAAAGGCTATTGAGAACCATCGTGTCTTTTTCAAGCGCACGAATCGCTAATGCACGATGGGCGACGGTTTGATCGTTAAAAAGTGCGGAAACAGTTTGAATCGCCGACTCCATCTTTTCACCGTAATGCAAAGATAACTCTTTAAGCGCGACCCCTTGAACAATGAACTTATGAAGTTTTTCTTTAAACTCTGCAACTTGAGTTTTATTGGTTGCAGATAAACTTACTACAGGACAACCTAACGTTTTCTCAAGCTCTGAAACGTTAATCATTTGACGTTCACGTTTTAGCGCATCCATTTTGTTGAGAACAACAATCATAGGACGGCCAAGTTCGCGAAGTTGTAACGTCATATATAAGCTGCGCTCTAAACTCGTGGCATCAACCACGTTGATAATCAGGTCGGCAGGATGAGTTAGAACCGCACGCGATGCAATGGATTCATCAATACTATTGCTATCATTACCACTGTCTAACGAGTAAATGCCAGGAAGGTCAGTGAGCAAAAACTCGTCACCCGCATGTTTGAATTGTCCCGTTTTCTTTTCAACGGTGACGCCTGCCCAGTTACCAACTTGCTGTTTTGCACCAGTCAAACCATTAAATAGCGTCGTTTTACCACTATTAGGATTACCTACGGTAAGCACTTGATATTGCATTACACTCGCTCCACTTCAATTTTCTGAGCAATGGTTTCTCGCAATGCGACAGACACACCACGGACTTCGACTTGTAAAGGATCGCCCATTGGAGCACGTCGAATCACTTTGACTTCTGTATTGGGAAGCAGCCCCATTACCATGAGTTTCTTTCTGATATCTGATGAAAGACCATCTAACAACCGAATCGTCACCGTATCGCCAGGATTAATCTCTGATAACTTCATAGTGGCCCTTAAGAGTATTGCTAATGAGAAATATTATTATTTAATAAGTTTAGGCTGCCAATATTACTCTTCTATAACCCTTCAATCCTTGTGTGAAATCAAAGATTTCATAAATGTTTTCATGCTTTCAAACGTCAACTCCGTAAATTTCCTCTCGTTATTTACGTCAAAATTAACAATTAAAAATCACGACCAATGAAATAAAAATGTCACAAACAAATGGTAAAGATAAAAATTCCCAAATAAAACAACGGTTTAGATGACATTTAAAACTTTGTCGCTTTTCTCATATCAACATGGCGTTATTTTTATAAGAAAAATAAGTAACCTCTCGTATAGTTACTCCATCGAGAGGGCAACCTCTTAAATGAATTCCAGAGGTGGCATGGCAACATGTCACTCCGGCAGCAAGCGAAGGTGTCATTGACACCCGTGGTATAGTCCCCCCGGCTATACCACGATATTTTTTTTCATCTCTCTCTAAACTCTTTATCTTATCCACCTTTTCAGCACAGTTCTGTTTTCACGAATTTCGCATACCCCCACTACTCAAATGAACCAACGCACTCTAGATACAAAAATACAACCATTCATATATTTGTCGCCGTAGGTAAATCCGTCCTCTTAAGCCATGTATGGTTATAGCTAAGAACAGCGCTACTAACAGATAGAGCGTGACCGTGCTTACGTATTGAGAATGGATTTGTAGGCTAGATGTGATGAAGAAGCAATGAGAATCACTGCATTGGTAGCTCTAGAATAGTAGAGCACTATAAGCAGCTCCCCAGTCTTTTGAATATTCACTAGGGAGTGTGTTATGAGGTTTTTTAGTTGGTTTCTTGGCTTTCTTGAGTCAAAGCAAACTTGGAAGGAGGCAAACCAAAATGCAATTTAAACTTTTGGCTAAAGTAAGAAGGATCATTAAAGCCGCAGTTAAACGCTACTTCGCTGATTTTCTCGCCCGCTAATAACTGCTCACACGCCGTTTCTAAACGAACTTCGGTTACATAATCTTTTAACGTTCTTGACGAGGCTGATTTGAAGCGCCTCTGTAAAGAGCGTTCTGACATGAACAGCATTTTAGCCGCTAAAGCAGTACCAAACTCAGGGTCATGGTAATGCTCAGCCACCAGCTGATAGACTTTTTGCAACCATTCTTTCTCTGGGGTCACTTTATCTTCGACGATAGGTTCAGACTCAAATTCTTGCAGAGGTTCATCCACATAACTCACCTCCTTCGCAGTTGGCCATGTAATTTCGGTTTTATTTTGAGCGTCGGAAGTAAACACCGCCAAGTATCCTCCACTCGTGGTCACTAACTGGGTAAGATGATCAATACTCAATTCAGAGTGGTTCATATTAGATGGACGCCAGGTCGTCACTTTATTAGGCAGTTGCGTCCCATAATCAAGAAAACTCAATGAAACAATATCATTGCCCTCTTCTAGCATAATTCTCACCGTTTGGCCTCGGAAAGAACGCTTGATGATATTGGCAAAAATGCTGTTGAAGATAACATCAAGGTTAAAGCTTTCCAGAGCAATTCGACTTGTTTTTCTCTCATCTTCAAGCTCCACCATAATCCCAGCCTTCGCAAAATCATCTTGCCATACATCAACCACCGATTGAGTTATCTGACTCAAATTGTAATTGTGACTGCCGCCGCTAGCTTCACCAGGAACACTTTTTAACTCATTTAATTGCCATGTCGTTTTCGCCAGATGATCTTCCGTAGCTGCATCCAAAGGTATGGGTAATTTTGCCGCTATAAAATCCACACTGGACTTAATAGATTGCGCCACGTGATCAACCAACAGGTTTCTGACTTGAATCTGTTTACGTAGCTGTTGGTTACTCGTCAACAACACTCGGCTTTGATGCCTCAACTGGTTAGTTTTGAGTGTCACTTGCGCAGCTAAATCACGGTTAGCCTGTACAACATAGCGAGAACGCCAGTACATAAGTAGTGCAACCATGGCAATACTCGCGACCACAAAACCTAAAATTGCGAGTTGCGATAAATACCAAGGATTAAGCACAATAAAATACGACTCGAGCCCAACCAATCCAGCAGCGACTTGAGACTCATTACTTACCTGCAGATGGTATTCACCGGAATTGAGATGCTCTAGAGTCAGTTGGCCTCCCTCTAGCGCTTGCCAAGGATCATCGCTATTCAATCGATAATACAAATTTTGGCTGTCTGGTTTTGGCATCACGCCAAATAAGAAACTTAGAGAAGAGCCATACGGTAATTTTATTCCATTCAAATCGGCGCTACCAACTTGTAGAACCTCGTTTTCAAGCACAACTTGGCTCACGATAAACTTCGACTCTGGAGGGTTGGACACAAGCAGCTGGGATGCTTCAGCTTTTACCAACCCGTATTTCGACCCTAAGACGAGCTCTCGCTCACCACCTTCTTTTTGCTGTATAACACTGCAAATTCCTGGTAGAAACTCGTTGTTCATTAAGCCAGACGCCGATGAATAATGTTTCACTAATTCACCCGAAAGGTGGTAATAGCTTAATCCGACAGAAGAGGCTAACCACACACCTTGCCTGTCTCTGATCAAGCAAGCAGGTCGCGCGTTGGGCACACTCATTTCAACAACATGTTTCTCGTCACTTCCTTTAATCGTTTTAAAAACGCCGTAAGATGACGCAAACCACTGACTGCCATCAACCGCCGTGACCATGTCTAATGATTCACCAAATTTTTCGGAGTAGCGGATGAACTGGATGTTTTCATTGCTGTATTGATAAACCCCATGATCGGTCCCTATCAATAGAGAATCTTCAGTGTCGTATAAACGCGTAACCTTAGCTGGTAAGTACTGACTTACTAGCCACTCACTTCCAAAGTTTCTTACGCTTTGCTGGGTTATATCAACATTGTAAAGATGGTATCCACTTGATACCCAGAGACGATCATTACCATCTACAGTCACGTGCTCCACTGCGTGTCCAGCCATAACCTGTAAATAAGGAAATGTCACTTTGTTAAGACCATTCAACTCGAATATTTCGAGCCCTTTAGAGGTCGCAAGCCAAAGCATCCCACCTTGAAATGCAAATTCATTGATCTGCGAATCAAGCTCCAAGACTTTGATGTTGCCACTCTCACCTGTCCGATAAAGCTTTCGGTCATCCGCGAACCAAAGTACATCATCAGGTCCTGTGGCGGTTTGTCGAATTCGCCCTGATAAAGTTTGCGAGTCATAACTACTGAAGGTTACTCGTTCAAACTTTTTACTAAACAAGGAGTAATAACGAATGCCTTGGTTAGTCGCGATCCACATCCCTCCCATGTTGTCACTCAGTAGCGAATAGATCTTTGTATTATCCAGCTCCAGTTCAAGAAAGCTTGCAGGCTCGACTTCTGTCACTTCACCTGACAAGAATGAGTATAAATACAGACCATGCTCAGTCCCCACCCAGTACTCTTGATTTGTCTCAGCGAAAGTCAATACATGAGAACCGCCAATCTTAATCACCTCTTTATCAGGTTGATAAATATTGAAAATTAATGCCCCACGCAACGTTCCTACCAGAATTTCTCTGCGCGTGTGTGAGTAGTAGATCTTTTCAATGTAGTTCTGACCTGAAGCGACTACATGGTCAAACTTATCTCCTTCTGAAAGATAAAAGCCAGAAGTTGTAGCAAGTGCCCACTTCTCTTCGAGCAGAACTGCATCGTTAATATAAACATAGCTATTGTTGCTATGTTGATAGAGCTGCAACAAAGAAAAGGACTTTAACTCGCTAGTATCGATGTTGTAAGTATAGAAATGTGCGCCATCACTAACCCAAATATAATCTTCAGAAGAACCGATTTTTCTTATTTGCGACCCGGGGTTTAAGCTAAAGACTAAACGTCTTTCTTGATTTGGATAAGTTTGGTACACCTCATTCTCAACAAAGGTCCAGAACGAGCCTTCATGATAAGCCAGTTGCTTGGCAGACGTTTGTAAAAAACTGCCTGATTTAGGTAGGATATTTTGGCCATCATAAAACAACACCCGCCCATGCACGTCGTGAATCCACAAGCCTCCTTGCTCACCCAAGAACAATTTTTTAGCCGCAATAAAAGTACCCTTAACCTGAGTCGGCAAAGGGTAAAAGATGGCATTCGCATTATGAAGAGCAAATGCTTGGAAAGATAGGAAAAAGCCCAACAAGACAAGGGCTAATTGGCGTAGCAAGACGAAAACCTTTTATATCAACTTGTGCTCGGCGCTCACCGTCCATATCTTCTACAGCATGGACTTATACGGTTATTTTGAGCTGCTAATTATTGATAATGATATCTCAATTACTGTTTGAGAAAAGGCTCGCCTTGCCAAAGGTTGTAATTCTTACTACTGGATCACGTTAAAAGGACTATTCCTACACAACAACACTACTTAATCCGTCTTTTGGCTCAAGCACTGCTCAAAATTATTCGCCATATTGTTGAGAAAAGTAAAGTAACTGCCCGGTTTTGCTTCAATTGTGCTCCCTAATGGGTCAAGTTCACCTTTGGCAACTTTGCTACCTCGCATCACGCTCTGAACGACAGCTGGAGTAAACTGAGGTTCAGAAAACACGCAGGCTACATCTCCTGAACTTAACTTTTGACGAATTTGGATTAAGGTTTTTGCGCCCGGCTTACGATCCGGGCTCACGGTGAAGTGCCCCATTTGATTTAACTCATAACGCTCTTCGAAATAACCATAAGCATCGTGAAACACAAAGTAACCTTTGTCTTTCACTGGCGATAATTTCTTCTTGATCTCTAGGTCCGTCTGGCTGAGCTCAGTTTCAAATTTTTTAAGGTTTTCTTGGTACTGTGCTGCATTTTCCGGATCAAGTGATCCCAGTTGATTCACGACAGCCTTGGCAACTTGTTGTGCTTGACTTACACCTAACCAAAAGTGCGGATCATGTGAACCATGATCGTGGCCATCATGGTCATGGTTGTGCTCACTATCAAACTCACGCAAATCTAGATCTGGAATTTGACTAATAGTCAGCGTATTCGATCTGTCTGACACGACTTTTTCCAGAAACGGTTCGAGATCATGTCCGTACCAAATAACTAAATCAGCAGAAGCGATTTTCTTAACATCCGATGGGCGTAAAGCGTAATCATGGGGCGAAGTGTTAGACTGCAGTAATACATCTGGCGAAGTCACCCCTTGAGTAAGTTCTGTCACTAATAACTGAATAGGTTTGATACTCGTTAGTACCGTTACTGCGTGTGCTGGCAACGTTAGCATCGCGGACGCAGCAAGAATTAATGCTCTTTTCATAGTTTTACTTGGGATATGGTGTAGAAAGTGTGATAATGTTACATTATAACATTATTGATTTGCAAATGAGTTTCATTCATGTCTTCCTTAGTCCATCTTGAGCACTTATGCGTCGAGTTCGATGGCCGCAGAGTTCTCGACAACATTAGTATGGAATTACAAAAGGGCAAAATAACAACCCTAATTGGTCCCAATGGAGCGGGAAAATCAACGTTAGTCAAAGTCATTTTAGGCCTTCAAAAACCGACTAGCGGCAAATTAAACCGACAAAGAAAACTAAAAATTGGTTATGTTCCTCAAAAATTGAAACTCAATGACTCTCTTCCATTGAATGTCACCCGTTTTCTAAATTTAGCAGGAAAATACAGTAAACAAGAATGTATTGATGCATTAAGGCTTGTTGGCGCTGAGCATTTAATTAGTAGTAACATGCATCGCTTATCAGGTGGTGAAAACCAACGCGTATTACTTGCGCGTGCTTTGCTTCAACGCCCAGAGCTGTTAGTGCTAGATGAACCTGCGCAGGGTGTGGATATTCAAGGTCAAATCGATCTCTACGATCTAATTGAAAGCATTCGTCACCGATTCGATTGCGGTGTATTTATGGTGTCACACGACTTACATTTAGTAATGGCCAAAACAGATGATGTCATTTGTCTGCATCACCATGTTTGCTGCTCTGGTTCACCTGCCACGATTACTCAGCACCCTTCTTACATCGCGCTATTTGGCAATGCAGCGAGAGAATCGCTCGCGTTTTATCATCACGACCACGAGCATCATCATCACGATTTATCCGGAACGCCAGTAACTGGCGATGCGACATCATGCTCCAACCATAAACACGGACATCATCACCATGATTGAGTTTCTTCTACCTTCTATTCTTGCTGGTATTGGCATCGCGATCATTGCAGGTCCTCTTGGGTCATTTGTCGTTTGGCGCAAAATGGCTTACTTCGGTGATACCCTGGCACATGCTTCATTGATGGGTTTGGCATTAGGCTTTCTGCTAAACGTGAACCTTTATCTTGCACTACTCGTTTGCTGTTTAGCACTCGCGGTATTGCTCGTGACATTGCAGAAACAACAACTGGTCGCAACCGATACGCTTCTGGGTATACTTGCCCATAGCGCATTATCTGTTGGTCTAGTTTCTGTTAGTTTCTTGGATAATGTCCGTGTTGATCTGATGAGTTACTTGTTCGGTGACTTACTCGCAGTATCTCCGCAAGATCTGATGTTCATTTACGCAGGTGTCGTTGCTGTTAGTGTGTGTCTTTACGTTTTTTGGCGACCTTTATTGTCGAGCACAGTTAGTGAAGAGCTTGCTGCCGTCGAGGGCGTCAATACAGACTTGGTTAGATTGGTGTTAATGCTTATGGTAGGTGTTGTGATTGCCGTAGGAATGAAGTTTGTTGGGGCACTTATCATGACTTCTTTGCTGATCATCCCAGCAGCAACAGCACGTAAGGTCTCTTCATCACCAGAGCAAATGGCACTGTTCGCATCTATTATTGGCTCTGTGGCAGTACTAATGGGGCTTAGCCTATCATGGCACTTCGATACGCCGGCTGGCCCATCAGTAGTAATCAGCGCAACATCTCTGTTTATGCTTAGCCAATTTATTCGCCAAAAATCGTAAAAAGTACCTTGATACAAAAAAGCCTAGCAATAATTGCTAGGCTTTTTTAGCTTTAAGCTTCGAGTTGGAAATTACCAGCCCGTTACTTCACGTAGACCTTGGCCGATCTCTGCTAGAGATTTCACAGTCTTAACGCCCGCCGCTTCTAGTGCAGCAAATTTGTCTTCAGCAGTACCTTTACCGCCAGAGATAATCGCACCAGCGTGGCCCATACGTTTACCAGGAGGAGCAGTTACACCAGCAATGTAGGAAACCACTGGCTTCGTTACGTTTTCTTTAATGTATGCTGCTGCTTCTTCTTCTGCTGTACCACCGATTTCACCGATCATAACAATCGCTTCAGTTTCAGGGTCTTCTTGGAACAGTTTTAGGATATCAATGAAGTTTGAACCTGGGATTGGGTCACCACCAATACCAACACAAGTAGACTGGCCGAAACCTTCGTCTGTTGTTTGCTTAACTGCTTCGTAAGTTAGAGTACCGCTGCGAGATACGATACCTACTTTACCTTTCTTGTGGATGTGACCAGGCATGATACCGATCTTACACTCGTCAGGAGTGATAACACCCGGACAGTTAGGACCGATCATACGAACGCCAGTTTCTTCTAGCTTCACTTTCACGTCGATCATATCTGTTGTAGGGATACCTTCAGTGATTGTTACGATTAGCTCGATGCCCGCATCAATCGCTTCTAGGATTGCATCTTTGCAGAAAGGTGCTGGCACGTAGATGACTGTCGCTGTTGCGCCAGTTGCTTCTACTGCTTCGCGTACTGTGTTGAATACAGGTAGGCCTAGGTGAGTTTGGCCACCTTTACCAGGAGAAACGCCACCAACCATCTGAGTGCCGTATGCGATAGCTTGCTCTGAGTGGAAAGTACCTTGACCACCAGTGAAACCCTGACAGATTACTTTAGTGTCTTTGTTAATTAATACAGACATTATTTAGCCTCCGCAGCAGCAACAACTTTCTGAGCAGCATCCGTTAGCGACTCAGCAGCAATGATATCAACATCAGAATTAGCAAGAACTTCGCGACCTAAGTCTGCGTTAGTACCTTCTAGACGAACAACAACTGGTACGCTTACGCCTACCTCTTTAACCGCACCGATAATACCTTCTGCGATCATGTCACAACGAACGATACCACCGAAGATGTTAACAAGTACTGCTTTCACATTGTCATCAGATAGGATGATCTTGAATGCTTCTGCAACACGCTCTTTCGTCGCGCCGCCACCTACGTCTAGGAAGTTAGCTGGTTTGCCGCCGTGTAGGTTTACGATATCCATCGTACCCATTGCTAGGCCTGCACCGTTAACCATACAGCCAACGTTACCGTCTAGTGCTACGTAGTTCAGTTCCCACTGAGCTGCGTGCGCTTCACGCTCATCTTCTTGTGAAGGATCGTGCATTTCACGAAGCTTAGGCTGACGGTACAGTGCGTTTGAGTCGATGTTGATCTTACCGTCAAGACATAGTAGGTTGCCTTCGCCAGTAATCACAAGCGGGTTGATCTCTAGCAGAGCAAGGTCGTACTGAGAGAACATAGTGCCAAGACCCATGAAGATCTTAACGAATTGTTTGATTTGGTCACCTTCAAGACCAAGTTTGAACGCAAGCTCGCGACCTTGGTAAGCTTGTGGGCCTACTAGTGGATCGATTGCTGCTTTGTGGATAAGCTCCGGCGTTTCTTCCGCAACTTTTTCGATTTCCACACCACCTTCTGTTGAAGCCATGAAAACGATCTTACGGCTTGCACGGTCAACAACCGCACCTAGGTATAATTCGTTTGCAATGTTTGAAGCTTCTTCAACAAGGATTTTTGTAACTGGCTGACCGTTAGCGTCAGTTTGGTAAGTAACTAGGTTTTTACCTAACCACTTTTGTGCAAACTCTTTAACGCCTTCTTTTGTATCGTGCAGCTCTACACCGCCCGCTTTACCACGGCCACCAGCGTGAACCTGACATTTAACTACTTTCTTTTCTGTACTGATACGGCCTGCAGCTTCAAAAGCTTCTTGTGGTGTATCACACGCGTAGCCTTCTGGCACAGGCAAACCGAATTCTGCAAACAGCTGTTTGGCTTGGTATTCATGCAAATTCATTTCGATATTCCGTTTGTTTTTCCCTTAAGGGATTTATTATTTCCATAACGCTGCAGTCTTGGCTGCTTGTACGTCTGTAGGGTCTTCTCAAATCAATCCCTCATCACGAGTACTCATGGTGTGGGATTCAAATGAAGGCCAGACGTTGAGCTAGTCTAGCCATTGAAATTTTTAACGTCTAGCTACCTACGATAACTAGACGTTTTAGCGATATTAAACGTCTAATAGGAGACGTGCTGGATCTTCTAGCAACTCTTTAATCGTCACTAGGAAGCCAACAGACTCGCGACCATCAATTAGGCGGTGATCGTAAGACAGCGCTAGGTACATCATCGGCAAGATTTCAACTTTGCCATCCACTGCCATCGGGCGCTCTTGGATCTTATGCATACCAAGAATCGCTGATTGAGGTGGGTTGATGATTGGTGTAGACATTAGTGAACCGAACACACCACCGTTTGTGATAGTGAAGTTACCGCCCATTAGCTCGTCTACCGTTAGCTTGCCATCACGACCTTTGATAGCCAGTTCTTTGATGCCTTTTTCAACATCAGCGAAACCAAGCTTGTCACAGTCTTTTAGGACTGGTGTAACTAGACCACGTGGCGTTGATACCGCCATGCTAATGTCGAAGTAGTTGTGGTAAACAATGTCATCGCCATCAATCGAAGCATTTACTTCTGGGTAACGCTTAAGCGCTTCTGTTACAGCTTTCACGTAGAAAGACATGAAGCCTAAACGAATACCGTGACGCTCTTCGAACTGATCTTTGTACTGTTTACGAAGGTCCATGATTGGTTTCATGTTCACTTCGTTAAACGTCGTTAGCATTGCCGTGTTGTTCTTCGCCTCTAGTAGACGGTTAGCGACTGTCTTACGCAGGCGAGTCATTGGAACACGTTTTTGGCTACGAGCCGCTGCCGGCACGTCAACCACTGCTGGTGCTTCTTCTTTTGGCGCAGCTTTAGCGTTCGCAAGATGCGCTTCAATATCTTCGCGCGTAATACGACCACCAACACCAGTGCCTTTCACTTGGCTTGCTTCTAAGCCATGCTCAGCCAATAAACGACGTACTGCTGGGCTTAGTGCATCATTGCTTTCTTCGCTAAGCGCAGCTTTATGACGTTTATCAGGAGATGCTTCCGTACCTTCTGTTTTATCTGCGGTAGGCTCACCTGCAACTGCACCTGGCTTCAATTTAGCAATGATTTGTTTAGAAAGTACTGTCGCACCTTCTTCTTCAACGATAGCTTCCAAAACGCCTGCTTCCGGAGCTGGCACTTCTAGCACGACTTTGTCCGTCTCGATGTCAACCAAAACCTCGTCACGCTCTACTGCGTCGCCTGGTTGTTTGTGCCATGTCGCTACGGTTGCATCAGCAACTGATTCAGGTAAATCTGGAACCAGAATTTCAATTGTCATATCTGTTTCTTCCTTTAACTTCTAGTTCTTAATTCGAAGTTTTTGAGTTCACGTTCAGAGCGTCTTCAACCAACGCTTTTTGTTGTTTCAAGTGCACCGACATGTAGCCAACTGCTGGCGAAGCAGAAGCTGGGCGACCTGCGTATTTAAGATCTGCACCTGCAGGAATAGCGGCACGGAAGTTGTGTTGGCTACAGTACCAAGCACCTTGGTTCTGAGGCTCTTCCTGACACCACACGAAGTCTTCAACGTTAGTGTATTGAGCAATCGCTGCTTGTACTTCTTCCATCGGGAATGGATAAAGCTGCTCGATACGCACGATAGCGACATCGTCTTGCTCGTTGTTACGGCGCTGCTCCAGTAGGTCAAAATAAACCTTACCTGAACAGAACACGACGCGTTTTACTTTGCTTGGGTCTAAATCATCTACTTCTGGAATTGCAGATTGGAATGTACCGTCCGCTAAGTCTTCAATTGTCGAAGTACATAGAGGATGGCGCAGCAAAGATTTTGGCGACATAACAATCAGAGGTCGACGCATTGGGCGTACAACTTGACGACGAATCATGTGGTATACCTGAGCCGGTGTTGAAGGAACTACAACCTGCATATTTTGCTCAGCACACAACTGAAGGTAACGCTCTAGACGTGCAGATGAGTGCTCAGGGCCTTGACCTTCGTAACCGTGAGGTAGAAGCATTGTGAGACCACACAAGCGTGCCCATTTCTGCTCACCTGACGAGATGAATTGGTCAATCACAACCTGCGCGCCGTTGGCAAAGTCACCAAACTGCGCTTCCCAGATAGTCAAACCACCTGGCTCTGCTGTTGCGTAACCGTATTCAAATGCCAATACCGCTTCTTCTGACAGTACTGAGTCAAACACTTGGAATGGCCCCTGATTGTCATGAATATTCGCTAATGGAATGTACGTACTTGCATCTGTTTGGTTATGAAGAACCGAGTGACGGTGGAAGAAAGTACCACGACCCGAATCCTGACCAGAAAGGCGAATACGCTTGCCATCATCAACTAATGTTGCATACGCCAATGTTTCGGCCATACCCCAGTCGATTGCTTTTTCACCGGTCATCATTGCTAGGCGATCGTTGTAAAGCTTATTAACACGGCTTTGCAGTTTATGGCTTTCTGGATACTGACAAAGACGATTACCCAACTCGATAAGACGCGTCTTGTCATATTTTGAATCCCACTCCATATCCCATTCATGCCCTAAGTAAGGGGACCAGTCTACGGAGTGCAACGCCATTGGACGCCATTCTTTAACCACCACTTCACCGCGGTCTAATGCGTCGCGGTACTCATTGACTAACTGAGTCGCTGTCTCGATATCTGATTCGTTTTTATCGATCAGAATATCCGCATACAATTTGCGTGGTGTAGGGTGTTTTTTGATTTTTTGGTACATCAAAGGCTGAGTCGCGTTTGGCTCATCGGCCTCGTTGTGACCGTGGCGACGGTAACACACCAAATCAATCACGACATCGCGCTTGAACTCGTTGCGGTAATCCAAAGCAATACGAGTAACAAAAGCAACCGCTTCTGGGTCATCGGCATTCACGTGGAAAATTGGCGCCTGAACCATCTTCGCGATATCTGTACAGTACATCGTTGAACGCGTGTCACGAGGGTTAGACGTCGTAAAGCCAACTTGGTTGTTAATAACGATACGCACCGTACCACCGACTTGGAAACCACGAGCCAGTGACATGTTGAACGTTTCGGCAACCACACCCTGACCAGCGATTGCAGAGTCACCGTGGATAGTGATAGGAAGCACTTTGCTACCTTGATTATCACCCAAGCGATCTTGGCGTGCTCGCACCGACCCCATGACTACTGGGTTGACGATTTCTAGATGCGATGGGTTAAATGCAAGAGCTAAGTGAACATCACCACCTGGGGTAGCAAAGTCGGCAGAGAAGCCTTGGTGATATTTCACATCACCCGTGCCCCAAGTTTCGTCGTGTTTACCGGCAAACTCATCGAACAGATCTTGAGGCTTCTTACCAAGCACGTTCACCAGCATGTTCAAACGACCACGGTGAGCCATACCGATAACCACTTCACGCATCCCACTTGTTCCCGCGTGACGGATCAACTCTTTCGTCATCGGAATCAGTGCGTCACCACCTTCTAGAGAGAAACGTTTTGCACCTGGGAATTTCGCTCCGAGGTAACGCTCCAAACCTTCAGCGGCTGTTAGCTCTTCTAGGAATGTGCGCTTCTCATCTTTGTTGAATGATGGCTGGCCTACGACAGACTCAAGACGTTGTTGGATCCAACGTTTTTGCTCTGTGTCAGTCATGTGCATGTATTCAGCACCGATGGAACCGCAGTAAGTTTTGTTGAGGGCTTCATAGATGTCTTTCAACTTCATGGTTTCTTGCCCAACAGCAAAAGAACCTACGTTGAAAGTTTCTTCGAAGTCATCTTCGGTAAGATTATGAAAAGCAGGGTCTAACTCCGCCACGGTTGGGCGTTGCCATAGACCTAGTGGGTCTAATTCTGCAGCTTCATGTCCGCGGAAACGGTATGCGTTGATTAGCTGTAGAACTTTTACTTGTTTTGCATCGACATCTGGGTCACTAACTTGGACATTGTAATGCTTTGTTTCTCTAGCGAGTCGACGGAAGTAGTCACGGACACGTGAATGTGGTTGTTCTGCCACTTCTTCTGACGGCTTAGGTAAGCCTTCAAAAACACGTTTCCACTCCTCACTTACCAGATCGGGATCACTTAGATACAGTTCGTAGAGGTCCTCTACATACGTTGCATTGGCGCCAGCCAAGTGTGAAGACTCGAGCCATGCCTTCATCACGCCGTTGTGCATATTTTCCCTTAACCAGTAGTTTTCACGTTTGCTTCGGTCTTTGCCGAGCTATAAGAGCCGACCAGAACTAGTCGGCAATTTTTGTATTCTTTACTCGAAATATTCTTGAAGCAGTGAAGCGGTCATATCGGGTGATCCGCAACACTGCGACATTCCTAAGAGCGAGTAAATTAAACCGAGCGATTAACCAGCATCGACTTAATATGGCCGATGGCTTTCGTCGGATTTAATCCCTTAGGACAAACACTTACACAATTCATGATGCCATGGCAACGAAAAACGCTAAATGCATCATCAAGATCAGACAAACGTTCATCTGTTGCCGTATCACGGCTATCAATTAGCCAACGGTACGCTGCAAGAAGACCAGCTGGACCGATGAATTTGTCAGGGTTCCACCAGAATGATGGGCAAGACGTTGTACAACATGCACACATGATACATTCGTACAATCCATCTAAATGCGCACGATCATCAGGCGATTGTAGGTTCTCGCGTGATGGTGGTAATGCACCATCATCAATCAAGAATGGTTTAACTTTCGCATAGTTATCATAGAACTGCGTCATGTCAACGATAAGATCGCGCACGACAGGTAACCCTGGCAGTGGACGAATAACTATCTTATCACCTTGTAGAGCAGATAACGGTGTGATACACGCTAGACCATTTTTACCATTCATGTTCAAACCATCAGAACCACATACCCCTTCACGGCATGAGCGACGGAACGCGATGCTTGGATCTTGCTCTTTTAGCAGAATCAATGCATCAAGCACCATCATGTCTGAGCCTTCGTCTACCTCAAGGGTATACTCTTTCATGTAAGGCTTGGTATCCACATCCGGATTGTAACGGTATAAAGAGAAGTTCAATTTCATAGTCGTATCCTCCCTTTAGTATGTACGTACTTTCGGCGGGAAAGCTTCACGATGCGTTGGCGTCATGTTCACATCACGCTTAGTCATCGCTTCTGTTTCCGGGTTGTAGATAGAGTGGCATAACCAGTTCTCATCATCACGCTCAGGGAAATCGAAACGTGCATGTGCGCCACGGCTTTCAGTACGGTAGTTCGCCGCTACGGCTGTAGAGAATGCTGTTTCCATCAAGTTGTCTAACTCTAGACACTCAATACGTTGCGTGTTGAATTCAGAAGACTTGTCCGCTAGATGCGCATCTTTCAGACGTTCGCGAATTACTTTCAACTCTTCTAGACCCGTTGCCATTGCATCGCCTTCACGGAATACCGAGAAGCTGTTTTGCATGCAAGCTTGTAGGTCTTTACGGATTTGAACTGGATCTTCACCACCAGTACTATTTTCCCAACGCATGGTACGCGCTAGAGATGCTTCAATATCAGATTCAGTTGCAGGGCGTGCCTCAGCTTGCGCTGCGAGCGTTTCGCCAAGGTGCAAGCCAGTCGCGCGACCAAATACGACTAAGTCTAGTAATGAATTACCGCCTAGACGGTTTGCTCCGTGTACTGATACAGAAGCAATCTCACCACATGCATATAGACCTTGTACTTCCATCTCGCTGCCGTCAGCCTTTTGCTTGATTGCTTGGCCAGACACTTGAGTCGGTACACCACCCATCATGTAGTGACAGGTTGGAATTACTGGAATTGGCTCTTTCACTGGATCAACGTGCGCGAAAGTACGAGACAGCTCACAGATACCAGGCAGACGTGACTCAAGCACTTCTTTACCAAGGTGATCCAACTTCAGCTTAATGTGTGGACCCCAAGGACCATCACAACCACGGCCTTCACGAATTTCGATCATCATTGAACGTGCAACTACGTCACGACCTGCAAGGTCTTTCGCGTTAGGAGCATAGCGCTCCATGAAGCGTTCGCCGTCTTTATTTAGAAGGTAACCACCTTCACCACGACAACCTTCTGTTACAAGAACACCTGCACCAGCGATACCCGTTGGGTGGAACTGCCACATTTCCATGTCTTGCATAGGTACACCCGCACGCAATGCCATACCTACACCGTCACCAGTGTTGATGTGTGCGTTAGTGGTCGACGCGTAAATACGACCTGCACCACCTGTTGCTAGAATCGTTGCTTTTGATTTGAAGTAACAAATCTCGCCTGTTTCCATACAAATCGCAGTACAGCCCATTACGGCGCCGTCTTGGTTTTTCACCAAGTCTAGTGCATACCATTCCGAGAAAATGGTGGTTTTGTGTTTCACATTTTGTTGGTAAAGCGTATGAAGAAGCGCGTGACCTGTACGGTCCGCAGCAGCTGCTGTACGTGCAGCTTGCTCACCACCAAACTCTTTTGACTGACCACCGAATGGACGTTGGTAGATAGTACCGTTATCAAAACGAGAGAATGGAAGACCCATTTTTTCTAGTTCGATAACGGACTCAGGGCCATTTTTACACATGTATTCAATCGCGTTCTGGTCACCGATGTAATCGGAACCTTTAACGGTATCGTACATGTGCCATTGCCAATCGTCTTTGTGCGAGTTACCCAGAGCAACGGTAATACCGCCCTGTGCAGACACAGTATGAGAACGTGTTGGAAATACTTTTGACAACAAAGCACATGATAGGCCTTGTTCTGAAATTTGTAGTGCAGCGCGCATACCTGCACCACCAGCGCCGATTACTACGGCGTCAAACTCACGAACTGGAATAGACACTTACGCACCCCACAGAATAAATAGACCAGAGAAGACATAGCCGAATAGCACGGCAATAACACCAAGTTGCAGTGCGCCACGCAGTTTCGCGCACTTAATGTAATCCGTTAATACCTGCCACAAACCGACCCATGCGTGGATCAGGATCGAGACAAGTGCCAACATGGTGAATACTTTAGTGAAGGTACCACCAAAGAATTGGGTCCAAGATGCGTAAGAGATATCTGAAAATGCACAGAAGCTAATCAGATAAATCGTGTATAGCGTCATAATGATTGCAGTTGCACGAATTAGTAGGAAATCGTGTACACCATTACGACCAAATGAAGATACGTGTTTTACCATACCAAGATCCCCGCCAATAATGATAATACTGCTGTTGCACCAAACGCGACTTTAGCGCTCATCGTGCCAGAATCTAGCTCTTCAAAGTGACCTAGATCCATCAACAAGTGACGGATACCACCTGCAATGTGGTAGGCAAGTGCAGTAAGAATTCCCCACAGGATGAATTTTACGAAGAAGCTATCGACGATGTCAGCGGCTTCCATAAAACCCATTGGGGATGACAGAGAAATGGACAGTAACCACAGTAGTATACCCACCGCAACAAACGTAATTACCCCAGACACACGGTGTAGGATGGATGCGATTGCTGTGATAGGAAAGTGGATGGTCTGTAAATCTAAATTAACAGGTCTTGACTTTCTTTCTTTCACGGGCTTGCTCACTCAGCTCCATTGAGCATTTATTGTTATAACCAATTTCAGCTTCCAAACGTACAAAAGTTAACATCTATTTAACAAATATCGCGAGTAACCACCCAGATAATTGTAAACAACTTGTTAACAATCGGAGTCCAGCAACAAACCTCACTCTTTGTTTCTAGCCCCGAATTTATAAGGATTTAACTAAAATTTTCTTAGCCAATATACGGCGAGCAACATTCTAATACAATTGGTGTAACAAATTATGCTACATAGAACAGATTTTTAACGATTTTCATGAGAAAAATCATAACAAGTGCACACAAAGATGGAGAAAAATTGACTTTAAGCTTTAACAACAGTACAAAAATGGCACATAAACATCCTGGACGGATTAAATAATAAACAAAGGAGATTGTTATGGCGGATAAGAAAGCGACCCTTCATGTTGAAGGTCAAGCGCCAATCGAACTGCCAATTATGGACGGTACGCTAGGTACACCTGTAATTGACGTTCGTAAGCTGGGAGCCAATGGTTACTTTACTTTTGACCCAGGTTTTCTTGCCACTGCATCTTGTGAATCATCAATCACGTACATCGATGGCGGCAAAGGTATTCTTTTGCACCGCGGTTTCCCGATTGATCAATTAGCCAATAACGCAGATTACTTAGAAGTATGTTACATCCTTCTTTATGGTGAAGCCCCTACCCGAGAACAATACGAGCAATTCAAGACGACCGTAACGCGTCATACTATGGTCCACGAACAAATCGCAAGCTTTTTCCATGGCTTCCGACGTGATGCTCACCCAATGGCAGTAATGTGTGGTGTAGTCGGTGCACTTGCAGCCTTCTACCACGACTCTCTTGACATCAACAACGACGAGCACCGTGAGATCGCGGCGTACCGTCTGCTATCGAAGATGCCGACACTGGCTGCAATGTGTTACAAATACTCTATCGGTCAGCCATTTATCTATCCACGCAACGATTTGAGCTACGCAGAAAACTTCCTACACATGATGTTCGCAAACCCTTGCGAAGAGTATGAAGTAAACCCTGTCGTTGCTCGTGCGATGGACAAAATCTTCACGCTACACGCGGATCACGAACAGAATGCGTCGACGTCAACTGTACGTCTAGCTGGCTCTTCTGGTGCTAACCCATTTGCATGTATTGCCGCTGGTATTGCATCACTTTGGGGACCTGCTCACGGTGGTGCAAACGAAGCGTGCTTGAGAATGCTAGAAGAGATTGGCAGCGTCGATAACATCCCTGAGTATGTAGACCGCGCGAAAGACAAAGATGACCCATTCCGCTTAATGGGCTTTGGTCACCGCGTTTATAAAAACTACGATCCACGTGCGACAGTAATGCGCGAAACGTGTCATGAAGTTCTCAAAGAGCTAAACATTCAAGACCCTCTACTAGATGTAGCAATGGAACTTGAGCGCATTGCGCTTTCTGATGAGTACTTCGTTTCTAAGAAGCTGTACCCGAACGTAGACTTCTACTCAGGTATCATTCTTAAAGCGATTGGTATTCCAGTTTCTATGTTTACGGTTATCTTCGCGATTTCTCGTACCATCGGCTGGATTGCTCACTGGAACGAAATGCACAGCGATCCACTGAACCGCATCGGTCGTCCTCGTCAGCTATACACTGGTGAGACACAGCGTGAGTTTTCTCCACTTCACGAACGTGAATGATCTTTTTAGTTAGAAGATAAACAAACAAAAGGGTTGAGATTTTGTCTCAACCCTTTTTTCTTTTCAGCGTTTCACGTTATGAATAGCGAACACTAAACCGGATTATCAATATCGATAAACTCCACATGTAGGCCATACTCATCCGCTAGCCATTTGCCTAAAGCCTGAACACCATAACGCTCAGTAGCATGATGACCTGCAGCAAAGTAATGAATGTCCATTTCACGAGCGGTATAAGTGGTACGCTCTGAAATTTCTCCAGAGATAAATGCATCCAGCCCGTGTTGTACAGCAAGTTCAATAAAATCCTGCCCTCCACCAGTGCACCAACCGACCGTCTCAATCATCTTATCGGTATTCTCTGGAGCAATATGCAGTGGTTGTCTATCAAGAACTTGATTGATCTTGCTCGCAAACTCAGCACCAGACATCGGTTTTTTCAAGCGTCCAAACATGGCTACTGATTGAGGATGTCCTTCAAGTCCACCTTCTACTTCGATTTCAAGTAAGCGAGCTAATTCGGCGTTGTTGCCTAGCTCTGGGTGAATATCCAGAGGAAGGTGATAACCATATAAGTTGATATCGTTTTTGAGCAGACTACGAATTCGTTTACCTTTCATACCACGAATTGGCTCAGGTTCACCTTTCCAAAAATAACCGTGATGAACGAGTAATGCGTCTGCATTAAGCTCAATCGCTTTATCGATTAAGGCTTGGGAGGCAGTTACGCCAGTGATAATACGCTTTACGGCTGGCGTCCCTTCTACCTGTAACCCGTTTGGTGCGTAATCTTTAATTAACTGCGGTGACAGTTTGTCATTAAGAATCTGTTCTAGCTTTAAGTTATTCATTATTACTTCCAATTTCTAGCGCATGTAAACCTAAATAACCTCTCGATGAAATCAGACCGAGAGTGTGCAACCTAGTTGATACAACAACGTTTTGACATCTGGCACCTTGATATCATTTAGGTACTTAAAGTGTATCTCGAACCCTAATATCGATGCTAGCCACCCTACCCTCAAAAGCAAATTTAGTTACAATAACAAAGCTTGTCGCCTCACCATACATATAGGGATACGGATGAACCAACTGCAACGCTTTTACCAATGGATCGCCACTTCACCTCCTCTTTTCAAGTTACGCCCTCCGTTTACAACCTTAGAGGATCTTTCGGTAACGCCTTTAAATAACGCTGAGCAATACAATGGTAATCCAAGATTGGGCTTTTTATATCAGCACTTATGCACTGCAGTTCTCTCTAGTTCAGAACGATATCAGGTTATCGCGGAAGAGGTTCAGTTAAACGACATCGAAGGTAAGACTATTGGTGCTATCGACTTGGTGTTGCGGAATACAGAATCAAATCAAATAGAGCACTGGGAAGTAGCGATTAAGTTTTATCTTCTTTATAACGGCGTTTGGTATGGTCCGAATGCTCACGACCAGCTGCATACAAAACTGAATAGAATGCTTACTCATCAGTTGAAAATGAGCGATCGCCCGGAATTTCAAAAAATAATTCCGTTAAACGACTCTCCACAAGAACGTCTATTGATGCAAGGACGACTCTATATTAATCCGTTTACTCCAGAGCCAACTCCTAGCGAGTGCTTGGGTTATGAACTAAATCCAAGTCAGATTAGTGGTTACTGGTGCTACCAGAGCCAATGGGAGTTAATCGGTAAGCCACTTTATCATTTACACAAACCATGCTGGGCGATTGGTACGGACGATTTATCTCAACCCATTGAAAAGCCTTCAGACCGATTTGTACATGCACAAACGGAGGACGGTCAATTCTGGTTTGTGGTACCGGATTCCTGGCCCGGAAACAACTCAGTTCAGGAATCTTAAAACGCAAAAGGGTTGATGCTTGCACATCAACCCTTTGTTTTCTAAATCGACTATTGAATGGTTTACAGGCCGGCAGCTGCAAACACTTGATTAACGATCTCTTGTGCTTCTGCTTCGATTTGTTTTAGGTGCTCTTCACCTTTGAAGCTTTCACAGTAAATCTTGTAGATGTCCTCTGTGCCTGATGGACGAGCAGCAAACCAGCCGTTGGCAGTCGTTACTTTTAGACCACCGATTGCAGCACCATTACCAGGCGCATGCGTGAGACGAGCCGTAATTGGATCACCCGCTAGTGTTTCAGCCGCGACCATTTCTGGTGACAACTTCTTCAGTACGTCTTTTTGAGGGCCATTCGCTACAGCTTGAATACGGTTGTATTTCGACTCACCGTGTTTCGCCGCTAGCTCTTCATAGTAGTCTTGTGGGTTCTTACCCGTTACCGCAGTGATCTCTGCCGCTAGAAGACATAACAAGATGCCGTCTTTGTCTGTTGACCATGGCGTACCATCTTTACGAAGAAAAGATGCCCCGGCACTTTCTTCACCACCAAAACCGAATTTACCAGTGTACAGACCATCAACAAACCATTTGAAGCCTACTGGTACTTCACATAGCTCACGACCTAGATCCGCCACAACACGGTCAATCAGTGCACTTGATACTAGTGTTTTACCAACCGCTACATCTTTACCCCATGCGTCACGATGGCGGTATAGGTAGTCGATACAAACGGCTAAGAAGTGATTCGGGTTCATCAAACCTTTTGGCGTAACGATACCGTGACGGTCGTAGTCAGGATCGTTACCAAATGCTAGATCGTACTCGTCTTTCAGTGCCAATAGACCCGCCATTGCGTATGGAGAAGAACAGTCCATACGTACAACGCCGTCTTTATCGAGAGACATGAATTGGAAAGAAGGATCAATCGCTTCACTTACTAGCGTTAGGTCTAGGTTGTATGCCTGACCAATTTGACGCCAGTAATCGATGCCGCTGCCACCCAATGGATCTACACCAATCTTCAGATTTGCTTTTTGGATTGCTTCCATATCGATAACGTTCACCAGATCATCGATATAGGGTTTAACCAAGTCCATCTCCACAAACAGATCCGATGCTTTTGCTTCTGCTAGTGGTAAGCGTTTAACACCTTGTAAACCTTCGGCAATCAGTGCGTTCGCACGATCTTCGATAGCTTGAGTCAACTCAGCTTCTGCTGGACCACCGTGAGTCGGATTGTATTTGATACCGCCGTCTTGTGGTGGGTTATGAGATGGTGTAATCACAATACCGTCTGCTTTTTCATCGTGCTTGATGTTGTAAGTCAGAATTGCGTGCGAGATACCTGGTGTTGGCGTGTAGCCGTTATCCTGCTGTACGATGACTTTTACGCCATTCGCAATCAAAACTTCAATCACGCTAGAAAATGCAGGTTCAGACAAAGCATGCGTGTCTTTACCGACAAACAAAGGACCTGTGGTCCCTTGCTGGGCACGAACTTCTGCAACCGCTTGAGCAATAGCCAAAATGTGGTTTTCGTTAAATGTATGCTTATCAGCGGTACCACGGTGACCTGATGTGCCGAATTGAACCTTGTGATCGGGGTTCTTAGCATCAGGTTGAAGCAAGAAGTAATTGGCAACAAGTGCCGGAATATTATAAAGATCTTCCTGCTGCGCTTTTTGCCCAGCACGAGGGTGCATAGCCATGTTTGACATCCTTTCTTTAAATACAAATAAAATTAAAAAAGCCTCATAATATCCGCTAACTGCGACACATTATGAGGCTTCTATCAGGTTTCTTAGATTGAACCTGTTACTTTTTCTATTAAGTCAGGTTGGTACCCCATGTGTGTCATCACTTGTTCAACCATCTGTCTTTTACGACTGGTATTGTTGTTCGTGATAACCCAAAACGGTGTGCCAGGAATGGCTTTTGGCTTGGTCGTGTTGCCATTTGCCAACAAGGTTTCTTCATTATCTGCAAAGTACACGCGTTTGCGTCCCTTTACATTCGTAGCCTGCGCGAAACCTTCTGGATTTAATTTATGTAAGGTCGATAGTACTAACATAAAGCGATCAATCGCTTTTTTTAGACCGGCAAACTCATCAGAAATAAGCAGCGAACGCATTTCTTTCACTACATCAACAGATTCCGTTTTACCCGCATCTTTACTTACTACAATCCCTTGTGGCCTCTCTACTACAGGCGCGGCTTCAGCTTCCTGCAACTGACCATCAAGGTTTAAAAGGCGTCGCAAAATATCCGAGGCGCTTTCACCGATATGCTTAGTTTGGCTAGCAATGTAACGGTATAGATCCTCATCAACCTCAATTGTTTTCATTCGCTTTTCACATTCTCAATGTTTAAACTCTGGGGGATTATAACGAGATCCTCTCGGATACTCCACGTTAAACCCATCACGAATAAGATAAAATGTCAGCATTACTCAACTATAAGCAGGAAGGCCAAGGCCAAACAGTTGTTTTGATTCACGGATTGTTTGGTAGTTTAAGTAATCTGGGTCTACTAGCCCGCGATCTTATTAAAGATCACACGGTGATCAGTATTGATCTGAGAAATCACGGCCTCTCTTTTCACTCAAACATTCATAATTACGCCGACATGGCAAAAGATGTGGCACAACTCCTACAACACTTAAATGTTGATCCATCTATTATTATTGGGCATTCAATGGGTGGAAAGGTCGCGATGACACTGGTGGACATTGCTCCAGAGCTCGTCAAACAGTTGGTTGTGCTCGACATGGCACCTGTCGCCTACACAGCAAACCGTCACGACAATGTGTTTAATGGTTTACACGCCGTAATTAACGAAAAGCCAGCAAGCCGTCAACAAGCGATGGATATCCTAGCTCAACATGTTGAGATCGACGGTGTAAGACAATTTCTCTCTAAGTCACTATACAAAAATGGCGATAAAATGGACTGGCGGTTTAACGTACCGAGCCTTTTTGAGAATTACGCACAAATTATCGGCTGGCAGGAAATTGCCCCAACAGACATACCCACTCTGTTTGTTAAAGGTGGTGATTCCGATTACTTAATGCCAGAGCACCAACCTGCGGTGCAAAAACAGTTCAAACAAGCAAAAGCACATATTATCGCTAATACTGGCCACTGGCTTCACGCCGAAAAACCGGCTGAAGTAATGAGAGTCATTCGGAAATACATTTCGAGTTAACAAATTCGAAAAGCAACAATAGATTATTGAAATAACCCTTCTTGTAGTGCATTAACTTTACCGTTTAACAGTGGTATAGTGCGCCCAAGATTTTTCGGCATGAAGGACTAAAATGCTTTACGACTATATGGATATGCTCGAGTCTATTGGGCTCGATCTTCTTTTTGCTGCTATCTTCTTTTTCATCGGGATGGCGATAAAAGATGTGCTAAAGCAAGGCAATGTACCTGTTTTTGGTCGTCGTATTGTATGGTTAGTCCTTTTCCTAGGCTGTGCTGGCTTTATTGCAAAAGGTGTAATTCAGCTAACTTGGGAAGGCTCTGGGTTAGGTTAAACCCTTAGTACCATCGCCAATAACAAACAATGTAAAGGTATAGACTCTATGGCAAGTGTAGGTATCTTCTTCGGTAGCGACACAGGTAATACTGAAGCCGTTGCAAAGATGATTCAAAAGCAACTAGGTAAGCATCTAGTTCACGTTCAAGACATCGCGAAAAGCAGCAAAGAAGACATTGATAACTTCGATCTTCTTCTTCTAGGTATCCCAACTTGGTACTACGGTGAAGCACAATGTGATTGGGATGATTTCTTCCCTGAACTTGAGCAAATCGACTTCTCTACTAAGCTAGTGGCTATCTTTGGCTGTGGCGACCAAGAGGACTACGCAGAATATTTCTGTGACGCGATGGGCACAGTACGTGATATCGTTGAGTCTAAAGGCGGCACAATTCTTGGCCATACTTCAACAGAAGGCTACGAATTTGAAGCGTCTAAAGCACTTGTTGAAGGCGACGACAGCCAATTCGTAGGTCTATGTATCGATGAAGACCGTCAACCGGAACTGACTGACGAGCGTGTTGAGAGCTGGGTTAAACAGATTTACGAAGAAATGTGTTTAGCTGAGCTTGAAGGCTAAATAAATCGAATTATACAAAGACCTCCGATTGGAGGTCTTTTTGAATATTTTCACAAAGCATCGGTGAGCACTTCCTCTTCACGATACTGAGGTTTCTTTCTTACATAAAGCTTGCGTTGAACCTCTGAAACCACGTTCCCCTGTTTATCTTTTACATGGGTAATAAATTCAGGAAAACACTTTTCTCCATTCCGTGTCATTTGATAAATGTTTTCTAGCATCCCTTCAGTGACCTCGAATTCTGCAAATAAATCACTTTGCCCTGGCTTAATAAAGTTAATACTCGCCTCTTTATCCCACACGTAATACTCCTCGCGTAGAATCCCCATCAGCATCAACGAGTAAATGGGATCAGTTAAAGAGAAAATACTGCCACCATACTGAGTACGATTGGCGTTTTTATTCCACCAGCGAAGTTTCAAACGCACCTTCACGGTACGAAAGTCTTCAGAAATATGTAAGATTTTAATACCAGCGCCCCAAAAAGGTGGCCAAATATTGAGTGCGAATTTTACAATTCCTGGTTTGTATATCTTCGCAAGTCGCTTATTCATCGCAGTCCGTGCCCTCTCTAAGCTCAATGTTACACAATTGTAACTGGTCAGATCTGTAATATAATCGACCTGTTTCTAATTTACAAAAAGATTCTATTAACCCTTTGAAGTTCGTGGTTTAATGTTCTGAGCGCTTATCCTATAATGGTAGGAAGATTGAATTCTGTTAAATCGCTGCAGATGATCCAACGGGAAAGTATATGTCAGATAATAATCAGGCGCTGAAGGATGCGGGTTTAAAAGTAACCCTTCCAAGGCTAAAAATTCTAGAAGTACTTCAGCAGCCAGACTGCCAGCACATCAGTGCTGAAGATTTGTACAAAAAGTTGATTGATCTAGGTGAAGAGATTGGCCTAGCAACTGTTTACCGAGTTCTAAACCAATTCGATGATGCTGGTATTGTAACTCGTCACCACTTTGAAGGTGGTAAGTCAGTCTTCGAATTATCGACTCAACATCACCACGACCATCTAGTGTGCCTAGACTGTGGTGAGGTAATTGAATTTTCTGACGATCTTATTGAAGAACGTCAAAAAGAGATTGCAGCTAAGTACAATGTCACGCTAACAAACCACAGCTTATACTTGTACGGCAAGTGCAGTGATGGTGGTTGTAAAGACAATCCAGATGCACACAAACCAAAAAAATAACGGTTTGTTGATTTAAAATAAACGTCAGCTCATGCTGGCGTTTTTTGTTTCTGAGAGTGATGTCTTTCAAAATTTGAATTGCCATACCAACTTTTGTAAAGCGTCGATTAGGCTTACCAATTTAAATCCTCATAAACATCATTGTTTTCTTCCAAACCGAACATTTATCAAACGTCCCTCGTTCTTAAGCAACTCCCTACATTACCTATAACCGCCGAATTACGATAATGAGAATAAAAAAATGCCAGCATTTGCTGGCATTTTTATCGATTTTTGCATTAATCGAGATTATTGGTTCTCAATTTTTGCCCAAGTATCACGTAGGCCAACCGTGCGGTTGAATACTAGTTTATCTGCTGAAGAATCTTTCGAGTCTGCGCAGAAGTAACCCATACGCTCAAACTGGTAGCCTTTTTCTGCTTCTGCTGACGCTAAGCTAGGCTCTACAAAACCATTGATCACAACTAATGATTCAGGGTTGATTGTAGAAGCAAAGTCTTCTGCTGCACCCGGGTTTGGAACCGTAAATAGACGATCGTACAGACGGATTTCCGCTGGTAATGCTTTATCAGCTGATACCCAATGAATCACACCTTTTACTTTACGGCCATCAGCCGGGTTCTTACCTAGTGTGTCTGCATCGTAAGAACAGAAGATAGTCGTGATGTTGCCTTCGGCATCTTTTTCAACGCGCTCTGCTTTGATCACGTAAGCACCACGTAAGCGAACTTCTTTACCTAGCACTAAACGCTTGTACTTTTTGTTCGCCTCTTCACGGAAGTCTTCACGCTCAATCCACAACTCACGAGTGAATGGTACTTCACGCACACCCATCTCTGGTTTGTTTGGGTGATTAGCGACCGTCAAGTTTTCTACTGCACCTTCTTCAAAGTTTTCGATAACAACTTTAACAGGATCCAACACAGCCATTGCACGCGGAGCGTTCTCGTTTAGGTCATCACGAATACAAGATTCTAGTGAGCTAAACTCGATCATATTTTCTTGCTTCGTTACACCAATACGCTTACAGAACTCACGGATAGATGCTGGCGTGAAGCCTCGACGACGCAGACCTGAGACTGTTGGCATACGTGGGTCATCCCAACCGTTAACCAGTTTTTCAGTGACGAGTTGATTAAGCTTACGCTTAGACATCACTGTGTATTCAAGGTTTAAGCGACTAAACTCGTACTGATGTGGACGGCTTTCGATCGTGATGTTGTCCAGAACCCAGTCGTACAGACGACGGTTATCCATAAACTCAAGCGTACAGATAGAATGCGTAATGCCTTCTAATGCATCAGAGATACAGTGCGTGAAATCGTACATTGGGTAAATGCACCACTTATCACCAGTTTGGTGGTGCGTAGCAAAACGCACACGGTATAAAACTGGATCGCGCATAACCATGAATGAAGAACCCATGTCAATCTTGGCACGAAGACACGCTTTACCTTCTTCAAATTCACCAGCGCGCATTTTTTCAAATAACGCTAAGTTCTCTTCAACAGAACGGTCACGGTATGGGCTTGGTTTACCTGGCGCCTTTAGCGTGCCACGGTATTCACGAATCTGCTCTGGACTTAGCTCATCTACGTACGCTAAGCCTTTGTTAATCAATTCAATTGCATATTCGTAAAGCTTATCGAAGTAGTTTGATGAGTAACATACTTCACCACTCCACTCAAAGCCCAACCAGTTTACATCTTTCTTGATAGACTCAACGTATTCGATGTCTTCTTTTTCAGGGTTCGTATCGTCGAAACGTAGATTACATTGACCCTGGTAGTCCTGAGCAATACCGAAGTTCAAACAGATAGACTTAGCATGACCGATATGCAGGTAGCCATTTGGCTCCGGCGGGAATCGAGTATGCACGCTAGTGTGTTTACCATCCGCTAGATCTTTATCAATGATCTGGCGAATAAAGTTTGATGGACGAGCATCAGCTTCACTCATCTATAGCACCTCAAAAATATTAGTATTGTCAGAGAAAACGGAACTCTGCATCCAAGTATGGTTTTGCAGAGTACATTGTTTCTAATGATCCACAATTCTAAGCAATTAGACAACAAGAACTCGCGCTAAAACGACAATATTTATCGAGTTAGAGCGAAAGCACAGCAGATTCAAAGTGCCAAAACAAAAAAAAGACCTCCCGAGGGAGGTCTTTAGTCAGATATCAGTTCGATGTAATTAAGGCAATTTTACATTCGATAGGTCTTCATTAGCACCGATTGCTTTCATTTCGCCAGCAACGATTTCAGCTAGAGGGCCAAGGATAACTTGAAGGTTGTTTTCACCAAGTTTAACCACACCTTTCGCACCCAGTTTCTTCAGTACTTCCTCATCAGCGACTGAACGATCTTTTAGCGTCAAGCGTAGTCGAGTGATACATGCGTCGATTGAAGTTAGGTTGTCATGACCGCCAAGTGCTTTTAAGTATTGGCGAGCTAGGTCACCACTTTTCTTCTCACCAGCAGGCGCTGCAGCTTCGCTGTCGTCATCTTCACGACCAGGCGATTTCAAGTTGAATGCGCGGATTGCGAAGCTGAATGTGAAGAAGTATAGAGCACCAAAGCCAAGACCAACTGCACCAAGTAGTAGCGGTTTAGTTGCTAGACCGTAGTTCAACAAGTAGTCAATTAGACCAGCTGAGAATGTGAAGCCGTGTAGCGTACCAAGCATGTTAGCAACAACTAGCGACAGACCAGTGAACACTGCGTGAATCGCGTATAGTGCAGGCGCTAGGAATACGAACATGAACTCTAGAGGCTCTGTGATACCAGTTAGGAATGAACAGAATGCAACAGAGAACAATGCACCACCAACTTGGCTACGTTTCTCAGCAGGAGCCGCTAGGTACATTGCAAGCGCCGCACCAGGTAGGCCGAACATCATTACTGGGAAGAAACCGTTCATGAACACACCAGCGCTCTTATCGCCGCCGAAGAAACGGTGTAGGTCACCAGATTTAACTGTTTCAGTTACTTCCTTCACTGTTGCAGTGATTTCAGGAGTGACAGAGTTAGCGAATTCAAATGTATGAGTTTGACCAGCCACAAGCGTTTTCGCTAGCGCAGGATCCACACACAGTTGTTGTAGAGCAGGAAGCGCTTGACCCGCAGCATTTGCACCAGTTACTAGCACTTCTTGACAAGACCCCATACCAAACCAGAAGAATGAGTTAAGTACGTGGTGTAGACCTACAGGAATAAGGGCTCGGTTCAGTGTACCGTAGATAAACTGACCAATAGCGCCAGAAGTTGAGATGCCATGAGCAAGCGCATCTAGACCACCTTGAATTGTTGGCCATACAATGCCACCAACTGCACCAGCAACTAAAGCGAATAGACCTGCCATAATCGGCACTAAACGTTTACCTGAGAAGAAAGCAAGCCACTCAGGAAGACGTGTAGCATGGAAAGCGTTGTAAGAGTGGCCAGCAATAATACCTGCGATGATACCACCAAAGAACGACATGTTTACTGATGCATCAATTGTTGACGCTGTCGCTGTCAGTACAAAGTACGCAACTGCACCAGCAAGGCCAGCTGCACCTTGACCGTCTTTAGATAGACCGATCGCAATACCAAGGCCAAACAACAATGGAAGGTTAGAAAAGATTGAGTTACCTGCTTGTGCCATAAATGCGATGTCAAAAACATCCGGCTGGCCCAAGCGCAGTAACAAGCCTGCGATTGGCAAAGTCGCAATAGGAAGCATAAGAGCTTTACCTAACTTCTGCGCGTATCCGAGAATATTCACCTTAAGTTCCCCCTATAGGATTAGATGTTATGTTGAATGACTTATTTCAGTCGTCCAATTTAGTCATCCTCAGTTTATGACATTAATTTTGCTCCGCAAATTAAAAGCTCACCGTTTGTGATCATAATCACCACAATTTGCCCTTTCGGAAGGTTTTTGCTAGCGAGATCATAAAACTTATTTTATTATACGAAAAAATGGCATTTTAAAGATAATATTCTCGCACTTTATGCAAGGCAGAATCAGTGTTATTTTGGTATCTAGGCGGGTAAATCACTGTAACTTTGCTCTGAAAAAGAATCATAAAAAACCATACAATTATTACTTTTCAGTTAGTTACTATGACAATAACATCGATAAAACGCGACTTGCTGTATGTGACTCGTTATCTAATTCAGTGATACAAACTAAGTACCCATATGACTAAAGCAGTCTCCACTTAGGTAACGATATAGAAATTGAATTCTCATCTATAAGGACTAGCTGACTATGTACGCGCTAAGTAACTGTAAAATTTATACCGGTAGTGATGTTCTTACCGATCATGCGGTCATCATCGAAAACGACCTTATTCAATCTATTGTGCCGGTTGCAGAGCTACCTCAGGGCATCGAAGTAAAAGACCTCGCAGGCGCAAACCTAAGTCCGGGCTTTATCGACCTGCAACTGAATGGCTGTGGCGGTGTAATGCTAAACGATGCAATCACACCGGAAACCATGCAAATCATGCACGAAGCAAACCTCAAGTCCGGCTGTACTAGCTTCTTACCAACGCTCATTACTTCATCAGACGAAGATATGCGAACTGCAATTTCTGCCGCTCGTGAATATCATAACCAATATCAAAACCAATCACTTGGTCTACACCTAGAAGGTCCTTATCTTAACGTCGCGAAAAAAGGTATCCACAACGTCGATTTTATTCGCCCGTCAGATGAAAGCATGATTGATCTTATCTGCGCAAACGCCGATATCATCGCTAAAGTAACGCTTGCACCAGAGCAAAACGATCCAGAGCATATTGCACGATTAAAAGCAGCCGGCATCGTGGTTTCTATTGGTCATACAAATGCGACCTACGCCGAAGCGCGTAAAGGCTTTGAAGCAGGTATTACTTTTGCCACACACCTATTTAATGCGATGACACCAATGGTTGGTCGTGAACCTGGAGTTGTCGGTGCAATTTACGATACGCCTGACGTTTATGCTGGCATTATTGCTGATGGTTTCCACGTAGACTACGCAAACATCCGAATTGCTCATAAAATCAAAGGTGAAAAGCTTGTTTTGGTGACGGATGCCACAGCTCCAGCAGGTGCTAACATTGATCACTTTATTTTTGTCGGTAAGAAAGTATATTACCGAGATGGTAAGTGTGTTGATGAAAATGGCACACTAGGCGGCTCAGCTTTGACAATGATAGAAGCAGTTCAGAATTCAGTTGAGCACGCGGGGATCGCTTTAGACGAAGCTCTACGAATGGCCACGTTATACCCAGCAACTGCAATTGGTGTTGAGGATCGCCTTGGCCGAGTTCGAAAAGGGATGGTTGCAAACCTAACCATTTTCGATCGTGACTTCAAAGTAAAAGCGACGGTTGTTAACGGACAATACGAGCAAAATTAAGCATGAATGGCGGACAGATTGGTAATGTAGATTTAGTAAAACAGCTTAACAGCGCTGCGGTATATAGGCTGATTGATCAGCAAGGTCCTATCTCCCGTATTCAAGTCGCAGATGTGAGCCAGCTCGCACCTGCTAGTGTTACCAAAATAACCCGCCAACTTTTAGAGCGCGGCCTTATTAAAGAGGTCGCCCAGCAAGCTTCAACTGGTGGTCGTCGTGCAATCTCTCTGACCACCGAAGTCAAACCCTTCCACTCTATTGCGGTTCGTTTAGGTCGAGATTACGTACAATTTTGTTTGTACGATTTAGGTGGCACTGCACTTGCGGAAGATCAACACGAACTGCATTACACCAACCAAGCTGACTTGATCGCTGGGCTTATCGATTTACTTAAAGAATTCGTAAACCGTTGCGAAGACAAAATTGATCAGCTCATTGCAATTGGTATTACGCTACCGGGCCTTGTAAACCCAACAACAGGCGTAGTTGAGTACATGCCGAATACCGATATCGATAATCTGGCGCTGGGTGAAATTGTTGGAGAGAAGTTTAATACCGCATGCTTTGTTGGGAATGACGTACGTGGCATGGCGTTAGCGGAACACTACTTTGGGGCAAGCCAAGACTGTCAGGACTCCATTTTAGTTAGCGTTCACCGCGGTACTGGCGCAGGTATTATCGTTAACGGCCAGGTTTTTCTTGGCTTTAACCGCAACGTCGGTGAAATTGGTCATATTCAAATCGATCCGCTTGGTGAACAGTGCCAATGTGGGAACTTTGGTTGCTTAGAAACCGTAGCAGCGAACCCAGCCATTATCCAACGAGTAAAACAACTGATTGCTCAAGGCTATGAGTCAAGCTTGACTGACCTTGAAAACATCACGATTGAAGCAGTGTGTCAGCATGCAATGGATGGTGACGAACTTGCAAAGCAGAGTTTAGTGCGAGTGGGTAACCAGTTAGGTAAAGCGATTGCAATTACCGTTAACTTGTTTAACCCTCAGAAAATTGTCATTGCGGGCGACATTACTGCTGCACAAGACATAGTCTTCCCTGCAATTCAACGTAATGTCGAAAATCAATCTCTCAAAACTTTCCATAACGACCTTCCTATCGTGGCTTCACACATTGATAAGCAGCCAACGATGGGCGCATTTGCGATGATTAAACGCGCAATGCTAAACGGAGTTTTGTTACAAAAGTTACTTGAAGACTAAGTTTATACAACTAATTGAGTTACAATCTCGGGCTGTGTTTTCACAGCCCGTTTTTGTATATCAGGAATACAGCTCAACAGTATGGAAATTATTCTAATTACAACAGCTTTTTTAGCTGGCTTTATTGCGCTTAAATGTAGCCTCCCTCCCCTCGTTGGTTTTCTACTGGCAGGATTTGGTTTGCATGCATTTGGCTATCAAAGCAATGACGTTATCGTCACTCTTGCAGATCTTGGTGTCACTCTTCTTCTATTCACGATCGGACTCAAGCTTGATGTCAAAACGCTACTGTCCAAAGAAATATGGGGAGGAGCGACCGCCCACAACATACTGTCTACCGCTTTTTTTGCACTAGCGCTATCAGGTTTAAAACTACTGGGCTTAACTTCGCTCGCCAGTATGGATAGCGGTCAAATCCTACTTTTAGCTTTTGCACTATCGTTCTCCAGTACCGTTTTTGCCGTAAAAGCATTGCAAGAAAAAGGGGAAATGAACGCGACCTACGGCACACTCGCGATCGGTATCTTGGTTATGCAAGATATTTTTGCCGTGGTATTCCTGACTGCTTCAACCGGAAAAGTCCCAGAATGGTATGCCATTGGTTTGTTCGCGTTGCCTTTCCTTCGTCCACTATTCTATAAACTGTTAGATAAAGTTGGCCACGGCGAAATGCTGGTGCTATTCGGTATTTTCTTCGCGCTTGTTGTTGGGGCAGGGCTATTCGAACTGGTCGGAATGAAACCAGACTTGGGCGCGCTGATTTTAGGCATGCTACTCGCTGGCCACTCTAAAGCTTCAGAGCTATCCAAATCGCTATTCAATATGAAGGAGCTGTTCTTAGTCTGCTTCTTTTTAAACATTGGCTTGTCCGCTTCATTGAGCGTCAATGGCGTCGTACTCGCCCTACTATTTATCTTACTGTTGCCAATAAAAGGGCTCTTGTACTTCGTCACGATTAATCACTTTAAGTTTCGAGTACGTACCTCTTTGCTCGCCTCTTTATCGCTGTTCAACTACAGTGAGTTTGGCCTTATAGTCGCAGGGTTGGCCTATAAAATGGGCTGGATGCCAAGCGATATGCTCGCTGCGATTGCGGTTGCGGTGTCCGTGTCCTTTATTATTTCTGCGCCACTTAACCGCCTTAGCCACAAAATTTATCAACACTCCGGCAAGTGGCTGCAAGAGACAGCCGCAGAAAAGCTTAACCAGCGTGACCAACTCATTAACCCTGGGCATGCCCAGGTATTGATCTTAGGCATGGGGCGCATCGGGACTGGGGCCTATGATGAATTACGTGCGCGCTATGGCAAAATTTCACTAGGCATAGAAATTCGTGAAGATGCAGCACATCAGCACCGTTCAGAGGGAAGAAACGTGATCGCTGGCGATGCCACAGACCCAGATTTTTGGGAACGAATTTTAGATACAGGTCATGTCAAACTGGTGCTGCTTGCCATGCCTCATCATCAAGGTAACCAAACCGCACTTGAGCAGCTTAAACGCAGAAAATATAAAGGGCAAATAGCTGCTATCGCCGAGTACCCAGATCAGTTGGAAGGTTTGCTGGAAAGCGGAGTTGACGCCGCATTCAATATATACAGTGAAGCAGGTAGCGGTTTTGCTCGACATGTGTGTAAACAACTTGAACCTCAGTTCACACCAATAAAATAAGCAACCATACTAATATTTTTTAAAAGCCTTTCTATCAATAGAAAGGCTTTTTTGTATGGTTTTTATACCAAACCTTGATTCCATTCACCAAACCAGCCATTAAATTAAATAATATTTACACAACAAGGCTTTTTATCATTTTTATAATCACAAAACGTTGCTTTTTTTACTAGTAATGGCAAATTGAAGCCATACCGATTAGAAATTATTTAGTTTAGTAAGGATGTAGTATGTGTTCAGTATTTGGCATTTTAGACATTAAAAGCGATGCAGCCGCATTGCGCCCTATCGCATTAGAAATGTCGAAAAAACTTCGTCATCGTGGCCCTGACTGGTCTGGGATTTACTCTTCAGAGCGCGCTATTTTAGCGCATGAGCGCTTGGCGATTGTTGGTCTAAATAGTGGTGCACAACCGCTATACAGCCCTGATAAAAAGCTCATCCTTGCAGTCAATGGTGAAATCTACAACCATAAAGAAATTCGTGCTCGTTACGAAGGAAAATACGAGTTTCAAACCGATTCAGACTGTGAAGTCATTCTTGCACTGTACCAAGATATGGGTGCAGATCTCCTTGAAGAACTAAACGGTATTTTCGCTTTTGTTCTGTACGATGAAGAAAAAGACGAATACTTAGTCGGTCGCGACCACATTGGCATTATCCCTCTTTATCAAGGTCATGATGAGCATGGCAACTACTATGTTGCATCAGAGATGAAGGCACTTGTTCCAGTATGTAAAACAGTGAGCGAGTTCCCTCCTGGTAGCTACTACAGCTCAAAAGATGCCGAGCCAACGCGTTACTATGTTCGTGACTGGAACGAATACGCTGCCGTTCAAGGTAACACCACCAGCAAAGAAGAACTGACTGAAGCGCTAGAAGCAGCGGTTAAACGCCAACTAATGACTGACGTGCCTTACGGTGTACTTCTTTCAGGTGGTCTAGATTCTTCTATTACATCTGCGGTAGCAAAACGCTTTGCAGCGATGCGAATTGAAGACGATGAAAAGTCTGAAGCTTGGTGGCCACAACTGCACTCTTTTGCTGTGGGTCTAGAAGGCGCGCCTGACCTGAAAGCCGCTCGCGAAGTTGCCGACCAAATCGGTACCGTTCACCATGAAATGACTTATACAATTCAAGAAGGTCTCGACGCGATTCGCGACGTGATTTACCACATCGAAACGTACGATGTGACCACCATTCGCGCATCCACGCCTATGTTCTTAATGGGTCGCAAGATCAAAGCGATGGGCATTAAGATGGTACTTTCTGGTGAGGGCGCTGACGAAATCTTTGGCGGCTACCTGTACTTCCACAAAGCACCAAACGCGAAAGAGTTCCACGAAGAAACGGTACGTAAGCTGCTTGCTCTGAACATGTTTGACTGCGCGCGCGCAAACAAATCGCTAGCGGCATGGGGGGTTGAAGGCCGAGTACCGTTCCTTGATAAAGAGTTTATCGACGTTGCAATGCGCCTGAACCCAGCAGATAAGATGTGTGGCAACGGCAAAATGGAAAAACACATTCTACGCGAGTGTTTTGAGCATTACTTGCCAGAGTCGATCGCATGGCGTCAAAAAGAGCAGTTCTCTGATGGCGTAGGTTACAGCTGGATTGATACATTGAAAGAAGTCGCAGAGCAAAAAGTGACGGATCAGCAGATGGAAACGGCTCAATACCGCTTCCCATACAACACGCCAACTACAAAAGAAGGTTACGTGTACCGAGAAATCTTTGAAGAGCTATTCCCACTACCTTCAGCGGCTGAGTGTGTGCCAGGTGGTCCTTCAGTAGCTTGTTCATCAGCGAAAGCGATTGAATGGGATGAGTCATTCCAAAACTGTGTAGACCCGTCAGGTCGTGCAGTGCAAACCGTCCATAACGACGCTTACTAAGCGACTAAGTAGGGTGTCATGCCCTACTCCTAATCGGTAATCATCGTTGTTTTGCTAAGCTCGCTAACAGCGTCCCACTGCTGGTGATCACTAGCAAGATTAAAAAAGAGGTGCCAAAGCACCTCTTTTTTTGTTTGTACGCATTAGCTATTTCAAGTCTAAATCGCTGTTGTCAATGCTGACAGGCACTCGTTTAGTGATCATCTGCACTAACATGATTGAGCGTTTCTCACCATCTTGCTCTTGGAAGATAGCATCTATACCTGCAAACTGACCGCTCTTAACTCGGATTTGATCACCTGGTTTTGGCATACACTCAGAAGCGGTATTTTCATTACAGCATTTTTCTAGCTGCATCAATTCAAAGACTAAGTCACCTTGGACTTCTTTTGGTTGAGCACCAAAACGCACAAAATCAACAACCCCTCGAGTGGAGCGGACTGAGGTGAAGTTAGGTCCCTGTTCATAATCAAAGTAAGCAAACACATAACAAGGAAACAGCGGCTCTTCGACTTTTTGTCTTTTCCCGCGCAAAATCTTCTCAACTTCTACAGTTGGATAAAAGCACTCTACACCTTGGTTTTCAAGGTGCTGTTTCGCCCTAACCTGCTCCCCACGTTTACAATAAAGTAGATACCAACGTTTCATCTTTTTTACTAGCCAATTCTATTTTGTTTTTATCCTAGCATTAAGCCCAAGTTGAGTCATTGACATTCAGTTTATCTATAAAAGTATGATTATACATCGCTCGCATTAACGGTATCTTTTCAAGAACTTACGAGAAAAAGTCCATAGACAAAAATGGAAATTAAGTTTGTAACACAGCCAACACACCATCATATCATCTGCAAATTCACCCAAAAACAGTTACTTAACAAACAACTTTAGTCGTAATACAAAATTTTATTGTTTGTCACTCATTAAATTGCAATGTATACGTAGAAGTCGTTAAAAAATGTAATAACTATTATTAGAAGAGCTTATGTCAAACCAACATCAATATTTCGGCCATCCTCGTGGCTTGTTCTTATTGTTCGGTACTGAACTGTGGGAACGCTTTTCTTACTACGCAATGCGCGCCATTCTAGTACTTTACCTTACAGATACAACGATGAATGGCGGCCTTGGCTGGTCAACCAAAGACGCACTAGACCTATACGGTATTTATACTGGTCTTGTGTATATCACACCTCTCATCGGAGGTTACTTAGCGGATAACTATCTAGGTCAACGCCGTTCAATTTTGCTTGGTGGCGCGTTAATGGCTATCGGCCAGTTTACACTCGCACTTCCTGCTGACGCTCTGGGTATTGGTTCGCTACACAGTTTCTATTTAGGTCTTGGTCTGCTTATCACTGGTAACGGCCTCTTTAAGCCGAATATCTCAACCATGGTTGGCGATTTATATAAAGAGGGTGACAACCGTCGTGACGGCGCATTCACTATCTTTTATATGGGTATCAACTTAGGTGCGTTACTTGCCGGCGTCGTTTCTGGCTCTGTGACAACCTCGTACGGTTGGAAAGCAGGTTTTGTGGCCGCAGGTGTAGGTATGATTATTAGCCTAGTGATGCAAATGGTGCTAGCTCAGTCTTGGCTTGGTGACATCGGTCGCGAGCCCGCAGCAAAACGAGATCTAAGCAACAAAAACTCAACCACGAAGCAACCCTTAACGAAAGAAGAAGTAAACCGACTAAAAGTAATTTTGGTCATGAGCTTATTCACTATCGTCTTCTGGGCTGGCTTTGAGCAGGCCGGTGGCCTGATGAACATCTACACTCAACAATATACTGATCGTATGATTGGTGGCTTTGAAGTACCTGCTGCGTGGTTCCAATCGCTAAACCCATTTTTCATTATTACCCTAGCACCGGTTCTAGCGGTCCTTTGGGTAAAACTGGGTAAACGCGAACCTACGTCGCCAGTGAAATTTGCAATGGCACTATTTTTCTTGGCAATTGGCTTCCTATGTATGGTTGGCGCTGTGCTAGAACAAGGTGGAGACACAACGGTAAAAACATCAATGTTGTGGCTGGTGGGTGCTTTCTTCTTCCATACATTGGGCGAACTGTGCTTATCTCCAATTGGTCTTTCACTGGTGACCAAGTTAGCACCGCTTCGCTTAGCTTCACTCATGATGGGTGCATGGTTTGGCTGCAATGCGATTGCAAACTACGTTGCGGGCTATGTGGGATCTCACGTAGGAGAATTGGGCGCAATGGCTATCTTTAGTGGCATTGCAGTCAGCGCTACCGTGAGTGGCGTCATCCTACTTCTGTTCTCGAATACGCTCGTTCGCTGGATGCATGGTGCAGAGAATACTCACAGCACAGCAGAACAAGTAGAAGAGCAGCAAGTACAAGTCGCTTAATCGCTCTACAAAAAATGAAAGGGTCGCTTTTGCGACCCTTTTTGTACCTAAAGCTTAGAGTGAACTAACTCAGCCATCATTTCTATATGAAGCTCACTATCGTTCAAACAAGGAATGTAAGTAAAGCTTTCACCACCTGCTTCAAGGAAAATCTCTTTACACTCTTCCGAGATCTCTTCCAACGTTTCTAAACAATCCGAAGAGAATGCTGGTGTCACTACATTGATATTTTTTACCCCTTTTGCAGGAAGTGCCCCTAGGGTTTTATCGGTATAGGGCTGTAACCACTCTTCCCGGCCAAATCGAGACTGATACGTCATACCTATCTGTTGCTCGTTTAACCCTAACGCTTCAGCGAGTAAGCGAGTCGTTTCTTCACAGTGCTGAGGGTAAACATCTCCATTATCAGCGTAACGTTTTGGAATACCGTGATAAGAACATAGCAAGTAGTCTCCCTTACCATACTCTTGCCAATGTTCACGAACTGAATGCGCTAACGCTTCAATGTATTTCGGGTGATTGTAGTAATCCCGAATAAAGCTAAAGCCCGGTATCACGGGCAGGTTTTTAAACGCTTTAGTGATTCCGTCAGAAACCGCTGCCGTTGTTGTGCCCGAGTATTGCGGATACAAAGGTAAAACGATGACTTCTTCTACCCCTTGAGCCAACAGCGCTTCAAAACCTGATTGCAAACTTGGATTTCCATAAGTCATGCCAAGTTCGACTGGCATATCAAGCTTTTGAGCCAACTTTTCTGTTTGACGCTTAGAGTACACCATCAGTGGCGAGCCCTCTTCCATCCAAACTGATTGATAGAGTTTAGCAACCTTGGGAGCTCGGATTGGAAGGATAACGCCGTGCAATAGCGGACACCAAAGCCATCGAGTCATGTCTACCACTCGGTGATCATGAAGAAACTGACTTAAAAAGCGCTTTACGGCAGGAGCGGTTGGTGCGTCAGGAGTACCCAGGTTCACTAGGAGTACACCCTGTTTATTATTCTCTTTCATAACATCCTATTCATGGTAAACGGCTTAGTTCATATACTTAAACAGCCTCATAGTGCTGCATCGCTGCAGCTTAAAGTTATTTAGATATATGTTTACGAGCAAACTAAAAAAAGCGACCACTTGGGTCGCTTTCAATATATCAAAATATTAAATTTTTGACTTCAGCAAATTAAGAGAGTGCTTTCTCGATATCTGCACTAACTTCAGCTACTTGCTTAGTACCATCAAACTTAAGGTACTTAGTGTTGCCTGCTTCAGCTTCTTTACCGTAGTAGTTGATTAGTGGTGCAGTTTGCTCGTGGTAAACACCTAGACGTGCACGTACTGTTTCTTCTTTGTCGTCATCACGAACAACAAGATCTTCACCAGTTACGTCATCTTTACCTTCCACTTTAGGTGGGTTGTAAACAACGTGGTAAGTACGACCAGAAGGAAGGTGAGCACGACGACCTGCCATACGCTCAACAATCACATCATCTGCAACGTCAAATTCGATAACGTAGTCTACATCAACGCCCATTTCTTTTAGGCCGTCAGCTTGAGGAATAGTACGTGGGAAACCATCCAGTAGGAAACCGTTTGCACAGTCTTCTTGAGCGATACGCTCTTTGATAAGGCCAAGGATGATTTCATCAGAAACTAGCTGACCAGCGTCGATAACAGCTTTAGCTTGTTTACCAAGCTCTGTACCTGCTTTGATAGCAGCACGAAGCATATCACCAGTAGAGATTTGTGGAATACCGTATTTTTCCATGATGAAGTTTGCTTGTGTGCCTTTACCTGCACCTGGAGCACCTAGAAGAATGATGCGCATGATTTATCCTCTTTAATATTTAAGATTTATACCGAAGCTCACAATAGCTGGGCTTCTTAGACATCAAACCCGAGAAGCACTCGCAACGATAAGTTTCGGTATAACGTATATAGGCGAGCAAAAATACACGCCTTATTACTCACATTCAAGTCGCAGATTCTATCACAGGTTCGCCGCGCAAAGAGTGTCTTAAGACTAAAGAATGTTAACGATACCCTCTTTCACGCCCTATTGATTATTAACTCAACACCTGAGATGCAAAATTTTGCGACAACAAACAAAAAGCTCGCGAAATGCGAGCTTTTTGATGTACTGAGGTTATTACACCTTAGTCAAAAGTTTATTAACAGCTCCTAAGAACTCCGTTGGGTCCTCAATTGAGCCTCGCTCTGCAAGCATTGCTTGACCAAGCAGGACTTCTACCCAACGACCAAATGCCTCTTCATCCGCTTCGTCAGCCATGCGCTTAACCAGCTCGTGCTCAGGGTTTAGCTCAAAGATGTACTTCACTTCTGGCACTGCCTGACCCGCCGCTGCAAGAAGCTTCGCCATTTGAGTGCCCATTTCATAATCGTCCGTTACCACAACAGCAGGTGTAGACGCGAGTTTAAAGGTCGTACGAACTTCTTTCACACGATCGCCTAGGTAAGACTTCGTGCGTTCTACAACCGACTTAAACTCTTCTTCAGTTTCTTTCTGCTTCTCTTTTTCTGCTTCATCTTCAAACTGACTTAGATCGAGCCCAGCTTTTGTGATTGATTGGAACTGCTTGCCGTCAAACTCAGTTAAGTAGTTCATCAGCCACTCATCAATGCGGTCGTACATCAAGATAACTTCAATGCCTTTCGCTTTGAACTGCTCTAAGTGAGGGCTGTTTTTCGCAGCTGCATAGCTGTCTGCCGTCAAGTAGTAGATCTTATCTTGACCTTCTTTCATGCGCTCAACGTAAGCAGCTAGACCCACGGTTTGCTCCGCAGAATCCACTTCAGTTGAAGCAAAGCGCAATAGGCCTGCAACTTTCTCTTTGTTTGCGAAGTCTTCTGCCGGACCCTCTTTCATCACAAGGCCAAACTCTTTCCAGAATGATTGGTATTTCTCTTCATCATTCTTAGCCATGCGCTCTAACATCGTTAGCACACGCTTAGTACAAGCATTACGTAGAGACTGAGTCACTTTGTTGTCTTGTAAGATCTCACGCGATACGTTGAGTGGCAGATCATTGGAGTCTATTAAACCACGTACAAAACGTAGGTAAGACGGCATGAACTGCTCTGCATCGTCCATAATGAACACGCGTTGTACGTATAGTTTCAAACCTGATTTGTGGTCGCGGTTCATCATATCCCATGGCGCTTTAGATGGGATGTAAAGCAAGCTCGTGTAATCGTTTTTACCTTCTACACGGTTATGGCTCCAAACCAATGGATCAGCAAAGTCATGTGATACGTGCTTGTAGAACTCTTGATACTCTTCATCTGAGATATCCGATTTATTACGCGTCCACAGAGCTTGAGCTTTGTTGATTTGCTCCCACTTCTTCTCATCCGTTTCTTTGCCTTCGTCATCGCGAACAACAGTTTGGATTGAAACTGGGATGCCAATGTGATCCGAGTACTTACTGATCACATCACGTAGACGCCATTCATTTAGGAATTCTTTACCTTCTTCACGCATATGAAGAATGATGTCAGTACCACGCGATTCTTTAGTGATGTTTTCGATGGTGTACTCACCTTCACCGGCTGAGTGCCATTGTACTGCTTCATCAGCGGCTAGGCCCGCAGCACGAGTACGTACGGTGACGGCATCAGCAACGATAAACGCCGAGTAGAAACCAACACCAAACTGACCAATAAGCTGAGAGTCTTTGCTCTGCTCTTCAGACAGTTTCGAGAAAAACTCTGCGGTCCCGGATTTTGCAATCGTACCTAGGTGCTCGATCACATCATCGCGGCTCATACCGATACCGTTATCAGAAATGGTTAAGGTATTTGCGCTTTCATCAAACGACAGTTTCACGCAAAGATCTGCATTACCTTCATATAAGTCTGGGTTAGATAGCGCTTGGAAGCGCAGTTTGTCCGATGCATCTGATGCGTTAGAAATCAGCTCGCGCAAAAAGATCTCTTTATTTGAATAAAGAGAATGGATCATTAAATGCAGTAGTTGTTTTACTTCTGATTGAAAACCACGAGTTTCTTTGTTTTGAGATACGGTTTCGCTCATGTGTGCTCCATAACATCTAAACTAATTGGCTTTTTCATGGAGATAAGTTTGTGACTTTCCCCTTGAAATTACCTTACTGAGATGTCATTTAACATGTGGCTGACAAATGTAAATTCAAGGTCAATATTGCTAAAAACGGTGTTTTTTTAGAAAAATTTAATTATCCTACCAGCCTAAAAGCATCTAAAATGTCGTACGCACTCCATGCGCTTCGGTAATTTTGTGACATAAATCACTATAATTACAACATCATCCATCTAAGAAGAACTAAATGACTAACATCGGCACCAAATTTCTACTTGCTCAAAGGTTCACCTTTGATCCAAATAGTAATTCGCTCGCTGACCAACAAAACGGCAACGACGTTGTACGATTAGGAAGCAACGAAAGCCGTATACTTCTGATGTTGGCAGAGAGACCAAACGAAGTTTTAACCCGTAACGAGCTTCACGAGTTTGTTTGGCGTGAGCAAGGTTTTGAGGTGGATGACTCAAGCCTGACTCAAGCGATCTCTACTCTGCGTAAGATGTTGAAGGACTCAACAAAATCTCCAGAGTTTGTTAAAACGGTTCCTAAACGCGGTTATCAACTCATTTGTTCAGTGGAACGCTTAAGCCCATTATCTGCTGACTCTAATACTGACGTTGAAGAAGCCACTTCTGAAAATGAAGCGCACGCTGCGGAAATAGAAACAAGTGACGCGCCGTCAACAGAAGCGGCGGCAGACACCACGACTGAAGTAGAGCCTCAAGTAGAACTACCTAAGGCACAGCCAAAACCAGCAGCTAACACTAATAACTGGCTGCCGCGTATGATCGTTCTTTTGTCTCTGCTGCTTCCTATTTGTGTATTGCTATTCACCAATCCTGCAGAATCCCAATTCCGTCAGATTGGTGAGTATCAAAATGTACCTGTGATGACGCCAGTGAACCACCCGCAAATCAATAGTTGGTTGCCGTCCATTGAGCAGTGCATTGAACGCTACGTAAAATACCATGCAGAAGATTCAATGCCGGTAGAAGTGATTGCTACAGGTGGCCAGAACAATCAGCTGATTCTGAACTACATTCATGACAGTCAACATTCATATGAGAACGTGACATTGCGTATTTTCGCTGGTCAAAATGACCCAACCGATATCTGTAAATAAGGAGGCCAGAATGAAGATAAAATTAGCATCTGCGGTTTTGGCCGTATCCGTTCTTTTCAGTGGTTGGTTATATTGGGGTAGCGACCTAAAAGTGGAACAGGTCCTCACTGCCAATGAGTGGCAGTCAACCATGGTGACGGTCATTACAGACAGCTTGCCTGACGATCCTGTCGGCCCACTGCGTCGTGTTAATGTTGAATCAAATGTGAAATATCTCCCTAATGGAGACTATATTCGCGTAGCAAATATCAAACTATTCGCTCAAGGTTCAACGGCAGAATCCACGATTAATATCTCGGAAAAAGGGCGCTGGGAAGTCAGTGACAACTATTTGTTGGTTTCGCCTTCTGAGTTTAAAGATATTTCATCTTCTCAATCAAAAGACTTCTCCGAAGCACAGCTACGTTTGATCACTCAAATCTTTAAGCTTGATGCCGAGCAAAGTCGCCGTATTGATGTCGTGAACGAAAAAACGCTATTGCTCACTAGCTTGAACCACGGTTCTTCGGTGCTGTTTAAAAACTAACTTTGATTTGATGATAAGGGGGCAAGACGCCCCCTTTATTTTGCTTATGGATTGGCTAGATACCCTCACCCTCTTTTTCGGCTCACTTATCGCCAATACTCTGGCTTCGCTTTCTGGCGGCGGTGCAGGCTTACTTCAATTCCCTTTGCTCATCTTTCTCGGCTTGCCATTCTCGGTTGCGCTGGGGACACATAAAGTGGCTTCCGTCGCTTTAGGCTTAGGGGCAGCAAGCACACACTTAAAAGCAGGCACAATTAAATGGAAGGTCGCGCTCTACCTTATAGTCTCTGGCAGCATTGGCGTAGTCTTAGGGGCGAACTTAATTGTCCAAATACCTGATGGTATGGCGGAAAAAATGCTAGGGAGCATGATTCTCGCGCTCGGCATCTATTCACGATTTAAGAAATCGTTAGGCCAATCAGAAATAATACGTAACCGTCACCCAATCGGTTGGGTCATCGGCGGTGTCGGACTAATGCTCATCGGTATCATCAACGGGTCGCTGACCGCAGGTTCTGGTCTGCTCGTGACATTATTTTTAGTTCGCTGGTTTGGGTATAACTATAAACAAGCCGTTGCTTACACCATGATTTGTGTCGGCCTGTTTTGGAATGGCATTGGAGGCATTGCCGTCGTCCAAGCTGGCGCTCCGATACATTGGGCTTGGTTGCCTGTTTTATTGTTAAGCTCATTTCTAGGCGGCAGTTTAGGCGCATGGGCCGCGACTCGATACAGCAACCGAGTGATTAAAATTGCATTCGAAATTCTCACGTTTGCCGTGGGTATCAAGTTGCTAGTTTAAACCGATTAAAAGGAAAGTTTCATGGATAAAGCAATCATTGATATTTATTACTGCCGCCAATGCAACTGGATGTTGCGTTCAACTTGGCTATCGCAAGAACTACTGCATACTTTTAGCGAAGAAATAGAAACGATCAGCTTACACCCAGATACGGGTGGTCGCTTCGAAATTTTCTGCAATGGCCAGCAAATTTGGGAACGGAAAAAAGACAGCGGCTTTCCTGAAGCAAAGGTGCTAAAACAGCGCGTAAGAGACATTATCGACCCAGAACGCGATTTAGGACATTCAGACACAAAATAGGGAGCAATTCGCTCCCTATATTTTTACTTAGTAAAACCGTTAAATCATGGTTTGTGCTAATACTTCGCCTTCTGGCGTTTTTACCGTTAGCGTATTGTCTTCTAAAGTACCAAAGCTTCTTGGTAAACCATTACGTGGAAATGTCATCGAGCCTGGGTTAAAAATAATGACCCCATCTTGCATCTCTGCGACAGGAACATGCGTATGACCGTGGGCGATGATATCACCTTCACGCAGTGGCGGCCGTTTTTCAGAGTTGTACAAGTGACCATGAGTCAAAAAGATTCTCTTACCAGATTCAAGTAGCACCCACGAGTAATCCATCATCATTGGAAACTTCAATAGCATTTGGTCCACTTCACTATCGCAGTTACCACGCACAGAAATAATTTGATCACTGTATTGGTTCAGTAGCTCCGCCACCTGCGGTGGGTTGTAACCTTCTGGAATCGGGTTTCTTGGCCCGTGGTTTAGCGTATCCCCCAACAAAATCAGGTGCTCCGCACCAGAGGCTAAAAATAGCTCAATAGTTTCTTTAGTTGCTGGCAAAGAGCCATGCAGATCTGAGGCAAAAAATAGTTTCACGACATCGTCTCCTCACAAAGTACGAGGTCATTCTACGGCATTTTTATGACAGCTCAACCAACGACTACTGATAGCGCAATGATTCAATGACCATAGGCAAAATATAGAACCATGCTGCATACGCAGTTCCAACCAACACCAGTATCCAAAACACCATCGACATAAATTTTGACTTAGCTAGGTGGTGCAGCGGGTCTGGCTCTCCGCATCCTGGACATGCGTGAGCGCGCTTTGAGATTTGTTTCTCACACACAGGGCAAGAGACTAAAGGCATGATACAAATTCCTCGACAATAGACTTAGGGCGCAAAGAATAATGGTGAACTAACACATATGCAACCTAACATATATTAAATATTTTAGTTCTTTGTAACAGTCGCTGACTTGAGAAAAAATGCGTTGATTTTTCATTTATATCAACCCATTACACTTCTTCTCGCACCATGCCATTGATGACAATATTGTTATAACTCACCATGCCAATGACCTCCCCATCTTCAATGACCGGAGCTCGGCTAATGCCAAATCGTTCAAATAGGCGCGCACAATATTTCACATTCATATCAGGGTCGACACACAAAGCGGGCTTGGTCATGATTTCATAAATATTCGTGCGCTGTGGAGAGCGATTATTCGCCAGCACCTTTTTGGCGATATCATTCATCAAGACGATGCCATATTCATCGTTGTCATCTCGCTTTTTCACTACCAGCGCTTTGACTTGGTATTTTTTAGCCAACGTTATGCCTTCATAAACTGTCATTAGCCCATCAACCATGACATAAGTAGCCGCCATTACATCTCGAACTCTAATTATCGTTTGACTGCTCATAACTCATCCTCGACCACTTTGGTCAACGTCTCTACTTGATGCGCGACACCGACTGCATCCTCAATATCGATCTGAATAGCAATGCCCTGCCCCGACTCTCGGTCGAACTCACCAACTTCATTGATGGTTTCTAATATGTGTCGAGAAAGGTGCTCCTCAACGACAAACAGCAGCACATCTTTTTGTACTTCCAGCGTTAAGCCAAAAAACGTTCGCTTTTGATTTAAACCTTGTCCACGAGCGTTATTAATCACTGTCGCACCAGTCGCGCCAGCTTCGCGAGCAGCGTCCAGTACCTTGTCTGTTTTGCTGTCTTCAACAAACGCAAGTATCAATTTAAAGCGCATTTTCTTCGTCCTCCGAGACTTCTTTATTCAGCCATTGGGTTATTTGCGCATAGCCCATCACAGAGATCATAGGAAACAGACTGGCAAAAGCGATCAAGCCAAAGCCATCAATCATTGGGTTTCTTCCTGGAACGGTAGAAGCAAGCCCCAGCCCTAATGCGGTTACAAGCGGAACAGTGACAGTAGAAGTCGTTACGCCTCCAGAATCGTAGGCGAGTGGAACAATAAGCTTTGGCGCATAAAACGTTTGAATCACAACCACGATGTAACCCACAATGATGTAATAGTGAATAGGATCACCGACAACAATCCGATAGCTCCCTAGCGCGATGCCAATGGCCACCCCAAATGCAACAGCCACGCGTAAGCCGTTAATACTGATACTGCCACCAGAAACTTGGTTTGCTTTTATCGCTACAGCGATTAGAGAAGGCTCAGCAATCGTGGTACTAAAACCGATAAAAAAGGCGAAGGTATACACCCAATAGTAGTCGACCCACACTAAGGCTTTTCCCACAGAAACTTTAAACTCTTGTAAAAATTCCGGCGCCGTCAGTTGCACGGCCATGGTCTCTCCGAGCGGAAACAGAGCCATTTCTAATCCGAGCAAAAAAAGAGCGAGCCCAAGAATCACATAAACAAACCCAAGCAAAACCTTCTTAAGGTTGTTAACTGGACGCCTTAACACCGCTAACTGAAAACCAAAAATAATGCTGGCGATGGGAATGACATCTCGAACGGTCGATAATAAAGTGTCTAGGAAATGTTCAATTGAAATCATGTTACGACCATTCCGTAAACCATCACAAACATCATCGGTAGAAGCGAGGCAAAAGCGATCAAACCAAAACCATCCACCATGGGGTTGCGCCCTTTAATCGCCGATGCTAAACCAACCCCTAGTGCAGTGACCAAAGGCACGGTGATAGTCGACGTCGTCACACCTCCAGAATCATAAGCAACGCCAATAATGGCTTCCGGTGCAAACCACGTCAGGACTACAACGCCGACGTAGCCGCCGATGATCATGTAATGAATTGGCCACCCTTTTAAGATGCGCAGAACGCCAATAACGATGGCGATCCCCACAGAAAGAGCCACCGTTACTCGTAGCCCTTGTCCATAGTCCTGCATGGATTGCTCTGAGTTTGTGATCATCCCTCCTTCTGCCGCAACTTCTGATGCTTCTTCTGCTACGGCCGTTAATGCTGGCTCGGCGATCGTGGTGCCAAACCCCAAACAAAACGCAAAAACTAACAACCAGAACACGCTACCTTTTTTTGCAAAGGCTTGAGCCATACTCTCTCCGATAGGAAAAAGACCAAGCTCTAGACCAAAAATAAAAAACGTTAACCCTAAAACCACAAGCAATAAGCCAAAAAGAATGGAGATGAGATTAGGAAGTGGCTCTTGCAAAACAACTAATTGAAAAAAAGTGATAACAACAACGATGGGTAGCAGATCGCGAGCACTATTAAGGAGCGCTCGAAAAAGAGCAACAAATGCTTCCATACCTATCCTCCTTGATGGTGCAAACTGATTACGCTTGTTCCGTTAGCGATGTTTTTAGTCTGGCATAGATTTAGTTCTCCTACCGTGAACGAATTAGCGCCATGCATAACATTTAGTTACATTTTTTCAATATGTGAAGTCAGTAGCCTCGCTACAGGCTTGCCACTATCCTAGAAATAATAGTCGTGAGATGATCAAGCTCAGCACAAAACGACTATAATGTTCTAATACGTGTACATTCAAAGAGATAACATGAAGATATTACTCACAGGTGGCACTGGGTTTATTGGTTCGGAGTTGCTCAAGCTGCTATCCACTCACCAAGTTATGCTACTTACACGCTCTCCAGAGCATGCAAAACAACGCCTCCAACATGCTGATTTGGGTAATATCGAATACCTTGACTCGCTTGAGTCATTCGCCGATCTCAATCACATTGATGCCATAATTAATCTTGCGGGTGAGCCTATCGCAGATAAAAGATGGACCAGTGAGCAGAAAGAAAAAATCTGCAAAAGTCGCTGGAAAATTACCGAACAAATCGTTGAGCTGATTCACGCCAGCACAGAACCTCCCGCTGTTTTTATTAGTGGCTCGGCCGTTGGTTACTATGGCGATCAACAAGACCACCCGTTTGATGAGTGCCTGCATGTTAACAGTGAAGACTTTCCTCACGAAGTTTGTGCAAAGTGGGAGCAAATAGCCAAACGCGCAGAGTCTGAACAAACACGTGTTTGTCTATTGCGAACTGGCGTAGTACTCGGCCTTAATGGCGGGGCTTTGGCGAAAATGCTCTTACCTTACAAACTTGGCGTAGGCGGCCCGCTCGGGAACGGTAACCAGTACATGCCTTGGATTCACATTCTGGATATGGTCCGCGCCATCATGTACTTGCTTGAAACACCACATGCCCACGGTGCGTTCAATATGTGCGCACCTCACCCTGTGACTAACCGTATCTTTAGCGGCACGTTGGCAAAAACGCTCAAACGACCACATATCTTGTTCACGCCTAAATGGGCAATGGAACTCCTAATGGGTGAATCTTCCTGCTTATTGTTCGATAGCATGAGAGCAAAACCCAAAAAGCTCACCGAACTTGGCTTCAAATTTAGCTACTCCAGAATAGAGCCAGCACTCAAGCACTTGCTTCATGACCGGAGCTGATGAATGATGACCTCATTCAATGTTTCTTGAGGCTTAATTTATGAAAAAGTCGATTCTTATTACGGGTTGCTCAACCGGTATCGGTTACGTGTGCGCTCACGCCCTGCAAAACGAGGGATTTCATGTCATAGCATCTTGTAGGAAAGAGCAAGATGCCCAACGTCTAATTAATGAAGGGCTAACCTGCATCAAGCTAGACCTAAACAGCCCTGAAAGTATTTCTTCGGGCGTGAAGCAAGCATTAGAGCTAGCAGAAGGTAAGCTTTATGCCGTGTTCAATAATGGTGCCTATGGCCAGCCCGGTGCATTGGAAGACTTGCCCACCGAGGCTCTTCAAGCTCAATTTCAGACCAACTTTTTTGGTTGGCACCAGTTAGTCAGAGAAGTGCTTCCTCACATGCGCATACAAGGCGAAGGACGCATAATACAAAACAGTTCTGTTCTTGGCTTTGCTGCAATGAAATACCGCGGCGCCTACAATGCGTCAAAGTTTGCCCTAGAAGGCTGGACTGACACACTACGGCTAGAGCTTGCGGATACGAATATCAAAGTGGCATTGATAGAACCTGGGCCTATCGAAACTCAATTTAGAAACAATGCATTAAAAGCCTTCGAGAAGTGGATTGATATTGAATCCAGTCCTCACCGCCTCGCCTATGAAGGACAAAGAGAGCGACTCAACAAAGACAAATCTAATAATCGATTTGTTTTACCTGCAGAGTCCTGCGTCGCACCTGTTCTTCATGCATTAACTAGCGCTTCACCTAAAATTCGCTATCGAATTACTACGCCGACTAAATTATTCGCAATCTTGAAAAGGTTATTACCAACCCGTGTGCTTGATAAAATTTTGCGACAAGCTGCATAAAAAAGTTTTGTCACAATGTAATTTCATCGTAACAATGTGATGTCATTATGAGCATGTAGGTTAAAAAAACCTCAAGCAAACGAATCAATTTCTACGCAATTCAGTGAGCACTATTCAGCCTAAAGTGAATGAGTTGCTTAGATTTGGTATCGCCACCCATTACGTTTTGTAGCAATGTTTTTACTACTGCGAGGCAACAATGACATTAAATCAGCTTAACTGGCTTAGTGTGGGTGTAGTGTTGACCATGTTCATCCTATTTTGATACCGCACTAACAAATAGCATTAGAACTGCGCTGCTTCGGCAGCGTTTTCTTTTTGCCTTACACCTATTCAGCAGTAACACTATTCTCTTACCGCATCCTTTCACAAAATAGAATGATTCATTATTGATGACGATTAGCAACCATCGCTTGAATTTCCCTTAAATCAACTCCATATCTATTATCAACGACAAGACACAAAGCAAGGATACTCTGATGCAATCCCCATTTATCGTTGAGATAACAGAACAGAACTTTCGCGAAACGCTTGAAGGATCAATGAACACGCCCGTTCTGATCCACTTTTGGGCCAATGCTCAACCAGAAAGCGCACAGATACTCCCTGAGTTGCAATCTCTTGCTCAACAGTACAACGGTGCATTTACGCTTGCTTTATTAAATTGTGAAGATCAGCCGGCTCTAGCGTCTCAATTTGGTGTGCAAGTATTGCCAACTATCGCGCTGTTTATAAATGGTCAAGCCGTCGATGGATTGGGTGGCCCTCAGCCAATTGATGCCATTGCAACCATGCTACAAAAGCATTTGCCAAGCCCAGATGAACAGCTATTAAAGCAAGTCAGTGAACTTCTTCAGCAAGGTGAGCATGCTCAGGCTTTAAGCATCATCCACACTTTGCCGCCAGAACTGCAAGAGCGTGGTGATGTGAAACTCGCGATGGCTGATTGTTTATTAGAAACCAAACAATTTGATGTCGCTCAAGAGCTACTGAACGCTATCCCTCTTGAGTATCAAGATAACTACTACAAGAGTCTAATAGCCAAGCTCGATCTGCATTTGCAGGCTGCAGATAGCCCTGAGTTACAACGACTAGAACAAACATACGCAGCAGACATGGCAAACTTCGAACTTGCTTGTGAATTGGCGGTACAGTACAACCAAGTGGGTCGTGATGAAGAAGCGCTAGAACTGCTGTGGAATATTCTTAAAAAAGACTTGGGCGCCCAAGACGGTGAAGTGAAGAAGACTTTTATGGATATTCTCAGCGCGCTAGGTCAAGGCAACGCATTAGCAAGCAAATACCGCCGTCAGCTGTATTCAATTCTGTACTAACTCGCTGAAAAGCGAAACTTGAACTAAAGGCCGGATATTCCGGCCTTTGTTATATAAAAAACCAATAACCTCTTAAGGTTCTCAGAACTTCAATTGTCTATTGTCTATAAATAGGTAAAAATGAATCGGACATTATGCACTTAAGGGAATAACTCATGCCAATTGATTCACTGATTACCATCGGTATTTTCGTCGTTCTTGCTGTAGTTATCTTATCTTCAGCCATTAAGACGGTGCCACAAGGAAATAACTGGACAGTAGAACGCTTCGGACGCTACACCCATACGCTAAAACCCGGCTTAAACTTGATCATCCCATTTGTTGATAAGATAGGGCAAAAAGTCAACATGATGGAGCGCGTTCTTGATATTCCAGCGCAAGAAGTTATTTCAAAAGACAACGCTAACGTAGTTATAGATGCCGTCGGATTTGTTCAAGTCATCGATGCTGCCAAAGCCGCTTATGAAGTCAACGATTTGGAACATGCCATTAGAAATTTAACTCTCACCAATATCCGCACCGTTTTAGGCTCAATGGAGCTGGACGAAATGCTGAGTCAGCGTGACATGATCAACTCCAAGCTGCTGGCAATTGTTGACCAAGCCACCAACCCATGGGGTGTAAAAGTCACACGAATTGAAATAAAAGATGTCCAGCCACCATCCGATCTAACGGCGGCGATGAATGCTCAAATGAAAGCCGAGCGAAATAAACGAGCGGAGATTCTCGAAGCAGAAGGGGTACGCCAAGCTGAAATTTTAAAGGCTGAAGGTCATAAGCAATCGGAGATATTAAAAGCTGAGGGCGAAAAGCAGTCTGCTATTCTCCATGCTGAAGCTCGTGAACGCGCCGCGCAAGCAGAAGCAAAAGCGACTTATATGGTTTCTGAAGCGATTGCCAAAGGCGATATGCAAGCCGTCAATTACTTCGTTGCTCAGGGCTATACCGAAGCGATCAAAAGCATTGGTCAAGCCGAAAACGGCAAAATCATTATGCTTCCATTAGAAGCGACCGGACTAATGGGCTCGGTTGCAGGGATAGCAGAGATGTTTAAACAACAAGATAAAGAATAACTTATGGACTTTTTCAGTTTGCTGGAAGGCGTCTCTTTCTGGCATTGGCTAGCCTTCGGTTTTGCACTTCTAGCGGTAGAGCTACTTGGGACTGCGGGATATTTTCTCTGGCTCGGAGTTTCTGCACTTATCGTTGGGGCACTAATGACCGTTTTGCCAATGAGCTGGCAATTACAATGGCTTTGCTTTGCAAGTTTCAGCTTAATCACCACTTGGTTATGGTGGCGACGACAATGGTCTAAAGACAAGAAAGAAGACCAAGAAAGAGATCTGAACCAAAAGTATAAGCAGTTAATCGGACGCACACTTACCATTGAAGAGGACTTTTCTGTTGGGCTCAATCGTATCAAGGTTGCCGATACCACGTGGTCGGCACAGTCGGATCAAGCACTTCCAGCAGGAACGCGCGTTAAAATAAAAGATATCGATGGTATTATTTTAATCATTGAGCCTGATTCTAAGTAATTTATGCCAAAGTAATGGGGCAAACTATGCTCCATTACTTTAATCTAAACAACCGCTTTCATTTCATTGATCTAATTAAAATCGAACAAAAAATAAGTAGCAGAAATATTATTAATATCCTACCCTCTTCTTCCAATTATTTAATTCTTCATCATACGATAATCAATAAGATAGAAATATATCGATATAAATTATCTTTCTAAATTTATTTTAAAAAATAAAACTTTATTGAATTATTTTTTGATCTTTTTGCCCCCCCATACATACTTAACGCATAAGCATTTAAGTTGAATGCTTTTTATTTGGTAAGTAAGAGGATGTACTATGAAAAAACTTCTCTTTTTAATGTTATGCGGTATCTTTTCTTTTTCTTCCTTTGCCTACACCAACGGAAATGGTGGTACAACTAATTTAGGACCGATAGTCGAATGTAAATTGCCAAGTGGTGATGTCACTAATATTCCAAGTGAAATGTGTCGATTTAGAGGCGGAGAATGGAACTAATATAGAAGTCAGTAGTTAGTTCGATATAAGTAAACTATTGATACCTTACTTTTCAGTAAAGTCATTATTTACCCAAGCAAGTAGATATTCAATGTCTACATTAAGGTGATGATTATGAGATTTTTAGCTGGTCTATTGTTAGCATGTTTTGCCCTAGCTCCATTAACTACTCATGCCAATGGTGCTTCAGGTGGACGTACGCTAGCCCCAGAGATAAAGTGTGAGTTACCAAACGGTAACGTGCATATGTTACCGCCGTTATATTGCAAAATATATGATGGTCGAGAAGTAAAATAAAAAAGGAGCCTAGCGGCTCCTTTTTATCATCTCACTAAGTATTAGTGGAAGCTGTAAGGGATAAGAACTTGTAGACGTAGGTCTGTTTCATCCGCATCACCAGCACCAGCGTACTCATCGCGCTCTAGGATTGTACCGTGTAGACGGATCGTAGAACCTTTCAGTGCGCCACTCTGTAGAGAGTAAGATACTGTCGCGTTAACTGCGTATTCACTTTCGTAATCCCAGTCACCTGATGCACCGCTTGCTGCAGAATCAGCACCAGTACCGTAACCAAAGCCTAGGTAGTAGTTCCAGCCGTTACCTTGGTTGTAAGATAGACGGTTGTACCACGCTAGCTCACCCGCTTTGTTCCAGTCAGACAGTGCATCCCACCACTGAGACCAAGTACCGTTGTTCATACCGTAAGTATGAATTGTACGAGGAACGAAGTCAGCACGGTTGTCTGTGTCTGTGTAGCGTAGCTCAGACATCCAAGCTAGCTTGCCGAAAGATTGATTCAAAGATAGACCAGTGTGGAAACCTAGACCATCGTATTTCACATCATCGTCAACACCGTAGAAATCAAATGCTAGAGTTGTACGGTCACTCACAGTGTACTTCAAGTAAGCCTTGTAAGAAGTGTTGTCAGTTTCGTTGTGGTAGCTAGTTACTTGACCTGCACCCCAGTCGATACCATTTGCATATTGAACGCCAGTAGCTTGACCCAAACCAAGTTGCATAAACAAGCTGTCAGTTAGGTTACCGTTTAGGCCTAGAGAGTGTAGGTAGCTCCATGACGTGTCAGACCAAAGCGCTGGCGCGTAGTCATCTTCGTGAAGTAGCCAAGGTGCTGTAAATTGGTCTGCACCAAAGTAGCTTAGGTTGAAATCACCTAGTTTAGCGTTCAGTTCGAAACCACGGTAAGTACCAGGTACGAAACTCCAAACGTTACCAATAGTACCGTTACCACCCGCTTGTAGCATACCAAAGCGCGCGTTGAAGCTTTCGTTTGCTTTGAACTTCAGTGCTGCTTTGTAAACTTTAAGCTGTTGACCATCACCTGCACCCCAGTCTAGGTTGTTACAAGTTGAAATTTCATTACATAGGTAGCCTTCGTTTGAATTGTAAAGGCTATCGTTGTAAAGGTCGCCAGAATAGTAAGCCGCAACATCTGCACCAACCCAACCATCGTGGTAGCCAGAAGTAAAGTCTAAAATTGCGTTGTAAGAAGAGTAGTTTAGACGACTCCAACGGTCACCGTTTTCACCGCCAGGCTTACCTGTTGTACGAGTACGAGAACGAGTATCAACTAGAAATAATGCATTAAGACTAGAGTCTTGCATAAATTCGTTCACTTTCTCTACGTACTCGCCACCTGCTGCACTTTCAGTAGACGCTGTAGCTGGAGCAACAGCAACAACACCAAACATTGCTGCGGTTAACGCTGAAACCTTAAAAAATTTGTCCATGGAAAAACTCCTAAAAATGGATATAGCTGTATTTTTCTATCTCACCTTTAGTTGGCCGCCGAAGGAGAGAAGTAAATTCCTGATCAAACCTCATTATTTCTAATTTGGCTTTTTTTAGTTCCTGCATACACACCGTGTATCCACGTGATTAAGACTAACTTCGCAGCTAAAAACATCCAAACGGAACTTATTTTTTTTCTAAAAAAATATGAGCCAGTCCAAAGTTCCATATAAGTTGTTGATCCAGATCTTACTTTTAACAACACTAACACAAAAAGACAGTTAAACATTAAATATCAACAGCTTAAATCACACCCTAGAATTCCAACTTGAAGTCACTCGCAGACTAAAGAAGTAAAAAACCTTAATAATTCAATGGGAGATCTTGATCACTGAAAAGATAAAAAGCACAAATAACTCAATAAAAAAGCACTTAATTATGATCAAGAAAAAGCCCCACATGCTTACCATGTGGGGCTTTTAGTTATTTTTTAGCTTTTTTGATGAGACTTAATTCATCAACTCGAGTAAGTCTTGTTCTGTTTTGATCTCGATACCCAGTTCTTGTGCCTTTGCCAACTTCGAACCTGCATTTTCACCAGCAAACAAAATATCCGTTTTCTTAGAAACACTACCTGTCACTTTTGCACCTAGTGATTGAAGGGCTTCTTTAGCCTCTGTGCGACCTAATTGAGAAAGTGTTCCTGTCAATACAACTGTCTTACCTTCTAACGGTAGCTCTCCTACCTGCTCAGTAGTATTAATCTCTGGCCAGTGGATCCCTTGTTCAAGCAAATCTTTAACCACTGCTTGGTTCTGCTCTTCACTGAAGAAAGTCGTAATATGTTGAGCAACCACAGCACCGATGTCTTGCACTTCAATTAACTGCTCTTCGTTAGCATTTTGGATGGCTTCCAACGTTTTAAAGTGCATTGCTAGGTTTGCGGCGGTTGCCTCGCCAACTTCACGAATCCCCAGCGAATACAAAAAGCGAGGTAACGTTGTTTCTTTGGATTTTTCTAACGCATTCACAATATTCTGCGCAGACTTTGGCCCCATGCGATCTAATATCGTTAAAATCCCCGCAGATAACTTAAATAAGTCAGCAGGAGTTTTTACCATCTCACGATCAACAAGTTGCTCGATCACTTTATCGCCTAGACCGTCAACGTCTAACGCTTTGCGAGACACAAAGTGTTTTAGCGCTTGTTTACGTTGGGCTTGGCAAACTAAGCCACCCGTGCAACGTGTTACCGCCTCTCCTTCGATCCGCTCAACATGCGAGCCACAAACCGGACACTGAGTTGGAAAAATAATATCTCGCGCTGTTTCTGGTCGACGCTCTTTGATGACAGAAACGACTTGAGGAATAACGTCACCCGCTCGACGAATCACAACGTGATCACCGATCTTAACTTGCAGACGTTCTATCTCATCTGCGTTATGAAGCGTCGCATTACTTACCGTTACCCCGCCAACAAATACAGGCTCTAGTTTAGCAACAGGTGTAATCGCACCAGTACGACCAACTTGGAATTCCACCTCATTCAACGTCGTCATTTCTTCCTGAGCCGGGAATTTGTAGGCAATCGCCCAACGTGGAGCGCGAGCAACAAATCCAAGACGCTCTTGCACGGCAATATCGTCAATTTTAATGACGACACCATCGATCTCATAAGGAAGGGCATCACGACGCTGCAAGATATCTTGGTAGTAAGCTTTTACATCCGCCAAGCTTTCAACTCGCTTGGTCTCCGGGCACATTGGTAATCCCCAAGATTTAATTTGCAAGAAGCGTTCGTAGTGACTTGCCGCCAATTCAGCGCCTTGCACCACGCCCACACTGTATGCATAGAAGCTAAGCGGACGAGAAGCCGTAATGCGTGAATCCAATTGTCGTAAGCTACCTGCCGCAGCATTACGTGGATTAACAAAGATTTTCTCGCCTTTCTTCCTTGCTAATTCATTGAGCTTTTCAAACCCAGCTTTCGGCATAAAGACTTCACCACGAACTTCAAGACGATTTGGCCAGTCATTACCCCTGAGTTTTAAAGGAATGGCTTTAATCGTACGTACATTTTCTGTGATGTTCTCGCCAGTAGTGCCATCGCCTCGTGTTGCCGCCTGAACTAACACACCGTTCTCATACAGTAAACTAACTGCGAGTCCATCCAGTTTCGGCTCACAACAGTATTCTTTCACACTCTGACTGCCCACCCGCTCTTGTGCTCGCTTATGGAAACTATCAAGTTCGCTGTCATCAAACGCATTATCAAGCGAAAGCATCGGTACTTCATGTGTCACTTGGCTAAACGCAGAGAGAGGTTGTCCACCGACACGTTGACTTGGTGAATCTACGGTAATTAAATCAGGGTTCTCAGCTTCAATATCCAGGAGCTCTCGCATTAAGCGGTCGTACTCGGCATCAGGGATCTCTGGGTTATCTTCCACGTAGTAACGCACAGCGTGGTAATGCAACGACTCTTTTAGTTCTTCTAATCGCTGAAGTACTGATTCAGACATAGTAAAGCCCCGTGTATTTTCAATCGGTGAGGTTGGGAAATCCAAGAAAAAGGGCTCCATCCGGAGCCCTATTATTATTTGCTGTTAAGATTATGCGTTAGCGGCATTAAACTCAACTATTTGACGTCGATAAGACGCTAAACGATCTGGCGTCATTAAGTTACGCTGGTCATCAAGAACGTTGCCACCTAAATCATCAGCAATTTGCTGCGCAGTTCGGAGCATTAAGTTGAAGTTCTGTTCAGCCTCGCCATAACAAGGCAATGTCATGAAGAATGAAATACCCTTCGTTGTAAACTCAGCAGGATCAGCATGCTCAAACGTACCAGGGTGCATCATATTAGCGACGCTAAACAGCACTTTGCCGTTACCGGACAAGTCGACATGACGGTGGAAAATATCCATCTCGCCGTAAATTAAGCCGTTTTGTTGCATACTTTCAAATAAAGCAGTACCAACAAATGGCTCTTCACCCGCGCAGTGCACATTCAATACAATCACTTGCATTTCAGGTTCTGGCTTTGGCTCTTCCTTAGGCTCTGCAACTACAGGCTCACTAACCGTTTCGACTTGCTGTTCTTTCTCAGCAATATCAAACGCGGCGGGAATAGCTTCTTCTTCCACAGCAGGCTGGAGTGGCTCTTCAACTACTGGTGCTTGAACAACAGGCTCAACGTCCTCTTCTTTATCTTTTTCTGCAACAAATGAAGGGATGTCATCTGGCTCCTGCTGCGTCTGTTTTACTTCAGATGGACCACCGAATAACGGGTCAGATTCAAACTTGTTGTCGAAAGAACTCGCCATCCCAAAATCTGGCTCTTTGCGATCTTTACGAATGATCTCAAAGTCATCTTCAGGAGCGGGAGCGAAGTCTCGTTCTTTCTCGACAAGATCATTTTTGTCTTCTTGGTCAACATCCAGCTTACCAAGTGGCTTGTTACCAAACTTTGCTTTGCCTTCTTTTTTACTGCTCCATAAACCATGAAACAGTAATGCCGCGATGGCTAATGCGCCAACAACAATGAGTACGAATCGCAATTCCTGCATTATTTACTCTCAATATACTTGTTTTTACTACTCGCAGTTCCTTGAGCAGCAACCCAAGTGCAATAAATCTGAATGATACGTTTACTTTACCAAAACTATATGTAGATTTAGAACAACTTAATGCAAGAAGTTCCGTTTTTTGTTGTGATTCTTGCCACGATTCCACTTAACAAGACGTCATTTGTCAGGGCATTGAAAGAAAAGTCCTCACAGGTACAATGAGTTTTCATTTACACGAAGCCAAAATAGACATGAAGCAAAACAATCAGCAGAGAACCGGATTCGGTTATTTTCTATACGGGATACAATTGGCACTTGCCCCTAAAATCAGACGCTTTGTCATCTTACCTCTACTTGCAAATATCTTGCTTGTGGGTGGTGCCATCTTCTATCTATTTTCAAACCTTAATATATGGATCGAAGACTGGATTGGGCAGCTGCCTGAGTTTTTATCCTGGTTAACTTACATTCTTTGGCCTTTACTCGCTCTGACAATACTCGCTACCTTCTCCTATTTTTTCAGCACACTCGCGAACTTTATCGCCGCGCCATTCAATGGCCTCTTAGCTGAAAAAGTGGAAGAGTACTTAACGGGACAAAAAGTAAATGATGATGGTTTCACTGCCGTCCTGAAAGATATTCCTCGCGTTTTAGCTCGTGAGTGGAGAAAGCTGCTTTACATCTTACCTAAAGCAATAGGCCTATTCCTGTTATTGCTCATCCCTGCCCTTGGACAAACAGTAGGCCCATTTTTATGGTTTATCTTTACCGCCTGGATGCTCGCGATTCAATATTGTGACTACCCGTTTGATAACCATAAAATCCCATTTAACGACATGCGTTACAAATTGAAACAAAAGCAAGGTAAGGCCTATGGCTTTGGGGTATTGGTGTCTGTGTTTACGACGATCCCAATTTTGAACCTCATTGTCATGCCTGTAGCAATATGTGGTGCAACCGCTATGTGGGTCGCGGAGTTTAAGCACCAACGATAGTCGACTAGAGATTAAGGAAAGGGATCAGCGCCAGCTTTTCCCTTTTCTTTTATCAAGTTCTGGGCCAACCTAATAAGATATAACTTTTTAATCCTTTTCCCTTTTTTTCATACCGCATATTCTTCTATCCATATTCACACAACGTGTAATGAAGGAACATCACTATGAGCAAAATCTACGAAGATAACTCTCTTACTATTGGTAATACACCTCTCGTTCGTCTAAACAAAGTAAGCAACGGCAAAGTTCTTGCGAAAATTGAAGCGCGTAACCCTAGCTTCAGTGTTAAGTGCCGTATCGGTGCAAACATGATTTGGGAAGCAGAGAAAGCGGGGCTTCTTAAGCCAGGTGTAGAGCTTGTAGAACCTACCAGTGGTAACACAGGTGTTGCTCTAGCATTCGTAGCGGCCGCTCGCGGTTACAAGCTAACATTGACCATGCCTGAATCAATGAGCCTAGAACGCCGTAAGCTACTTAAAGCACTGGGCGCTAACCTTGAGCTGACTGAAGCGGCGAAAGGCATGAAAGGGGCGATTGCTAAAGCAGAAGAAATCGTAGCAAGCAACCCTGAGAAATACCTACTTCTTCAACAATTTGACAACCCTGCGAACCCAGAGATCCACGAAAAGACTACGGGCCCTGAGATTTGGGAAGCGACAGACGGTGAAATCGACGTATTCGTTGCTGGTGTCGGTACGGGCGGTACTATCACAGGTACAAGCCGTTACATCAAAGGTGAAAAAGGCAAAGCCATCACTTCTGTCGCAGTTGAGCCAGCAGAGTCTCCAGTTATTGCACAAGCACTTGCTGGAGAAGAAATCCAACCTGCTCCGCACAAAATCCAAGGTATCGGTGCTGGTTTTATCCCAGGTAACCTCGATTTAGACATTATTGACCGTGTTGAGCAAGTCACCTCAGAAGAAGCGATTGAGATGGCTCGTCGCCTAATGGAAGAAGAGGGTATCCTAGCTGGCATCTCATCTGGCGCGGCTGTTGTTGCAGCTAACCGACTTGCAGAACTACCTGAATTTGAAGGAAAAACAATTGTAACCGTTCTACCAAGTTCAGGTGAGCGTTACCTAAGTACAGCACTCTTTGCAGGTATCTTTACCGAAAAAGAGAACCAACAATAATATGTGTTCAAATCAATTTTTAGTTTAAAAAAGCCCCGTTTAGGGGCTTTTTTGTTGATCCCTGCCCTACCTTTGGTAATATCAGGGTGTTTTATTTCTAGCTTCAAAATAAAGAAGCAGAACACAAAAAGGTTTCAAAGTGATTACGCACGCAAACAGTTGCGTAGTTACCAAACTTTTGACTAGTATCAGAACTGACGCGCTTTGAACTCTTCCCGTGCTAGCGCACAAGATGTAAAGCAGTTAAGCTAAAATCTAGTCACAAACTAACAAAAAAATACATTTATTGGGGTATATCACATGTACGAGAAGCAAGTAGAAATCACAGCAGAAAACGGCCTTCACACTCGTCCAGCTGCACAGTTTGTTAAAGAAGCAAAAGCATTCGACGCAGACATCACTGTGACTTCTAACGGTAAAAGCGCTAGCGCTAAGAGCCTATTCAAACTACAAACACTAGGCCTAGTAAAAGGTACTCAAGTAACTATTTCTGCTGAAGGCCCACAAGCTCAGCAAGCAGTTGACCACCTAGTTGCTCTAATGGACCAACTACACTAATCCGGTCTCCTACTCCAGAAGCCATTTTGTGAAAGCAAAATGGCTTCGTTGGAAATAGGCTCAAAACTAAGCTAAAACTATTCGTTAGCGCACCCATTATTCTCCCGTTTTATAAAGTTGACCAAACTTAAGGTAAGGCTATGATTTCAGGCATCCTAGCATCTCCTGGTATTGCAATCGGTAAAGCACTACTACTTCAAGAAGATGAAATTGTCCTAAACACAAACACTATTTCTGACGATCAAGTAGAAGCTGAAGTTCAGCGTTTCTTCGACGCTCGTAACAAATCTGCAGCTCAGCTAGAAACTATCAAGCAAAAAGCGCTTGAAACGTTTGGTGAAGAAAAAGAAGCGATCTTTGAAGGTCACATCATGCTTCTTGAAGACGAAGAGCTAGAAGAAGAGATCCTAGCACTTATCAAAAACGACAAGATGACTGCGGATCACGCTATCCACTCAGTTATCGAAGAGCAAGCATGTGCTCTTGAGTCACTAGATGACGAATACCTAAAAGAACGTGCAACTGACATCCGCGATATCGGTTCTCGTTTTGTGAAAAACGCACTGGGTATCAACATTGTTTCGCTTAGCGACATCAATGAAGAAGTTATCCTAGTTGCTTACGACCTAACGCCATCTGAAACGGCACAAATTAACCTAGACTACGTACTTGGTTTTGCTTGTGATATCGGCGGTCGTACATCTCACACTTCAATCATGGCTCGCTCTCTTGAGCTTCCAGCTATCGTTGGTACTAACGACATCACGAAAAAAGTTAAGAATGGCGATATGCTGATTCTTGACGCGATGAACAACAAGATTGTTGTTAACCCATCAGAAGCTGAACTAGAAGAAGCGAAAGCGGTTAAAGCGGCATTCCTAGCTGAAAAAGAAGAGCTAGCGAAACTGAAAGACCTGCACGCAGAAACGACTGACGGTCACCGTGTAGAAGTTTGCGGTAACATCGGTACAGTGAAAGACTGTGACGGTATCCTCCGTAACGGCGGTGAAGGTGTTGGTCTGTACCGTACTGAATTCCTATTTATGGACCGTACTGCGCTACCAACTGAAGAAGAACAGTACCAAGCGTACAAAGAAGTTGCAGAAGCAATGAACGGTCAAGCTGTGATCATCCGTACAATGGATATCGGCGGCGATAAAGATCTCCCATACATGGATCTTCCAAAAGAGATGAACCCATTCCTAGGCTGGCGTGCTGTACGTATCAGTCTGGATCGTCGTGAAATCCTTCGTGATCAGCTACGTGGCATCCTACGTGCGTCTGCACACGGTAAACTGCGTATCATGTTCCCAATGATCATCTCTGTTGAAGAAATCCGTGAGCTTAAGAAAGCGATCGAAGAGTACAAAGAAGAGCTACGCGCTGAAGGCCACGCGTTCGACGAAAACATCGAAATCGGTGTTATGGTTGAAACTCCTGCTGCTGCTGCGATCGCACACCACTTAGCGAAGGAAGTGTCTTTCTTCTCTATCGGTACAAACGACCTAACCCAGTACACGCTAGCGGTAGACCGTGGTAACGAGATGATCTCTCATCTTTACAACCCACTATCACCAGCAGTACTAACCGTGATCAAGCAAGTTATCGACGCTTCTCACGCAGAAGGTAAATGGACTGGTATGTGTGGTGAACTTGCAGGTGACGAGCGTGCAACGCTTCTACTTCTAGGTATGGGTCTGGACGAGTTCTCAATGAGCGGCATTTCAATCCCTAAAGTGAAGAAAGTAGTTCGTAACTCTAACTTCGCAGAAGTGAAAGCAATGGCGGAAGAAGCCCTTTCTCTACCAACAGCTGCAGAAATCGAAGCAGTGGTAGAAAAGTTTATTGCTGAGAAAGCTCAGTAATCGGTAGTACCAAGTAATTCAATACTTAATGGCCATTAGACGGCGAAAAAAGTCGTCTAATGCGCTATATTGGTATACTATAATTCGACAGAATAAAACCAAACCTTAGGAGCATGACACAATGGGTCTGTTTGACAAACTTAAGAAGCTTGTATCTGATGACAGCGCTGACGCTGGTGCTATCGAAATCATCGCGCCACTTTCTGGTGAGATTGTAAACATCGAAGACGTGCCAGATGTTGTTTTCGCTGAGAAAATCGTTGGTGACGGTATTGCTATCAAGCCAGCAGGCAACAAAATGGTAGCTCCTGTAAACGGTACTATCGGTAAGATCTTCGAAACTAACCACGCATTCTCTATCGAGTCTGATGACGGTGTTGAGCTTTTCGTTCACTTCGGTATCGACACAGTTGAACTAAAAGGTGAAGGCTTCACGCGTATCGCTGAAGAAGGTCAAACTGTTAAAGCTGGCGACACTGTAATTGAATTCGATCTAGCTCTTCTAGAAGAGAAAGCGAAGTCAACGCTAACTCCAGTTGTTATCTCTAACATGGACGAAATCAAAGAGCTAAACAAGCTTTCTGGTTCTGTGACTGTTGGTGAAACTCCAGTTCTACGTGTAACTAAGTAATTTTTACTTAGCCGAACACGAAAAAACGCTGCCATTGGCAGCGTTTTTTATTACCTGAAGTTTATACTTTCTTACCGGATTCAACTGAGTAGACCAAGTGCCGAACTCGGCCTTTGTTTTGCCTGAGCCAATAACGCAGTTGTCGCATCTTGGAGCACTTGAGAACGCACCATTTCCGTAGATTCTCTTGCGAAGTCTGTATCTCTTATTCGACTCTTGGACTCTGTAACACTCCGATTCACAGTATTTAAGTTATCCATCGAGCCGTTTACACGGTTCTGAAAGCTGCCAATTTCACTTCGGTGCGAATCAACGTACTTAATTGCTGCATCAATCACCCCAACTGAAAGCTGAGCCTTACCTGCCGTCGACATATCAATGTCATCCATTGTGACTAATTGACCAGCGCTCACATCAAGCTCATCCGCTAAACTCCCTTCGAGAACCACACCCTCTGGCGCCTTCATCGTAGAAGCGAAGAATTGCAGTTCGTTGTTTTCCGTTACTGAGGCACTCACTACCGATTGTTGGGCATTGATGTAAGTGGCGACCTGTTCTACGCGATCACCCAATTTGAGCCCAATGGATTCCGTTTGGGTTTGCCCTTTACTGTCTTGGTATTCGACTTTGAGGGTTTGGTTACCTTGAGTGACTCGCCAATCTTTATCGACCGCATCACCAACATAATGCTTCCCTCCCATCTGTGGGATATGGCTACGCATATTACGTAACGTCAAAGAGATTGAGTTAGCGTTCGCTCCAATATGGAAACTTTGTGAACCGTAAGATCCATCAAACAGGTTTTTATCCGCAAATGTTGTCGTGATCGCGACACGATCAAGCTCATCCTGCAGCGCTACGACCTCGTATTGGATGCTTTGTCGGTCACTGGTATCGTTACTACCATTTGCCGCTTGAAGCCCTAGAGAGCGTAACCGTTGCAAAATATCACTGCTCTCATGTAACGCGCCTTCCGCGGTTTGCGCGACCGAATAAGCATCGTGCGCATTTCTTAAGGCGACATCAAGCCCTCTCGTTTGCACATGGAGAGTATTCGATATCTGTAAACCTGCCGCATCATCACTCGCCGAGTTAATTCGAAAACCAGAAGTGAGGTTCCGTTGTGACTCGACGTTTTGCGCTGCCGCTTGACTCAGGTGTCTCTGCGCCACCATCGCGGCAACATTGGTATTTAAAGAGACCATCTAATCGATATGAGTGCCTTGTCGAACATCCTGTTGGGACGCATCTAAATCGTTATAGCCGATAAGCAAAAAAGCCAGGGATGAGCCTGGCTTTTGTATCTTGTCTTATTAAGGTGATTAACCTAACAGACTTAGCGCTGAGTTTGGCGCTTGTTTCGCTTGCGCAAGGATTGAGCTTGACGCTTGCGATAGAATTTGTGACTTGGTCATTTGAGTCGTTTCTTTCGCGAAATCTGTATCTTTGATACGACTCTTCGACGCATTCACGTTCTCGTTGATGTTGTCCAAGTTGCTGATTGCATGGTTGAAACGGTTCTGGAATGCACCCAGCTCTGCGCGGTGGCTGTCGACGTATTTCAGTGCCGCATCGATTATAGCCACAGATTCTTGTGCGCCACCAACTGAGGTTACGTCGATAGTATCTACCGTTACTTTTTTACCTTCGCCTAAACCTAGTTCACCAGATAGGCCGCCTGAAAACTCGACTTCGCCTTCGACTTTGTTGTTGCCAGCAAAGATTTGCAGTTTACCGTCTTGGTCTACTGAGGCTTTCACTAGGTCAGTTTGACCGTTAATGTAAGTCGCAAGCTCTTCGATATCGTCACCTGCTTTTGCGCTGATGTTGATTTCTTGCTCTTGGCCGTAGCTGTCCGTTAGGTTGATTTTTAGGTCGTTCTTACCTTCAGCAACGTTCCAGTCTTTACCTTTACCACTTTCAGCTTGGTAGCTCACACCGCCCATCATTTTGTTGTCTGAACGCATGTCTTTTAGCTCAAGCATCACTGCTTCACCGTTATCCGCACCGATTTGGAACGATTTCGCGCCGTGTGTGCCGTTTAGTAGCTTGTTACCACCGAAAGAAGTGGTTTCTGCGATACGGTTTAGTTCGTCATTTAGCGCGGTCACTTCTTCTTGAATCGCCACACGCTCTGATTTCGAGTTTGAGCCGTTTGCTGATTGTAGAGACAAGTCACGCATACGTTGAAGAATGTTAGTGGTCTCGTTCATTGCACCTTCAGCGGTTTGTGCAATTGAGATACCGTCGTTCGCGTTGCGAACCGCCACATCCAAACCACGGCTTTGTACGTTCAAACGGTTCGAGATTTGTAGACCCGCAGCGTCATCTTTTGCGCTGTTGATTTTGAAACCCGAAGACAAACGCTCCATAGAAGTTTGTTGAGCTGAGTTTGCGTTGTTTAGGTAACGCTGAGCGGTCATCGCTGATACGTTAGTGTTTACATTCACTGCCATGGTGATTTCTCCAATTGATTTTCCGGTATAGCGGTTTCCGACGTCTCGGAAAACCAAGTAGTTCTCTCAAAGTTACCCCTATTAACGACACCAAATTCAGAAGCTTTAGAAAAAAATTTAAAAAAATAACATTGCGAGATTTGGCTAAAAAAATTGAAGAAAAGTAAGAAAAAGTGCTCAAGTTTCCACAAATCGAGCCGAGAGGGCCAAATTGTATAGAAAATCAGCAAAAGGAAACAATTGAAGGTAAGTTCGCAGACGATAGACGTGAGAATTAGAAAAGAAAAAGCCCCTTTTCCTTTGAGAGAACTGGGGCTAGGTTGGTCGCCAGAGCCTATGTGGAGATCAAGAGAAATGAACACATTTCCGGCATACCGAGTGCAACTTTACATTGAAAATGATTGGCAGGTGAGAGATGAGAGAGCCGCTCATTCTATTATAAAGTTGCTTGCCAAAAGCCTGCATTCCCATCCACGTCTGAATGTATTGAGTACAGGCTAAGTAAACTACTGCAATAGCGACATTGCAGAGTTTGGCAACTGTTTCGCTTGAGCAAGAATCGATGTACCTGCTTGTTGCAAAATTTGTGCTTTGGTCATTTGCGTGGTTTCTTTCGCAAAGTCCGTGTCTTTAATTCGGCTGTTCGACGCGTCAACGTTTTCTTGGATGTTTGCCAAGTTGTTGATGCTGTGACTCAGACGGTTTTGCTTCGCACCCAGATCCGCACGTTGTGAATCCACGTATTTCAGTGCCGAATCCAGCACAGAGATAGCGTTTTGAGAACCTTGTACGGTTGTCATATCAATATCTTGTACTGATGTTCTAAGAGGTTCATCGCTCAAACCAAGCTCAGACGCCAATCCACCCGAAATTGAAATTTCACCCTGAACGTTTGGATGTGCAACAAAAACTTGTAACTTGCCATCTTCACTTACAGACGCGTTGATCATATCAGACTGACCATTAATGTACGTTGCAAGCTCTTCGATGTCGTCACCTGCTTTTGCATTAATGTTGATTTCTAGATCATCGACATTGCCGTCTTCGTCTTCACCCATACCTGGCAAAGTGATTTTTAGATCCGATTTAGCTGGGTCAACGCCCCAATCTTTATCTTTACCGTTTTCCGATAAGAAGGTCACACCGCCCATGCGAGTATCGTCCGCACGAATGCTGGTTAGCCCCATAATCATTGCTTCACCTGAGCTCGCACCAATCTGGAATGCCGCTTCACCGAATGAGCCGTTCAATAGACGACGGCCACCGAATGACGTGGTTTCTGCGATACGGTTTAGCTCGTCAATCAATGCCATTGACTCTTCGTTGATCGCCTGACGCTCAGCCGGAGAGTTAGTACCGTTCGATGATTGAATAGCAAGGTCACGCATACGTTGCATGACAGATGTTGCCTCATTCATCGCACCTTCAGCGGTTTGTGCAATCGAGATACCATCGTTCGCGTTACGCATTGCGACATCTAGACCACGAGACTGTGCAGTTAAGCGGTTAGAGATCTGTAGACCTGCCGCATCATCTTTTGCACTGTTAATCTTATGTCCTGAAGATAAGCGCTCCATCGACGTGTTTAATTCGTCAGTCGCTTTGTTTAGGTAACGCTGCGCGGTCATCGCGGAGACGTTAGTACTAACTGTTACAGCCATTTTGCTCTCCTTTTGAGTTCGCAAGCTTTTGCGAAGCGGCCAGCTTTACTCTCATTTGGATAAGCACTGACCGTAAAAATTACTTGCTAAATCTGCCTTAAACGCAGGGTTTAGAATCTCTAAATCTGTTCTGATATTTTCAATACAATTTGTGTGCCAACTTATAAAATTTATTTCACCGCTCTTAAAAGGAGCACATAAACAATAAGTTAGCGTTATCACTAAACCATTTCCGGATAATGAGGCTCATCTTGCTTCATGGATATTGACCGCTACTTTGTTGCCGCCCGACTTGCCTCTCGCGTCATTGCCGCTTTGGGTAAAATCGTGCCGCATAGCCTGACTCTTAATTTACGTCGATTTATCGCACTTAAGGCTTTGCACATAAGGCATCAAAAATCAGACAGTGTGTCTTAAATCAGACTAAATATAGTTAAACAGAGTTAGATCTTTGGTCTTACCGAATGCTTGTTGCGATGCCTGTAACGCTCGCGAGTTTTCACTGAACTCGATAACGGCTTTAGAGTAATCCAAATCCTCAAAGTTGCTCTTCGCTTTCGCCAGAGACAAATTAAAGTCTTCGTGGTTTTGCTCTTGGATATCGAGCGTGCTCAATCGAGCGCCAGCATCAGTACGCGCTTTATTCAAATGGATAAAAGCAGCGTGAAATTCTTCTGTCATTTGGTGCAATTTGGCGGTCGCCGACGTATCCGACACCGATTTATCTGACCACGCCATTGCATCCTTGAAGGTATCGAAAATGCTGAACTCTGCCCGCTTTTCAATCTCGATGCTGTCGCCAGGCGTAATTTGACCTTTTACGTGCACTTTCAGGCCTTTGTACTCAATGCCTTTTTCTGGAGAAAACTCATCGGCATCCACGACTTTACCGTTACGCTCTAGTTGGTAACCAAATTTGCCGTTGTTCATATCGACAAATGTCACGCGATACGCCGCATCATCCTTCGTATCAACGTTAGTGGCTCTGTTTAATAGCAACTCAGAACCGTTTTGTAGATCGTAATTCGGCTGATAATCGCCAAATGGGTTTGGTATCTCCATAAACAGCTTGCTGCCAGGATCGTTCATTGGCATCTCAAGCATGCTGGAGACTTTCATTTTGCGCTGGTAATCGTCTCCAGCGTATTGCACGCTACCGTCTTTATCGCGATAGAATGGTTGGCTTTTTGGCTTAGTGCCCGCAAACACGTAGTTACCAGATTCATCTTGCGAGTTCACTAAGTTAAGGAAGTTGTTCGCAATCTCTTCTAACTCACGCTTCTTTGCTTGTCGGTCTTCCGCAGAAAAGGCACCGTTAATCATCTCCATCGTTAAGCGCTTCGACTCGTCGGCAAAATTCTCCGCATTGGCGATATTAACTTCGTGGTTTTCTAGACGATTACGCACCAACACTATCGAGCTAAGATATTGTTGTAGCTGTTCTTGTTGCTGACTAATATTTTGAATGTAATGCGACGCAAGGGGATCATCGCTAGGTTTCAGTAACTTTTTCCCTGAAGCTAGTTGCTCTTGGTTATGGTGAACCTTATTCTCTTGACGACGCAAATCATTTTGTACGGACTGATAGTTGTGGAAACTAGAAATTCGGGTTAGCACTTATCTCTTCTCCTTACCTCAGTTGTAAAATGGTATTGAAGGTATCATTCGCCGCTTGCATCACACGTGATGAAGCCATGTACGCTTGTTGAAACTTCATCATGTTGGCCGCTTCTTCATCGAGGTTAACGCCAGAGATAGAAGCAACGCGCTCTTGTGCCGCTTCATGCTCTAAGCGAGCGACAGAGGCTAATCGGTTTGCTGTAGAAGATTTCAATCCGACTTCGGTATTGAGGTTGTGATAAACATCAATCAAAGTACTGGATTTTCCGTCCATCATCTTGTCTGTTTGGATCTTCTGCATTTTTCTCAAGTTGCCATTACCACCTTCCGAAGGCACCAAGTTCGCGGTGAACTTGTCATTCATCAGCGCACCTTCGCTCAGCTCAAATACAGTCGCATCGCCATTTTTATACAGCGGATGACTTTTCGGCACTGAGATTTCAATCATCGGGTTATCTTTGTCTAGCGGGTATGAGTATTTGTCCGATAGCAAATTGCCTTTGTTGTCCGTGATCTTTAACCACGGCTTATCATGTTTCTCGTCAGCTGGTTGTACGGTGACCTCAAACTCTTTGACATCCCCCGCCTCACGAATTTTGAACTTGGCGTTACCTTGAGCAAAAGTGGTTGAAGCTTCATAACTTTGCGCGGCAATGGCTTTCGCATCATTGGTTTCCATCTTGATGATGGCTGCGCCACTTCGTGTTGGGCGCAACAATACGCGCTCACCAGCGGCAAGACCTTCACCAATTTGCACTTTCATACCATCTAGAACAAACGAAGAATCCGATTGATCAATGTTCAACGACATTTGCTCACCTTTCGGTGTTGTCACGCTATACTGGTCGCCATCATAACGTAGCGAATATTCACCACCTTTGATCGCTGAGATATCATCAATGTAAACCGCAACATCAGCTTGAGAGTCAGGCGCAGCAAAAACTCGAGATTTTGCCACCAGCTCAGAGTTCACGTCGGTAAATACGTCTTTACCTATCTTACCGTTAAGATCCAGACCTTGAGATTGCAGCTGATTAATTTTGTAGGAAAATCCCGTCGCTAAGCGGCCCATTTCATCCTGAAGTTGCGGAATGTGTTTATCGCGCATTTCAAGCAAGGCACCGATTTTGCCATCCATGTCGTCAGACTTGATCGCTTTAATGCCATCTCCTTCCACCATCGCTAATCGTCTTTGGTGAACATCAGGATAGCCGTCAATCATTTTGAGCTGGCTTGCTTCCGTGCCCGAAACTAGCGTGTGTCCATTGCCAATGTGAACATTAAACCCTTCCGCATTTTTGCGTGGGGTTACGGTAACTTTGGTGTACTCAGATAACTCAGTAACCAGCTTTTCATGCTGGTCCATCAAATCATTATGTGGACCGGGTGTGCGCATCATTAACCGATGCACATCGCGGATTTCCAACGCAAGTTGGTTCACGCGTTCAATGCCCATATCCAATTTTTTATTGGTCACATCAGATTGCAATCGCACGGTTTCATGGAAGTCATTTAATGTATCAGAGAAGATTTTCGCCTTTTCCAATACCACTTTCCGTGCCCCCAAATCGTTCGGGGTATCTGCCATGGTTTTGATCGCATCGAACCACTCGTTCAAGTTCTCTGGGATTTTCTTCGATGCAACTGAGCTCAACATGCTAGAGAGCATATCAAGATTGTCTTGGGTATCCGTTTTGTTGGCATTGTTGGTTGACGACAAGTTCAGTTCATTCACGGCAAACTGATCCCACGAGCGGCGAACATTTTCCACATGCACACCCATGCCGTAGGTAGAACCACCAAACATGCGCGGATCATTCGTACCTTGGATAACAGACTGGCGGCTATAACCCTCTGTATTAACATTAGAAATGTTATGACCAGTGGTGTTTAATTGTCTCTGAGCAGTAAGCACACTTTGAGTACCTACATTCAGAAGATCTGACGCCATACATGCCCCCAAAAACGAAATAAAATCGGCAAAACCGATCACCTAGACACATCAAAGCAAAAGGTGTGCCAAACAAAAGAGAGGTAAAGCAAAAGGTGTGCCAAATAAAAGAGAGGTGTGAATGTTCAGAAAAAGTAAAGGCTTGCACTGTGGCAAGCCTTCGAAAACAACATGAACTGGCGAAGAGTAAATTACATACTTTCGATTTTCTGCTTCACCTGCAGGACTTTGTCTGCGTAATTCGGATCGGTCGCGTAACCCGCGCTGTGAATGCCGCGAATGAAGGACTCTGAATTCCCTCGCTGTTGCAATGCTGTCTCGTAACGTGGGTTGTCATTTAAAAAGCGCACAAAGTCATTAAAGCTGTCTTCGTAATTTGAGTAGGCGCGAAACGCTGCCGTCTCTTTCACTGGCGTATTATCGTGGAACTCTAGCGTTTGAGTCGTCACTTTGTCACCCAGCCAGCTTCGATCTGCTTTGATGTTAAATAAGTTGTTGCTGCTGCCACGCGCGTTCTTCACTACCTTTTGTCCCCACCCGGTTTCCAAAGCCGCTTGCGCAAGTAGCAGAGATGGCTCGACACCTAGGGCTTTCGCGGCTTTCTCCGCGTATGGCTTCATCGAGTTAACAAAAGATTCTGGCGAATCGAATCGAGTTGGTTCATTGCTTGGTCGAGATAGCTGACCAGATTCAATCAAGCGCTGTTCAATCTCACGCGCTTTTTTCGGGTCAACACGACGATATTCCACGGCATTATTTGCCGCATCACGCATTGCCGTTTCACTCTTGTCGTTACCTTGCCCAGCCGTTAATTGCTTAACAATCATATCGGCCAAGCCCATTGAACCAGACGAACTGAGCTCGCTCGCCATCTGCTCATCCAGCATTTGTCGATAGAACTTCTCGTTCTGGCTGTTCATCATGTTGGACTCAAAGCCCTCATTGGCTTCTCGCATGGATTTCAACATCATGGAGGTGAAAATAGATTCGAACTGACGAGCCGCTGCACGCAATGCTTCTTGCTCGCCATCTTTACCTTCCTTCACTGCTTTTTGACGCAAGGTATCCAGCGAACTGATGTCATGAATAAAACCAATGTCGTTAGGATTGTTCATTATACCTACCTCCTAACCATTAAATGATGATCAACTGGCCTTCAATGGCACCAGCTTGTTTCAATGCTTGCAAGATAGCCATCAAATCCGACGGCGCTGCGCCGACTTGATTCACTGCACGGACCAAATCATCCAACGTTAAGCCTGGCTCAAACTTAAACATCTTGCCCTGCTCTTCGCTAACTTCGATATCCGAGTCTGGCACGACAACGGTTTGCCCACCAGAAAAGCCGTTAGGTTGGCTAACATTCAGGTTTTCTTTGATCGCAACCGTCATGCCACCATGCGTTACCGCAGCAGGTTTGAGACGAACATGTTTACCAACTACGATGGTACCCGTGCGAGAGTTAACGATGATTTTGGCTGCGCCATCTGCTGGGTCGAATTCTAGGTTTTCAATTGCCGATAAGAACGCCACACGCTGGCTGACATCACGAGGGGCACGTACACGTACCGACGTCGCGTCTACCGCGCTCGCCATTTGTGGGCCAAGGAAGTTGTTTACCGCATCCGCCATACGTTGAGCCGTTGTGAAGTCTGACTCAAGCAAGTTGAACGTGATGTAATCGCCACGACCAAATGGGTTTGGAATTTCTCGCTCTACTGTCGCACCACTAGAGATAAGACCAACGGTTGGATTGTTACCTACGATTTTTGAACCGTCAGCACCTTCAGCACTGAAGCCGCTCACCACTAAGTTACCTTGAGCAACCGCGTAAACTTGACCATCGAGACCTTTGAGGAACGTTTGCAGTAGCGTACCACCACGCAAACTTTTGGCACTTCCGATGGAAGAGACTGTCACGTCTACTTGCTGACCCGGTTTAGAGAAAGGCGGCAACTCTGCCGTTACCATGACTGCAGCAACGTTTTTAATTTTTGGCTTTGTGCCCGGCGGCATCTGAATGCCGAAGTTTTGCAGCATAGCGGCGAAACTTTGCTCCGTAAACGGGTTCGCTTCGCCTGTGCCAGGTAAGCCTGAAACCAAACCATAACCCACGAGTTGGTTGCTTCGTACACCTGCCACTTGCGCGACGTCTTTGATACGTGCAGCTTGGGCAGCGGTAGCAAACAGAGCAACGCTCATCAGTATTAAAAGGAGTTTTTTCATGCTTACTTATCTCTTGCAGTCAAATTGCCGTCAGCACGGCGTGTTATAGCGCTACATTAAAGAATCGTGCCAAGAAACCCGGCTCTTGCATATCTTGTTGTACACCGGTGCCAGAGTACTGAATTCTTGCGTTAGAAACGCGGTTTGATGCAATAGTATTATCGAAACTAATGTCATCCGGACGAATAGTGCCGCTTAAACGTATGTACTCATCACCCGTATTAAGCGTCATCCATTTTTCTCCACGGATAACGAGGTTGCCATTTGCCAGAACTTCAATCACCTCAACAGTAATGTAACCACTGATGCTGTTGCTCTGCTTTGCAGAAGAGTCACCTGCAAATGAGTTTGAGTTATTTAAGTCATAAGAGAAATTGTATTTGCCACCAATTTGCAGCTCTTCTCCGCCCACTTGAAGCGGGTCCATTTGCGCTTCATTGGTTTTCGATAAATCGGCATTGGCGCTTTTCGTGGCGCTGGTAGTCTCATCCAGTGTCACGGTAATAATGTCGCCAATACCACGTGGCTTGGAATCGTCGTAAAGATCGGTAATGTGCTCGGCGCTAAACAGTGAACCTGTTGCAGCAGCATAATGCTCAGGTTTCTTTTTCGGATGAATAGGAGCCCATGCAGGATCACCCGCAACCGGATCGCTTCTGCCACGCAGTGTATCCACGATACCGCTGCTCTCTTCTTTCGATTTATCGCCTTCTACCGCGTCAACCACCGTCGTTGCTTGTGTCACTTCATCCGTTTCAATCGGCTCTAACATGGCACAACCCGACATCGTGGCAATCAAAGCAAGTAGACAAATACGTTTCATCGTGAGCTCCTCAATTCTTGCTCTTAACCGTTATAACTGCTGGTTAACGAAGCTCATCATCTTATCGACTGACGAGATCACTTTTGAGTTCATTTCGTAAACGCGCTGGGCTTCGATCATGTTGACCAACTCCTCCGTTACATTCACGTTAGACGCTTCCAGCATGGATTGACGGATTTCACCCAAACCGTCCAAACCAGGAACACCTTCTTGTGGATCGCCACTGGCACCCGTTGGTAAGTAAAGGTTCTGGCCAATTGGCTCTAGGCCACCTGGGTTAACAAAGTCTGTAATGGTTAGCTGACCAACGACTTGGTTATCTTGCTGACCACGGACGCGAACCGATACTTCACCATCCGTACCGACAGTAATAGAAATCGCATCTTCTGGAATCACAATTTCAGGTTCTACAGGGTAGCCAGAACCCGACGTGACCAACGTGCCTTCACCATTTAACGTGAACTGACCGTTACGGGTGTAACCGATGTTGCCATCCGGCAACGTCACTTGGAAGAAGCCGTCGCCTTCAACCATCATGTCCAGTGCGTTGGTCGTTGTCTGCGCATTACCATGCGTGTGCACTTTTTGCGTCGCAACCACTTTAGAACCCGCACCTAGCATCAAGCCACTCGGAAGCTCAGTGTTCTGAGATGATTGGCCGCCAGGCTGGTTGATGTTCTGATAGAACAAATCTTCGAATACCGCACGGCTCTTTTTGTAGCCCACAGTAGAGGCGTTCGCCAAGTTGTTCGAAATCGTGGCAATGTTGGTTTGTTGGGCGTCTAGACCTGTTTTACTTACCCATAGTGCTGGATGCATAGTGAACCTCTAACTCTGTTAACTCATACGAAGCAGTGAATCTGAAGATTTATCCATCTCTTCAGCAGTGCTCATCATCTTGACTTGCATTTCAAACTGACGCTGTAAGTCAATCAATGCGGTCATTTCACCTACGGCATTCACGTTACTGCCTTCAATCGCTCCTGTCTGGAGGCTAACAGTCGCGTCTGCTTCGTAAGGTTGGTTTGGAGTTTTATGGCGAAATAAGCCATTGGTGTCTTTAAATAAGCTTTGATCATTAGGCTTAACAAGCTTGATGCGATCAACCGCTTGGAATTCTTCTGCCGGGGCACCCTGAGGAAGCACAGAGATGGTGCCATCTCGACCGATTTCAATTTTGGAGAGAGGAATAGGCAAAGTAATCGGCGCATCATTTTCACCTAGCACCAAATGGCCACTTGCGTTAGTAAGCATGCCATTTTGATCGACTTTTAGGTTACCGTTACGGGTCAACCCTTCTTTACCCGTGTGATCGAGTACCGATATCCAGCCGCTGCCTTCAATCGTCACATCCAGATCACGCCCTGTTGTAATCACGCTACCTTGAGCAAAGTTATGCCCTGGACGCTCTGTCATGCTGAACACACGTGAAGGATGGCCTTCACCATAAGCCTGCATTGAGCGAGCCTGTGCTAAATCCGCACGAAACCCTGTCGTGCTTACGTTAGCCAAGTTATTAGCACGCAATTGTAGTGCCTGCATATTTTGCTTGGCCCCACTCATTGCGAGAAACAGTGCGCGATCCATAAATTACTCCAAAAACTTCTCTGTACACGGAGTAAAAGCAATAGTTATGCCAAAATAAAATGAGCTTATTTATCAAATATTTAAATAAGAAACAAAAGATTAAGAGGGGTTTCAGTGGCAGAAAACTGCAACAAGGGGCAAGGTTTTGATCCACATGGCGGCAACGGCGGCAAATCAAAGATCAAAGCATGCTTAACCTGAACTGAGGTATTTTCAGGCTAAGCATCAGATGAATGTCATGATGTTATCAAGCCAAGCGGCGAAAGCTCGCCTAACTTGATGATGCAGATTATCGGATCTGCAGGATATTTTGTTGTAGCTGGTTGTGCACTTCTAGCGAACGTGAGTTTGCTTGGAAGTTACGCTGAGCAGAAATCAGGTCCACCAGCTCCTGCGTCATATCAATGTTTGACTGTTCCAGCATACCGTTGTTGATGGTGCCAAAAGAGCCTTTGTTAGATTCACCCCAAATCTTGTCACCAGAGAACTGAGTTGAATCCCATTGCGTACCGCCCTTCTTATCTAGACCTTGCTCGTTTGGAACACGTACTAGCGCAACACGACCCAATGTGACGTTTTCACCGTTTGAGTAAGTCCCCATTACGCTGCCGTTTTCATCGAAGTCAACTTTGGTTAGGAAACCCGTTGTTGCACCGTCTTCATCGAACTTAGTCAGTTCGAACGGAGCAGCAAACTGTGTTGCCGAGCCTAAACCGAAGTTAAGCGTCTGCGCAGGATCGGCACCATTCATATCGACTGGTGTCGTGTTCGTCGCCGGATCGCCTAATGCCACAGACGTAATTGGCTGACCATTGTTCAAGCTCGCCAACGTACCATCGTTGTTGAACTTCATGGTATGACCCACATGGCCTGTTGGCGTTTGTGCATCACCTGCCGCAACGTTTAAAGGCTTTTCACCTTCTTTGTCTGTCACGGTGTAGTAAGTGTTCCACGTGTTTGGCTGAGTCTGATCTTTCAAGTAGTACGTCGTTAGCTTGTAAGACTGACCCATCGAGTCATAAATAGTCGAAGAGGTTGAACGGTTGTATGTATCTGGGTCTGAAAAATCAAACTGAGTCGGATCTTTCAAATCGCCGTTAGCTGGCAAGTTCACGCCCACTTCAATGTTTGCTGTTTGCTTTGGCTTACCAAATTCAGCAGGAATATTGATAGGTTGTGGCTCGTATGAAGAAACCTCACCAGAGCTTGGATCCACTTGGTAACCTAATAAGAACTCATCGTTCGCGGTCACCATGTAGTTTTCTTTATTTAAATGGAATGCACCATTACGTGTCAGTTCATTCTGTTGTGGAGTCAGACGCTCCTTCGCCACGGCGAAGAAACCTGTACCCGAAACACGCAGATCCATTGGGTTGTTGGTGTAAATGCTTGAGCCTTCATGGAACTGCTGCGCCACTTGGCTTGCTTGCGCACCACCACCCGGCGTGGTTTTTGCGTTAGTAAATAAAGAGTTAGAGTAAACATCAGCAAACTCAGCACGGGACTCTTTAAAGCCGTACGTGTTGGCGTTCGCAATGTTGTTACTGGTGGTGTTCAAATCCAGTTGGGCGGCGGACAAACCGCTTAAAGATACATATGACATTCCAAAATCTCCTAATCTAGCGAGCTATGACTACGCTTTGCCGACTTCCAAAACTTCTGCAAGTCGAACTGGCGATTCAAAACCAGCCAGATTGAGTAATACGTTTCCGTCACCTTTGCCGAGCAATACGCTGTTTACGTTGGCGTATGTCGATACTGGGAACTCTTGCGACTCCCCTTCAACTAAGCCAGACGCTTTCACTTTGTATTTGCCAGCAGGCAGTGGATTTCCGCTTTCATCTTTACCGTCCCAAAGCACACGCGTGTCGCCGGCTGGTTTCGCTCCTACCTCAAAAGTACGAACCAGTTGGCCAGCTTCATCCTCTACACGAACAAACAGATTATCGATAGATTGTGAAAGCTTAACCATTGCCGCCATTGGCGCGTCGTCCTGCTTCACACCTGCCGCTCCTGGGACCAATACGTCACGTCCTACCAAAGAGGAAGCTTGTAACGCTTGGTTTGATGTCATTGACGAGTTCAAACTCTCAAACTGAGTGTTCATCTTGCCAATGCCATCAACGGTCGCAAATGAAGCCATTTGCGCAATCATCTGGTCATTACTTACCGGCTTAAAAGGGTCCTGTTGAGACAATTGCTTCGTGAGCAATGATAAGAAGTCTTCCTGCTTTAGGTCCTGCTTACCCGTGCTCTCTTCCGTCTTCTTGTTACTCTCTTGTAGACTTTTAAGCTGGTCGATATAGGACAAGCCGCTTTGACCAACGTTGTTAATTCCGGCCATACGCTACCTCCTTATCCTTATTGACCCATCTGCAGCGTACGCAGCAGCATTTGTTTACTAGAATCCGCTACTTGCACATTGGTTTGGTATGCGCGAGAAGCTGAAATCATGTTCGCCATTTCTTCCATTACATTCACGTTCGGCTTGTAGATGTAGCCTTCTTCGTTTGCAAGGGGATGGTCTGGGTTGTACTCCGCACTCAGCGGTTTATCGCTTTCTACAATACCCATCACTTTCACTGGCACCGTATCACCGCCACGCATGGCGTTACTTAACTCAGCACCAAACACAGCATGGCGCGCTTTATAAGTGTCTTTCGCAGAGCTGCTGACACTGTCGGCGTTCGCCAAGTTGCTTGAGGTAGTGTTCAGACGAACGGATTCAGCGCTCATTGCGGAACCTGTCACATTGAAAACGTTAAATAAGCTCATCTAAATTATTCCCCTTTGATTGCTTTGGTTAAGTTCTTGAATTTGCTGCCTAGAAAGTCGAGTGATGCTTGGTGTCTGATTTGGTTTTGCATAAACAAGTTACGCTCTAAATCCAAATCTACCGTGTTGCCATCACCCGTATCAGGTTGCGTAGGAAGACGATATAGCTTGTCCCCGACCAACGTTGTAGTGGCAGGAATATGCCGACCATCCGTACGACTAAGACCAATGCTTGCCCCAGATGTTGCCGCTTGCAATTCCTTCGCAAAGTCTAAACCTCTTGCTTTGTAACCAGGCGTGTTGGCTTGTGCAATGTTGGTGGAAATCACCTCAGCATTGCGCTCACGTACGCCCACCGTGTGCTGGTGGATGCCTAGTGCATTGTCAAAAGATATAGCCATGTTTGCCTCTACAATTAAGAACTGACCGTGATTGATAACCAAAAAGCAATTAGCATGCCAAAAACATAAAGCGCTCTATCTACTTAATAGCTATCACCCATTGGAATAGCAATAAGTGAGCCAAAGTGACTGGAATGTCATGTCGTTTCACTTTGTTCACTTAATAAAGATACACCGTGATGAGGGAACAAGGCAAAATCGCGCTTCAATTTAGCGAGTGAAAACGTGGAAATACTCGAAGGTAGGAAACCAGCAAACAAAAAAGCCTGACACTAGGTCAGGCTTTTTATCAATGAAGAGATACCGCTATTTAAGCTTGTAAATGATCCCCGGATTACAGCGCACCATTTCAAATTTATCAGTCAGACCAGTTAGCGACTCTGATGCCCCTAACAGCAGATAACCACCAGGGTTTAAGCTGCTCGCCATTTGGTTAAGCACTTTTGATTTCATTTCCGGTGAGAAGTAAATCAGCACGTTGCGACAAAAAATAATGTCGAACTTACCCATCAGTGCATAACTGTCCATCAAGTTTTGTGGACGAAAGTTCACCAAACGTTTGACGTTGTCTTTGACTTTCATACGGCCACCGTCCGCATCCTCAAAGAAGGTGCGGCGACGTTCTGGTGAAAGTCCGCGCCCTAGAGCCAAATTGTCATACACACCTGCACGACACATCTCGAGCATACTTGCTGAAATGTCTGTTGCTGTAATAGACACGTTTGGTAACAAACCCGGCTTACGCTGTTGCGTTTCCAGAATCGTCATTGCAATAGAATACGGCTCTTGGCCCGATGAACTGGCTGCAGACCAGATCTTGATTGGGCGCTTGCTTGCCGCTACTTCTGGCAATAATTTGTCAGCTAAAACTGTGAACGGATAAGTATCTCGAAACCACAAGGTTTCGTTAGTCGTCATCGCGTCCACAGCGGCCACTCGTAATTCACGATTGCGCCCTGTAACAACATCACGTAGCAAATCTGATAACGATGCGAGCTTAAACTTCGTCACTAAAGGACTCAGTCGGCTACGCACAAGGTATTGCTTGCTATCACCTAACACGATGCCACATTGCGATTCTAGAAAACGGCTAAAGTCACGATACTCTTGATCACTGATTGTAATAGCAGTCATTAATGTCTCTTTTATTGTGTTAATGCAGATTTAACCGCGTTACCCAATTCATCTGGGTTAAATTTCGCAATGAAGGTATTGGCACCTACACGCTCAACCATAGCCTGGTTGAATACACCACTTAATGAAGAATGGAGGATAACATAAAGGTCTTTCAAATCGGCATGTCTGCGAATTTCAGCCGTTAAGGTATAGCCGTCCATTTCTGGCATTTCAATATCGGAAATAACCAACGAAATTTGATCGTAGATATTGCCTTCTTGAGCCATTTCAATCAACTTATTGTACGCTTCTTTGCCATCTTTGACAGATACGACCTCGAAACCGATGGATGTAATCGCACGCTCTACCTGTTTGCGCGCGACAGTCGAGTCATCGGCAATCAATATACGGCGTACAATAGGCTTTTCTTGTTCTGCTTGCGCGATTTCTTCACCGATAGCGGAGTCCATCGTTTCATCAACCGGCGCAATCTCTGCCAGGATTTTTTCAACGTCAAGGATTTCAACCAGCTCGTTGTCGATGTTCGTCACTGCGGTCAAGTAGTGCGCTTTACCCGCACCGTCTGGCGGCGGCAAAATCGCTTCCCAATGCATATTGATAATACGCTCAACCGATGATACCAAAAATGCTTGGATCGTACGGTTAAATTCTGCGATAACAACAAAACATTTATCCAGATCAGTGGTTGGGCGGCCACCAATTGCCAGGCTCAAATCAATAACGGACACGGTATGGCCGCGGATATGAGCGATACCTTTTACCAGCGGGTGTAGATTTGGCATTGAAGTCAGCTTAGGGCACTGCAGTACTTCTTTCACTTTGAATACGTTAATGCCGTAGCGCTGTCGGCCCATCAGTCGAAAGGTCAATAATTCCAATCGGTTCTGACCGACGAGTTGCGTACGCTGATTCACCGAGTCAAGAATCCCCGTCATATGCTCATCTCCATCTCAAACTTTTTGTTTTTAAATGATACTCTACCACTGGCAAGCACGATACCAGGGAGACAGTATGGCGTATTTCACTTTCACTTCGACACCATTGACTATGACAATATGTAGAGCGCTAATTACAAAGTACGCTAAGTCTATCGGCATTTTGCTCAGTATGTTTAGCTTTTTTGTTCATTCAGCTTCAGATAATCAGATCGAGCAAATAAAAACGGCAGCAGAACAACATATTCTTGCTACAGTTGATCAGCCTGATGGTGGCGAGCTATCTGTTAATGCGGCAGATATCGACTCGAGAATAAAAGCAACGGATTGCCCAGTGCCCCTAGATACGTCAGCTTCTTCCACCAGCAGTACTCGAAGCAACATCAATGTTCTAGTGGAATGCCCACCGGATGACTGGAAAGTCTATGTGCCTGTACGGATCTCTGTATCGGTGCCAATGATCGTCGCAACACGAACGCTAGGGAGAGGAGAAATCGTCAGCGCATCGGATGTCACCACTTCTATGATCGAGCTGCAGCGCTTTCGCAAAGATGGCTTTTCTAACTACGATCAAGTGGTTGGCGCAAAGCTAAAACGCAACGTTCGCTTAGGTGATGTTGTTGAGCGTAATGATGTCTGTGTCGTTTGCCGGAATGAAAAGGTCACAATCAAAGCGGTGAATTCTGGCATGACAATCACCACGCAAGGCACTGCATTGCAAGATGGTGCGGCTGGCGATCAAGTAAGAGTGAAAAATGATAAGTCACAGCGTATAATAGAAGGCATAGTGACTGGCATTGCGGAAATCACTGTTAATTTTTAACACCCACTGGTAGCGTGTTTAAACTGATCAATAAAAATGCAAAAAATGACTAAAGTTATTTTTGCACTGGTCGATAGTCTGGATACCAGTATTACGATACAAGGCAAAGGTTAAACATGGCAGGTATAGATAATATACGTTCAGGGCAAATGATGACGACGACAAGTCGTGCACCTGCGCGTAACGATTCCAATGCTACCAGCACGACTGAATCGAAAAAAGCACCCGCACAACAAGACGCTGTATCACTCAGCCAGCAAAGCAAAGCCGTTAGCAAACTCCAAAAAGATATGGCAGCTTCTCCGGCCTATGACAGCGCCAAAGTGGCGGCAATCAAAGAGGCAATCACAAACGGTTCATACAAAGTCGATCCTGAAAAATTGGCCGACAACATGATTAAGTTTGAAAACGAATTGCAAGGCAAAAGCTAACTGACTTAGGCCGAAGGTAAGTATTTTATGGCAGCATTAGTCGATCTCGTCAATTTCCAACTAGAAAATGCTAAGGCACTTTCTGCTGTTTTGCGTCAAGAAACACAAGCGATAACTGCGCGTGTCTCTACCGAGATTGAGAGTATTGCCAAACAGAAGATGACACTCATTGATCAGCTTAGAACAACTGATCAGCGAATCGCCTCTCACCCGCACGTCAATCAACTTACTGAAGATGAGCACCTAAGTCAGGTTGTTGCTCAAATCCAATCGATCGTCCTCGACTGTCAACAAGTCAACAAAGTAAATGGTGAATCGCTTAGTCGCGCACAGCTGAGTTTTAATAAACTCAATAACATGCTTCAGCGAACTCATGGCAAAGTGGGCATGACCTACAATGCCGGTGGCAAAACCCACACTATTTCGACACTTGGCACCAATATAAAAGCCTAAACGTCACTCCTACCCCACCATCTCTAGAATGTAGATATAAAAAAGCGACTCATTGTTGCCAATCAGCCGCGGGAAAGATTATCTGGTCTTCTGAAGTAATGCGCTTAGGGCATTAGAACAAGGTTTGTTGACGCTTCTCAGGCACCTGTTGAACTTCTCCGTAATCACGCAACTTATCCATTTTACGAATATCCAGACGCAGCTCTGTCACGTAACTGTCTTCAACAAGATAACTACGCACAACTTCTGCACCGCGAATCACACCATCAACCGCGCCTGTAGTGCTCTCAATACCTAAACGCTGGTCTTGCAGTTCTGCACGTCCACTAACACGCATACCATACACTTGTTCTGCCAGTTCACGGTATGCATCAATTTTTGATGCGCGCATCGCTCGTACACGCTTCTCTTCAACAGTACGACCTGTTTGCTCACTGACACTCGCATAACCCACTGCCACTAAGATTTCATCTTGACGCATCTGTTGTAGTGGCTGACACCCCACCAATACCAGTGTGGTAATAATAAATAATAACTTCTTCATGCTTCTATCCTATGGACGCAGAATTACAGTGTACGGCTGACGAATGGTTGGGTCTGAGCGAATCAACACGCCATCTTGCGTACGGATACTGTTTAACGTATCTAAGTCACGACCAATACGGTCAGCCGGAAGGAAACCCTGCGCCGTTGCTACAACCACACGGCTCTGCATACCGACCACACGTGCATTGACCAGCACCCCGCCCTCTTGGCGCAGCATCGTGCCGGTCAGTACATACTGAATTTGTTGCTCTTGCGCCAGATCTTGCCAATCACGGCTTAAAGCAAAATCGCCCTGCTGCGTCACTTGGATAGAGCCCGTAGTTTTGAAATCAACCACTTTGAACCCTCGGCGCTGGAACTGATGGATAAAACCTTCCGAGACCGAGTTACCTAACCAGTTTGTTGCATCCATATTTTGTAGATCAACAAACGAGGTAATCGCAATCGGTGTCCGCGCAGATACCGCCACATTAGAAACCATCAGGTCTTCGGTCATGCTTTCAATGAAAAAGTCCATCGTATGACGTGGACTATCCATCAGCATGAACTGGCTTCCCGAGTACGGTTCTTTACCATTGTAAATCGGTGAGTACGCGCACGATGTCAGAAGCGTCATCATCGATGCGGCGACAAGCCACTTTTTCATGGTTTGATTCTCCAGATAATCTTAGGTGATACCGTTCTTGATTAATTCCTTTCTAAGAAAGTGAATATTGGAACAGTCTTTGCTTTTCTTTGTTTGCCTAACGAAGAAAAATCCACCAAACTTCACTGAAATTGTTAAAGCAATATTTATACCCGAACGGTTGTAATCAATGAAAAAAATATTAAACAGTCTGTTTTCAATCACTTTAGTGATGCTTGTGCCTTTTAAAGTAATGGCATCTTGGTATGAAGTAACAGGCGTTGCCACTATCGTTTCTTCAGAAGAGACGGCAAGGCTCCATGCGTTGGAAGACGCGCTGTTCAAAGCCGTCAATTTTTCGGGCGCAGATATTGGCAGTATTAGCAATTTGATGCCGCTACTAGAAGAAAGCCGTAACGAGTACCAGTTTACCAACCATGAAGTCCGTTACATTTTGGTCGAGTCTGAGCGTAAACGTCGAGGTAAAGTCGAGGTAAAAATTCGCGTCGATATTTATCCATCGGCAACGGGTTGCCACACCGATCAATACAAAAAGACGATCCTTGTCGGCAATATTGAGGTTGCCTCACCACAACAAGCGGTGATGGGACAGATTTACCAAGTGGGTGACGATTTTAGCCGCGTGGTGAATCGCCAGCTGGATCAAACCTCTCGCAGCTTTGTGTCTGTGGGTACAACGGACTATTCAATTAGCAGTAACTATCCCGCTCGTACTCAAATGATCGCGCAAGACAACGGCGCACAATACATCATTGGGGGAGTCATTACCGATCTCACTGCGACAGTCGAATCTCAGCTACTGCAAGATGACATCATCAATCGTCAGTTTGCGTTAGAGATGAAAGTATTTGATGGTAAAACTGGCCATGAAGTCTTCAACAAAGCCTACCGTGAAGTGGCGCGTTGGCCATTTGCCAAAACGAGCCAAGTGGATACTCGCAGTGCGCGCTTTTGGGCGTCGACCTATGGCGAGATGATGCTACGCGTTAGTCGCAATATAATGCTGGATCTAGAATCAGAGCTGTCTTGCAAAATTACGCTGCCAGAGGTCGTTGCTGTCTTCGGCAATACAGTAACGATGGATCTCGGCCGTATGCATGGCGTAAAAGAGGGAGACAAATTGCAGCTTTGGCACACCGCATCATTTATCGACCAAAACGGATTACCAAGAAATAAAGTATCGCAAAGTGAAATTACATTGACGGTATCTCGTATATACGAACACGAAGCCGAGCTGACGATTGATCAGCCAAATTTAGCCTCTAGTGTTCAAATTGGCGACGTAATGAACAAGATCCTATAAAAGCAAACATTAAGTCTTGAGATATGCTCACTTTTGAATATCATAGGCAGCGCATCTTATTTGATTATACCAATGACCGTAGTGAGTCGTTCAAAGTGATACTGATAAAGACCTAAACAAAGTTGCTAGGTTTGCATTCAGTAAAACGGTTCAATGAACTGCAACTATTGGTATTACGCCCCCATGGCACAGCTGGATAGCGCAGTCCCCTCCTAAGGGACAGGTCGTAGGTTCGAATCCTACTGGGGGCGCCATATCATAGCCTTAGCTCCCACTTGAGCTAAGGCTTTTTTGTATCCACTATTTCGAGCTTCACAGAGCGTTTCCAAGTAACGTGTGAAACAATTTCCTCAGTAATCAATATGATCGCCTCGCTCCTTTACTCGACGAGATAAAACCTTTTACTGTTCCGACCTCTTCCCCTTGAAATCATTTCAACAAGCCCTATTTACAGTTTTGTATTTTATTACTTTAATTATCTATGAGTTTTGCTTACCCTTTTAGCTATTAATAAAATTATTAGTTAGCACTATGTCTAAGAGCAATTTAATAACTAACACTGGACACCGCTTTATTTCTAAAGGCAAGACTGCCTTTAAGATTCATATCCATACCCCCGAGGACACGGTACTGCACCGCTCGGTTGGGTTTGTTCGTATTGGAGAAAAGAAAGGCTTACAAAAAGCCATTAAGCTGAGAAACGAATTAGGCCGGCAAATGTGGGGCAAATTTTGGCGACGTCTTTTGAAGGATCCTTACCTCATGACCAGACTCCCACACAGCGTTGAGCCAAAAATTGTTCACAAGCCTAACCCCACTCTTGAAAACCCAGATAACCGAGATACGTGTTACATCGCTAAGTGGCGAGAGTTCAATGATGACGGTGACTACAAATACAAAACGGTGGTTCGCTCTATTAGTAAATACGGCAAGCTTGCCGCCTACATGCAAACCAAAAAAGCGTTGTTAGAAGCACATAAAGACAACTTGGAAATCCTAACGTTCATGGGGCGCTTAAACAGCATTGACCTCAAGTGATGTTTACCGTTTTTAACTTTTCAGTCCGTTTCAAATAGAAATGAAAAAGCCCCAAAGAGCGAACTCTTTGGGGCTTTCAGCTTTAGTCTTCTATACTACGGTCGGATAGAAGCTTATTGCTGAACTTGGTATTCAAATTCTGGAACAACGATTTCTACGCGACGGTTTTGCTGACGACCTTCACGAGTGTCGTTTGAAGCGATTGGATTGTTTTCACCTTCGCCACGCGCTTGAATACGTGATGAATCAATGCCTTTTTCAACAAGTGCGTTAGCTACAGATTCCGCGCGTTTCTCAGAAACTTTTAGGTTGTAAGCTGCTGGGCCAGAAGTATCTGTGTAACCTACAACTTCAACGTTCGCTTGTGGGTGCTCGTTTAGGAAAGCAACTAGGTTATCAAGTTTTGCAGCGCTCTCTGGTTTTAGAGTTGTGCTGTTTAGATCGAAGCTACCAGTGCCGATTGTTTGAGTTTCGAATGTTTTCGTTACAACTACTGGCTCTTCTACCACTTCTTCTACAACCACTTCTTCAACAACAACTGGCTCTTCTACGATTACTGGCTCATCGTTGCCGCCGAATTTGAAAGAAACACCCAGTGTTGCTGTGTTACCTGTCGCACGAGTTACATCGTTGCTGATATCAGTCAGAGTTTGGTATTCCGCACGAGCAGTTACGTTTTGGCTTAGGTTGAACTCAAGGCCAGCTGCGCCTAGGTAAGAGTAATCATCTTTGCCATCAAACATTACGTAAGCGCCACCCACTTTACCGTAAAGTGCGATGTCTTCAGTGATTGGTAGGCTGAATTTAGGTGCAAGAGTGATTGCTTCTACATGGCCACCGAAAGAAGTTTGGTTAAAATCACCGATGTTGTCGAAACCTGCTTCTACTGCGAAGTATTTATTCATTTCGTAACCAACAAAAGCGCCAAGAGTAGAGTCGTCTTTGTCACAAGCCTGGCCCGCTACACACGCGTCTTCCATCCATGACTTACCCATCTTACCACCAACGTATACTTCTGCTTGTGCTGCTGAAGCCATAAGTAGAGACGCTGAAATTACCGCTGCTAATTTTTTCATTATTGATTCCTCTAAAGAAGTTCTTTTGTTAGATGCCGAAATGCGCCGTCTGACTGACGTTGTATTTCAATTCTTTTTATTCATTCCTTGAGTGAGATACTTAGTCAGCTTCTTTTTATGCACATGCATTTTTTTTATGGAAGCTACTTACGTACATTTCCTGTTCAGTGATACATATCGCCATCTCGGTATCACTGACGGGGTGAACTATAACGCTAAGAAATCGCGAGAAAAATCCCAATTCTGTCAATTTATTGTCATCAAAAATCTCAACAACATGTGATCTTAAGCAAAAAAATCCCCACACAATCACGACGCAAACGTTTGCTTTATTTTCTGGAATACTACAACTTAAGCAAAGTTTTTTCCTAAAAATGAGACAACAAAAATGGAACTTTAAGGAAGGTGGATAAAAATCAATCAGATATTTGATATATAATCGCTCGTTTTTTATTCATGCCAACGATGTTTGGATTAAAAAATCTTATCCATACCTAGGTGAATTACGGTCCTAAATACCACATCCTTCACCGACATATGAGAAGATTTCTCATTATCTAGGATTCAGATACAAAAAAGCCGCGGGTGTTTACCGCGGCTTTGTGACTATTTATTCAAAAGAACGTTTAGTTCAAAGCAATTATGCGTTTGCTTCACGCTCAGCAATGAACTCAAGCGCCATCTTAATACGAGCAACACAACGCTCTTTGCCAACCAGTTCCATTACTGCATCTACAGAAGGAGACTGACCGCCGCCTGTTACAGCAACACGTAATGGCATACCGATTTTGCCCATGCCGATTTCTAGCTCTTCACAGACTGCTGCGATAACGCCATCTTTGATGTTTGCTGTTGTCCACTCGGTCAGTGCTTCAGCTTTCGCTAGAGCAAGCTCCAGAGGCTCTTTAGCCACACCGCGTAAGTGTTTCTTCGCTGCGCCCGCTTCAAACTCAGAGAAATCTTCGTAGAAGTAACGGATTTGCTCAGCTAGCTCAACCAGCGTGTTGCAACGCTCACCCACTAGCTTGATCACGTCAGTGATAGCAGGACCATTCGTTACGTCTAGTTTTTGTTGATCTAGGTGCCATTGTAGGTGCTCTGCAACGTACGCAGGATCTGAATTTTTGATGTAATGGTTGTTCAACCATTGCAGTTTGTCCGTGTTGAAGGCAGACGCTGACTTAGATACTGCGTTTAGGCTGAATAGGTTGATCATCTCTTCTTGAGAGAAGATTTCTTGGTCGCCATGAGACCAACCTAGACGCACTAGGTAGTTGTTTAGTGCTGCAGGCAAGTAACCCATATCGCGGTATTGCATGACCGATACAGCGCCGTGACGTTTCGACAGTTTCGCACCGTCATCACCTAAGATCATTGCACAGTGCGCAAACGTTGGTACTGGTGCACCTAGTGCTTCGTAGATGTTGATTTGACGAGGCGTATTGTTGATGTGGTCTTCACCACGAACAACGTGAGTGATACCCATGTCCCAGTCATCCACTACTACACAGAAGTTGTAAGTAGGTGAACCGTCAGTACGACGAATGATTAGGTCATCCATTTGATCGTTGCGGATTTCGATACGGCCACGGATTTGATCATCAAATACTACGCTGCCTTCTTTCGGGTTACGGAAACGGATAACACATGGATCGCCATCTTTTGCCGCTTCGTTTGCTGCTTTGATTTTTGGATGGTTAGCATCATAGCGAGGTATTTCTTTATTTGCTTCTTGCTCTGCACGGATTTCATCTAGCAGCTCTTTAGACGCGTAACATTTGTAAGCTTTGTCTTCAGCAAGAAGCTTATCAACCATTTCGTTGTAACGATCAAAACGTTGAGTTTGGTAGTAAGGACCTTCATCCCACTCCAAGCCTAGCCATTCCATGCCTTCAAGAATTGCATCAACCGCTTCCTGAGAGTTACGCTCAAGGTCTGTATCTTCGATACGTAGAACGAATTCACCACCTTGGTTTTTAGCGTATAGCCAAGAGTAAAGTGCAGTACGCGCACCACCAACGTGTAGATAGCCAGTTGGGCTAGGAGCAAAACGAGTTTTAACCGTCATTTGAGTTCCTTAGGGGTAATGAGCAACGAGAGATCTCTCGTTGTAATGTCAAGGATAAAAGTGGCGACATTTTACCACCGTAAGTCAATTCTACAATCGGTTTGACACCAGAAATACAAACAGGGCAGCACCAATAAAGGTACTGCCCTCCTATTTACTGTTAAAGTGCAGAACGAAATTACTTCAGGTTACGCATCGCCCATTGCATAAATTCTTGCTGCTCTTCACGGCTTAACTCATTAAACGATGCTTTGATTGTTTTGGTTTCCGCCGGAGAAGACGCAATGCTTGCCTTGGTCGATTCTTTGTTCATTGCATTGTTATAGTCAGCCACTTCTCGCTCGTAATCACGAAAACCTTGCAAGCCACCTTTACGAAGTTGAACCATAGAGAATTCCACTTCTTTTCCGTGTTTGTCTTTCAATACCACTTTTGGATCGAGTTCAAAAGCTTTCGCTTCTTCGATGGTACGGAACGCTTTGTAAGTAAGCGATAGCTCGGCGTCTTTTTCTGCTTCAAACTCTAATACCAGTGGCTGCGAATCGAACTTACGGCGCTTGCCATCTTCAAAGACAATTTGTCCAACCGTCACCGCCAACTGATTTTCCCCGTCCTTCAGCTCGATGCTGTTATTTTTGGAAATCCACTCAGGGTACACGAACTCACCGTTGAGAACGCGAGGAACCAGTTCAGCTTGCAGAGTTAGTTGAGCAGCAAAAGCAGGCGCAGAAAGCATTGCGCAAAGTCCGAGAAGTGTCGTTGTTTTTTTCATCGTGGTTTCTCACTTTATACCAATTTAGATAAGCCTCTGAAACTTACAGGCCTGTCATTCCAAAGGCTTATTTGAATCAGTATCAAGACAAAAAGGGCGTTTCCGCCCTTTTAGCTGCTTCTTTATTAGAAGTAGTATTCAACACCCACAGAGAACTCATCGTAGTCCGCAGATTTCCAACGCGCTTCTGTTGGTTTATCCAGTTGATATGCACCGTCGCCAAAGTCTAGAGTACGAGCACGTACGTAAAGCACTGCCGATGGGTCTACGAAGTACATAACTTGTGCAGATAGTACATCGTCTGCTGTATCGTTAATTGTCTTACCATCACGCTCTAGATCAAAGTTCGCTGCGTAAGCCAGTTTGTATTGCCAATCACCTGTGGTGTACATGATAGCGGCAGACATTGCGTCTTGCTTCTCACTCACGCCGTTGCTTGCGTCAGCTTCCATGTATTTGTATTGCGCGAAGAAAGAAATACCGTTATCAAACCAGCCTTGAGCACCCACCAAGTATGTGTTGTTTTCCCACGTTTGGCCTTCCATCTTAATGTTACGGTTACCCTCGTATGCGGCATCTAACTGAATTGGACCAATTTTGTAGTGCGCCGCGATACCACCCCAGTAGTCATCACCTTCACCCAGACCTGCTTTGTCACCTGCACCAGCCGCGATATCTAGAGAGAATTTGTCTGCATACATTGGCGAGTCCCAACGAATGGTGTTTGATTGACGGTCTTGATACTTAGCACCACCGATTGCACCACCCCAGTCGTAAACGTCACCGAGACCTGGGTTAGATGCAGGCCAGTCAACCAATTCGTACATCGGTGTTAATACACGACCTAAACGAACTTGACCCCAAGATGCACTTTCAAAACCGACGAATGTGTCACGTTCACCAAGACCTGCACCCTCGCCGCCAAAGCTAGGGTCAACGTAACCACCTTCGATTTGCCAAATAAAAGTAGGACCGAAGTTAGCAAATTGTTTTTTACCACGGAAACCGATGCGAGATTCGTTGTTTAGCTGCATGCCACCTAGATCATCGTCCGTTGCTTTGTTGCCAGAATCGTAATCGCGGTACGCGGCCTGCATCGCGATGATCCCGTAAACTTCATAAGAGAATGAATCTTTAGTTAGGAACTCTTTTGCTGCGTCACTGTTTGCACCATCAGCAAATGCAGCACCACTGAACATCATGCCTGTGATTGCCGTAGCAAGTAGGCTTTTCTTTAGGTAAGACATTTTTAACCCCTATATTTTTTAGTTTTTTCCATTTTCAAATTCGCTAACTAGGACATGGCAGGAACTTGAAACAATGTTTGGACGGGGCAAATATGACAAACTTTTTTCGCACTAAAAAACTTTCCCTACAGCAATCTGAGCGACTTCAAAATGAGAAGATCAAAAACAATATAAATACTTAATAATCAAATAATTAAGTTCAAATATAAAAAGTTAAAAACGTTAAAAGCACTTCTTGACACTGAACTGACATTGAGAGCATCTTAAAAGCGTGAGCGACTTCATTCATCTTTTAGGTGTTTTAACGGAACTTTATATTCAGAGAGAAAAAACCTTGAGATCACTCGCAAGTAAAATGGCAGTGAACTTTTGTGATTCAAGCGATTTTGACGAAATTGTTGTGAGCCCAAAATGGGTATTGACCTTACCCTTGCAGGAAGGTTTAAGCTCAATGTATCACGATTATTGAGGTGCAGATTATGTATCAGTTTGTTATACCTTTATCAGGGCTCAACTGCATGGGCTGTGCGAGAAAAGTTGAGAAGGCTTTACATGCGAATCACGATGTAGAGATCCTCACTTTGTCCCCAACGCAAGTAGAGGTCAAAACCGAGTCCTCTATCAAAGAGCTTGTCTCATCAATTGAATCTCTTGGTTACCAAGCAGGAAATCAGTACGAGTTAAACCTTTCAGGCTTAAGCTGTGGCGGCTGCGTGAAAAAACTCTCGTCTTTATTAGACTCTCATCAAGACGTTATTTCTTTCGAGGCTTCAACAACGCACTTAGAGATTCGTACCCTACTCTCCGAGCAACAAGTCATTGAGCTAGTTGCCAGCTTGGGCTATACGGCCAACAATAGCGCTGTTACTGATAACTCAGTTGCTGAAGAGCACAAGGCAATCACTCCCGATCAATGCCAAAGCCAGACATATCAAAGCGAAAAAGGCGACCAAGCAGCGCCTGACGAGCAACCAGCAGGCACGGCTCAACTACAGATGTTGATTCAAGGTATGACCTGTGCAAGCTGTGTCGCATCAGTAGAAAAAGCTCTTACTAATGTACAAGGGGTTGAAAAAGCTCAGGTAAACCTCGCAGAACAAAGCGCACTGGTGTTTGTGACTGAAGACTCAGATTCGTTACATCAATCTATTTTGCAATCTGTCAAACAAGCGGGTTACCAAGGCGAGGTTTTACAAGACGCCGCGACACAGCAAGAAAAGCAAGCGCAGCAACAACGTCAACAGCAAAAACGCTTTAAGTTGGATGCAATTGCCGGCCTTGTTGTGGGTGCCCCTTTGATGATTTGGGGTGTTGCTGGTGGCAACATGATGATTCGCAACACCAACGACCAATTAGCTTGGGGCGCGATCGGTATCGTATGTTTACTCCTTCTTGCCACAGCAGGGAAACACTTCTTCAGTAACGCTTGGTTAGCGGCTACTCACAAGCGAGCCACCATGGACACGTTAGTCGCTCTCGGTACTGGCGCAGCGTGGTTCTATTCGATGCTTGTGGTGATTTTCCCAGACTGGTTCCCTCTTGCTTCACGCCACGTGTACTTTGAAGCGAGTGCAATGATCATCGGCTTAATTTCTCTTGGCCACTATATAGAAGCAAAAGCCAAAGCAAACACAACACGTTCCTTACAAGCGTTGATTAACCTGCAACCTCAGCAAGCTACGGTAATTACGGAACAAGGCGACCAACAAATCGCGGTAGAAGAAATCACTCTAGGAATGAAGTTACGTATCAAGCCGGGAGAGAAAGTGCCCGTCGACGGTACGGTAATCAATGGTGAATCGTATATCGATGAGTCCATGCTAACTGGTGAACCCGTTCCTGTATTAAAAGCACAAGAGGCACATGTATCCGCAGGGACATTGAATACCGACGGCTCTATAACTATAGAGGCTACCGGAATCGGCGCAAATACGATGCTCGCACGTATTATTCGTATGGTGCGCAGCGCTCAGAGCAGTAAGCCTGCCATCGCGAAATTGGCAGACCAGATTTCATCAGTGTTTGTCCCTGTCGTTGTAGGCATAGCAATACTGGCCGCGCTTGTTTGGTTTGCCGTTGGCCCAGAGCCAAAAGCGAGCTATATGCTGGTGGTCACCACAACCGTACTTATCATCGCCTGCCCTTGTGCTCTAGGCTTAGCAACCCCACTTTCTGTCACGGTGGGAGTGGGTAAAGCCGCAGAACTCGGCATTTTGATCAAAGATGCTGATGCCCTGCAGCTAGCGAGTAAAATAGATACGGTTGTGTTCGATAAAACAGGCACGCTTACCCAAGGTAAACCGAGTGTGCAGCAAGTGTTTACTCAGACCACCAGCCAAGAAGAGCTGTTGGGGTTAGCGTACGCCGCCGAGCATCAGTCAGAGCACCCACTAGCAAAAGCGGTATGCGATTTTGCTAATCAGCACGACACGCAAGAAGTGACTCTCGATAAATTTGAAAACGTTCGTGGGCGCGGCATTTTGGCAACGTATCAAGGTAAACCGCTGCTTATTGGCTCGCTTCAATTTATGCAAGCGGAAAACGTTGCAACAGAGGCACTTCAGGATGCAATTGACGAATGCGCTCAGAATGCATGGACTCCGGTTGCCGTTGCGCTCGATGGTGAGTTAGTCGGCCTGATCGCCATTGCTGACCCAATCAAATCAGATGCAAAACAAGCGCTCTCTGCATTAAAATCGCAAGGCATCAAAACGGTAATGCTAACGGGTGACAACCAACACGTAGCCAACGCTATCGGTCAAGAACTTGGTATTGATGAAGTAATCGCTCAAGTAATGCCAGATGAGAAAGCTCAGCACATTGAGCAACTTCAATCCCAAGGCCATGTCGTGGCAATGGTGGGGGATGGCATTAACGACGCCCCTGCTCTCGCGTTAGCCAACCTTGGTATTGCAATGGGTAGCGGCAGCGATGTCGCCATTGAAAGTTCGCAAATGACCATCCTTAACACGTCACCAATGGCGGTGGTACATGCGATTGAACTGTCGCGCGCTACACTTAAAAACATGAAGCAAAACCTATTTGGAGCCTTCGTTTATAACTCACTGGGGATCCCTGTTGCCGCAGGCGTACTTTATCCTGCATTTGGATTTTTGCTCAGCCCAGTTGTCGCAGGTGCGGCAATGGCGCTGTCATCTATTACTGTCGTTAGTAATGCAAATCGACTACGACTTTTTTCAGTAAAATAACCACTTATATTTGAGGCTATTATGAAGTTGAAATTATTGACCTTTGCAATGCTTGCGACCGCATCCGCCAACGTATTGGCAGCTGATGTCATTAACCACAAATCGCCATACTGCGGCTGCTGTGGTGAATGGACAAAACACATGGAAGAGAACGGATTTACGGTCGAAGAGAAATTGCACGATGACATGAACGCCATAAAACGCGATCTAGGCATCAAGAACGAACAGCTTTACTCTTGCCACACAGCAGAAATCAACGGCTATGTGTTCGAAGGTCACATTCCAGCCGAAGACATTAAAGCATTCTTAGAAAATCCACCACGTAACGCAAAAGGGCTCTCGGTACCGGGCATGCCAATGGGTTCCCCTGGTATGGAGTATGGCGATAAAAAAGACAGCTACACTGTTTACGCGTTTAACGAAAAAGGCCAAGTGTTCGAATATAGCCACCACGAAGGCAACGACAAATAACAAGAAAGCCCAGCAAATCAATTGCTGGGCTTTTTCTTAATGGACAGATATAAGATTAGAAGCCGTAAGAGGCACCAAATACAAACGCATTGTTAACTAGGCTATCACCACTTGCGTTTTCTGCACCGTGTGCTTGGCTACGGAACTCAAAGTAAGGCTGAACACCTTTACGTGTCCACGTTGCGCGAAGTTCGTGGTCCATCGTTTCCGCTTCAATCATGTAGACGTTGTTGTAGCTTAGCGTCACATCTTCATTCATCACGTAACCAATACGATTATCCATACGGTAATCTGTATCCGCATCTGCGTCTGTCGCATCAATATGCGCACGAGTACGGTTACTTAGCGAGATACCGTTATCGAAGTTGTAACCGATCTTAACCAATGGACGGTACTGTACGTTCTCGCCAGCAGAGAACAAGTGTTGGTAACCCGCTGCAACCCATAAATGATCGGTAATGTTAAATGACTGCTCACCACCCACAGTGATTGCTGGTGTTGTGTTACCCGCGCCACCGTTTTCTGTTTCCAGTTTACCCAGCTGAATACCATCAAACTCGGTGTAAACCGTAAAGCCACCAAATTGGTTATCAAAAGTATGACCAGCTTCCAGTGTAGACGTAACGTCCGAACCATGGATTCGACCATCATCGTGGAATTGAACGTTACCTGTTACGTAAGAAGAACCAGCAAAAGCGCTAGAAGCGAAAGCGAGAGAAAGAGCACTCAGTGCAAAAATGTTTTTCATAATTACTGCCTTTATTTATTCACGTTATGCGACGGTTTTAAAGGGCTTCTCTTCCCTTTTATCGCAAACTTTGGAATGTGCCTCCTTGGCGATCGCAATATTGCTCCAATTAATTCGCGATGGAAAATAAAACATTTTAAAAAGTGATCTTGTTCAAACCGACGCTCAACAACCCTGATAAAAGTATGGCAAATACAGGCACTTACCGTATTTTTCTATAATGATTCAAAAAATAGAAGTGTGATCATAAACAGGTAATTTATTGACATTTAGCAAATTAAGTCGATCCAGTTCACAATAACCCTGACCATTACAAGCTAAAACTTATTTATCAATGAAAAATAATCAGACATTGGTCACACTTAATTTTCCATGAAAATAAAGAAACCCTCAACATGACATTGAGGGTTTGCTTAAATTTAGCTGAGAAGATTAAGGTTATTTCACGCTAGTTACGCGGCTTGCTCTTTCCCCTGTCGCCGATACAGAGCGGATAAACACTTCTCCTTTCACACTTGGACGAGCATTGTCTGCGTAAGTCAGCCAGTTTTGACCGTCTAATGAGTATTGCAGTTCAACGCCAGGGAACTGAACGTTCATAGCTAGCTTGCCGTTTTCTACTTTCGCACCAGGAATTGGAAGGCGGTAGTCGATACCAGATTTTTCTAGCTTAGCCAGTTCACGTTGGCCAAGCACGTTCGCAAAGCGGTTGTAGTCTTGGTTTAGCGATGCTTTATCAACTAGGTTAGAGTTTTGCGAGTACTCAACACCGACTTTGTAGTCATTCTCCCAAACTGCGCGGTGCCATGCACGCTCAGCGGCTGCGAGTACGCGAGGGAATACCATGTACTCGTATTGCTCATCGTTACGTACTGTCTCAGACCAAAGCTGTGCTGATAGACCGTAGAAAGGTTTCGCTTCGATTTCACCTTTACCAGTAAAGCCGTTGCCATCGCGGTCTACAGAGGTTTCTGCGTTCTGAGGCATGTTCTCTGGTGCAAAGCCAAACATCTTACGCGTATCGGTTGCACGTGTTGCCCAGTAGTAACCACGCTCTTTCGGATCAACTTCGTATGGCATGTCCATGTACACATAGTCAGGGTTAGAAACGATCACGTCGTAACCTTTCTCAGACCACTCGTACACTGATGATGTACCACCCCAGTAAAGAACGTCCCAGAAGTTAACACGCGTATTTTCTGTTGCGAATGCTTTCTCACCTTCGCTGTATTTCAAACCATCTTGCCATGCTTGGAAGTTTGGAATGCCTTTCTCAGCAACTAATTTTGATACTTCTTGCGCAAAATGACTCGGTAGGTGAGCAAAATCGCTCACTGTGCCGTCTGCGATTAACGCCTGACATTGTGGAGATTGCGCAAATGGCTTGTCTTGTTTCGACAGATCAATCGTTCCCTTCCAGCTTACTTTGTCTTCTGCGTTAACGTCTTGGAAACCAGCGCCAAGCTTGATGTTCTTCGCTTCATCGCCACCAAAGTGCCATGTCGTTAGCGGTGCCCCAGCTTCAGCGTGCATTGCTGCCACTTCTGAAATCACTTTATCTACAAAGCGAGTGGAAGATTCCATACACGGGTTGATAAAGCTTTGCTTATCGTAGAACTGAACCGTAGTGACATTAGAAGCATCTTGAGGATCCATCAGGCGGTATTCGTTCGCTTCAGCTTCCTTACCTTCTTCCATCAGGCGGTCGTAACGTGCTTCCATTGATACTACCGCTGCACGCGCGTGTGCTGGCATATCGATTTCGGGAATGACTTCAATGTTACGCGCTTTCGCGTATTTCAAGATTTCCACGTAGTCTGTTTTACTGAAGTAGCCAGAGCCAAAGTTGTCTGTCGTTGGACCGGAACCAAGCTGAGGCAGTACGCAGCTTTTCTCTTGTGTATCGAAACAACGATTAGCGCCAACCTCTGTCAACTCAGGTAGGCCTGGGATTTCTAAACGCCAGCCTTCATCATCGGTTAGGTGAAGGTGAAGTTTGTTCATCTTGTACGCTGCCATTTGGTCTAGCGTTGCAAGAATGGCGTCTTTAGAGTGGAAGTTACGAGCTACATCCACCATCACACCACGGTAATCAAAGCGAGGTGCATCTTGAATAGACAGTTGTGGTAGAGAATCAGCATTTTGGCTATCTACCAGGCCAAAGATAGATTGCACTGCGTAGAAAGCACCTGCTTGGTCAAACGCTTTAATCGCAATACCATCGCCTTTGATGCTCATCTCGTAAGCACCAGATTTTGCCAGTTCACCGGTGAAGTCTGCAGGAACAACAGTGATGCTTACAGGAAGATCACCACGAACGTCCACACCTACCACTTCTGCACGATCTTGAATTGCTGCGTATTGAGTCGCATCGAATGCGTCTTTAGGCAGCGCAATACCCGCCGCGATATCTACTGTACCTTTGCCTGCTTCAACAGACATTGGCGTTGGTAGTAACGTGGTTGATACGTCTTGTTTTGCTAGGTCTTCGTTCTTCTCGAAACGAGACACAGCGTTTGCAAATACGTTGTTGTCATCTGGCGTACGTTTTAGGTTGTTACCTTCAAGGCCAGTCACGAAAGATGCAACGTCTTCTGTGTTAAGAGAAGCGATCATCTTAGGTTCTGCGTTTGGTGCAGCCACGAAAGCGCCTGGCATAAAGTCGGTTTCAAATAACTGCCAGTATTCGCCAATTAGTGGAAGTACCACTTCTTCGCCCGCCGCAAAGCCATCAAACTTATCTGTTGGTTCCAGTTTGTGTAGGTCACCCGTTACACGAGAAATTTTGAACTGATCATTATCTACATCCAAAATCAGACGAATGCTGTGGAAGTAGATAGCCCAATCTTTAGAGTTAACCGCTTCACCTTGGTTAACTAGCGTCATGTTCACCTTGTTACAAGAAGCCCACTCAGCTCCTAAATCCTGACAAGCAAGACCTTCGTTTGCACCGTGGTTAGTCAACACTTGGTATTGAATATCAAGGTTATTAGCCAGTGAATTTACAGCTTGTTGCTCAGAGCTTTGCAGAGCAGAGCAACCTGCTAATGTGGTGATAACAGAAACAGCAATCAGACTAGGTTTAAACATCTTACTTCCCCAAAAAAGTCAGTGGTTCAAAACGACAATGATAAAAATCGCGGCTCCTCAAATGCGAGGGGCCTAACAGTTGCATTCAACATACAACCAGTTATTTCTAAGCGTAAAATAAATAGAAATAGGAAGTGATCTAGTTCAAAAAATGATACTCAGCAAAAACCATAAAAACTTAACTTTCATGAAGTTACAAGCCACGTTAAAATCGAATAACTTGTTTTGACGAGTTTGCTGCGATCTAGGTCACTCATATTCATGAGTTACGACTGATTTTGTAAGATTTGGATCACGCCTAATTATTTTGTGAACCATTAGTAAGCGAATTACCTATTTATCTTTCGTGAAGTGACTCTCATTTATTCGTCGTCAAAACTCGTCAATATTTTTAGAAATGACGATTTTGTCGAATATCCCCACTAGAGAAATTGCACTTAACCTCAAGTATTTTTGCGTATAAAGTTTAAAGGTATCTTACCTGAGGACCATTCTATGTTTCGTCTCTTGACACTCATATCATCCCTACTTGTTGCCTTTGCTCCCTTTTCCTCTTATGCAGAACCGCAACATTGGTTAGCAAAAAAAGGGGAAACCGAGCTGATGATCATTGGCTCTGTGCATGTGGGCGATAAAACGATGTACCCACTCCCTAAAACTATTACTCAGCACTTAAGCCAAAGCGCTGGATTGATTATCGAAGCTGATGTCAGAAACTCTGAAGGCTTGGTTTACCCACAAACAACCATCCTTTCTAAAGATGTTTTAGACAAGGCTCAACGTCGCCACTTAGTCGAGATAGCACAAGATTTAGGGTTGCCTGAAACTCAACTTTTAAATTCTCCACCATGGACGGCTGCATTAACCATCCAACTCGCTTTAGTCAACAAACTGGGGTATGTCTCTGATAAAGGGGTCGACATGCACTTAATAGGACTCGCTGATAAAAAACAAATCCCGGTCATTCCACTGGAGTCCGTGCAATTCCAAATCGATTTAATAGCAGGTCAATCAGAAGGCGGTAAAGAGATGCTCCTCTCGTCAATTGAAGAATATGACGGTGGGGAAGAATTGGTTCAGTGTTTGATAGAAAGCTGGAAGAGCGGTGATGGTAGTATGTTGGTCGAGGCATCATTAACCGATCAAGCAACAGAAGATTTTAATCAGGCTTTCTTATATGAGCGCAATCGAGATTGGGCAAAAAAACTTGATACTGGCAGTGTCCTACCTCAACGTTCGGGTCGCTATACCGTTGTTGTCGGCAGTTTGCATCTAGTTGGTAAAGATAATCTGATTGAGCTGCTTAAAAAAAGGGGCTTTGACATAAAACCACTCGGTAAAACCCGCCAAGCTAGGTGCCATATTTAGAAATTTATTTGAAGGCAGCCAGCCTCATCAATGATGAATAGCAAGGCATCACGCTAACACGATCACTGACAATGGTTTACTCCTCTGCTAAAACGACTCTAACCTATGTGGATACATAATAACTCATATGAAATTTAAAGCTTTATTCCTATGCGTGAGCAGTATGATGCTCACTTCATCGCTTGCTTATGCTAAACCGTCATGTAACGTAGAAAATTTTCAAGCTATTGATATAACCCCGGAAGCAAAAGGCGGGCTATTAAATAAAGAGAGTGGCCAGTTTCTTATTACCGAAAAACCAATGATGCGTTGTGCGAACATCACTTTTTCCACTAACCATACCCGAAATCGCGTCGCACATATGATGAATCAAGGCTTTGAAGCTGTTTACTTTGATGGAAGCTCGAGCAAATCTCACTCTGTCACGTTTGATGAAGACGAACTAAAAGCAGGTTACATCAAAGTTGGTCCAAACCATCCAAAGACCGCTTATGTTTGCTTCACAACTTCTGAAACCCCTATCAGCACTATCTCGTGTGACATCAAGTAATAAATTTACTCGCTCTAAAAAATGAAAAGGCCCTACATCTCTGTAGAGCCTTCCTCTCAATACGTGTCGGTGAAGTGCCATATTCTAACGTCAGGTGAACCCATTTGGCTCGATACTATTGAAGTCTAAAATTACTAGCGCTAAAAACGACGAAAGCCTGCTCATTGAGCAGGCTTTCTAAAAGTGGTCGGTGAAGTAGGGATTCGATTGGACTGGCATTCCATCGGACTGGCGCACCAGACCCCGACCCTCTGGCTCCAAATAAATATCACCAAATACGAAAAAGGCTCTACATTTCTGTAGAGCCTTTTTCTCAATATGGTCGGTGAAGAGGGATTCGAACCCCCGACCCTCTGGTCCCAAACCAGATGCGCTACCAAACTGCGCTATTCACCGAGATGTTTAACTGAGGACTTGTCCCCGTCAACGAATGCGTATATTACGGATTCTGAACTGTGACGCAAGTGCTTTTTACAAAAAAACCTTAGGTCTTAATTCGTTTGATGAATAACTGAACACTAGCACGTAAAATGTGACTGATAACTCACAACAAAATACAGTTTATTAACCTTAGCAACATAATTGATCCAGATCAGTGTGCAACAAGGCACTGCCATTTAGTTTTATGCCTGTCGGGAACATCTTGGAGGAAACGTATGGACTTTTGGCTTGATCTCCTATTTGGTAATGCAGTGGGTCTATCGTCAATGATAGTAATCTTTGGGGCAATTGGTCTGATGTTATTTTACGGCGGTTTCTTCATATACAAGATCATGAACGACAAATCTCCTCACTAGATCTCGCTTAGCTCTAGAAACGCTTTGCACCGGAGTCGGTTACTTGCCTACTCCGGTTTTTTATTTGATCTCAATGCACCACTCATTGATATAATCCTATTATTCCTCCCTGTTCTTAATGAGATTACTACTATGTCTCACGATGACGATTTTGATCTGTTCCAACAGATGATGGGCGATGTAAAGCCGATCACTCAAGACACCGCCGAACACAAAAAAGTACACCAAGTAACCGAAGCACAGCTCGCCAAGAGAGAAGCGGCAATCTGGCTAACAGAAGATGACCCAGAATACCTGTCACTTGATCACGCAGAGATGCTAAAACCAGAGGACTTTGTTGAGTTTAAACGTGATGGCGTACAAGACGGGGTTTACCGCAAGCTTCGTCTTGGCAAATATCCAATCCAAGCACGCCTAGATCTGCATCGTAAAACATTGAAAGAAGCTCGTGATGAAGTCGTAAAGTTTTTAAAACAGTGCCTATCAATGGACATACGAACGGTCGTTATTGTCCACGGCCGAGGAGAACGCTCAAATCCACCAGCACTAATGAAAAGCTTTGTTAGCAGCTGGCTACAACAAATCAGAGAAGTTCAGTGCGTGCATAGTGCGCAACGCTTTCACGGTGGAACCGGAGCCGTTTACGTTCTACTGAGAAAAAGTGCGGAAAAGAAATTAGAAACTCGCGAACGTCACCAAAAACGGTTGGGCTAAATTTCACCCTAATGCTAGAATGCCCGCCCTTATTCTTCCTTCCCTTTCACGGGAAGGAAACTTCATTCGCCGTTGTGAAACGTTAGGAGACAAAAATGTCACAAGACAACGCTAAACGATTAAATAAATTCATCAGTGAAACTGGCTTTTGTTCACGCCGTGAGGCAGACAGACTGATTGAACAAGGTCGTGTCACCATTAATGGAAACAAGCCTGAAATGGGAACAAAAGTACTACCTGGTGATGATGTTTGTGTGGATGGTAAGCCAGTTGCAGCAAAAGAGAAGCCGATTTATATCGCTCTCAATAAACCAACAGGCATCACCTGTACAACAGAACGAGATGTACCCGGGAACATCGTTGATTTTATCGGTCACAAAAAACGTATCTTTCCGATCGGCCGCTTGGATAAACCCTCTGATGGTCTGATTTTTTTGACCAACGATGGCGATATCGTCAACAAAATCCTCCGTGCTGGCAACAGCCACGAAAAAGAGTACGTTGTGCGCGTGGACAAACCGATTACAGGTGAGTTTCTCAAACAGATGTCGAGCGGCGTTAAGATTCTCGATACCGTCACTCTACCTTGTAAGGTAACGAAAGAGACTAAGTTCTCTTTCCGTATTGTGCTCACTCAAGGACTTAACCGCCAAATCCGTCGTATGTGTGAAGCACTAGGTTACGAAGTCTTTAAGCTTCGTCGTGTTCGAATCATGAATATCTCTCTTGACGGTATTCCGAACGGAAAATGGCGTTACTTAACTGACGATGAAGTCGCTGAGATTCTTGCTATGTGCGATGGTTCGGTGGGTACAGAAGAGGCATCTCGTGTTGACTCAAAAGGCCGCAATATTCGTAAAGCGACCGACGCGAAGTTATATGACAGCCGTGAAGAAAACCAAGACTCGGTATCTCGACGAAATCAAAAGCCACGTACCTACCGCGGAAATAACGCAGACGATTTTCGTCATGCTCCAAACTCGAAAAAAGGTCAACAAAAGCGTCGTCAGCGTGACGATGAAGGCGGACGTCCAGCTAAAGAACATTACAAAGCGAAACCACAAGGTGAACGTAGCAGACCGCAAGGCGAGCATGGAAAATCACACCGTAAACCAGATGCATCGAGCAATACGCACTCAGCAAACAAGCCTCAATCACCGAGTAAGCCTAAGCAGCATTACATGAACCCAAATGCCGCGAAGCCAAGCAAACCAGCTAAACGCACCGGTGGTACATTGAGTCTGAAGAAGTAAGTAACGCTTCTCTGACAGGCAAGATCAAAAAAGGACGCTCATGAGCGTCCTTTTTATTTGTCATGAGTTTACAAACAAAGAGGTGCAAACTGACCACGAGTTAATCCAAGCAAATCTTTCGGGGCTAACTCGATTTCTAAACCACGTTTACCTGCACTCACACAGATGGTGTCTTGCTCTGCTGCGCTTTCGTGCAAAAAAGTAGGTAAGGCTTTTTTCTGCCCCAGTGGGCTAATCCCACCAACAACATAACCTGTGGTCTTTTGCGCGATTTCCGGATCAGCCATATCGGCCTTTTTGCCCTTCGCTGCTTTCGCTGCGAGTTTTAGGTTCAGCTTTTGATCAACAGGGATAATCGCAACCGCAAGGTTCTTTGGCTCGCCGTTCAAGCAGAACAGCAAGGTTTTAAATACTGTTTTCGGATCCTGCCCCAGTACTTCAGCAGCCTCCAAGCCATAGCTATCGGCTCTAGGGTCGTGCTCATACTGATGAATCGTGTGTGGAATTTTTTTCTTTTTCGCAAGATTAATGGCCGGAGTCATCAAGATTCTCCTCATAAAAACAAAAAGCGCAGATTGAATTGGATCTGCGCTTTTAGTTAATGATATCAGCGAGTTTGAGTCAATCGCTTTTTCTCTGTTGGGTTACTGATCAATCGCCGTATCAACTAAATACGTGATTTCACCTGAAGGGGCATACTCATTAACATCAATAGGGCTGTGTGTTTCTAAATAATCCTTCAAAACCTCAGCATCGGTAAAACCTGTATTTACATACCCTGGATGATCGTCGATTTTAGGGTAACCATCACCACCAGCGGCATTATAGCTTGGTACGGTAAAGCGGTAATTATCATCTAAGCGAAGTTGCTTATTACCAATGAACACATTGGTTACCTCACCATTATTGATACTCATCGCAATACCCGCAAACTGCGCGTAAGCTCCAGAGTCGACAGGCTTAGTTGCAACAACATTTAGGTAATCCAATACTTCTTTGCCCGTCATATCAACGTAAGAGACCATATTGCCGAATGGCTGAACAGTCAGCACATCTTTGTAGGTAATGTCACCTGCTGCAATCGAATCGCGAACGCCGCCAGAATTCATTACGGCAAAATCTGCTTTTGCCCGTTCCATATGAGCCGTTGCAATTAATCGACCTAAGTTTGTTTGCTGGTAACGAACCACACTGCGGTCACCCTCAAGCTTACCGTTAGATTCTGCAATCTTCACGTTTAGCTTGCCCTGACCTTTTTCTTGATAAGGACGAAGAAACTCAAGCATCATTTCGTCTTGTTTAATCTCTTCTTGGATAGAGACTCGTTGCGACAGACCATCAACTTTAACTTTCTTTTTCAAGTTTACAGGGATCAGATCGTAGCTCACCATCGAGAGTTCGCCATTACGAAACTCGTAATCGGCGCGTCCCACATATTTCCCCCACTCATGTGCCTGAACAATAAAGGTACCATTTTGTTTATCGGGCTGACATTCATCACCTGGTTTAAAGTTCTTTTTGATAACGTTTGGCCCTTCCATGCACACAGGTTCTTGTGAGTGTCCTCCAACGATCATGTCGAGATCGCCGTCATTCAAATAACGAGCTAACGCCACATCGCCAGGAGCATTGATGCCTCTATTACCATTTTCATAGTGTCCCATATGCGTGACAGCAAAAATCAGATCTGGATACTCTGTCTCTTTCAGTTCTGCAATCAGCTTCTTGGCTTCTTCTTTTGGGTCACGGAAGTCAATTTGTTCAATGAATTCAGGGTTGCCAAGTTTCGCTGTGTCTTCGGTTGTAAGACCAATGACCGCAATTTTAATGCCCTGCTTTTTAAACATCGCGTATGGTTGGAATAAACGCTTGCCAGTACTTTTATCGTAAATGTTGGCAGACAACATCGGAAAGTTTGCCCACTCTTGCTGCTTGAATAGCACGTCCAATGGATTATCAAACTCATGATTACCCAGAGCCATCGCATCGTAACCAATTTTGCTCATGCCTTTAAAATCTGGCTCGGCATCTTGTAAATCAGACTCAGGTACTCCAGTGTTGATGTCACCACCAGAAAGCAGTAACACACAGCCCCCCTCTGCTTGTATTTCTTCACGCAAATCATCTATTAACGTTTTACGTGCCGCCATACCGTACTCGCCGTATCGATTTTGCCAAAAACGACCGTGATGATCGTTAGTGTGTAGCACGGTCAATTTATAGGTTGTATCTGCATTCCATTCTGGTGCAGGTTGCGTAGCACACCCAGCTAACGAGGCCAAAATAGCGGCACTCAACGCAGTTTTAATAATCAGACGCTGCTTCATTTATTTACCTTTTTTCTTATTGGGAGTCACTGATGCACATTCCCAGCGGCCTAGAGCCTTTACAGCAAGAAGCTGAGAATGATGCGCCATCTGATAAAAAAATAGCCAACACGAGGTTGGCTATTGCATTTGATCACCAGCCATCTGGCGTTTACTTGATATCGATATCTGCAAAGCTCTTGATCAGATCATCAAGAGATTTCATTTGCGCTAGGAACGGTTCTAACTTGTCTAGCGGCAGTGCAGATGGGCCATCACAGCGTGCTTGGTCTGGGTTTGGATGCGCCTCGATAAATAGACCTGCGATGCCTGTTGCTAGACCCGCTTTCGCAAGTTCAACTGTCTGCTCACGACGACCGCCAGACGCCGCACCTGACGGGTCACGCATCTGTAGTGAGTGCGTCACGTCAAAGATGATTGGGCTGCCTTTCGACGCATTTTTCATCACACCAAAGCCAAGCATGTCTACGACTAGGTTATCGTAACCGTGGCAAGAGCCGCGCTCACATAGGATGATCTTGTCGTTACCGCATTCCGCGAACTTCTCAACGATGTTACCCACTTGACCTGGGCTCATAAATTGAGGTTTCTTCACGTTGATAACCGCACCTGTTTTTGCCATTGCTTCAACAAGGTCAGTTTGACGAGCTAGGAATGCAGGAAGCTGAATAACGTCTACCACGTCAGCGACAGGTTGAGCTTGCGCTTCAATGTGAACGTCAGTGATGATCTTCACACCAAATGTGTCTTTTAGCTCTTGGAAGATTTTCATACCTTCTTCAAGGCCTGGGCCACGGTATGAATGAACAGAACTGCGGTTTGCTTTGTCAAACGACGCCTTAAATACGTAAGGAATGCCAAGTTTTTCCGTTACTTTTACGTAGTGCTCACAGATCTGCATCGCAAGATCACGAGACTCAAGAACGTTCATGCCTGCAAATAGGGTGAATGGCTTGTCGTTAGCAACCTGAATGTCGCCGATATTAACGATTTTCTGTTCCATTTTGATTCTCTTTTTCTGTCCACGATACGCCACAGTTCGGCACATCGATAAAATTAGTGAAGTGTGACGTGCGTTTCACTCATCACATTAACTTGTGATTTTAGTAGCTCAGAAGCCGGATCGTCAGGGCATTGGTCAATAAAGTACTGAAAATCTGACACCGCTACTTGAGGGCACTCTAGCTGTTGGAAAATAAAACCACGGTCACGAATCTCGTATGGGTCATCTGGCACAAAGGTTAACGCAAGGTTCGTACAACGCAACGCCAGCGTGTAGTGCTCTTCACGTAACATCGCGCTTTTGATCAACGCTAACCAGCGACCAATAATGGTTGGATTGTCAGCTTCTTCAAAGTGTTCTGGCTTTAACTGAGCCAACGGTCCTTCTTGCCCAATAAGCCAAGCTTGGAGAATTCTTTCCCCCACATACTCACCATTAAATGGGTTAATGTAGTCTGGCTTTTTATGCATCCAATCGACTTTTAGCAGAAACTGAGTAGGGAAAGTGACTCCCTTCAACGGGAAACCCAGCTTTTTGCCTAGATATAATAAAATCGAACCTAAACTAACCGGAATACCTTTTCGGCGCTCCAACACTTTATCGATAAAGCTGTTGTCCGAAATAAAGTATTCCTGCTCGTCGCCTTTGAATCCCCACTCATGGAAAAACAGTCGTAGGAATGCATCAAATCGCTGCTCTTCATCCGTTTCATGAACAAGCGTGGCTTCCGCATCTTTGTAAAGACGCTCTAACTCTTGTTTCGCCCAATGTACTTTGGTTTCAGGGTTAATCGCTTTGTTTAGCTCAAGCGCACCTTCCACCAACGGTATATTGTCAAAATCTTCGTCAAAAAACTCTAACATGACGTCTTATCCAAATAACGTAGGGCTCTTAGACACAGCAATGTTTGCAGCCATGACCAACCAACCTAATGCGCCGAAAAAGCCAAATATCTTCAGTAGGTTGTTTTTCGCAAGCTTCAACGAGAAGAAACCGAGTGCAATGTACGCCAGTACGCAGGTGATTTTGTTTGTTAACCACGGTGCGGCATCAGTAAACGGGATGAAACCAGTAATGAAAATAAGCGCGATACCTGACACTAGCAATGCAGTATCAACGATGTGAGGAAACACTTTCAAAAAGCGATTATTTCGCTTCGGTGAGTTCATCATCATTAACACGAATCGGATCGATAATAGTGTCGCGCTGAGCGCAATCGTCACTAAGTGTATGTGTTTTAGAGCTACGTACATTCTTCTTCTCTTTTTAGTTAGTGTTTGCTGACTTCCATGATTAACTGGCCAGGCAACCAAGTGTTACTCGATCGTTACCGCCGTAATCTTTTTCCGTAGCGACCTGTTGGTAACCAAAACCACGCATTATCTCACGCACCGCCTCACCTTGATCATAACCATGTTCGAATGCCAGCCAACCGCCTACTTCAAGATACTGACGAGCAAGATCCGAGATATGGCGGATATCGGCTAAACCATTCTCCTTAGCAACTAATGCAGATTTTGGCTCAAAGCGCACATCACCTTGGGATAAATGTGGATCTTTTTCATCAATATACGGCGGATTGGAGACAATTAAAGCAAACTTCGTACCCTCTGCAATAGGCTCGAACCAACTGCCTTGAGCAAAGGTCACATTTTTGATGTTTAGCTGCTCAGCATTGTACTCTGCAAGTGCTTTCGCTTCTTGCTTGAGATCTACGCCCATCACTTGACGTTTTGGCATTTCAGATGCGAGTGCGATAGCAATTGCCCCCGTCCCCGTTCCAAGATCTAAAATAGGTCCTGTTTGCTCATAGGTCTTATCGAGTGCAACTTCGACCAAACGTTCTGTATCCGGTCTTGGGATCAAGGTAGAGGGAGAAACTTTGAACGGTAGAGACCAAAACTCTCGCTCACCAATAATATAAGCGACGGGTTCACCAGCTAAACGTCGTTCAAGTAGAGCGTCGAATTTTGCTTGTTGCTCTGCTTCTAATGCTTTTTCTGGCCAGGTCAGTAGATAAGTTCGTGGTTTGCCAAGGACATGGCAGAGGAGTACAGCTGCATCGAGAGAAGGCGACTCTTTGCCGCCTTCTGCCAGTTTCACCGTCGCACTTTTCAGTGCTTGCTCAATTGATTGAACTTGGCTCATCGATTAGCCGTTCTCTGCGAGCGCCGCAAGTTGGTCTGCTTGGTGCTCTTGAATCACAGGATCAATCAAGCTCTGCAGGTCACCTTCCATCACTTCGTTCAAACGATAGATGGTTAGGTTGATGCGGTGATCAGACACACGACCTTGTGGGTAGTTGTAGGTACGAATACGGTCACTACGGTCACCAGAACCTAAAAGGTTACGACGTGTATCAGACACTTCTGCAGCACGACGCTCTTCTTCCGCTTGAACGATACGAGCAGCAAGAACCGCCATCGCTTTCGCTTTATTCTTGTGCTGTGAACGCTCGTCCTGACACTCTACTACCGTACCCGTTGGTAAGTGGGTAATACGGATTGCAGAATCCGTGGTGTTAACGTGCTGACCACCCGCGCCAGACGCACGGAACGTATCGATTTTCAGGTCTGCTGCTTTGATTTCTGGCAGATCCGCCTCTGGGATTTCCGCCATCACCGCTACGGTACATGCAGAAGTATGCACACGGCCTTGGGATTCAGTTGCAGGAACACGCTGTACACGGTGACCGCCAGACTCAAACTTCAGTACGCCGTACGCACCGTCGCCGCTCACTTTTGCGATCATCTCTTTGTAACCACCGTGTTCAGCTTCGTTTGAAGACATCACTTCGATGCGCCAGCCACGCTTTTCTGCGTACTTGCTGTACATACGGAATAAGTCACCCGCGAAAATACCCGCTTCGTCGCCACCCGCACCTGCGCGAATTTCTAGGAAACAGTTACGATCATCGTTCGGATCTTTTGGCAGAAGAAGAATCTGTAGCTCATCAGTAAGACGCTCAATCGTCGCTTTCGCTTCTTTGATTTCTTCTTGCGCCATTTCACGCATTTCTTCGTCGTCTTCGTTTGCCATCTCTTCAGCGGCGACAAGATCTTCTTGCGCTTGTTGATAAGCTTGGAAGCACTTTGTTACTTCTTCTAGCTGAGAGTACTCTCTTGATAGAGCACGGAATTTGTCCTGATCTCCAATAACATCAGGATCACCAAGAAGATGTTGAACTTCTTCGTAACGTTCTACTAGCGTTTCTAGCTTAGTCAGAATAGAGGCTTTCATAGTGTCGTTTTCTTAATAAAAAGCGTGAGTTATAGATCATCCAAGCCGAGTGTCTGGCGGATAATCGTTAATTTTGCTGGTTCGCCTTGCTCTGCCGCACTTTGCAATGCGCGAGTTGGAGCGTGAATCAGTTTGTTGGTGAGTTTATTACTCAGCTCGCGCAGCACTTTCTCTGGATCTGCGCCCGCCGCTAAAGATTGCAAACTTTTGCTCAGTAACTCTTCACGAATTTCGTTGGCTGATTTGCGATAGTCGCGAATACTATCGACGGCTTGCAGTGAACGCAACCATGTCATAAACGCAGCGCTTTCTTCACTGACAATCGCTTCGGCTTGAATCGCTTCGACTTTACGCTGCTCAATGTTGCTGTCGATGATAGATTGCAAGTCATCAACCGAATACAAATATGCGTCGTTCAATTCACCGACTTCCGACTCGACATCTCGCGGCACCGCAATATCGACTAACAAGATAGGTTGATGTCGGCGCTGCTTCAGAGCCGTTTCGACCATACCTTTGCCAATAATAGGCAATGGGCTCGCCGTTGAGCTAATCACGATATCCGCTTTCGCCAAATGTTCAGGAATTTCGTTCAAACTGATCACTTCTGCGCCAAATTGATCCGCTAAGCCTTGCGCACGCTCTTTAGTGCGGTTCGCGACAATCATTTTTGTGCAGCCGTTGGATGCTAAATGCTTCGCGACCAGTTCAATCGTCTCTCCCGCACCAACCAAAAGCACGGTTGAATCAGATAACGACTCAAAAATATGTTTTGCCAATGTACATGCGGCATAAGCCACGGACACAGCATTACCGCCGATATCTGTTTCTGTTCTCACACGCTTGGCGACTGAGAACGTCTTTTGAAACAGTTTATCAATTGAAGCATCGACAGCTTGATGATCTCGCGAGTCAGAAAATGCTTGTTTTACCTGCCCCAAAATTTGAGGCTCACCCAACACCAGAGAATCTAGCCCGCATGATACGCGCATCAAATGCTTAATTGCGGCTTGTTCTTCATGCACATACAAACTCGGCATTAAATCTTCGCGGCTCACTTGATGAAACTGAGCAAGCCAATCGATTAACTTATTTCGCGCTCCTTGCTTAACATCGCAGTACAACTCAGTTCGGTTACAGGTTGAAACAATCACACTGCCGTTAACCGCTTCGTGCTCTCTAAGTTGCTCGAGTGCAGGGCCGAGTTTATCCGGACCAAACGCCACCTTCTCTCGCAAGTCGACAGACGCTGTATTGTGATTGATTCCAATAGCAAGCAAGGACATCTAACGTGGTATCTCTGGGATAGGTTATAAAATAGGTCCAGAATTTTACTGTAAGCACGCATTTATTGAAAGGGTAAGCCGGATTTGTTTTCCTAACTGCGACTTTTCAATGCTATAGTTGTGAGCGATTCCCGACGAAACTGATTAATAAGCCATCAAACATGACGTTACGCTCCTTTATTCTTTTTTTCTTGTCGAGCTTACTGCTCGCTGGTTGTTCCTCCGTTCCTGAAAGTGTTACCAGCGTTGAATGGCAAGCTCATGAGCAACGACTCGAGACCATCCAAGATTTTCAAGCAACGGGAAAACTTGGTTATATTGGCCCAGACCAAAGACAAAATTTAAATTTCTACTGGAAACATTCTTCAGCACTCAGTCAACTACGTTTAACAACGATTCTTGGTCAAACGGCATTAAAGCTCACCATCACACCACAAGGTGCCACAGTAGAAACTTACGATGACCAGGTCCTTTCCTCTCGCAGTGCAAACCAGCTAATTTACCGTCTTACGGGGTTAATGATGCCCGTTGAACACATGCCTGACTGGCTATTAGGCCTACCGACCGATGCCGACAAATTCCAATTGTCCCCAACCAATACACTGCAAGCGTTAAACAAACAAATTGGTTTAAATGATTGGAGTATTGTTTATCAACGGTATGGCGACGTTCAATGGCATGAGCAGTCTCTACCACTGCCAAATAAGCTGAAACTCACCACTGCTGACGTCAAAATAAATCTAGTGATCACAAAATGGAACATCACCCAATGATCGAACTTTCAACCCGCTGGCCATCACCAGCGAAATTGAATCTCTTTCTATACATCAACGGTCGCACAGAAAACGGCTACCACGAGTTACAAACCTTATTCCAATTCGTCGATCACGGCGATGAGCTCACCATTCAAGCAAACCATTCTGGTGATATTACGATTTCTCCAGATATAGAAGGTGTGCCTCTTCAAGACAATTTAATTTGGAAAGCAGCAACCGCACTTCAAGCATACTCAGAGTGCCCTTTTGGCGCACATATTGAGCTACAGAAAGTGCTACCTATGGGTGGGGGCATTGGTGGGGGCTCATCGAACGCGGCTACAGCATTAGTGGCACTGAACTACTTATGGCAACTGAATCTAACTGACGATGAACTGGCTGAAATTGGTTTAAAACTGGGCGCAGACGTGCCCGTGTTTGTGCGCGGATTTGCAGCTTTTGCTGAAGGTGTTGGCGAGAAACTCTCCCCCGCTTATCCCGAAGAAAAGTGGTATTTAGTCGTCAGACCGAATGTTTCTATCGCAACCGTCGACGTTTTTTGTCATCCAGATCTAACGCGAAACACCCCAAAACGAGATCTAGAAACACTTTTAAATACACCAAGCGTAAACGATTGCGAAAAAATTGTACGAATGCTCTACCCAGAGGTTGATAAGCAACTTTCTTGGCTGCTACAATACGCGCCGTCAAGATTGACGGGGACAGGATCTTGCGTTTTTGCTGAATTTTCGAGCAAATCTGAAGCAGAAACTATCCTTGCACAACTCTCTGATAAAGTCTCGGCATTTGTCGCTCAAGGGCGCAATATTTCGCCATTAAAAGAGACTTTGGCTGAATACCAATCAGCCTCACACCGACCTATTTAAACTGGACGCAAACCCGAGGTTTCCACCGTGCCTGATATGAAGCTATTTGCTGGTAACGCAACACCTGAACTAGCCCAACGTATTGCTGATCGTCTTTACATCTCTCTTGGTGATGCATCTGTTTCTCGCTTTTCTGATGGCGAAGTTGCAGTTCAAATCAATGAGAATGTTCGTGGTAGCGATGTTTTCATCATTCAATCCACTTGTGCACCGACTAACGACAACCTAATGGAATTGGTTGTTATGATTGATGCAATGCGCCGTGCTTCAGCAGGCCGTATCACTGCAGTTATCCCTTACTTCGGCTACGCTCGCCAAGACCGTCGTGTACGTTCTGCGCGTGTGCCAATTACTGCAAAAGTTGTTGCTGATTTCCTATCTAACGTTGGCGTAGACCGCGTTCTAACTATCGACCTACATGCTGAGCAAATTCAAGGCTTCTTCGATGTACCTGTAGACAACATCTTCGGCACGCCAGTGCTACTTGAAGATATGCAGGCTCGCGGTCTAGATAACCCTGTTGTGGTATCTCCTGACCTAGGTGGCGTTGTTCGTGCTCGCGCAACAGCAAAAGCACTAGGCGACATCGACATCGCAATCGTAGATAAGCGTCGTCCACGTGCAAACGTTTCTGAAGTAATGAACCTAATCGGTGATGTTGAAGGTCGTGATTGTGTGATCGTTGATGACATGATCGACACAGGTGGCACACTATGTAAAGCAGCTGAAGCACTAAAAGAGCGCGGTGCTAAGCGTGTATTCGCTTACGCTACTCACGCTGTATTCTCAGGCAACGCTGCGGACAACATCAAGAACTCAGTTCTTGACCAAGTTATCGTAACTGACTCTATCTCTCTATCTAAAGAGATGGCTGCAACAGGCAAAGTGACAACACTAAGCCTATCTCGCATGCTAGCTGAAGCGATTCGTCGTATCAGTAACGAAGAGTCAATCTCTGCAATGTTCAACTAATCCGAACATTTCAGTTACACTGATTTCAAAAGCACCCCTCTTTGGGGTGTTTTTTATTTGTACTGATAACCAGAAAATCCCTTGGTCGCCCACTGCGAGAATTCTGTGCTATCATACTGCGCTTTTTGAGATTCCAGAGAGATCCTAACCTTGAGTCAACAAATCAAACTTCTTGTTGGTCTTGCTAATCCAGGACCAGAATACGCCAGAACTCGTCACAATGCGGGCGCTTGGGTTGTAGAAGAATTAGCACGCGTTCACAACGTTACACTGAAGAACGAGCCAAAGTTTTTTGGTCTAACAGGACGCATTATGGTCAATGGCCAGGATCTCCGTTTGCTTATCCCAACCACCTTCATGAATCTATCAGGTAAATCGATCGCAGCGCTTGCGAAATTTTATCAAATTAAACCTGAAGAGATCATGGTTGCTCATGACGAGCTAGACTTACCGCCAGGTGTCGCTAAGTTTAAAAAAGGTGGGGGTCACGGTGGACACAACGGTCTGCGTGACACCATTAGCAAACTGGGCAATAACAAAGATTTTTATCGTCTTCGCATTGGCATTGGTCATCCGGGACACAAAGATAAAGTGGCGGGTTTTGTATTAGGTAAAGCGCCAGCTAAAGAGCAAGAGCTTTTAGATGCAGCAGCTGATGAGGCTGTTCGTTGTCTAGATATCCTGATTAAGGATGGCCTATCTAAAGCACAAAATCGCCTCCACACGTTCAAAGCTGAATAAGGTTACTATCATGGGTTTTAAATGTGGCATCGTTGGTCTACCTAACGTAGGTAAATCAACTCTGTTCAACGCACTAACTAAAGCGGGTATCGAAGCAGCAAACTTCCCGTTCTGTACCATTGAACCAAACACTGGTGTGGTTCCTGTGCCAGATCTACGTCTAGACGCACTAGCTAAGATCGTTAACCCACAGAGAGTTCTTCCAACGACGATGGAGTTCGTGGACATCGCTGGTCTTGTTGCTGGTGCATCACGTGGTGAAGGTTTAGGTAACAAATTCCTAGCTAATATCCGTGAAACAGACGCGATTGGCCACGTTGTACGTTGTTTTGAAAACGAAAACATTGTTCATGTTTCAGGTAAAGTTTCACCTATCGAAGATATCGAAGTGATCAACCTTGAACTTGCAATGGCTGACCTTGATTCTTGTGAGCGCGCGATTCAACGTAACGCGAAGAAGGCAAAAGGCGGCGATAAAGACGCAAAATTTGAACTAACAGTACTAGAAAAACTGTTACCAGTACTAACTGAAGGCGGCATGGCACGCACAGTTGAGCTATCTAAAGAAGAGTTAGCAGCAATCGGCTACCTAAACTTCCTTACACTGAAGCCAACTATGTACATTGCAAACGTAAACGAAGATGGTTTCGAAAATAACCCATATCTAGATGCGGTTCGCGAGTTCGCAGAAAAAGAAAACAACGTCGTTGTACCTGTATGTGCAGCTATCGAATCTGAACTATCTGAACTAGAAGATGAAGATCGCGAAGAATTCCTAGCGGATATGGGGATCGAAGAACCGGGACTGAACCGTGTAATTCGCTCTGGTTACGAGCTACTAACTCTACACACCTACTTCACGGCAGGTGTTAAAGAAGTACGTGCGTGGACAATCCCTGTTGGTGCAACTGCGCCTCAGGCGGCAGGTAAGATCCACACTGACTTCGAGAAAGGCTTTATTCGTGCAGAAGTAGTCGGTTACGACGATTTCATCCAATTCAATGGTGAAAATGGCGCAAAAGACGCAGGTAAATGGCGTCTAGAAGGTAAAGACTACATCGTAAAAGATGGTGATGTTGTACACTTCCGCTTCAATGTTTAATTAAATGAATGAATTTTAAACACTTCATTTACACTAAAAGCCAGCTGCTCAGCTGGCTTTTTTAATACCTTAAGTAAATGAGCAAAAATAAATTACCTAACTGCGAGCTAATTTATTTCCAGTTTTAGATCATAAACACGCCTCTTTGTTTAAAAAGGAAGCGAACGAGGTTTTTTCCGAAATTTATTAAAAAAAACTGTTGACGGATCTCACTCAACTTCGCATAATGCGCGCCGTTCCCAACGACAAGGCAACAAAGCGTTGAGAGCAAAAAATATGGTTTTGGCTACGTAGCTCAGCTGGTTAGAGCACATCACTCATAATGATGGGGTCACAGGTTCGAATCCCGTCGTAGCCACCATTCCTAAGTGTTCTTTTTATCAGAGCAATTAGGAATAGATGCGGAAGTGGCGGAATTGGTAGACGCACCAGATTTAGGTTCTGGCGCCGCAAGGTGTGAGAGTTCAAGTCTCTCCTTCCGCACCATATTTTAAATAGTCATTGTGACTATTACCTGCAGGTCTATCGCCAAGCGGTAAGGCAGCGGCTTTTGATGCCGCCATTCCCTGGTTCGAATCCAGGTAGACCTGCCATTATTCAAGTGAGATTCCTTTATAAAAGGGGTTGTCACTGAGAGCGTGAAGGTTTATATTGTCTCGCTCCAAAAGATGGCTACGTAGCTCAGCTGGTTAGAGCACATCACTCATAATGATGGGGTCACAGGTTCGAATCCCGTCGTAGCCACCATGAACAACGTTATTTAGGTTTTTACCAATTACCTTGATAACTACAGAATAAGTTGCGGAAGTGGCGGAATTGGTAGACGCACCAGATTTAGGTTCTGGCGCCGCAAGGTGTGAGAGTTCAAGTCTCTCCTTCCGCACCATTATTGAAGTCTCTTTTATTAGAGCAATGTAGGGCTATCGCCAAGCGGTAAGGCAGCGGCTTTTGATGCCGCCATTCCCTGGTTCGAATCCAGGTAGCCCTGCCACATACAATGATATTAAGATTTTACCAATTATCTTGATATCTACAGATCAAGTTGCGGAAGTGGCGGAATTGGTAGACGCACCAGATTTAGGTTCTGGCGCCGCAAGGTGTGAGAGTTCAAGTCTCTCCTTCCGCACCATTATTGAAGTCTCTTGTATTAGAGCAATGTAGGGCTATCGCCAAGCGGTAAGGCAGCGGCTTTTGATGCCGCCATTCCCTGGTTCGAATCCAGGTAGCCCTGCCATTATTTTCCTTGAAATAGAGGAACGATATTGAGATTTTACCAATTATCTTGATATCTACAGTATAAGTTGCGGAAGTGGCGGAATTGGTAGACGCACCAGATTTAGGTTCTGGCGCCGCAAGGTGTGAGAGTTCAAGTCTCTCCTTCCGCACCATTATTAAAGCCTCTTTTATTAGAGCAATGTAGGGCTATCGCCAAGCGGTAAGGCAGCGGCTTTTGATGCCGCCATTCCCTGGTTCGAATCCAGGTAGCCCTGCCATATACAACGATATTGAGATTTTACCAATTATCTTGATATCTACAGATCAAGTTGCGGAAGTGGCGGAATTGGTAGACGCACCAGATTTAGGTTCTGGCGCCGCAAGGTGTGAGAGTTCAAGTCTCTCCTTCCGCACCATTCTTGATCAAAAGTTTAAAATGGCTACGTAGCTCAGCTGGTTAGAGCACATCACTCATAATGATGGGGTCACAGGTTCGAATCCCGTCGTAGCCACCATAAACAACGTTATTTAGGTTTTTACCAATTACCTTGATAACTACAGAATAAGTTGCGGAAGTGGCGGAATTGGTAGACGCACCAGATTTAGGTTCTGGCGCCGCAAGGTGTGAGAGTTCAAGTCTCTCCTTCCGCACCATTATTAAAGCCTCTTTTATTAGAGCAAAGTAGGGCTATCGCCAAGCGGTAAGGCAGCGGCTTTTGATGCCGCCATTCCCTGGTTCGAATCCAGGTAGCCCTGCCATATACAACGATATTGAGATTTTACCAATTATCTTGATATCTACAGATCAAGTTGCGGAAGTGGCGGAATTGGTAGACGCACCAGATTTAGGTTCTGGCGCCGCAAGGTGTGAGAGTTCAAGTCTCTCCTTCCGCACCATTCTTGATCAAAAGTTTAAAATGGCTACGTAGCTCAGCTGGTTAGAGCACATCACTCATAATGATGGGGTCACAGGTTCGAATCCCGTCGTAGCCACCATTGATTGGATTGTTAGCATAAGCTATCAGTCACGTAGATTTAAGATGCGGAAGTGGCGGAATTGGTAGACGCACCAGATTTAGGTTCTGGCGCCGCAAGGTGTGAGAGTTCAAGTCTCTCCTTCCGCACCATCTTAAATTAATCTACACTATCAGAATACGCGGAAGTGGCGGAATTGGTAGACGCACCAGATTTAGGTTCTGGCGCCGTAAGGTGTGAGAGTTCAAGTCTCTCCTTCCGCACCATTCTTTCTCTCGGTAAGAGAGGTTAAGTAGTCTTTGACTATTTACGCTGTAGGGCTATCGCCAAGCGGTAAGGCAGCGGCTTTTGATGCCGCCATTCCCTGGTTCGAATCCAGGTAGCCCTGCCATATACAACGATATTGAGATTTTACCAATTATCTTGGTATCTACAGATCAAGTTGCGGAAGTGGCGGAATTGGTAGACGCACCAGATTTAGGTTCTGGCGCCGCAAGGTGTGAGAGTTCAAGTCTCTCCTTCCGCACCATTATCGGAAAACCCAGCATGATTTTGCTGGGTTTTTTCTTTTTTTGGTTCTGGACTCGGGAAATCATTAGATTTGCCGAATTAAAAAAGCGAGCTCATGGCTCGCTTTTTTTCTATCTGTGGATTGAGTAACTTACTACATACCTAACGCATATTTCAGTACTTGAGCCTTGATCGGTCCTGAGTTTTCAGCAAACTTCAATGCAGCATTACGTACAAACTTCAATGGCCCAAGATCGTTGCTAAAACCTTTATAGAAAAAGTCCATGCCTGTCTGCATGAGTAAGTTGTCAGGTCGACGTGCACGTTCGTATTTCGCGAGTAAGGCATCTTCCAGCTGTTCTTTGTGTTCTGTTACCGAAAGGAGAACGTCTACATCTTTGAAGCCTAAGTTTACCCCTTGCCCTGCAAGCGGATTGATCGTATGAGCAGAGTCACCCACTAATACGCAATTTTTGCTTGAGTAGCCTTGCGCATGACGACGAGTGAGTGGGAATGAGCCAAACTGTAAAACTTCAATATCGCCCAATTCAGCAGGGAAATGACGTAAGATTTCTTCCCTTAGTTGAGGTTTACCCATCGCACACAGTTGTTTAATGCGTTTTGGCGAGTCATACCAAACCAACGAACCTTGGCCTACTTCTTGACCGTCTTCATTAGTCAAAGAGCACAAAGGTAAAAATGAACGCGGGCCTGAAGGAGTAAATTGTTGCCAAGTGATATCTTGCTGTGGCAATTCTGTTTTCACGTTAATCAACATGCAGTGTTGTCGGTAATCCCACGCAGTCACACCAATTCCAGCCAATTGACGAACTTTAGAGTTTGCACCATCAGCACCAATTACCCAGTTAGCTTCAAACTGCACCCCACTTTCTAGTGTCACAAGGTTTACATCTGCAAACTCAATGTCTTTTAATCGCTCGGGACACATCACGGTTAGATTGTCATACTGAGAGAAGACTTGCCAAAGACCTAATTGGATTAGGCGGTTTTCAACGATATAACCTAGCTGCTCCAATGACAGTTCATCAGAGTGAAAACGAGTACGGCACTCCGGGTGCTCCCAAGTTTCTAAACGCCGATAAGGGCAAACTCGCATACTTTTAATTTCTGACCATGCGCCGAGTGAATCAAGTAACTCCACCGACTGGTGCGAAATCGCAGATACGCGAATATCCATCACCTGAGCGGCATCAAAAGCTTTGGGTTTTGCACCTTCAACCAAGACAACGCTTCTGCCCTGCTTGGCAAATCCAACAGCGACGGCTGCCCCAACCATACCGCCACCGATCACGGCGATGTCATACTTGTTCATTTTTCACTCTTCATCGTGCTGATTAATTGGCGTTTTTTATTGTACTTTCCATGGCTATTTTTACAAAATTGTTTAACAAAAAACCTTGTTCTGCATAGGGCGAAAAACTAGATTTCATCAGGCTTTGCAGAGAATTAGCCAGATCACTAGTCAGGTGCTTTTTAAAGCAGTACAATACGCCGCTTACCGCCGTGATGGCGGCTATAATTTGAGCAATAGCTCTCCAATTTAAGTACAACTGAACGAGCGAAAGTGAGATGAGTAAGAAACTGCTAATTAAAACCTGGGGCTGCCAGATGAACGAATACGATTCATCAAAAATGGCCGACCTGCTTAATGCTGCAAACGGCTACGAGCTGACGGAAGAGCCAGAGGAAGCAGACGTACTTCTACTTAACACCTGTTCGATCCGTGAAAAAGCGCAAGAGAAAGTTTTCCACCAGCTTGGCCGCTGGAAAACACTAAAAGATAAAAAACCTGGCGTAGTTATCGGTGTAGGTGGTTGTGTAGCAACGCAAGAAGGTGACCATATTCGTGAACGTGCACCATACGTCGACGTTATTTTTGGCCCACAAACTCTGCACCGCCTACCTGAGATGATCAAACAATCTCAGTCGGATGACGCACCAGTTATGGACATTTCGTTCCCAGAGATCGAAAAGTTCGACCGCCTACCAGAGCCTCGTGCAGAAGGCGCGACAGCATTCGTTTCTATTATGGAAGGCTGCTCGAAGTACTGTACTTACTGTGTCGTACCGTACACTCGTGGTGAAGAAGTAAGCCGTCCAATGGATGACGTGCTGTTCGAAATCGCACAGCTTGCTGAACAAGGCGTACGTGAAGTAAACCTACTGGGTCAAAACGTAAACGCGTACCGCGGTCCAACACACGACGGTGAAATCTGTTCATTTGCAGAACTGCTTCGTTTGGTTGCGTCTATCGATGGTATCGACCGTATTCGTTTCACAACGAGCCACCCGCTAGAATTCACTGACGACATCATCGCGGTTTACGAAGATACGCCTGAGCTTGTGAGCTTCCTGCACTTACCTGTGCAAAGTGGTAGTGACCGTATCCTAACTATGATGAAACGCCCTCACACCGCTATCGAGTACAAGTCGATCATCCGTAAACTACGTAAAGCTCGTCCTGATATTCAAATCAGTTCAGACTTTATTGTTGGTTTCCCTGGTGAGACAGACAAAGACTTCCAAGACACAATGAAGCTAATCAAAGATGTAGACTTTGACATGAGCTTCAGCTTCATCTTCTCTCCACGTCCAGGTACGCCAGCAGCGGATTACCCTTGTGATGTATCAGAACAAGTGAAGAAAGAGCGCCTTTACGAACTACAGCAAACTATCAATGCTCAAGCGATGCGTTACTCTCGCTTAATGCTTGGCACAGAACAACGTGTTCTAGTTGAAGGTCCTTCGAAGAAAAACCTAATGGAACTGCGCGCTCGTACAGAAAACAACCGTGTAGTAAACTTTGAAGGTAGTGCAGACCTAATTGGTCAGTTCGTTGATGTGAAGATCGTAGACGTATTTGCGAACTCACTGCGTGGTGAGCTAGTACGTACTGAAAAAGACATGGATCTTCGTAGTGTGATTTCCCCAACGCAGATGATGGCGAAAACACGTCGCGAAGATGAGCTGGGTGTAGCTACTTTTACGCCATAAGCTCGTATAAATAGCCATGGAGAGCCTGGTCGTTATCAGGCTCTCATTAAGTGGCAAAAAATGAGAGGCAACATTGAGTAATAAAATCGTAACTCTAGAAATTAACCTAGAACCTTCCGACAACCGCCGACTTGCTAGCCTGTGCGGTCCATTCGATGACAACATCAAGCATTTAGAACGTCGTCTAGGCGTTGAAATTAACCACCGTAGTGACCATTTTACAATTGTCGGTAAACCTCATACCGCATCAGCTGCGCTGGATATCCTGAAAACTCTGTATGTTGATACCGCACCTGTACGAGGTGAGATCCCAGACATTGAGCCTGAACAGATCCATTTAGCGATTAAAGAGTCTGGTGTTCTTGAGCAGAATACTGAGTCTAATATAGAGCATGGTAAAGAAGTCTTCGTCAAAACCAAGAAAGGCGTGATCAAACCACGTACGCCAAACCAAGCTCAGTACTTGGTTAATATGGTCACGCATGATATTTCTTTTGGTATTGGCCCGGCTGGTACAGGTAAAACTTATCTTGCTGTTGCAGCAGCAGTTGACGCACTAGAGCGCCAAGAGATCCGTCGTATTCTATTGACGCGCCCTGCGGTTGAAGCCGGTGAGAAACTGGGCTTCCTACCTGGTGACTTAAGCCAGAAAGTCGACCCATACCTACGTCCGCTATACGATGCCCTATTTGAAATGTTGGGCTTTGAGCGCGTAGAGAAGCTGATTGAACGTAACGTGATTGAGGTAGCCCCTCTTGCTTACATGCGTGGTCGTACTCTAAACGACGCTTTCATCATTCTTGATGAGAGTCAGAACACCACGGTTGAGCAGATGAAGATGTTCCTAACGCGTATTGGTTTTAACTCTCGCGCAGTTATCACTGGTGACGTCACGCAAATCGACTTACCTCGTGGTGCAAAATCAGGTCTTCGTCATGCTATTGAAGTATTAAGCGAAGTCGACGACATCAGCTTTAACTTCTTCTTAGCAGACGACGTTGTACGTCACCCAGTGGTTGCTCGTATCGTTAACGCGTATGAGAAGTGGGAAGCACAAGACCAGAAAGAGCGTAAAGAGTTCGAGAAGCGTCGTCGTGAAGAACGCGATGCGAAGTTACTAGAAGCAGCAAAAGCTGAACTGAATGCACAAGTTGCTTCCACTAAGGAATAATCATGGCGATTGAACTTGATCTGCAACTGGCAGTCGAAAATGAAGAAGGGCTGCCTTCGCAGCAAGATTTCCAATTGTGGCTAAATAAGACGATTCCTCTCTTCCAACCACAAGCCGAAGTCACCATTCGCATTGTTGATGAACAAGAAAGTCACACGCTTAACCATGAGTATCGTGGTAAAGATAAACCGACCAATGTGTTGTCTTTTCCATTTGAAGCCCCTCCAGGTATGGAGATAGATTTACTTGGCGACTTAATTATTTGCCGCCAAGTCGTTGAAAAAGAGGCAATTGAACAGAACAAGCCTCTGTTAGCACATTGGGCGCATATGGTTGTACATGGCAGCTTGCATCTGCTAGGTTATGATCATATCGAGGATGACGAAGCCGAAGAGATGGAGTCCCTCGAAACCGAAATCATGCAAGGTATGGGCTATGAAGACCCTTACATTGCTGAAAAAGAGTAGCCATTGGCTATTCAGCAGGGAAAGGCGAACCACCAAAATGATTCTCGTGTTCGCCTCTCTATGTGTGCTATCACACTTCTGATAGCGTTACTTAATTGAGAAACAATGAACGAAGATAATTCTCCCTCTTCTAACGAAGATAAGAAAGAAAAGGCAGAAGGTCCGAGTAGAAAGTCCTTCTTTGAACGTCTAGGTCAATTATTTCAGGGCGAACCAAAAGATCGCCAAGAGCTTGTGGATGTTATCCGTGACTCTGAAGTCAATGACCTGATTGACCATGACACCCGCGATATGCTTGAAGGTGTTATGGAAATCTCCGAAATGCGCGTGCGTGACATTATGATCCCGCGTTCGCAAATGGTTACGGTTGAGCGTACTCACGACCTTGATACCTTGGTTGCCTTGATTACCGATGCTCAACACTCTCGCTACCCTGTGATCAGCGAAGATAAAGACCATGTGGAAGGCATTCTTCTTGCGAAGGACTTACTTAAATACTTAGGCTCAGGCAGTAATCCATTTGATATCGAAGAAGTTATTCGACCAGCCGTTGTGGTACCGGAAAGTAAACGCGTTGATCGACTGCTGAAAGAGTTCCGTGAAGAACGTTATCATATGGCCATTGTTGTCGATGAATTCGGTGGTGTTTCTGGTCTTGTGACCATTGAAGATATCCTTGAAGAAATCGTCGGGGATATCGAAGATGAATTCGATGAAAGCGAAGAGACAGACATTCGTAAGCTTAGCAAGCATACGTTTGCTGTCAGAGCGCTGACAACCATCGAAGAGTTTAATGAGACATTTGGAACTAACTTCAGCGATGAGGAAGTAGATACCGTTGGTGGCATGGTCATGACTGCCTTTGGTCACTTACCTTCTCGTGGTGAACTGGTTGAAATTGAAGGTTACAACTTCAAAGTCACCGCTGCCGATAACCGTCGTGTCATTCAACTCCAAGTGACGATCCCAGACGAAGAAACCCTGGTTGAAGCCACTCAAGAGTAACGCGATACCCATTGGGAATCTCAGAAAATTATAATGATGAATGAACTCTTTCATCGCCTCAAGCGGCCCTTAGTGGCCGCTTTTGTTGGCGCCTCTACTACGCTCGCTTTTGCACCTTACCAGTTGTGGCCTGTTGCCATTCTTAGCCCAGCTATTCTACTGATTCTTCTTGCTAACCAAACTCCGAAACGTGCACTGTGGATTGGCTATGCTTGGGGGTTGGGTCAATTTGCAACTGGCGTTAGCTGGGTTTACGTCAGTATCTCCGGCTTTGGTGGCATGCCACTGATTGCCAATTTATTTTTAATGGGCTTGCTTGTCGCCTACTTGGCTGTTTATTCAGGCTTATTTGCTTGGCTTAACAACAAGCTATTTCCTCAATTCACACTCACAAAAGCGCTTCTCGCTGCGCCCGCTTTATGGCTAATCAGTGATTGGTTGCGTGGTTGGGTGATGACCGGCTTCCCGTGGCTATGGCTAGGCTACAGCCAGATTGATGCTCCACTAGCAAGCTTTGCGCCTATCGGTGGCGTGGAACTGCTCACTCTGTTTATCCTTATTAGTGCGGGGGCATTAGCCTATGCTTGGGTTCATAAACAGTGGCTGATGGTGATTATTCCTGCGGTACTACTCAGCACAGGCTTTGGGATTCGTAACTACGATTGGGTAACACCTCGGCCAGAAGACACGACTAAGCTCGCGCTGATTCAAGGTAACGTTGACCAAAACCTTAAGTGGCTGCCAAGCCAACGTTGGCCAACCATCATGAAATACGCCGATCTCACTCGTGAAAACTGGGACGCTGATATTATCGTCTGGCCAGAAGCTGCAATTCCTGCTTTTGAAATTGAAGTGCCTTCATTTTTGAGCAATATCGACAGTGCAGCAAAAATGAATAACAGCGCAATCATCACTGGTGTCGTCAACCAAGCTGAAGATCGACAGTTCTACAACAGTATCCTGTCCCTTGGCATCACACCATACGGTGACTACAGTTTCGACTTGAGCGAACGCTACCATAAGCATCACCTATTACCGTTTGGTGAGTTTGTACCATTTGAAGATATTTTGCGCCCATTAGCGCCATTCTTTAACTTACCGATGTCGTCGTTTAGCCGTGGGGCTTTTGTGCAGCCCAACATCATTGCGAATGGCATGCACATGGCACCAGCGCTTTGCTATGAGATCATCTTTAATGAGCAAGTGCGTCAAAATGTGACTGACGAAACAGACTTCATTCTAACGCTATCGAACGACGCATGGTTTGGTCACTCTATCGGCCCTCTTCAGCATATGGAGATCGCCCGTATGCGTGCCTTAGAATTAGGTAAACCGCTCATCCGCTCGACTAACAACGGATTAACAGCGGTAACCGATCACAAGGGTAAAATCGTTGAGCAAGTACCGCAGTTTGAAACTGCAGTACTGCGCGCAGAGCTCACCCCAACCGATGGGAAAACGCCATATCGAATCGTTGGTACTTGGCCATTGTATATTTGGGTTGGATTAAGTTTAGCGCTGGCTTTCGGTTTAAGAAGAAAACAGAGTTATACCAATCACAGTAAATAAGTGATCAGAAATTGCGTAGGAAAAATGCTTGAGAACAAGGCAAAAATTTTCGATAAGTAGTTATTCTACAATCAAAATTTTTAACGCAGTTATCGAGTATTTTAACAAGCTAGAATGACCAGTTATTTACTACGATTGGTATTAAGAGCAGCTTGAAAGTAGAAAAGACAAAAAAGAGGCGACCAAGCCTCTTTTTTATTCATTGCATTATACAGTCGTTACGCGCCATTTATGGCTTTAATGACTGGCGAGTAAAGCCTTTGTGACCACATTTAATACACGGAATGATTACAGTTGGGTGGTTATACGTTGTCTTGTGACCACACTCATCACAGACCAAAGTACCTAAGCCTATCACCTCTCCTGCTTCATATAGCCCTTGATGCTCTAAGTCATCGAACAACTCAACCCACTCAACTTTAGTTCGGTCTGTAATCTCTAACAACCCTTGCCATATCGAGTCCGCAATCGTTAAGTAAAACGGGCCGCTTTTGCTATCCTCGTAACTCTCTGAAAACTCTTTTAAGTCTGCTTTAAGGTATGCTTTGATTAAAGCTAATTCATCTTTGGTCAAGTCATTAGCAGCATCCACCACTTTGCCCGACGTCTCAATCGCTTTGTTAACTTCTTCCGGACTGTGCTTCAAGGTTTCAATCACATCCTCGAGCATTTCCTCATAACCTGTTTTACGTTTAGGCATAACTGACCTCCATCTTTCTCCTACCTGCGTCACTTAAGGGCGCATGGGTACAGATTGGCTATTGTTGTGATCCCTAGCTTTAGGTATTCTATGACGATCTATTTAAGTCTGTTCTAACCGAACTCACAAATTCCAAGATAACGGATACCATCGATGCAAGAACAATACAACCCACAAGATATTGAACAAAAAGTTCAAAAGCACTGGGATGACAACAAAACCTTTGTTGTAAGTGAAGACCCAAATAAAGAAAAATTCTACTGTCTATCCATGTTCCCATACCCAAGTGGTCGACTGCACATGGGTCACGTGCGCAACTACACTATCGGTGATGTAGTATCTCGTTTCCAACGCCTACAAGGCAAAAACGTGATGCAACCAATCGGTTGGGACGCATTCGGTCTACCAGCAGAAAACGCAGCAGTAAAAAACAAAACTGCGCCAGCACCTTGGACTTACGAAAACATCGAATACATGAAGAACCAACTTAAGCTTCTAGGCTTTGGTTACGATTGGAACCGTGAATTCGCAACTTGTACACCGGAGTACTACCGCTGGGAGCAAGAGTTCTTCACTAAGCTTTACGAGAAAGGTTTAGTTTACAAGAAGACTTCTTCTGTTAACTGGTGTCCTAACGACCAAACTGTTCTTGCAAACGAGCAGGTTGAAGACGGTTGTTGCTGGCGTTGTGATACGCCTGTAGAGCAAAAAGAAATCCCTCAATGGTTCATCAAAATCACTGAGTACGCTCAAGAGCTACTAGACGACCTAGACAAGCTTGAAGGCTGGCCTGAAATGGTGAAAACCATGCAGCGCAACTGGATTGGCCGCTCTGAAGGCGTTGAGCTGAAGTTTGAAGTTAAGGGTCAACAAGACCTAGAAGTTTACACAACACGTCCAGATACGCTAATGGGTGTGACTTACGTGGGCATCGCAGCCGGCCACCCTCTTGCAGCTCTTGCTGCAGAGAACAACCCAGAGCTTGCAGCGTTTATCGACGAATGTAAGAACAACAAGGTTGCAGAAGCTGAGCTAGCGACAATGGAGAAGAAAGGTATGGCTACTGGCCTTACTGCTATTCATCCATTGAACGGACGTGAAGTACCAGTATACGTAGCAAACTTCGTATTGATGGACTACGGTACAGGCGCGGTAATGGCAGTACCTGCACACGACCAACGTGACTACGAGTTCGCAACGAAGTACGGTCTAGACATCGTGCCAGTTATCAAGCCTGCTGATGGCAGCGAGCTAGACATCTCTGAAGCGGCATACACAGAGAAAGGTGTACTGTTCGATTCAGGTGAATTCGACGGCCTAGAATTCCAAGCGGCGTTCGATGCAATTGCAGCGAAACTAGAAGCAGAAGGCAAAGGCACTAAGACTGTAAACTTCCGTCTACGCGACTGGGGTGTATCTCGTCAACGTTACTGGGGCGCACCAATCCCAATGGTAACGACTGAAGACGGTGAAGTTCACCCAGTACCTGCTGACCAACTACCAGTGATTCTTCCAGAAGACGTGGTAATGGACGGCGTAACCAGCCCAATCAAAGCAGATAAAGAATGGGCGAAGACCACATTCAACGGCGAACCGGCTCTACGTGAGACAGATACGTTCGATACGTTCATGGAATCTTCTTGGTACTACGCGCGTTACTGTTCACCGCAAGCAGACGACATCCTAGATCCAGAAAAAGCAAACTACTGGCTACCAGTAGACCAGTACATCGGCGGTATCGAGCACGCTTGTATGCACCTACTGTACTCACGCTTCTTCCACAAGTTGCTACGTGACGCGGGCTACGTAACGTCTGACGAACCGTTCAAGCAGCTACTGTGTCAAGGCATGGTACTGGCAGACGCGTTCTACTTCGAGAACGAGAAAGGCGGTAAAGAATGGGTTGCTCCAACAGACGTAGCTGTTGAACGTGATGGTAAAGGCCGCATTACTTCTGCTAAAGACACTGAAGGTCGCGATGTAACGCACTCAGGCATGATCAAGATGTCTAAGTCTAAGAACAATGGTATCGACCCTCAAGAAATGGTAGACAAGTACGGCGCTGACACAGTACGTCTATTCATGATGTTCGCGTCTCCAGCGGACATGACACTTGAATGGCAAGAGTCTGGCGTAGAAGGTGCGAACCGCTTCCTAAAACGTGTTTGGAAACTAGTGAAAGAGCACACAGCGAAAGGCGCAGCAGAAGCAGTAGATACCGCAGCACTTTCTGGTGATCAAAAAGCACTTCGCCGTGACGTTCACAAAACTATCGCGAAAGTGACGGACGATATCGCTCGTCGTCAAACATTCAACACCGCGATCGCAGCGATCATGGAGCTGATGAACAAACTAGCGAAAGCGCCTCAAGAATCTGCGCAAGATCGTGCAATCCTTGACGAAGCACTGAAAGCTATCGTTGTCATGCTTTACCCTATCACTCCTCATATCTCATACGAGCTATGGGCAGCACTAGGTGAAACAGACATTGATAACGCGGCATGGCCGACGTTTGACGAAAAAGCGCTAGTTGAAGACGAAAAAACTATCGTTGTTCAAGTTAACGGTAAGCTACGTGCGAAGCTAACAGTTCCAGCGGATATCTCTAAAGACGACATCGAACAACTTGGTCTAAACGACGAAAACGTGGTTAAGTTCACTGATGGCCTGACTATTCGTAAAGTCATTTACGTTCCAGGTAAACTGCTGAACATCGTTGCAAACTAATCACAGCTTGCAATTTGTCTCTGTTTAGCGAACTTATTTGTTAACCAAGAGTCATTAAACAGGGTAGTTTTCTACCCTGTTTATTTACCTCAAACCATTCACATGAGTGGTTTAAGGTAAATAACCCCTTCAATTTAGGATGAATACAATCAATGCGCTTTTTCTCTTTGATTAAACTACCAGTGGTATTGGTATTAGCGGGGCTTCTTTCTGCCTGTGGTTTTCACCTTCGCGGCGAGTATTCCGTACCGGAAGAGCTGCACACCATGTCTTTCTCCAGCTACGATGAATACAGTGAATTAACTCGCTATGTACGCTCTCAACTCGAACTGAACAAAGTTGAACTTGTTCAACCATCATCGACTGTACCCAACCTTCATTTGACGGAAGCGACAATCGATGAGCGTACACTATCACTTTATCAAAATAGCCGTGCAGCAGAAAAAGAGCTGACATACGTAGTAAAATACCGTGTGACGATTCCTGGCTATGGTTCTAAAAACTTTACGACAACAGTAAACCGCAACTACCTAGACAACCCGTTAACGGCACTTGCAAAATCTGTTGAACGTGACGTAATTGAAGACGAGATGCGCTTGCAAGCTGCAAAACAGATGATGCGCCAGTTGGGCCGTATTCGTGCCGAATATGAAGCAGGACAAATCTCTGAGCCAGCGAACACAAACTCTTAATCACTATGCGAATTTATGCCGATAAATTAACGGATCATTTAACTAAACACGTTAAACAAGTTTACCTAATCTTTGGTAATGAGCCGTTACTGATTCAAGAGAGCCGCCAAGCAATCCAAAAGGCAGCGTTTCAACAAGGTTTTGAGGAAAAACACCGTTTTGCGGTAGACGCAAGCATCGACTGGAATCAAGTTTACGATTGCTTCCAAGCGATGAGCCTGTTCTCAAACCGTCAATTGATCGAGCTTGAAATTCCAGAGAGTGGCGTGACAACCGCCGTCAGCAAAGAGCTGCAAACACTGTGTGATATGCTGCATGATGACATCATGCTCGTCATTGTTGGTAGCAAACTGACCAAAGCCCAAGAAAATGCGAAATGGTTCAAAGCATTAAGCTCAAAAGGCGACTGGGTAAGCTGTTTGTCGCCAGATCTACAACGCTTACCTATGTTCATTCAGGCACGTTGCCGCGCGTTGGGCCTAAAACCCGATCAACAATCACTGCAAATGTTGGCTCAATGGCATGAAGGCAACCTGTTTGCATTGTCACAAAGCTTAGAGAAATTGGCCCTACTCTACCCGGATGGTGAGCTGACCATCATACGTTTAGAGGAAGCCCTAAGTCGCCATAATCACTTTACTACGTTTAACTGGATAGACGCCTTACTGGCAGGTAAAGCAAACCGTGCACAACGTATTCTTCGCCAACTTGAGGCGGAAGGGGTCGAGACCGTGATCTTGATTCGAAGTGTACAAAAAGAGTTGAGCCAACTTTTAAATATGCATCAAGACTTAACTCAAATGGGAATGAACCAGGTATTTGAGAAATATCGAGTTTGGCAAAACAAGCGTCCACTCTATAACGCAGCACTGACCCGCTTGTCGGCGAGTCGTATTTGTGCATTGCTCTCCTTGTTGGCTCAAGCAGAGATAAAAGCCAAAACTCAATATGACGAGTCTGTATGGCCAACTATTCATCAGTTGAGCTTAGAAACCTGCTCTCCTGATATTAAGCTGGCAATTTAAAAATCAAAGCGTGATATAGTGCGCGACCTGTTTTGCAAGCAAGAATGTAAAACACTGTAGAGATAAGAGACAAACCGAGGAAAACCGAGTGCTTCGCGAAGAACTGAAAGACTTTTTAGCTGACAAAGCCGACGACATGAAAGCGGAAGACATTATCGTCCTAAACGTGGAAGATAAATCAAGCGTGACAGATTACATGATCATCTGTACTGGCACATCCAAACGCCACGTTTCATCCATCGCTGACCACGTTGCAACAGAAGTGAAAAAAGCCGGTCTTGAGCCACTAGGAATGGAAGGTGAAAACGAAGGTGAATGGGTAGTCCTAGATATGGGCGACGCCATGCTTCACGTGATGCAAGAAGAGCACCGCGAACTCTACCAGCTAGAAAAACTCTGGGGTTAATCTTTTGAAAATTCAACTAATTGCTGTTGGCACAAAAATGCCAAAATGGGTTGAGGAAGGCTTTCAAGAATATCGTCGCCGTTTCCCACATGATATGCCATTGGAGTTGATTGAAATCTCTGCTGGCAAACGTGGAAAAAATGCCGATATCGCTCGTATCCTGCAAAAAGAAGGGGAAGCGATGCTCGCTGCGGTACCAAAAGGCAACCGTATCGTCACGTTAGATATCCCAGGTAAAAAATGGGACACTCCTCAACTCGCTGAGCAGTTAGAAGCTTGGAAATTAGATGGCCGTGATGTATCAATCTTAATCGGCGGTCCTGAAGGACTCGCTCCTGCATGCAAAGCTGCAGCAGACCAAAGCTGGTCATTGTCTGCCTTAACGCTACCCCACCCTTTAGTGCGTATCGTCATGGCAGAAAGCTTGTACCGAGCGTGGAGCATCACCGCGAACCATCCTTACCACCGCGAATAATTGTTGTTTAACTTTAGAGCCAAGCGTTAATGATTCGTAAGCGCCGCAGTCAAATCCGAGATTATCAAGCCGAAGCGCGTCTGTTTGCCAGCCGCGCTATTGTCGCTTTTATCGGCATTGTTCTCTTGATGGGAGCTCTGGTCGCCAATATGTACAACATTCAGGTGAACCAGTTTCAAGATTATCAAACCCGCTCGAACGATAACCGTATCAAAGTGGTTCCTATCGCGCCTAACCGAGGTCTGATTTATGACCGAAATGGTGTTTTACTGGCAGAGAACCGTCCCGTCTTTAACTTAGAACTGACTCCAGAAAAAATTAAAGACATTGATGCAACCATCCAAGAACTACAAACCATTCTGGAAATTACCCCAGATCAGATTGAACGTTTCCACCAAGAGCGTAAACGGACTCGTCGATTTAAGTCGGTCCCACTGCTTACCCAACTGAACGAAAAACAAGTAGCGGTATTCTCCGTCAATCAGTACCGCTTTCCTGGTGTAGAAATAAGTGCGACCTTAAAGCGCTACTACCCTTTCAGCGAAGTATTAACCCACGTGATTGGTTACGTTTCTCGAATCAATGATCGCGACATGCAGCGCCTGATCCGAGAAGAAAAAGACGCAAACTATCAAGCCACTCGCGATATTGGTAAGCTGGGTATCGAAAAATACTACGAAGACCTCTTACACGGTACGGCCGGATATCAAGAAGTCGAGGTAAACAGTCGCGGCAGAGTAATTCGTACGTTAAAGTACGTTCCACCTGTACCCGGAAAAGACATCGTTTTAAACCTTGATATCAACTTGCAGCTGTACGTACACCAATTATTGGATGGCCGTCGAGGCAGTGCTGTAGTGATCGATCCTAGAGACAACGGCGTACTGGCTATGGTTTCAAGCCCTAGCTACGACCCTAACTCGTTCGTGCACGGAATCTCAGGGAAAGACTATCGCGCCCTTTTGAACGATAAAAACCGTCCTTTGGTCAACCGTACCACACTTGGCATTTACCCACCTGCGTCTACCATCAAACCATTTATGGCGGTAGCCGCGCTGCAAGAAGGTGTCGTCACACCTAACACCACGCGAAATGATCCTGGTTATTGGCGCATACCAAACTCCAACACTCGCCCATTCCGTGACTGGTTGCGTTGGGGGCACGGACGCGTCGATATCATTAAGTCGATCGAAGAGTCTGTTGATACCTTCTACTATCAAATCGCTTATGACATGGGTATTGACCGCATTTCGAATTGGATGATGATGTTCGGTTTTGGTGATTACACTGGCATCGATATCTACGAAGAAAGTAAGGCGAATATGCCGACTCGTGACTGGAAAATGTCTCGCCATAAAACCCCATGGTATAAAGGTGATACGATCCCTGTGGGTATCGGCCAAGGTTATTGGACAGCAACACCAATGCAAATCGCCAAAGCGACCTCCGTATTAGTAAATGAGGGAGAAGTGATCGCACCTCACTTACTAAAAGCGACGATAGAGAACGGCAACGACTTCGAAGAACAACAAACAACAGAATACGTGACTTACCCGCCAATCAAGAATGTACCGAAAAAGTACTGGGATATGGCGAAAGAAGGTATGCGTCGTGTAAACCATGGCACGCGCGGAACAGCTCGACGCTCATTCTACAAAATGAGTTATCAAACAGCGGGTAAATCAGGTACTGCACAGGTCTTCGGTCTGGGTGAAAACGAAGAGTACAACGCAGATGAGATCGCCGAACACTTACGTGACCATGCGTTATTTACTGGCTTTGCACCATTTGATGATCCAAAAGTGGTCGTCACTGTAGTACTAGAAAACGCCGGCGGTGGTTCTAGCAACGGTGCCCCAGTAGTAAGGAAAATTTTTGACCGAGTCGTTCTAGGCCCAGAAGAAATTGAGCCTGAAAACAATGCGAAGAAAGAGGTAAAACAGTAATGAAGATGGATCCCTCTACAGGTAAAAATCGCGCCCTGTTTGAACGCTTCCATATCGACTTACCACTCCTACTTGGCATATTGGCCCTGATGGGGTTTGGCCTAGTGATCATGTACAGCGCCAGTGGCCAAAGTTTACTGATGATGGATCGCCAAGCTATGCGGATGGTGCTTTCACTCGTTGTGATGATCGTTCTTGCGCAGCTTTCTCCACGAACCTACGAGAGCCTGGCACCTTTGATGTTCGTCGGCGGCGTCATACTGCTCTTTGGCGTGCTGTTTTTCGGTGAAGCCTCGAAAGGCGCACAGCGTTGGCTTAACCTCGGTTTTGTGCGCTTTCAACCTTCCGAGTTATTGAAGCTCGCGGTGCCATTAATGGTGGCACGCTATGTTGGTCGACAGCCCCTTCCGCCAACGCTAAAAACACTCATCGTTGCACTGATTATGGTCTGCTTGCCAACCATCCTCATTGCAAAACAGCCTGACTTAGGGACCTCTATTCTAATCGCCGCTTCCGGTATTTTTGTTATCTTCCTCGCGGGCATTAGTTGGAAAATCATCGCTGGTGCTGCAATTGCACTGGGTGGTTTCATTCCGATTTTGTGGTTTTTCTTGATGCGTGAGTATCAAAAAGTACGAGTTCGTACTCTGTTTAATCCAGAGTCAGATCCGCTTGGTGCGGGCTACCACATTATTCAGAGTAAAATTGCGATTGGCTCCGGTGGTATTTCCGGTAAAGGCTGGTTGCAAGGTACTCAGTCACAACTGGAATTTCTTCCTGAACGACACACTGACTTTATCTTTGCAGTAATTGCTGAAGAATGGGGTATGATTGGCTTCCTTTGCCTTTTAGCCATCTATCTATTTATTATTGGACGAGGTTTATACCTCGCCAGCCAAGCGCAAACCGCATTTGGACGAATGATGGCAGGCAGTATTGTACTCAGCTTCTTCGTGTATATTTTTGTAAATATTGGCATGGTAAGTGGCATCCTACCTGTAGTAGGTGTACCGTTGCCACTCATTAGTTATGGCGGCACATCAATGGTAACCTTGATGGCTGGCTTTGGTATTCTGATGTCAATTCATACGCACCGAAAAGCATTCTCTAAGGCGACCTAGACATGCAAAAACGCGCTTTATATTCCTTGGTTTTCTCTGCTCTTATTTTGGCAGGCTGTTCATCAACTAGCCAAAAAGAACAAGAAGGCCGTTACGAACTCGAATCCGATGTTGCACCGGATACACCGCTTTCAGTCGAACACATCGAGGATGCGCACCCTAAATATGAACCTTACAGCTTAGGTGGCAACAAGGATTACCACTTGCGCGGAAAAGACTACAAGATAGTTCGCGATGCCAAAGGCTTTAAAGAAAAAGGCCGCGCATCTTGGTATGGGAAGAAGTTCCAAGGTCATTTGACTTCTAATGGCGAAATCTATGACATGTACTCAATGACGGCTGCGCATAAAACGCTACCGTTACCAAGTTACGTAAAAGTCACCAACACTGACAACGGCAAAACTGCCGTAGTACGAGTTAATGACCGAGGTCCGTTTCACGATGGCCGTATTATCGATTTAAGCTATGCCGCAGCACATAAGTTAGATGTGATAAAAACAGGTACAGCGAACGTGGAAATTGAAGTAATCAGTATCAATCAGCCCACGGATAAAAAATCATTAGAAGCGCACCCTAAGTACGTTATTCAGGTGGCATCATCAAAAAATGAAGAACGCGCACGAACTTTAGGGACAGAGCTTGGTCAAAAACTGGATACAGAAACTTTCCTAGAAAATGCGAAAGAGTCTTATCGCTTGTTGTTAGGGCCATTTACTGACTATTCCCTGACGCAAGCCACTCTAGATAAAGTAAAGTTGCTCGGCTATTCGTCTGCATTTATTAAAAAACACAACACTGCCAAATGACCTAGTGTCATGAATTTCTCCTCGATCCCCTCTTACATAGCTGGGGATTCTGATAAGATGTCCGCAGTTAACCCAAAAATTTGAATTACCATGAATAAAAATAAGTTTGTGAAATCTATTCTCGTTTCTTCGGTTGCCCTTTCTGCAACTTTCGCTCAATCTGCTCTTGCATCACCTATCGTTGTTCCAGATGCCCCTCAAATCGCGGCGAAGGGCTACGTACTGATGGATTACCATTCAGGTAAAGTACTGGCAGAGAAAGAGATGAACACAAAATTGTCTCCAGCTAGTCTGACTAAGATGATGACCAGCTACGTAATCGGCCAAGAACTAGCGCGTGGTAATATCTCAGAAGATGACGATGTCACCATCAGTAAAAATGCATGGGCGAAAAACTTCCCTGAATCATCAAAAATGTTCATTGAAGTAGGCACAACTGTAAAAGTACGTGACCTAAACCGCGGTATCATTGTCCAGTCTGGTAACGATGCCTGTGTAGCGATGGCTGAACACATTGCAGGCTCAGAAGATGCGTTTGTTGACCTAATGAACGCTTGGGCCAACACACTAGGTATGACGAACTCGCACTTTGCCAACGTTCATGGTCTAGATAACGCCGAGCTGTACTCGACACCATACGACATGGCATTGCTAGGTAAAGCCCTGATCCGTGACGTACCAAATGAGTACCGCGTGTACTCAGAGAAGAAATTCACTTACAACGGCATCACCCAATACAACCGTAACGGTCTACTTTGGGATAAGAGCATGAACGTTGACGGCATCAAAACGGGTCACACAAGCAATGCGGGTTACAGCCTAGTAAGTTCAGCAACTGAAGGCCAAATGCGTTTGGTTGCGGTCGTTATGGGCACGAAAGATGCCAATGCTCGTAAGTCAGAAAGCAAAAAGCTACTAAGCTACGGCTTCCGTTTCTTCGAAACAGTAGCACCGCACAAAGCAGGTGAAACGTTCGTTGAAGAAAAAGTGTGGATGGGTAACAAAGACACTGTAGCGTTGGGCCTTGACCAAGATACTTACGTAACACTACCACGTGGTGAAGCGAAAAACCTAAAAGCCAGCTTCGTCCTTGAAAAAGAGCTAGAAGCCCCAATTAATAAAGGTGATGTAGTTGGTAAGCTATACTATCAGATCGATGGTGAAGATATTGCCGAATACCCACTAATGGCACTAGAAACCGTAGAGCAAGGTAGTCTATTTAGCCGCATGTGGGATTACATCGTATTGTTATTCAAGAGCTTCTTCTAAGAAGAACGTTAGAGTAGCAAACTTATTCGCAAAGCCGCCTGAAAGGGCGGCTTTTTAAGTTTGAGATCCTCGTCTTGAGTTCCCCCTAATTTGACTGTACTATTTCGCACCGCAACGAATATCTACTGGAGTTATCGATATGCTAACCATCAACTCTGATGCAAAATTAAAAGACCTGCTTGAGTTCCCTTGTTCATTTACTTACAAGGTAATGGGTCATGCAAAGCCTGAACTTCCAGAGCTTGTTCTTGAAGTTATTCAGCGCCATGCTCCAGGTGACTACAGCCCGACCGTTAAACCAAGTGCTAAGGGCAACTACCACTCGGTATCAATCAACATCACTGCGACGTCTATCGAGCAAGTTGAGACGCTATACAAAGAGTTAGGTGAAATTGACATCGTGCGCATGGTTCTATAATTTTTTGATAGATTAAATTTTTTTTGATAGATTAAATTTTTTTTGATAGATTAAATTTTTTTTGAAAGCAGCTTCGGCTGCTTTCTTTTTATTTATCAACCAGATAACAAAACTTTACATCGCTTTCAGTTAAAAATCTGTTACTCAGCGGTAGAGCATCAGGGTTATCCGGTTTATAATCCAAAAACTTTATATATTAGCAACAGGAATTCCCATGCAACACCAACTTGTTGTAAAACGACTTGGCCGCCAAGACTATGAGCCTGTATGGAAGGCGATGCATGAGTTCACCGACCAACGCACAGAAGAAACCCCTGATGAAGTCTGGTTGGTAGAACATAACCCAGTATTTACGCAAGGTCAGGCAGGTAAAGCTGAGCACCTTATTAACACTGGTGACATTCCTGTTGTACAAAGTGATCGCGGAGGCCAGGTTACGTATCATGGCCCTGGTCAGTTGGTCGCCTATTTCTTGCTCAACTTACGCCGCAAAAAATTAGGTGTACGAGATCTCGTTACCACTATCGAGAACCTCGTGATCAACACGCTAAAAGCATACAATATCGATTCGGCCGCGCGACCTGACGCACCAGGCGTTTACGTTGAGGGTAAAAAAATATGCTCTCTCGGTTTACGCATTCGTAAAGGATGCTCGTTTCATGGCTTAGCCTTGAACGTAAATATGGATTTAACACCGTTTCTGCGTATTAACCCTTGTGGTTATGAAGGTATGGAAATGGTTCAGGTCAGCCAATTTGGCGGCCCAGACAATGTAGAAGCCGTAGAAAAACAATTAATAGAAGAACTCGTTACTTTGCTCGACTATGAGCAAGTAGAATTCAGCACAGAAGCACCTTCTCAAGGTAATAAAGCATGAGCAAACCAATCCAGATGGAAAAAGGCGTTAAATATCGTGACGCCGATAAAATGGCATTGATTCCCGTAAAGAACATGCCTACAGAGCAGAAAGAAGTGCTACGTAAGCCTGATTGGATGAAGATCAAGCTACCAGCCGACAGCCAACGAATTCAAGACATCAAGGCGGCGATGCGCAAGAATAAACTTCACTCCGTATGTGAAGAAGCATCTTGCCCTAACCTAGCGGAATGTTTTAACCACGGTACAGCTACCTTCATGATCCTAGGTGCTATTTGTACTCGTCGTTGTCCTTTCTGTGACGTTGCTCATGGCCGCCCATTACCACCGGAAGCAGAAGAGCCTCAAAAACTGGCGAAAACCATCGCCGATATGAAGCTGAAATACGTAGTAATCACCTCTGTAGACCGTGACGATCTGCGTGATGGTGGTGCACAGCACTTTGCCGACTGTAACCGCGAGATCCGTGCGTTGAACCCGCATATTAAGATTGAAACTCTGGTTCCTGACTTCCGTGGTCGTATGGACGTAGCGCTTGATCTAATGAAAGATAACCCGCCAGATGTCTTCAACCACAACCTAGAAACAGCGCCACGTCTTTACCGTAAAGCTCGCCCAGGTGCAAACTACAAGTGGTCGCTGGAGCTTCTTAAGAAGTTCAAAGAGCAGCATCCAGATGTACCGACCAAATCTGGTTTGATGATGGGTCTTGGTGAAACCAAAGAAGAAATCATCGAAGTACTGAAAGATCTACGCGCACACGGCGTAACGATGCTGACTCTAGGTCAGTACTTAGCGCCAAGCCGTCACCACTTGCCAGTAGAGCGTTACGTTCCGCCATCAGAGTTTGACGAGCTAAAAGAAGTTGCACTAGAGCTTGGCTTCACGCATGCAGCGTGTGGCCCATTTGTTCGCTCTTCATACCACGCCGATATGCAGGCTCAAGGTATCGAGATTAAATAAGCACTCGCTTATTTTGAAGAGAAGGTTGGCTCAGTGCCAACCTTTTTTGTATCTGTCAAATGATGATAAAAAGCCATTCTACCTCCGTCATTCTGAACAGCGAGGAACGAGCGTGATTGAGAATCAGTTTCCAACGTACTGATGATTTTTTGGGAAACGCTGAGTAAAAGAGTGTGCCTCAACAAGATTCCTGCTCTCGCCTAGGCTCGTCGGAATGACGCGGTTTGGATATATTGAAAGGGACAGTGTTGGTAGCCATCTCCTTATCACACACTCTTCGCTATATCTCATTCCAAACGCCAGACAAACAAAAAGGCCCTCAATTGAGGACCTTTAGTATATCAATGTTCAAAATAGATGAGTCGAGTTCTAGGAGAACACACGGAGTTTGCGCGAGCAAGTGAGTATGTTCGACACCGAAATTGACTCATTCTATGAAGAATAGTTAGGCGTAAACCGGTAGACGCTTACAAATTTCGAGCACTTTCTGTTTAGTCGCTTCGATAACTTCTTCGTTGCCGATGTTATCTAGAACGTCACACATCCAGTTTGCTAGCTCTTTTGCGTCTTCTTCAGTGAAGCCACGACGAGTGATCGCTGGCGTACCTACACGAATACCAGACGTTACGAATGGGCTGCGTGGGTCATTTGGTACCGAGTTTTTGTTCACTGTGATGTTTGCTGCACCTAGTGCCGCGTCTGCATCTTTACCAGTGATGTCTTTGTCGATCAGGTCCACAAGGAACAAGTGGTTTTCTGTGCCGTTAGATACGATTTTGTAGCCACGCTCTTGGAATTGACCAACCATTGCTTTTGCGTTTTTCACTACGCGAGCTTGGTAAGCTTTGAACTCTGGCTCCATCGCTTCTTTGAACGCTACTGCTTTACCAGCGATAACGTGCATTAGAGGGCCACCTTGACCACCAGGGAACACTGCTGAGTTCAATTTCTTGTACATATCTTCGCCAGCATTTGACAAGATAAGACCACCGCGAGGACCTGCTAGTGTTTTGTGCGTCGTTGTTGTTACCACGTGAGCGTGTGGAACAGGTGTTGGGTATTCGCCTGCTGCGATAAGACCCGCTACGTGCGCCATATCAACGAAAAGGTAAGCATCTACTTTGTCAGCGATTTCACGCATGCGCTTCCAATCAACGATTTGCGAGTAAGCAGAGAAACCACCGATGATCATCTTAGGCTTGTGCTCAAGCGCTAGCTGTTCCATCTCGTCATAGTTGATTTGACCCGCTTCATCGATACCGTAAGGGATAACGTTGTAGTGCTTACCAGAGAAGTTAACTGGAGAACCGTGAGTCAGGTGACCACCGTGCGCTAGGCTCATGCCTAGAACTGTATCGCCTGGGTTAAGAAGCGCCATGTAAACCGCGCTGTTTGCTTGAGAACCTGAGTGAGGCTGTACGTTCGCGTATTCACAACCGAACAGTTTACATGCACGGTCGATAGCAAGTTGTTCCGCTTTATCTACGTACTCACAACCGCCGTAGTAACGCTTGCCTGGGTAGCCTTCAGCGTATTTGTTCGTTAGCTGAGAACCTTGCGCCTCCATTACACGTGGGCTTGTGTAGTTTTCAGAAGCGATAAGTTCAATGTGTTCTTCCTGGCGAAGAGTTTCTTCCTGGATAGCTGCGAACAGTTCCGCATCGTAATCTGCGATGTTCATATCACGCTTAAGCATCTGTATCTCCTGACTCAGATTAGTACTGAAAGTTGCAAAAAAACTGTTGAATGACCCTACGCAAACGTTTTCGTCACCCTAATGGCGCGCATTCTACATAATTTGATCTGGGTCATAAAGAGAAATTTATAATTTTTCTCATGCAGTTTTTTCATGATGGCAAGCAATCTGTATCACGCCCGCATTGCAATTGCATAACGACGATCTATTGCCTGTCAATTTTGTGCTTTACACCCTGTAAAACAGCAATTACATAGGTTTACCGTAAATTTTACCCTCTAGCTACCGAAAAGATCATCTTTTTACTACTATGCACGCCTTATTTATCACTAATGACTGCAACATTGATGGAAAAACACTCATTAAAAGAAGACTGGATAGCGATTCTCACGGGTACCTTTTTGGTAGCTCAAGGCGTTTTCTTTCTCCAATCCGCAAACCTCCTAACAGGGGGTACGACAGGATTGGCTCTGCTTATTAGCCAATTTACACCTTTTACGTTTGGTGTGCTGTACTTTTTAGCAAACAGTCCCTTTTACTTGCTAGCATGGAAACGCTTCGGCCGTCATTTCGCCATTAATAGTGCCATTTCTGGCGCTTTGGTTTCTATCTTTGCCGATCATCTTTATTTGCTAATCTCGCTCGAATCGGTAAATGAAGTTTATTGTGCCGTCGCAGGTGGGCTTTTAATGGGACTCGGTATGCTGATCTTGTTCCGACATCGCTCCAGCTTAGGTGGCTTTAACGTGCTGTGTTTATTTATTCAGGACAAATTTGGCATTTCAGTTGGCAAAAGCCAAATGGCAATCGATGCGTGCATCCTGTTTGCGTCATTCTTCTTTGTCACTCCAGAAGTAATTGGTCTTTCGATTTTGGGCGCGTTTGCACTGAATGTCGTGTTAGCGATGAACCACAAGCCTCATCGCTACTCCGTGACCTACGGCTCATAAACTTTTGATGATAATTGGAGCGCAATTTATAAGATTTCGCGCTCCAATCGCTATATAATATTTCGCCATTTCCAAATAACGCGGTGCGGTATGCGCGATTTTTTGCAACAAGCCAAACAAACTCACAGTTGTATTACGATTGGCGAGTTGGTCTATAATCCGAAGACACAAACTCTTCATCAAGACACTGTCGCGATTGATCTCGAACCTCGTACCATTGAGTTATTAGAGCTGCTGCTAACCAGCGTGGGACATCCGCTTTCTGCCGATACCATTATCAAAACTATTTGGCAGAGCAAATTCATCTCTAAGAATGTACTCACTAACCGCATTAGCACCTTACGTGCGCTGCTACAACAGCATCTCCCCGAGTACGATGCGACTAAGCTCTTGGTCACTTATCCTCGCAAAGGTTACTTTCTAAACCCAGCGAATATCCGTTTAGTGCCACCAGCGAAAAACCATCGACGCGTTATCACAGCTCAAGTTACGAACCGTAAGAACATCAAGCTGATTTTTGCTTATAGCTTATGTGCCGTACTTACGGTTTGTAGCGTGACGCTCGCAAGCTTGTTATGGCAACGCCAAGAGATTTCAACGCAACAAACACGTCATCAGTTACTTATCCCCAAAGTCGAACTGCTGCTCAACCGTGTCGATGCGATTGGCTCCCAAGCAAGAAAGTATCGCATACTGGTCAAAGCCATCTTGCTGCAACAACAGGTCGAATATCCATACACCGACATCGCCAACCAAGACGCTCCCAGTTACTTTCTTGATCCTATCGGTCATACGCCGTATTTCCCTGGCGCGCGAAACATGCAGACCAGTGATTACGAACTCAACATAGAGTTAAAAGACGGCGCAGAGCAAGGCACCTTGAAAGCTCAGATGAACCTTATTTATCCTGCGACAGGGAAACTGGCGTTTCGCAACGAATACACACTGCGCTTATCCGACCTACAATCGGATATCTTCCAAATTCACTCAGATGTCGCGCAGTACTTCAACTTGCCTGCACCTTCAGCCAGTACATGGCAACTGTCAGACGTTCACCAAAAAATGCTGTTTGAGAATGTCTTTTCTAACCAGCCTCTCCAACAAGCTGATGAGTTTGCAGCTATCACAACCGCAAGGCATCTCGCTTTGTACGAGCAAGAACCTCAAAAGCTGGAGGCGTTTTTGACGCAAGTGCAGTCGTCGTTCGATGTTTTGCCAGATGAGCTAAGCCTCTGGTTAGGCGTATTGCATTTCAAACTAGGTAACCTAGACCGAGCAAAAGTTCTGCTGACCACTCCAGATGGCGACTCACGTATTCAAAACGCGCTGATTTATACGTTTGTGTCTCACATCGCTTATAAACAAAACAAACTCGAACAGTTCCGTCTCAACTACATGGAATCACTGGTGGCACTGCTGCGCGTTTTGCCTTCCGAGACATTGTTTGAACGTCTTTCTCAATCTGAATCGAAAGAGACTTGCCTTCAACCATGGAAAACGTTGCATGTCAGTTTGACCGATCAAGAAATTATCAGCCGATGGAAAGCGCTCATCAACGAGTATTGCACCAACGTAGCTAACGAAATAAGACCAAATAAAACAAAGACCTAAATATAAAATTAAGCTTTCGTTAAGCCCTATTAGCTTTTGTTTTTTGCCCTTTTTAGCTCATTAAACTTAGCATGCTCGCATTCAAGCAACGGCCCAACATGAAGCGGCCTAATCAATCAGGAATGTAAACCATGCTAAACAAAATGACGCTTATCGCAGCAGCAACTCTGGCTCTTTACGGCTGTGGCGGTGGTTCATCTTCTGGCAGTGCTAATCCAAACAAAGTGCCTCAAGAAAGTTTCGACATCGCGATTCAAAACTCAATCTTCGCTCCCACGCCAAGCACACAACTAAACTACGCGTTTAGCCTGGATGGCCAACCTGAAGGCGAGATGAAACTGAGTTTCCAAGCGATGGATAACGAGCAATTGTTGGCAGCATTGGCACAAATCCCAAACAGCGAAGCAATGGTCCAGTTGGTTAATGACTTGGTGAACTACGGCGCCAAACAGTTCTACTATTCTGACGAACAGTACAACGACGATGAAGAGGGCAATACGCTTTATTTTGCAGGCTCTGATGGCGCACTTCATGAAGTCACCGACGCTTATTCCATTAACCAGCAGTTTGTTGCCATGCTGATGCACAGCAGCCCTATTTTCCGTCTCAACGGTGACGACGTAAAAGAGAAAAGCCCGAACATTGATATCGGTGAAGAGACCATATCTCTGCAAACCACTCTAACAGGCTACGCAGTTCACAACCTACTAGACAGTTTTGAAGATCATGAGTGGGTGCAAAACCTGCCAATGACAGCATCTTGCCAAGTGGTTTGGCAGCAGCAAATCCGAGAGACTGGCGTACGTAAAACGTTCTCAATTTCAAGCAAGAAAATTGAAGCGGCGTACCTGACGGAAGAGAATACTTACAACCTAAACTGCGATGATATGGACTCAATGGAGTTCGCCACTTCGGCAGAACGTTGGTTTAACCCGAGCTTAGGTCTGATTGAGCAAATCGAACTGCTAAAAGTACAACAAGTACAAGTCAATGAAGAGAAAGTGCTGCTAACAGCAATTGAAACAAAATAAGCCTGTACTCCACAAGTATCTCGCATCTCAATAAAAAAGGCTTTGGGGAGCACACCAAAGCCTTTATCTCGAACATCAATCTTAGGGGGTGACACCCGAGTTTATTCTTCTATCAATAAAATACGAGTTTCGTAAGGTCGTAATACTTGATGGTTTGACGCGACTGCACTCGCTGAGTTTTGATAGTTGGATAGCAAGTTTTTCGCTTTACTCATATCAAAACGCTCTGGCAGAACGCATTCCACCTCTTCAGCGTAGTAGTTGTTGATACACAGCAGCGTTTGTTTGTCGTTCTGGCGAGCGTAAGCAAAAATGCGTTGATGATCTGGCAATAAATCTTCATAACGGCCATCGGTGATCGCCGAAACCTGTTTACGTAGCTCAATTAAACGTTTGTAGAAATAGAACACCGAGTTTAAATCAGCAACCGCAGCTTCTGCGTTGATTTCAGAGTAGTTCTGCGCCACTTCAAGCCACGGTGTGCCTTCGGTAAAACCGGCGTGCTTTTGGCTGTTCCATTGCATTGGCGTACGTGAGTTATCACGCGACTTCTGCGCCAAAATCGCCATCATCTCCTCGTGTGATACACCATCGCGGTTAACCATGATGTCGTACATGTTGGTGCTTTCTACGTCGCGGTACTGGCTGATCTCAGTGTAACCTGGGTTGGTCATGCCAATCTCTTCCCCTTGGTAAACATAAGGTGTGCCTTGCATCATGTGTACAGACGCCGCCAGCATCTTGGCAGATTCGACGCGGTATTGTTTATCATCGCCTAAGCGGCTTACCACACGAGGTTGATCGTGGTTACACCAGAACAGCGCGCCCCACCCTTTGCCATTTAAGCCCGTTTGCCAATGGTTGAAGATCTGCTTTAACTGAATGAAATCAAATGGCGCTTTGGTCCATTTTTCACCATTCGGATAATCGACTTTCAGATGATGAAAGTTGAACACCATGGATAGCTCTTTGCCGTCTAGCGAAGAGTATTGCTGGCAGTGCTCTAGCGTGGTGGAAGACATTTCACCCACCGTCACGCTGCCGTACTTTTGGAACACGGCTTCGCTGATTTCTTGCAGATATTCGTGCACGCGAGGACCATCAGTATAGAAACGACGGCCATCGCCAATATCATCGCTTGGGAAATCTTGTTGTTTAGAAATCAGGTTGATGACATCAAGACGGAAACCATCCACGCCTTTGTCTGCCCAGAAGCTGATGACTTCTTTGACTTCTTCGCGCACCACTGGGTTTTCCCAGTTCAAATCCGCCTGCTCTTTAGCAAAAAGGTGCAAGTAGTACTGCCCTGTCGCTTCATCCAATTCCCAAGCATTGCCTCCAAACTTCGATTGCCAGTTGTTGGGCTCTACGCCATCAACCGGATCTTTCCAGATGTAGTAATCACGGTATGGGCTGTTTTTGTCCCCTAACGCGGATTGGAACCAATGATGCTCAGTCGAAGTATGGTTGACCACGATGTCCATGATGATTCGAATGCCCAGCTGATGAGCCTCTGCCAACAGGGTATCGAAATCTTGCATCGTGCCGAACTCGGGGTTGATCGAGTAGTAATCGGAGATGTCATAACCGTTATCAACCATTGGAGACTGATACACTGGCGTCAGCCAAATCGCATCCACACCGAGATGTTTTAGATAATCCAGTTTAGAAATGATCCCTTTAATATCGCCCGTGCCTTTACTGCCGCTGTCACAAAAGCTTTTTGGGTAAATTTGATAGATGGTTGCGGTTTTCCACCAGCTCTCATCATGCTTGGTCATAGCCATTTCTAACACTCACTTACCAGTAATCGGAAACTTAAAATTTGAAAAGAAAAACAGGAGGAGGCAGCCAAGTCACTGCCTCAAATTGAATTACGCGTTTGCCGCTTCAAGCTCACCTTTGGCTTGTGCACGCTTATAAAGAAGTAACGTTAATGCAGCGGGTACCACCATCGCGACCAACATCGCCAAAGCAAAGATGCCCCAGAACTGCGGCTGGATAGATAAGATGCCCGGCAAGCCGCCCACACCGATACCGTTCGCCATGACGCCCGCACTACCACAGATAGCAGCAGCACATGCACTACCGATCATCGCACTCAACATTGGGAACTTGTATTTCAAGTTGATGCCGTACATCGCCGGCTCTGTTACGCCAAGGTAGGCAGAAATCGCTGCTGGCACTGAGATTTCACGCTCATCCTGCTTTTTACTGATGATAATGATGCCAACCACTGCCGATGCTTGAGCAATGTTCGATAGTGCAATCAAAGGCCAAATCGGCGTGCCACCCAATTCTTGCATCAACTGCAAGTCAACGGCGTTGGTTGTGTGGTGGATACCTGTTATCACAAGTGGCGCGTATAAGAAGCCGAAGATGGTTGAACCAATCATCGCGAAGTCACCCGTCATGGCTGCTTTTGCTGCGAAAGCAACGCCGTCACCCAACATACGACCGAATGGGCCAATGATAGAGTGCGCAAGAATCACAGACACAATGATAGAAACAAACGGTACTACTACTAGGTAAAGGTAAGACGGAATGATGCGTTTTAAGCGTGTTTCGATAAACGCTAGTGCGATACCTGCTAACATCGCGGGAATCACCTGCGCTTGGTAACCGACTTTCTCAATCGCAAACAACCCAAAGTCCCACACTTCAGGTACTTGCTTACCAATCAGGTAGGCGTTCATTAACTGCGGCGAAACCAAAGTTACACCAAGCGTGATACCCAGAATCGGTGTACCACCGAGCTTTTTCACGGTCGACCAACACACACCAACGGGTAGGAAGAAGAAAATCGCTTCACCAATTAACCATAGGAATGAGTGAACAGTCGCCCAAAACTGACTGATTTCCGTTAGGGTTTGACCATCAAACATTTTGATGTCGCCAATCACATTACGGAAACCAAGAATCAAACCACCAGTAATGATCGCAGGCAACAGTGGTACAAAGATTTCTGCAAGGTGGGAAATACCACGCTCAACGATATTCATGTTTTGGCGAGCAGCATTCTTGGATTCGTCTTTGCTCGCTTCACTTTTACCGCTAAGCTCGATCAGTACTTTGTAAACCTCATCAACTTCAGTGCCGATGACGACTTGGAATTGACCTGCGTTGGTAAAGCAGCCCTTCACCATCGGTAATGCTTCTAACTGTTTCGTGTCTGCTTTGTCCGTATCGTTTAGAACAAAACGCAAGCGAGTTAAACAATGGCTTACACTGGCAATATTGTCCGGCCCCCCGACCAGCTCAATAAGACGCTCCACGTCTTTACGCGCAATCTTACTCATAACTTTGTCCACCCTGTATTGGATACATTCGATTCATCATTTTATTTTTATAAATGGGAACATTCCCATTTCTTAATTTTAATATTGCCATTCAAAGACAAAAAACAAAATGGGAACAGTCCCATTAATTGAGAATGATCACAGTATAATTTTAGAGCAAACCGTTGTAGTGTGGATTAGCGGCAAATAGGTTGTTGAGTGAAGTGAACGACTTCTTCATCGCCATTCAATTGATTAATCAGCATTTTAGCGGACTTTTCACCCGCAAGGGTATAACCAGGATCGACACTAAATACTTTAGGGAAAAGGAAAGACAGCAACTCGTTACCACCCACGCCTGTCACGACCACGTCTTCACGACCTAACTCTTGAAGACGCTTGATTACGCCCAATGCAATGGTATCGCTGGCACACACAATGGCTTGCGTGTCTGCATTGAGAACGTGGTCCACCAGCTGATAAGCACTTTCATGGCTAAGCTTACCGGTTTGGAAGCAAGGCGTAAGTTGCTTGCGCTGACACCAAGCTTTGTAAGCATTTAAACGAGCCAAGCCTGTGGTTTTATCTTCGGGATCAACACCAATATAAGCAATGCGAGATAAAGATTGCTGCTCAAGGTGAGACAAAGCCATGTCTATCACGCCTTGGTTATCATAATTGATGGAAGAGACGTTATCGGTATCCATCGCAATCACCACAATGCGATTGCCCCACTCAGCTAAGGCTTGCTCATCGCATCCAGTAAAGCCAAATACAATCACGCCATCCACATTGCGACGCTTAAGCACACTCAAGTGCTCATTGGTTTTGTCTCGGTCAAACTGACTCTCCATGATCACCGCATCATAACCAGCGGAATACAATGCATTGAGCATTGTACCAACGGCGCGATTTTCTGATGGTGAGTCCAGACGGGAGATGATAACACCAATGACTTTTTGGCTACCGCCACGCATTGATTGCGCAGATTTGGACGGTACATAACCAGATTCACGAATGATTTGCTCTACTTTCTCTCGCGTTTGAGGTTTCACTTTTGGATCGTTGGTAAGCACACGGCTTACTGTTGATTTGCCAACGCCTGCCAATTTCGCGATATCAAGAATGGTGAGTTTTTTGCTCATAAGTGATCAAAATAGAGTGGATGAATGCTTAGGTGACTGAACTTTAACAGTAATAAGAGAAAAGGGAAGCAAACGCTTCCCTTAAATATGCGAATTGTGCAGATTATTTCTTTAGATATGCAGGCACGTCAGCAACACTATCAAGCACAACCGTTGCTAATGCTTCGCCTTGCTCAGTAACAGGCTTACCTGTGCGCACCAAAATCTTGGTACCAACGCCCGCGGCTTCTGCTGCCATCATGTCTTCGGCTTTATCACCAATCATCACAGATTTTTCCATGTCGATTTTCAAGAAGTCGCGAGCAGAGATAAACATACCAGGTTTAGGCTTGCGGCAATCACAATCCTGCTTGTAATCGCCAATGCCATGTTCAGGGTGATGTGGACAGTAGTAGATACCATCAAACTCAACACCATGATCAACAAAGTTCCAGTCCATCCATTGAGTCAGAGACAAGAAACGGTCTTCACTGAATTTACCACGTGCGATGCCCGATTGATTCGTCACTAGCACTAAGAGGTAACCTTGATCTTTCAGCGCTTTCGTCGCTTCAAATACACCATCAATGTACTCAAAATCATGTTCGTCATGAACGTAGCCGTGGTCAACGTTTATCACGCCATCACGATCGATAAAAACAGCAGGTTTTGCCAAAACATATTTCTCTATTAACTCGGTTTAATCAGATTATTACATACCTTATAAACTTCAACACTATCTAATTCGTTCTAGGCCTCGACAAAACAGTTGATTTGTTGGGCAAGAATCGGTAATTCTGAGTGGGCTCTCCACTTATCTTCTCCTCGTAACTTACTCCTCATTCTCTTCAAAACAGAACATCCATACATTTAGACGTCTAGACGTAAAAATATCTATTGACTTCATTCTGGTTAACCCATAGCATCAACTGAGAAGTGAGATAAAGCTCAACATTAAGTTCTGTCAAAGGCCGTTTTTGACAGCGAAGTTCCCCGTATCTTTGGGCAGGTTGAAACATGATAGAAATAAAAAACGTCAATAAAGTGTTCTACCAAGGCAGTAAGGAAATCCTTGCCCTGAAAGACATTAACCTACACATCGCCAAGGGCACCATCTTCGGTGTTATCGGTTCATCTGGTGCTGGTAAAAGTACGCTGATCCGCTGCGTAAACATGTTAGAAGCACCAACATCTGGCTCCATCATCGTTGATGGCATTGATTTAACAAAACTCAGCAAAAAGCAGTTGGTCGAAACGCGCCGTAACATCGGCATGATCTTCCAGCATTTTAATCTGCTCTCGTCTCGTACTGTGTTTGATAACGTGGCGCTACCACTGGAACTGGCAGGCAAAGACAAATCGCAAATCACAACAAAAGTCACTGAGTTACTAAAACTTGTTGGCTTAGCCGACAAACACGAGAGCTACCCATCGAACTTAAGTGGCGGCCAAAAACAACGTGTGGCGATTGCTCGCGCATTGGCATCCGATCCAAGCGTACTACTGTGTGACGAAGCCACTAGCGCACTGGATCCTGCAACGACTCAATCTATCCTTGAGCTATTGAAAGAGATCAACCGCAAACTCAACATCACGATTCTACTGATTACCCACGAAATGGAAGTGGTAAAAAGCATCTGTCACGAAGTGGCGATCATCGGTGGTGGTGAGTTGGTGGAGAAAGGCACCGTTGGCGATATTTTCGCGCACCCTAAAACGGAGCTGGCGCACCAATTCATTCGCTCAACGCTGGATCTATCCATTCCTGAAGATTACCAAGCACGTCTGCAAGCAGAGCGTGTTGATGGCAGCTACCCGTTGGTTCGCTTAGAGTTTACTGGCGCAACCGTCGATGCACCGTTAATGTCGCAAATTTCTCGTAAATACAATATTGATGTGAGTATTTTGAGCTCCGATCTTGATTACGCTGGCGGCGTGAAATTCGGCATGATGGTCGCAGAGCTATTTGGTAACGAAGAAGATGATAACGCAGCATTGGAATACCTGCGTAAGCACAACGTAAAAGTAGAGGTACTTGGTTATGTCCTTTAACACAATTTCTGAATGGCTGAGTTTAAACAGCAAACTACTTTTAGGTGCAACGTGGGAAACGCTTTACATGGTTGCGGTTGCCGGATTAGTCGGCTTTGCCGTGGGTATTCCATTAGGCGTAATCCTCCATATTACTAAGAAAGGCGGCCTACTTGAAAACACCAAACTAAATAGCAGCTTAGGCGCTGTCGTTAACATTGGTCGTTCTGTGCCATTCCTCGTCCTGATGGTTGCGATTATTCCAGTGACAAAAATGCTAGTTGGAACCTTTATCGGTACAACCGCAGCAATCGTCCCACTGACTATTGGTGCCATTCCGTTTGTTGCCCGTCTTATTGAAGGTGCTTTGTTAGAGGTACCAACAGGCTTGGTGGAAGCGGCACAATCAATGGGGGCGACACCAACACAGATCATCACAAAAGTTCTACTACCTGAAGCAATGCCGACTATTGTTAACTCAGTAACGATCACCTTAGTCACTCTCGTTAGCTACTCGGCCATGGCGGGTACGGTAGGCGGCGGCGGCCTCGGCGACGTAGCCATCCGTTACGGTTTCCACCGCTACGATGTAACTATCATGGCTGTGACTGTCGTGATGCTGATTGTTCTAGTACAGATTATTCAGTCTATCGGTGACGCAGTGGTGCGCCGTGTAGACCACAGATAAGCATTGAAAATACAAATTATAAGGAGATAAAGATGAAATTTAGCCTTAAAGGTCTTTTGACTGTAGCAACGGCCGCTTCTGCTCTTGTTCTAGCGGGTTGTGGCGACAAAGAAGTAGACGTAAATAAAGTAAAAGTTGGCGTTATTGCTGGTGCTGAAGCACAAGTTGCCGAAGTTGCAGCTAAAGTAGCAAAAGAAAAGTACAACCTAGACGTTGAATTAGTAACATTTACCGATTACGTAACCCCAAACGCCGCTCTGGATGATGGTTCAGTAGACGCGAATGCGTTCCAACATAAACCATACCTAGACCAACAAGTGAAAGACCGCGGCTACAAACTGGCTATCGCGGGTAACTCATTCGTTTACCCTATTGCTGGTTACTCTAAGCAAGTGAAGTCAATCGATGAAATCCAAGATGGCGCACGCATCGCAGTTCCAAACGATCCAACGAACCTAGGTCGCTCACTACTGCTTCTTGAGCAACAAGGTTTGATTACGCTGCGTGATGGCGTTGGTCTACTCGCTACAGTACGTGACATCGTAGGCAACCCTAAAAATATCGAAATCATTGAGTTAGAAGCGCCACAACTTCCACGTTCATTGGATGACGTAACGCTATCTATCATCAACACCACTTACGCAAGCTCTATCGACCTATCGCCAGAGCGTGACGGTGTGTTTGTTGAAGATAAAGACTCACCATACGTAAACCTAATTGTCGCTCGCGAAGAAAATGTTAATGCGCAAAACGTACAAAACTTCGTAAAAGCTTACCAAACGGAAGAAGTTTACGAAGCGGCAAAAGAGCTGTTCAAAGGCGGTGTTGTGAAAGGTTGGTAATCCCACTTTTCTAAACCGTACTGAAAATATAGTCTGAACATAAAAGGGCTGATGTGAAAACATCAGCCCTTTTATTTCTCTATCTAACCATTTAAGTAACCTCAATTAGTAATTAGTTACTTAAGGTGGTCCCAAGAGATATTCGACACAATTCGGCAGTCATCACACTTAAAGTGAAATATGTCATGTAGTGGCTCATCGAGTAGCCACTCTCCACCGCATTTGGGGCACTTGCGCGCTTTCTCGCTCTCCAGCGACTGACCGCCCACGCGATACTGGTAATAGTAAGTTGGAACCTTGGTGATGTATTCGATACGCCCACGTAAGTCCCAACCTCGGCGAAACAGCACACTGTCCACATCGCAAATCTCGTGCAGCGCCGCATGCTCTGCACGGCACCCGCCAGCCATTTGGATTTCATCGCACGCTTGCCATTCTGTCTGCCATTTGATGACGGCTTTATGGTCACCATTTAGCGTCGGCTCATTGCGGTACAAAGGAATCGGCAACAACGTTTCCCCACTGCGCAATGGCGAACACGTATGAACATAAGTCGTGTACAACACTTGCCAGCTGGGGATCTCTTCTTCGGCCGCTTGTTCTGAATTTAAATCACGGCCAAGCATACGCATTTTCGGTGCAAGCAAAGACGCGTCTGACAAACGGTTCATGCACACTTTGACAAAATCTGAGTGATAACGTGGATGCAAACTGTCTTGCTCTGGGCAAACGACACGAACATAAAACTCGCCATCTCCCATCACTATCGGGAATTCTCGGCCTAGTACTTGGCCGTTATAACGCAACGCATCCATCAAGCCATTAATGGCTTTGTCTACCGCGCTGACGGTGGTGTTATCAAAACACTCAAACTGCAACTCAACAACGTACATATTTAGACAGCGGCCTCTAACTTGCTCAAGAACTCAGCCAATGAATCCGCCAGCACATCGCGTTTAGACGTACCTAAACGCTCTAAAATCACATTACCAGTGAGGTTACAAATCGAGATCACATCCATTTCCTCATCTGTCGCTGCAATAAATACTGTTGGTTTAAGTTTCAAGCGGCGCTGCGTCACCAAATGACCAAGAATATTTTCTTGTAGGCGCACGAAATCGTCATCGCTCCACACTTGCAGCAGCGCCAACGAATTACCTTGCCAAGTTGCCTCCATATCGGCGCAGTATTGAGAACCATAAAAGGCTTTTACATCATCTTGCAGTGACAACTCAATCGCATTTTCCACATTAGTGAAATCGGCCATCTCATTACGCGCGACCGCTTTCCAAAGCACCTTTCCATCACGCTTCTCTTCGACACAAGGAGAAACAAGATCTGCAAGCTCTTCACTGCTTGGCAACTCATTATATTTAGCTTGCCAAGCTTGTTGGTAGCGCAGGCTGAACTCTTGTAGCGCCTGAGTAACGTTTTGGGTCATGAAGGTCTCCTCATTCCTTATTTATCAGATAGCCGTGTTTGCCGGATGGCAATTGACCAGCGGATTCAGTAAAATTCTCGCCATTCTAATCGAAAACGACCACAAAGTATGAGCAAATATTCTGACGCTAAAGAGCTTGCTGGCCTAACACTAGGTAAAAAGACCGAGTATGCGAACCAATACGACCCAAGCTTGCTGCAACCAGTTCCTCGTAGCCTAAACCGAGATGACCTTCAGTTAGGCGACAGCCTTCCTTTTATGGGCCACGACATTTGGACGCTGTACGAGCTCTCTTGGTTAAATAGTAAAGGCTTACCACAAGTGGCCGTTGGCGAAGTATACATTCCAGCCACCAGTGCAAACTTGATTGAGTCGAAGTCTTTCAAACTGTACTTAAACAGCTACAACCAAACCCGCTTTGCAAGCTGGGAAGAAGTTGAAGAGCGTTTAACGCAAGACCTATCTGAATGTGCCGGTGAAAAGGTGTTGGTCGAGGTGAACCCGGTTACTCACTACACCAATCAGCCTATTGTGACAATGGAAGGCGAATGCATTGATGACCAAGACATTGACATCACCAGTTACGATTTTGATGCCGATTTGCTTGAAGGCGCAGCAGGTGAAGAGCAAGTGGAAGAAATCCTACATAGCCACCTATTGAAGTCAAACTGTTTGATCACCAATCAACCCGACTGGGGCAGTGTAGAAATTCGCTACCAAGGTGCGAAAATAGATCGCGAGAAACTGCTGCGTTACTTGGTATCTTTCCGCGAGCACAACGAATTTCACGAACAATGTGTTGAGCGTATTTTTACTGATCTAATGAAATACTGCCAACCAAGCAAACTGACCGTATTCGCCCGCTACACGCGCCGTGGTGGCTTGGACATCAACCCGTACCGCTCAACGGAACAAGACAAGCCAGATCACAACCACCGCATGGCTCGTCAGTAATCGCGTTAGTGACAGAAATAAGTTCGGTAATCTAAAGGGTTACCGGACGTTTTTATTATCCAAGCATGTTACTATATCAAATGGCTTCAACCTGCATTTACGGGGCTTGTTGAGGTCTTTTACCGTTATCCGCCATATCTAAAAACAGTTCGAGGGAACGAAAGGATGTTTTGGGACAGTTCGCGTCTATTCAAGTTGATTGGCTTTCTTTGCTTGCTGTTTGTACAGCCGCTTCACGCGACCATTTTATCGTCCGCGTTACTCAACGAAGCACAACAATTGGCGGAAATAGAGCCATCACAAGCAAAACAAGCGGCAACCAACTACTTGTCACAACGTGAGCTAACGGAACGCAAAGAGAGTGACAGCCCTTCTGCTATGTCTCGTGACGAGACCGATCGTAGCGTTCGCACACCAAGCAGCACCATCGAAGCACACAAGATTATCGCTCAGGCAGACTACGCCATGGGTAACGTTCGTTCGGCTATCGAACACCTAAACAAAGCCGAGCGCTTAGCGCAAGAATATCAATTGCCGTACATGGACTTAGATCTCCAGCTGATGCGCAACCAAATGATTTGGATGTACGACAAAAACTATTCAAAAGCGGAAGACACGCTTAACCAAATTGAGCAGCAACTCGATGAAGCTGATGCGGTATTGCAACGTACCGACAGCGTTCGCTATCGATTAGTGATGCAAAGAGCGCTCCTCGCTTCACATAGTGGCGATCTGATTAAAGCGGAAAGTTTGTATTCTCAAGCCAAAACTATGCTTGAAGACAGCCGATCTGACTTAGCCTTGATCGACTATTACACAGCCGTCGGCGAGTTTTATCTGAATAGCAAGAAATACAATTTGGCTTTGTCGGAACTGCTTTATGGTTATTGGCAATCTATTGAGAGTGACAGTGGCGCAAGGTTAGCAAAAGTTAATCGCCTGTTGGCAAGACTCTTCCAAGAGCGTCGAGTTTACGACAAAGCGATCGAATACTTATCTCAAGCCGCAGACTTCTATGACTCCTACCCTAGCTCTCCCATCCTAGCGGATGTCCTTGAGCAAATGGGTGACATTTATTTTTACCAAGGCAAGTTTAACCTTGCCTTAGTGCACTACTTCAACGTGCTGGACCATGAAAGCACCAGTAAGAACATTAATCGGATCATTAAGATTCGCTTAAGCTTAGCGGCTACCTATCTGCAACTCTACAACTACGCGCTAGCTGAACAATACCTAGACCGTTCTAAAGAGCTTTTAGAATACACTGACATTCCTAAGCTTGAAGCAAAGGCAGCGTTGCTTCAGTCAGGCCTGGCTTATCATCAAAACGACAGTAAAAACGTCATTACCAATGCAAAGCTGGCGTTAGCACTTGCTGAAAAGTCACCTGAAAATAACAACTTCATTAAGCAGCAGTCTTACCGCTTACTCGGGCTTGGTTACGAGCAGGCAGGCGAATACCAACTTTCTCTGCAGGCTTATAAGAAATACACCAACCTTGTGCGTTTAGAGCAAAAACAGCTCAACCAAATCAGTGAGGATGCATTCCGCCAACAAAAAGAGTTTGCTGAACAAACCATCCACTATATCGGCCAATCGGAACGCCTTGAGCAAGTGGAAAGGGAACACCGCAAATTCCAGAAAATCTCATTCGCATTGTTTATTACTGTGTTGGTGATGTTTTTGTTCATTATGCGCCGCGGCGTGATCATGCAACGCCAAGCAAGTGAAATCGAAAAACTGCGTAATGATCTCTTCACTCACTCTCGTTCCCGTTTACGTAACTTGCGTATGCTGAACGTGAAGCTGTCTCGCTCATTGAAAAAGTCGAGCGAAACTTTCGAGCAATGGCAAATGGGCGAATTGATCCACGAGCCACTTAACGATCGCCTGCGCTTTGTCATGATCGACTTGCCATTCCTACGAAGCATGTACGTCCATAACGGCTATAAGGATGGTCTAGAACTAGAACGTGCATTTGGCGACTTCCTTGCGGAAAAGATAGAAAAACCGTCGCGTCTTTACCATTTCTCAGATGCAAACCTACTCTATATCGAGCCGAACGCTGACCGTGATGCTTCTGCCGAAGTCATGTTCGAGAAATTCCAGACTTGGGTGGATGAGTTCGCTCAGCAGCACAACGTCAACCGCATTATTCGCATGGGTATCAGCGATTATCCGTTCTTACCACGAGCCTACACTGCAATTAACGACGAGGAATTACTCGATCTGTTGCTGCTTGCGACTCACATTGCGCGAGAAGTCAGCTTGAAGGATAAGCAAAGCCACTGGGTTTTCTTGAAAGCCATCGATAACGCACCCGCCGCGAGCTTTGCAACGGGTAACATAAGAACCGCCTGTCAGCATGCCATTAGCCAAGGCCTGATTAAGATCCATTCGTCCTACAAGAATGAGGACGACATCAAGAAAATATTAAAAAATGGATAATTAAACGCCTGTTAGACATAATAACTAATGACGCTATAACGTTTTTTGTTATTATCGGATAATTGTCAGTAGTACATGGACTTAACCGTAGTCACTTCATGGGAATCTTGGAATCCGATATTCAGTCGCAGCTTCATCAGCTGAGTTGTCAACTTGACCAACTCAGACTGACACATCGTGATACTTCACTCAAATTCAAACGTGAACAACAAGTTCTTAAACGCGTTGTGGCATCATTGTCTTCAGCTTGCCAGGGTTCGAATACCCAGGTATCCAATTACCTGTTTGAAATCCAACAAGAGCTGCAACATCAAAAAGATATCAGTACTCTTATCCCACGTTTAGCGGTATTAGAAAGAATGCTCAAACAGCAGTCGAAGACGATGGACAAACAGAACGGCTACCTAGACGAACAAATCAAACACAGTGGTGAAACACTCCAACGTGTCACAGGTTTACCTGCGCAGTTAAAACGTGAACTACGGAACTTAATGAGTTTCTCAGAAGCTCATGCCAGCAATAAAGCCGATCAAGCCACTAAGCTACTGAGCATTTACGAACGCGCTCTGAAAATCATCACTTCCAACTCGCGTTTGCATCTCAGTGAGTTTGAGAATAATCCTGATAAGTCTCAACTTGAGTGCTTAGCCAGCGATCTACAACATACCATCACCGAGCTGGATTTTGAGGGAGAAACGGGAGATAGGTTGCTCGATATTCGGGCTAAGCTGCTTCTTGGCGTGAGTGCAGAATCTCTCATTGAGCTTACGCTCTCAACGCTGAAATTGGTTGTCGAAGCAACCAAGTTTGAGCGCGAAGCGTCTAGCCAATTCCTTGATCAGCTGAACACTTCTCTCGCAAGTAACCTAAAAACCGTTCATCAGAACGTCGACCAACATCATACCTACTTTGAGCACCGTCAAGAGCTCAACACAGAAATGAACAGTCTGGTTGAATTGAGTCAACTATCCCTCGACCAAGCTCAAGATCTAGCGGATGTAAAAAAAGAAATCGCCCCGTTACTTGCGAAAATGGCGTCGCTGACAGAGCGACTTAAAATGACGGAAGAACGAGAACAAGCGCTGCAAGAGCGTTTGAATTACAGTAAGAACCAGCTCGAAGCCGTGTTTGAAACCACCCAAGATCATCGTCGACGCTTAGATGACCAAGCTCAGCGCATGTTGCTCGACCCTCTGACTAAAGTCTATAACCGCACCGCATTTAATGATCGACTAGAGCTAGAGTATCGCCGTTGGATTCGCTCTCAACAGAACCTGCGTGTAGTGTTGTTTGACGTTGATAACTTCAAAGCGGTGAATGACAGCTATGGCTATACGGCTGGTGATAAAGCGTTGAAGATCATCGCTCGCACCATTAATAAACGCGTATCAGAAACTGAGACGGTAGCTCGCTTTGGTGGTGAAGAGTTTATTTTACTCGTTCCAGAACAATCTGAAGAATACACACTGGATCTCATTAAACATATCCAGCGTGATATTAGCCAATTGCCATTTAAGTTCCGTGAGCAAAATATCATGATCACCCTAGCGGCAGTGTCGACCTCTTTTAAAGAGTCCGATACGCCAGAGTATGTACTCGATCGACTCGGCAAGATGCTTGCGGACGCTAAAAAACGTGGAACAAATCAGCTTAACTGGAGCTAGATTTCGTACAAAAAGCGAACAAACAAACCAGAATTGGCGCAATTTACGCTTTATAACCACCCATTTTCAACGAGTTATCACATTTCTTCCCTTTCAGTCTGCTAAGCTGTAAAAACCCAAGTCACTTCAAGATGATGCATTTACAGAACGCGAATGTACCATCTTGAGGTTGCTTGGGAGTCAATAACCATAAAACCAAATCGGCCAACTGCCTTTCATCAAACCATACGTATAACCCAAAAAGGTGAGTTGGTACTTTCCCTCAAAATAATGCAACACAAGGAGGCGTTATGATTACCCATATAAGCCCCGCTGGTAGCATGGACTTGCTATCTCAATTAGAAGTAGAGCGCTTAAAAAACACGGCCTCGAGTGAACTTTATCAACTGTACCGCAACTGCACGTTAGCGGTGTTGAACTCCGGCAGTCATACCGATAACTCGAAAGAGCTGCTCGATAAACACCAGTCGTTTGATGTCAACGTAGTGCGCCGCGAGCGTGGTATTAAGCTTGAGCTGACTAACCCACCTGAGCACGCCTTTGTCGATGGCGAGATAATTAAAGGTATCCAAGAGCATCTGTTCTCCGTGTTACGCGATATCGTTTATGTCAATATGCATTTAGCAGACGCACAACGACTCAACCTGACGAACCCAATTCACATCACTAACCTCGTGTTCGGTATTCTGCGTAATGCCAGAGCACTCACACCAGGTATCGAGCCAAACCTCGTCGTGTGTTGGGGTGGTCACTCTATCAATGGCGTGGAATATCAATACACACGTGAAGTCGGTAACGAGCTTGGCTTGCGTGAACTTAATATCTGCACGGGTTGTGGCCCTGGTGCGATGGAAGGGCCAATGAAAGGTGCCGCTATCGGACATGCGAAGCAGCGTTATACTCAGCAACGTTATCTTGGTTTAACCGAGCCTTCGATTATTGCAGCCGAGCCACCAAACCCAATCGTGAATGAGCTGGTTATCATGCCAGACATCGAAAAGCGTTTGGAAGCCTTTGTACGTATGGCGCATGGCATTGTGATTTTCCCTGGTGGTCCGGGTACTGCAGAAGAGTTGCTGTATATTCTTGGCATTATGATGCATCCAGACAACGCCGATCAGCCAATGCCTATCGTGTTAACTGGACCAAAAGAGAGTGAAGAGTACTTCCGCTCTATCGACGAGTTTGTTCGCGATACACTTGGCGAAGAAGGTCAAAAGCATTACGAGATCGTCATTGACGATCCGGCAGAAGTGGCACGTATCATGAAGCGCTCCATGGACTCTGTACGCCTTCACCGAAAAGAAAAAGGCGATGCTTATAGCTTTAACTGGTCATTAAAAATCGAGCCTAACTTCCAGTTACCATTCGATCCAACTCATGAGTCGATGGAGCAATTGGATTTAAGCTTAGATCAAGAACCTCAAGTCTTAGCGGCCAACCTGCGTCAAGCCTTCTCAGGTATCGTGGCTGGTAACGTCAAAGCCGAAGGCATTCGAGAAATCGAACGTCGAGGCCCTTTCACCATTCACGGTGATCCTGTGCTAATGAAAAAGCTCGATAAGTTACTACAAGACTTTGTCGAACAACACCGAATGAAATTACCTGGCGGTTCAGACTACGAACCGTGTTATCGCATCGCTCACCCAGAAATTGGTGGTCGATAGTCAGGCTAGCATTCGTTACACTAGGGGCATTACGCCCCTTTTTATTGCTAAGTCATTATGTCTATTCATCTTGTTATTATTGATGCCCTAAACCTGATCCGCCGTGTGCACTCTGCACAACCGGATCCAACCGACATAGCAAGAACCATCACCACGACACAAAGAACCCTCACTCGCATTCTGTCAGAAGCCAACCCGACACACATCATCGCGGTTTTCGATCACCATGAACAAGACAGAGGGTGGCGAGCTGAGATTCTTCCAGACTATAAGCAAAATCGAAAACCAATGCCGGAACCACTGATGCAAGGTCTAGATGCGATTCAGCAAGCATGGTGGGAACAAGGTATTGATTCATTGCTTTCTGAAGGCGATGAAGCGGACGACTTGGTTGCTACTCTCGCGACGAAAGTGGCCAGTCATGGTGAAAAAGTCACCATCGTTTCTACGGATAAAGGCTACTGTCAGCTGCTTTCTCCTACCCTACAGATCCGTGATTACTTCCAACATCGTTGGTTAGATGAACCGTTTATCGAAAAAGAGTTCGGCGTAAAACCAAGCCAACTGGCCGATTATTGGGGGTTAACGGGGATCAGCTCTAGCCAAGTGCCGGGGGTTCCGGGCATTGGACCAAAAGCGGCGAAAGAGATTCTTACTCAGTTTGAGAATATTGAAGCAGCCTACGCCAGTGAAGACCTCGCACCGAAATACCGTAAAAAATTAGACGAGCACATTGAGTCTGCACGCCTATGTAAACGCGTCGCGGCTTTAAAGTGCGACATTGAACTCGGCTTTAACTTACAGGACATTCGCTTTACAGGACCAAATAAAGCGGAATAGTGTCTGATGATGGTTTCAAACCATAAAGCTCTCAGACAATAAAAAAGCGCCATTTGAAGGCGCTTTTTTCTATTCTCGGGACTATCCCCAAATGACTCGGAGATAAAATTAGTACGGTGAAATGTTCGATAGACACTGGATATGAATCGTGATTTCTTCACGATCATGATACAAATGCTTAGCTTGTAGTCTGAACTTTACCTTATTATCAATCAGGAACTGCTTCAGGTTTTCAAGGTCTTGCAGCACCTCGTCATAGCGGCCTTTCATTGGCAGCTTAAGGTTAAAGATTGCCTCTTTCGCCCAACCTTTTAACAGCCACTGGCCCATAAGGTGAGCAACACGAGCTGGCTTTTCTACCATGTCACAAACAATCCATGTTACGTTCTTACGGTCTGGTTCGAATTTAAAACCATCCACCATATGATGCTTGATCTGGCCGGTTTCCATCAAGCTGTCTGCCATCATGCCGTTATCGACACAGTGAACGAACATCGAGCGCTTCACCAATTGGTACGTCCAACCGCCTGGACATGCCCCTAAATCGACCCCCCACATTCCTGGAGCTAAACGCTCATCCCACTCTTCACGTGGAATAAAGACGTGAAATGCTTCTTCCAGTTTAAGCGTTGAACGACTTGGGGCGTCTGCTGGGAACTTAAGGCGAGGAATACCCATGAAGAACTGAGAGTTATTGTCTGTGTAAGAATAACCGACATAACAGTGGCCAGGCTCCACAAAACAAATGTGCAGTACTGGCTTCTTCGCGTTGTCTTTGTTCAACATTAGACCTTTACCGCGCAACGCTTGACGCATTGGGACAGTAAATTTACGGCAGAATTTCAGTAGTTCTTTCGCTTCATTCGTATCCGGAGTTTCAATTCTCAAATCCCCACAGCGAGGAAACGCTTCAATGTCTGCTAGCTCATTCAAAATTGGGCTAATGCGGTCATCACTTGGCAGCGATTGAAACTCAGCCGCTACCGCAAACATTTGGCGAGCGAAGATTAACGACTTAAAGTCCAAACCTCTCGCAAGTTTGTCCGCATCTCCATCTTGGTAACACTCGAAGACAATATAACCTGAGTTTCTCTTCACACGAGGGAAGCCATACACTTCCAACTGTGTCGCTTTGTCCTGAATTTCACCAGCACACTCTTTCTCAAAGCCAGAACGGCAATAGAGCATTAGTTGTTTCACTTGGAGACCTCTTTGATATTGAACGCAGCAAAAAAGAACAGACACCAACCAATCATGAACAGCAATCCTCCCATTGGAGTAATCGGCCCAAACCACTTAATGCCTGTCAGCGCCAGTGCGTAAAGACTGCCGCTAAAACAAAAGATGCCGATGATAAAGCAAATCGCTGCAATGAAAAAATATTTTTGTGCTTTTTGTCCCAAATTCAATAGCAATAAAACCGCACAAAACACAATCGCCAACGTGTGAATAAATTGGTACAACACTCCGGTCTCAAATACGCCAAGTAAATACGGAGCTAGCTGAGCTTTTAGCCCATGTGCAGCAAAGGCTCCTAGAGCGACAGAAACCAGCCCAGACAGACCAGAAAATGAGAGTAACCACTTACTTTTCACGGTGCACCTCTTTGATAAACGCCGCTAACTGCTCTACCGCGAGATCGATGTTACCCGCCTCGGTATGGCCTGAGCTCTTGCGCGGTTTAAAGCTGTGGTCACCATCGGGTAAAAAACTCACCTTAACTTGCGATGAAAGGACAAAGTCATCGAACTCCTCACGATTACCAAAGGTGTCTCGCTCCCCTTGTAGAATCAGCGTAGGTTTCTCAATAGTTGCTAAGTGCTCGCCTTTGTATTTCTCTGGCTTTCCCGGTGGGTGAAATGGAAACCCTAAACAGGCAATGCCCGCCACCAGCTCATTTTCAGCCAGTAAACTCGACATGCGACCACCCATTGACTTGCCACCAATGACAATAAGTTGAGAGGTAAAGTGAGCAATCACTTCTTCATAGGCTTCCAGCAGTTTTGGCGCACGATCTGGTGGGCGCTTTTTCCCATCTTCCGCTCGCTTAATCATATACGGGAAGTTAAATCGCACCACGCGAATTCCTTGCTCAACTAATCCTTTGGCAACGGCGGTCATGAAATCATGTTCCATCCCCGCTCCAGCGCCATGGGCAAAGATAAATAGAGGACCGCTTTCAGGTCCCTCAACTATCCATTGGCTCATCTAGTACTTCCTCTTGCTCTTTTCTCGCGGTCGCTAACATCCAGTCTCTAAACGTTGCGATTCGGCCCATATCTGCCTGCTGTTCATGACACACCACGTAGAATGCATTCTTAGAGATCAACACCTCGTCGAATGGCGCGATGAGTCGTCCAGCTTCCATTTCTGGCTTGGCGAGTACGTTGTTACCAAGCGCGACCCCCTGACCATGCGCAGCAGCCTGTAGCACCATCGTCGAGTGACTGAAAATAGGACCGTGGTTTACATTGATACCTTCGATGTTGTAATGACGCGCAAACTGCTTCCAGTCTTTACGCGAAGTATCATGTAACAAAGTGTGTAATTTGAGGTCACTTAGAGATTCTAATGGTTTGTTGCCTAAAAGTAACGAAGGTGAACAAAGTGGGATCAGAAACTCTTGGTACAATTTATCCGCTCGCAAACCCGGCCAATTCCCACGGCCATAATAGATAGCCACATCTACATCATCAGTCAGTGAACCTTCATCCATATCCACAGCTTTAATACGTACATCGATATCTGGCTCTTGAGCATTAAAATCGGCCAAACGAGGCACCAACCATTGGATAGCAAAACTCGGCGGTAGACTGATCGTCAATGCCCCTTTTTCACTACGTTCCAATACCTTATCTGTCGCCTCGGCAATCGAGGTGAAAATATCTTTGATGTCGAGAAAGTAACTTTGTCCTTCTTCTGTCAACAATAGCGAACGATTACGGCGACGAAAGAGCTTCAACGATAAGAACTCTTCGAGTGCTTTAATTTGGTGACTGACCGCGGCTTGAGTAACAAACAACTCTTCTGCCGCTCGCGTAAAACTGAGATGGCGAGCAGCCGCTTCGAAGACTCGAAGCGAATTTAATGGAGGCAATCTGCGAGACATATGGGACCTCAAATAGGATTAGTTTTTTTAATCTGAAACATTATAAAATGTCCGTTGTCGAACAGCCAGATAAATTCTATATTTCACCCCGCAACACGAGCCTGAACGGCTTGATTTCTTTGGAAATCAATTGGCTTCGTTGTTGCGATGTTGTGTTTGCAAACTCGTATTTCGAGTTAGGTAGATTTCTACCATAATGTTTTGTCCACACTCCCTGTGACAAAACATATACTTCCTGTATTTATTTTTGACCTGTCTGTCAAATTTGTTACACCGCCTAAATTAGGCGGTGTTTTTTTATCTATCGAAAATCTCATCCGCATATCTGGCAGCAACATCACTTTATTACTCTTCTTTCGGATTAATTATCGTTATATCAACACAAAGTGTATGGCTTTGCGATAAGCCTCAACATTATGCTAAGTAATGATTAGCTGTAACGCGATCAAAAACAAAAAAGGCGCAAATTGATGTCTCAATTTGCGCCTTTTAACGTCTTTTTATCAGTCAACTATGGGCGGTAAACTTTTACGTTATTGAAGCCTTGCTCTTGCAAGTAAAGTGCTTGCAGACGGCTCATCACCCCACGGTCACAGTACAATAGATATGTCTTAGATTGGTCTAAATCACCAAACTGTGTACCCAACTTGTAGAATGGGATATGTTTCACATCCACACCTTCGATTTCGAGCGGGTTATCGTCTTCCTCTTCAGGACTACGAATATCTAGCACAACCGCGTGCTCTTCTACCGCTTCAACCTGCTCGACTTCTGGTGCTGCTTGCTCAGACTCTTTCGCGATATCACGAATGTCCATCATGCGAGCATCACGAACTACTTGCTCAAGAATGCTAAAGTCAAACTTCTCTTCTTCCGCTTCTAGCTTCGCTTTAATCGCTTTTACTGTCGGCTTCTTAGAAATAACACCACAATACTCTGGCATAGTCTTCGCAAAATCTTCCGTGCCGATTTCGCGTGCTAGGTTAATGATGTCTTCTTTATCCCAGTTGATAAGTGGGCGCAGAATCAACGTGTCCGTTACGTTATCGATATGGCGGAGGTTAGTTAGCGTTTGGCTCGATACTTGACCGAGCGCTTCGCCTGTTACCAATGCTTCGATCTTCATCTTCTGAGCGATCATGCCTGCTGCACGCATGAACATACGCTTCAAGATAACCCCCATTTGGCCGTCATCGACTTTCTCTAGGATTTCCGCAACCACAGGTTCGAAATCAACTGAGATGAAACGTACTTTTGCTGAAGAGCCGTATTTGTTCCATAGGTAGTGAGAAACCTGCTTAACGCCAATTTCGTGCGCTGGACCACCTAGGTTAAAGAAACAGTAATGTACTTTTGAACCACGCTTGATATGAAGGTAGCTAGAAACACCAGAGTCAAAACCACCAGAGATCAAGCTCAACACGTCTTCTTGCGTGCCCAGTGGGAAGCCGCCTAGACCTTTATGACGAGCCAGCACTTGGTTTAGCTTGTCATTCGAGACTTCCACCTTGATCGTCACGTCTGGGTTTTGCAGCTTAACTCTTGCGCTCTCAATCGCTTGGTTTAAACCACCGCCGACATAACGCTCTAGTTCGATAGAGGTAAAGTCGTGCTTACCGCGACGCTTCGCACGTACAACAAAGGTTTTATTTTCGAGTGCAGAGCGATTTAGCTCCAGTACTTGTTCGAAGATATCGTGCAAGTCTTTAAATTCGGTCTGCTTCACTTCCAGTACGTGGTGAATGCCTGGTGTATGAGTCAAAACCTCAAGAACTTCAGCGTGGAATTCGTTACTCTCAGAGGTCACTTCAATGTGATCACGACGGTTGAATACCGCGACAGATTCCGTGCGGCTCTTAATGATGTTACGAATGTTGCACTCTAAAATCTTTGTGAAGCGCTTACGCACAGATTCACTTTTTACAAAAATTTCTGGATGGGGCTTTACAATAAATTTCATAGTCTAATTCGCAGGTTAGTTTCGCAATCAACAAAGAGTGACACTCAACTTCAATGCTTCATACGCAGTAAAACCGCGTTTCAGTCACAAAAAGTAGTCTGAGCTCACTTTTAAGGCGCAAGATTATACACCCAAGCGGATTGGAAAAACAAAAAAAGCGAGCAATCTGCTCGCTTTCTTATCTCTCTACTGACTTGAAACTAAAGTCTAGTTATTGAATTACAGGCACTTCTTCACTGTATAGTGGCTCGCCTTGCATGATGCTGATTTCAACCCGTCGGTTAAGCGCGCGGTTTTCATCAGAATCATTCGGCAACAATGGTTCAGTATCTGCCATGCCTCGCACTCTCAAACGTTGATGAGAGAAGCCTCTCACCTTCTCCATCTCTTGTGCAACCGATACGGCGCGCTGAGAAGAGAGATCCCAGTTAGAACGATAAAGCTCTGAGTCCAACGGTCGGTTGTCCGTATGACCAGATACTCGCACAATGCCTGGCACGTCTTTTACTAACTCTGCAATTTGTCGAACTAAAGGGCGGAATTTAGGCTGCAAGAAGGCCGAACCTTCAGGGAATGCACCTTTTTCACGCATGCGTATGACAATCTGTTGGCCGAGATTTTCAACTTCAATGGCACCTTGTTCAATCTCTCGCTCTAAGGCTTTCTTGATGCTTTCCATCAAGGTTTCCATCTCTTGCGACATCTCTTCAGATTGCTGCTGTTGCATGTCCGCTTCTGCAGATTGATTGTTTTGCGTTGACGTTTCTGGCGATTGACCCCCGGTTAACTTGCCTTCATCACGCTTTGTGCCACCAGCTCGGTCAGACTCCCCTTCATGAAATTCGAGCGTCTGCTGAGTGATGTCCATGGTTTGCTGCATGATGACATCTATCGGCGTTGGTTCCGGTCGGCCCGGTCGAAACTCTTGAGCAATGATGCTAGTACCTTTGGGAATGTCTTTCACTTCAAGTTGATTTTGTACACCGAAGGCAAATTTCATTGATCCCGCAATCTGTTTGAACTTCAGCACGTCCATCTCAGAAAACGAGAGCAGAAGAACAAAGAAACACATCAGTAGCGACATTAAGTCCGCGAATGTCCCCATCCATAACGGGAGACCGGGTGGCGGACAATCGCATTTGTTATCTTCATCATCCATCACTACTCTCCAAGTTACTCGTCAATCTCAAGGGCACGTTTACCTTCGTTGAGGTAGTTCTTCAAGTAACTATCAATAACTCGCGGGTTTTGACCATCTTGAATCGCTAATACACCATCCATGATCAAACGGCGGTTTAGCGTTTCTTGGTCACGGCGCAGAGAAAGCTTATCCGCAATAGGGAAAAACACCATGTTGGACAGGATCGCGCCATACAATGTGGTTAAGAGTGCAACCGCCATTGCTGGTCCAATCGCTTTTGGATCATCCATGTTTGAAAGCATCGCAACAAGACCAACCAAGGTACCAATCATTCCCATCGCAGGAGCAACGTCACCAAAGGCGCGAAATACGCCAGTGCCTTGAGTATGTCGTTCATCCGTAAGCGCGATGTCTTTTTTTAAGGCCGCTCTTACCACGTCGGCATCATGGCCATCAACAAGCAAATCAATGCCTTTTTGCATAAAAGTGTTATTAATCTCCATCTCTTCAAGAGCAAGAAAACCACCTTTACGTGCCGCATCGGCCATTTCCACAATTTTTGCGATCAAGTCTTCCGGTTCATCCGCTTTAAACATGAAGGCTTTGCCTGCGATCTTTGTTGCACCAAAGAACTGTCCCATTGTGAACTTCATCAGTACTACAAATATTGAGCCACCAACGACAATAAGGATCGACGTGACATCGACAAACATGCCGATGCTGCCACCAAGCACCATCGCCATAATGACGAATGCAAAACCACCAATCAAACCTAATAGGGTTGCTAAATCCACAAAGCACTCCTCACGCTATACTCAAATACTGCCATTGGGCGGATTATTACCTGTATCGACAACTCGCGCAGAATTTTTAGAAAAATCTTAGCTAATGGATCACAAATTAGACTTAACAACCTTAACCAAAATATGGGGTTTCAGTGCTTAGGCTCGTTTAACGCTAATTTTGTGACAATTATATAAGGTTAAATTTGACCAAGTTACTAGGCTAAGGTAACTTTCGTGCATCTTCTCCAAGGCTTGATTAAGGCAGAAAAAAGATGGCGGTCAAGAAACCAGAAAACATGACCTTCGAAGCAACCATTGAAGAGCTTGATAGCTTGGTTGATCAATTAGAAAATGGCGATCTTGCCCTAGATGATGCTCTACGTAAGTTTGAACGAGGCATTGCCTTAGCTCGTGCTGGCCAAACTAAACTTAGCGACGCCGAACAGCGCGTAAGTATTCTTCTTAGCGAAGATGATGAAGCACCACTGAGTGACTTCAAACCAGATTCAGAATAACCATCAGTAGTGAGCAATGTGATGCAACAGACATTGACGTCTTTTCAACAAAGAAACAATCAGCAATTGAACTTGTGGCTCGATCAGCTTCCATATCAAGAGCAGCCATTGATTCAAGCAATGAAATACGGCCTTTTGCTAGGTGGAAAACGCGTTCGCCCTTTTCTTGTTTACATCACAGGTCAAATGCTCGGCTGTAAACCAGAAGACTTAGATACTCCTGCCGCTGCTATCGAATGTATACATGCCTACTCACTCATTCATGATGATCTGCCAGCCATGGACGATGATGAACTGCGTCGAGGTCAACCAACTTGTCATATTAAGTTTGATGAAGCAACCGCAATACTGACAGGTGATGCACTACAAACTCTCGCCTTCACCATTATTGCCGATGGTCAATTAAACCCGGTAGCCGAGACTCAACGCATCAACATGATCAAAGCGTTGGCGCATTCTTCTGGCGCCAACGGCATGTGTGTTGGGCAAGCCTTAGATTTAGGCGCGGAAAATCGCCAAGTTTCTCTTGAAGAAATGGAAGAGATACACCGTAAAAAAACCGGAGCTCTGATTGATTGTGCGGTAAAATTGGGTGCATTAGCTGCTGGTGAGAAAGGTATCGAGGTTTTACCTCACTTGGAGCGCTACTCAAAAGCAATTGGTTTGGCGTTTCAGGTTCAAGACGATATTCTTGATATCATCAGTGACACAGAAACACTGGGTAAGCCTCAAGGTTCCGACCAAGGTCTGAATAAGAGCACTTATCCCTCCCTGCTGGGTTTAGAGGGAGCCATAGAGAAAGCTCACACTCTGTTACAGGAAGCACTTCAAGCATTGGAAGCTATCCCATACAATACTCAGTTACTCGAAGAGTTCGCCCGATATGTCATCGAGCGCAAAAATTAACACTATAAGCGCGCATTTATATGACTCTTGATATTTCAAAGTACCCAACACTGGCGTTAGCAAATACACCGGAAGAATTACGTCTCCTTCCGAAAGAAACATTACCAAATCTGTGTGATGAACTGCGAACGTATCTGCTAAATTCAGTGAGCCAATCTAGCGGACACTTAGCGTCTGGCTTAGGCACCGTAGAGCTAACTGTCGCTCTGCATTATGTTTACAACACCCCTATCGACAAATTGATCTGGGATGTTGGTCATCAGGCTTACCCGCACAAAATCCTCACCGGACGTCGCGATAAAATGCCAACAATTCGCCAAAAGGATGGCCTACACCCTTTCCCTTGGCGTGAAGAAAGTGAATATGACACCTTATCTGTCGGCCACTCTTCGACATCGATTAGTGCTGGTCTTGGCATGGCCATCAGCGCACAAAAAGAAGGCAAAGGTCGTAAAATTGTCAGTGTGATTGGCGATGGCGCAATTACAGCCGGCATGGCATTCGAAGCTATGAACCACGCTGGCGACGTTCATCCTGATATGTTGGTGATTTTGAACGACAACGAAATGTCGATTTCAGAAAACGTAGGCGCGCTGAATAACCACCTTGCTAAGGTACTTTCTGGCAGCTTGTACACTTCTATCCGTGAAGGCGGTAAGAAAGTGCTGTCTGGTGTTCCACCTATTAAAGAGTTGGTTCGCCGTACGGAAGAGCACCTCAAAGGCATGGTAGTGCCTGGTACTCTGTTCGAAGAGTTCGGCTTTAATTACATTGGCCCGATTGATGGGCATGACGTCAATGAACTCGTCAAAACGCTAAAAAACATGCGTGAGCTCAAAGGTCCTCAGTTCCTACACATCATGACCAAGAAAGGCAAAGGTTATGAGCCTGCCGAGAAAGATCCTATCGGCTACCATGGTGTTCCTAAATTCGATCCAACGCATAACTGTCTACCGAAAAGCAGTGGCGGTAAGCCAACTTACTCAAAGATCTTTGGTGACTTTTTATGTGACATGGCGGCCCAAGATCCTAAGCTAATGGCAATTACGCCAGCAATGCGCGAAGGCTCTGGTATGGTACGTTTCTCAAAAGAATATCCAGACCAATACTTTGACGTGGCGATTGCTGAGCAGCACGCTGTGACACTTGCAACAGGCATGGCAATTGCGGGCGATCATCCAATCGTTGCTATCTATTCGACTTTCTTGCAACGTGGTTATGACCAACTGATCCACGATATCGCGATCATGGATTTACCAGTAATGTTCGCTATCGACCGTGCAGGTCTCGTTGGTGCAGACGGCCAAACTCACCAAGGCGCATTCGATCTAAGCTTTATGCGCTGTATTCCGAACATGGTGATCATGGCGCCAAGTGACGAAAACGAATGTCGACAAATGCTTTACACTGGCCATAAACATACTGGCCCTAGTGCGGTTCGATACCCTCGCGGTAGCGGGATGGGCGTAGAAATCGAAACTGAGTTTACGGCTTTAGAAATCGGTAAAGGACGCATGGTTCGCCAAGGTGAAAAAGTTGCTATTCTGAACTTTGGTACTTTCTTGGGTAACGCGCTAGAAGCGGCAGAATACCTTAACGCCACTGTTGCTGATATGCGCTTTGTGAAGCCGCTCGATGAAGCATTAATTCGTCAATTAGCCGCAGATCATGACGTGCTCGTGACGTTAGAAGAAAATGTTATCGCGGGTGGTGCTGGTGCTGGTGTTGTTGAGTTCATGATGAAAGATAAAATCATTAAACCTGTGTTGAACCTAGGTTTACCAGATGAGTTTATTCATCAAGGAACACAAGATGAACTGCATGAAGAGCTTGGTCTCGATGCAAAAGGGATTGAAAAATCCATCTTGGATTATTTAGCAAAATAGCATGTAAAAAGGGATGCTCATGGCATCCCTTTTTTATGTCCAACGTTTAATTCATCCAGCCTGCGTATTTTGCGACTAGAAACAGGGCAACACCAGCCATAATTCCCGCCACGATATCATCAACCATAATACCCAGCCCACCGTGAACTCGCTTATCTAGCCACCCAATTGGCCACGGTTTTACCATGTCGAAAAAACGGAACAGGATGAAGCCAGTGAGCAACCACTTCCACTCGGTCAACGGAATATTTAACGCAGGGACGATACCCATCGTAATCCAAAAACCCGCAAATTCATCCCATACGATTGAACCATGATCATGTACTTTCATGTCTGCAGACGTCACTTGGCAGATTTGAATGCCGATCACACACGAAATCAGAACAACAATGACATACGCCGTAAATGGCAATTGCGCCAACAACAAAAAGAAGGGCACGGCCGCCAGTGTCCCCATTGTTCCTGGAATAAACGGGGATAATCCACTGCCAAAACCCGTCGCCAATAGATGCCACGGGTTCTTTAATGAAATCAGAGAAAGAGGGTTGGTCATATCCTTAAACCTATACTGCTAGTTTGGTTTCAATCGTCATGCCTGTGAGTGGCTCAATAGTAACAGGCTCTTGGCTAGAGCTTAGCTCAGATCATTTAAAGTGGTCGAAGCCACTTAAGTCCCAATCAAGTGGTTGATTGTTATCATGCAGCTCGAAGGTTCCATTTGGTCGGATTTGACCAATACATGTGACCTTACAGCCAGTATGAGATAAAGCGCTTTGTAACGAGCCTCGATTTTGCTCCGGCACGGTAAAACACAACTCGTATTCTTCGCCACTTGCTAAAGCATACTGCTGCGCGCTGATCTTATCATCTAAAAACTGGACTAATTCTGAAGAGATCGGTAGCTGAGAGACATCAATACTCACCCCAACCTGAGATCGCTGTAAAATGTGCTTAATATCAGAGATTAAGCCATCTGAAATATCTATCGCCGACGAGGCTAAGCCAACAAGAGCTTGTCCAGCAAGCACACGCGGAGAACTAAGGTAATGAGCTCGCTCTAGTGCTTCCGCGCCGACTCTGCTGCGCAGAGAGTCATCTAGAATCACATCCAAGCCAGCTTTTGCATCGCCAAGGTTCCCCGTTACGTACACCCAGTCCCCTGGCTTTGCTCCGGAACGTGTGAGCGCTTTACCTTCAGGAACAAAACCTTGCACCGTCAGAGTCAGACACAATGGCCCTTTTGTGGTGTCACCGCCAATTAGCTGAATACCATAGTAATCAGCCAATTCGAAAAATGCATCACAGAAAGGTGCAAGCCATTCTTCATCTGGCTCGGGCATCGTTAATGCAAAGCTCACCCACGCAGGCGTTGCTCCCATCGCTGCCAAATCACTGATGTTAGAAGCCAATGCTTTGTGCGCCACCCACGCCGGATTTGCGTCGGATAAGAAATGCGTTCCAGCCACCAATGTATCCGTGCTAATCGCAATCTGAACATTAGCCGGCGCTTTGACGAGTGCGCAATCATCACCAGCCGCTAGGTGGACATCTTTACGTTGGTTCTGACGCCCGACGAAGTATTTGTCTATCAGATTAAATTCACCAGACATAATTCACTTACTTTTTGATGTAAAAGCTTTTGATACAAAAAAGGTCAGCATGTGCTGACCTTTTCATTGAAGAAATCGTTATTTCTTACGAATGTGAGGTGCTGCTTTATCAAGTACACCGTTCACAAACTTGTGGCTATCTTCTGCTGCGAAGACTTTTGCAAGTTCAATCGCTTCATTGATAACAACTTTGTAAGGAACATCTTCGCGACGAGTCATCTCGTACATAGCAAGGCGAAGAAGAGCAAGTTCCATCATATCTAAATCCTGCATAGGACGAGAGATGTATGGACGAATTTTGCTATCTAGCTCAGCGTGGCTAAGTACAACACCGCTTAGTAGTTCACGGAAGTAAGCTACGTCTGTTTCTGGAGCAGCAAGCGCTGGCTCAGATGCATGAAGTTCTTCTTCATCGTATTTGTCGCCAGACAAAAACTGTTCTTCAATCTTGGCAACATTCTCTTTAGTAATTTGCCATGAGTAGATCGCCTGTAGAGCGAATTGACGTGCGTTACGACGTGCGGCTGGTTTCACACTGGCCCCCATTAGGAATCAATTTCAGATAGTACATTAATCATTTCAAGTGCGCTTAGTGCAGCCTCTGCACCTTTATTACCAGCCTTGGTTCCTGCGCGTTCAATCGCTTGATCGATCGTATCAACAGTCAAAACACCAAATGCTACTGGAATGCTGAATTCCATAGACACTTGTGCTAGACCTTTGTTCATTTCACTACAAACATAGTCAAAGTGAGGCGTTCCACCGCGAATAACAGACCCTAGAGAAACAATAGCGTCGAATTTGCCAGTTTTAGCAACACGCTGAGCTACTAGAGGTAGTTCTACGGCACCTGGACAACGCACAACCGTGATGTTGTCTTCGCTTACTTGTCCGTGACGCTTTAGTGTATCGATCGCACCAGAAAGTAGGCTTTCGTTAATAAAACTGTTGAAACGAGAAATAACGATAGCAATTTTTGCATTTGGCGCTGGGAAGCCACCCTCGATCACTTTCATAAGCTTTCCTTTAACTCTATTTATAAGTGAAATATGTTCATCAAGTGAGAATCGCCGGATTCTAGCACAAATTTGTGAGCAATATCTAATGGAAATTGGAGGCAAATCACCGGTTCCTAGCCATTGACGAGTTGAGTGCGTAAAAGACTAGGAACTTATTGTTCGGTTGTTACTCGCAGACGTACTCAACCACGTTCAGACCAAAACCACCTAATGCGTGGTACTTTTTGTTGGTCGATGACAGAAGGCGCATATCATGTACACCGAGATCCGCAAGAATCTGTGAGCCCACACCAACACGGCGAGACGTGCCCTGTTTCTTAGCAAGCGTTGGTGCTTCACCTTTGTCTTGCGCTTCAAACATCTTCACACGATGAATAAGTAGATCGGTCGAATCTTCATGGCCAAGAACAACCAGCACACCACCTTCTTCACCAATGCGTTTCATTGCCTTGTCTAATGTCCAACTGCGCTCTGCGTTGCGATCGCTACGTAATAAATCAGTAAAGACATCTTGGAGGTGAACGCGAACCAATGGCGCTTTTTCTTTCAAATCGCCCTTGCACATTGCGTAATGCACTTGGTTATCAATAGTGTCCTTGTACGTGACTAACGTGAACTCGCCAAACTCTGTCGGTAACTTGCACTCTGCCACACGTTCAATCGTTGTCTCAGTGTTATTGCGGTACTCAATTAGGTCGGCAATAGTGCCCAATTTAATACCGTGCTTCTCTGCGAAGATCTCTAGATCAGGGCGACGAGCCATAGTGCCGTCGTCATTTAAGATCTCAACAATAACCGATGCTGGCTCTAAACCAGCAAGGCGAGCCAAATCACAGCCAGCTTCAGTGTGACCTGCGCGAGTCAGTACACCGCCGTCTTGAGCTGCGAGAGGGAAGATGTGACCAGGCTGCACCAAATCCGCAGCTTTGGCGTTTGGCGCGACTGCCGCTTGAACCGTGCGTGCGCGATCCGCTGCTGAAATACCCGTCGTTACCCCTTCTGCCGCCTCAATAGAAACGGTAAAGTTGGTTGTGTATTGCGCATTATTGTCTTGCACCATTGGTGGCAGACCTAGGCTTTCGCAACGATCTTTGGTCATGGTTAAACAAATCAGGCCACGGCCATAGGTTGCCATAAAGTTGATGGCTTCCGGCGTAATATGCTCGGCAGCCATGATCAAGTCACCTTCATTCTCGCGGTCTTCATCATCCATTAGGATGACCATTTTGCCTGCGCGAATATCATCAATAATTTCTTGTGGCGTACTGATTGGCATAGTCTGTTATCCCGTTATTCTAAATTTGTTATTGCGGCAGCAATGAAAAAATCATGTTGCAGTGAATGCTGGTGAGGTCAATAGTTTGAGCTTTGCACCAAGCAAGTCAATGAATCTCGCGGTGTTCTGTGAGTCTGCTCTTTATCGCATGCCTCACGCAGCCACTCCCAAGACTTATGCAAAACCGTTTTGCTGTAAAAAGTCCATCGTGATACGAGACTCGGCCTTATCTTCTTGTTGCCCTTGCAGTAAACGCTCCATATAACGCGCAAGTACATCAACTTCTAAGTTTACTTTGCGCCCCACTTGAAACTGGTCAATCGTAGTTTCTTCACTCGTATGAGGAACGATCGTCAGCTTAAAAGCATTTTTACGTAAGTCGTTGACGGTTAGGCTAATACCATCAACAGTAATCGAGCCTTTCTCTGCAACGTACTTGCTAATTTCCGCTGGCATTGCAACCCAAAACTCTATCGCACGGCCAACTAAATTGCGTTCGACAATTTCACCAACCCCATCGACATGGCCAGAAACGATATGTCCCCCCAATCGCGTTGTTGGTAACATGGCTTTTTCTAGATTCACCTTCTCGCCTACTTGGTATTCAGCAAACCCAGTTTTCTTCAAGGTTTCTAATGACAGATCAGCACTGTAATAGTGGCTTCCGAAGTCAACTACCGTTAAGCAAACACCATTGGTCGCGATGCTATCGCCTAACTTAACGTCTGACATATCAAGCGTACCAGTTTCAACCGTGACGGTGATGTCTTCGCCCTTCGGCGTAATCGCAGCTAACTTGCCAACTGCTTCTACTATTCCTGTAAACATACTATTTCTTATCTAAGTTCATTACGTTTGATGGTGGCGGTGATGCGAATGTCTACCCCGACCATACGAACGTCTGTAATGTTTAAATCAATGACGTCAGCCATAGCGCTTAATCCTAAAGCACCGATAAGCCCCCGACCATCGCTGCCCATGAGTTTTGGCGCAAGGTAAACAATGAGCTCATCTACAAGATTAGCCTTTATCATCGCACTCGCTAGCGTGGCTCCAGCTTCAACCCATAAGTGATTGATGTGGTGCTCATCCGAGATACGTTTTAATGTTGTTGATAAGTCAATTTGGTCAGCGCTGTCCAATAGAGGGATACATTCTCCATCTGGGCTAACAATAACTCGCTCTCCATCGGTGTGGAACAGCTTGAGCGCATCCGTTAAATGGTTCTGACGGTCTAAGATTACACGTACTGGTTGACGAAGTTCTTCTCGTAAATACTGCGCTTGAACACTGGTAGGTAAGTCATCCCAACGCACATTGAGTGACGCATTATCATCAATCACCGTTTTGCTAGTAGAAAGAATGCCACCACTCATTGCTCGATAACGCTGCACGTCTTGGCGGGCCGCTGGGGAGGTGATCCATTGGCTCTGCCCATTACTGAGCGCGCTTTGCCCATCCAAGCTGGCTGCCATTTTTAATTGAACAAACGGCATGCCTGTACGCATGTACTTTATAAAACCAGGGTTAAGGGCAAGGGCATCTTGCTCTAACAAGCCAATTTGTACTTCAACTCCGGCATCACGCAACATCTGGATGCCCCGCCCCGCAACTTTAGGGTTTGGGTCTACCATTGCGCAAACCACACGTGCCACTTTGGCTTTGATTAGCCCTTCAGCACATGGCGGCGTACGGCCGTAATGAGAGCAAGGTTCGAGCGTCACATAAGCGGTTGCACCAACTGCTTTTTCACCCGCCATGCGCATCGCGTGCACTTCGGCATGCGGCTCACCAGCGCGGTGGTGATAGCCCTCACCAACAATTTCTTCATCACGAACGATGACGCACCCCACATTTGGATTTGGGGCTGTGGTATAAATGCCACGTCTCGCTAACTTAATAGCTCGTGACATCATGGCGAAATCTAAATCAGAAAACGCTCTTTCAGGAGTATGTTGAGTCATGAGCTACTCAGTCTTCTAGGCGGGCAATCTCTTCGCCAAACTCGCGAATGTCTTCAAAGCTGCGGTAAACTGAGGCGAAACGGATATAAGCGACCTTGTCGAGTTCTTTGAGTTGGTCCATGACTAAATTACCAATCATTTCACTCGGAACCTCTCGTTCACCCGTCGCACGCAATTGTGATTTGATCATGCTGATCGCTAACTCTATAGAATCAGCACTCACTGGGCGTTTCTCTAATGCGCGCTGAATACCGCCAACCATTTTATCTTCATCAAATGGTTCACGGTTGCCATTCGATTTGATCACTTTAGGCATCACTAACTCTGCGCTTTCAAACGTAGTAAAACGCTCGCTACACGCCAAGCACTGACGGCGACGTCGAACTTGATGGCCATCAGCGACTAAGCGGGAATCAATAACTTTGGTATCGTTCTCGGAACAAAAAGGACAATGCATATCACCTCCATATCTATACCCAAATAACCTCATGAGCAATCACGGCTAACCACGCGTTCATAGTTATGCGGACTCTATTAAAGCTATTTGGGTATAACGCTTTCAAACCGAAATAAAAGCTCATGTAGTGTAGCGGAATTGGTATGTTAGACAAAACAAAAAGGGGCCCAAAGGCCCCTTTTTCACTCAAGATCTCGTTGAATGTGTTAACTGCGTGCTAAGTAATTCGCTTTACCAACCCACTTGTAGCTAGTTAGCTCTTCTAAGCCCATTGGACCACGGGCATGTAGCTTTTGCGTGGATACTGCGACTTCTGCGCCAAGGCCAAATTGCGCACCGTCTGTAAAGCGCGTTGAAGCATTCACATAAACCGCCGCAGAACCGGCAGAATTGATGAACAGTTCTGAGTTTTCCAAACTATTGGTCATGATCGCATCTGAGTGGCTCGCGTTATGAACACGCATATGATCAATTGCATCTTTCACATCAGACACGACTTTTACACCAAGGGTGTAGCTCAACCATTCCGTATCAAAGTCACCTTCAACAGCATCGCGAACTTGTTTCGCTTGATCCATGAGTTCTTTTGCTTTTGGCTCTGCCACGAACGTCACTTTTTCGTCCATACGCTCAACGATCATTGGCAGAAACTGTGCTGCAATTTTTTCATGCACGAGCAGCGTATCTAATGAGTTACACGCAGATGGACGTTGAACTTTAGAGTTCTCAACCACATTCAGGGATTTCTCTAGATCAGCGGATTCGTCGACAAAGATATGGCTGATACCAAAGCCGCCAATAATCACCGGAATCGTGCTGTTTTCTTTACACATTTTGTGTAGGCCAGCACCACCGCGTGGAATGATCATGTCGACGTAATCGTCCAGTTTAAGCAGTTGAGAGACTAGCTCACGATCTGGCTTTTCAATGTACTGAACCGAAGCGGCAGGAAGGTTCGCCTTTGCTAGCGCAGACTGAATAACCTTTACCAATTCCATATTCGAGAAAAATGTCTCTTTGCCGCCACGCAAAATGCTTGCGTTGCCGGTTTTCAAGCACAGCGCCGCAATATCAATGGTCACGTTAGGACGCGCTTCATAAATTACGCCCACAACACCCAGTGGTACGCGGCGGCGAGACAATGACATCCCATTTTCCAGTACCTTACTGTCGATTTCGCTGCCCACAGGATCGTTCAAGCTAATGACGTTGCGAACATCATTCGCAATTGCAGTCAATCGTTCTTCATTCAGCAAAAGGCGATCGAGCAGCGCATCGGTTAAACCCGCTTCACGGCCAAGTTCGATGTCTTTAGCGTTTGCCGCCAAAATAGCAGCGGAGTTTGCTTCTAGCTCATCAGCGATGATCGCTAAAGCTTGGTTCTTTTGCGCAGTTGACGCTGTCGCTAATTCGAAAGCTGCATCTTTAGCAGCTTTACCCATATTCGTTAAATCCACTTTGCTTCCCTCTAATTCTATTCCTGAATGACGACCAAATCATCGCGATGAATCACCTCAGAGCCATAATCATGCCCCAAAATAGAGATGATATCTTTACTGTGCTTACCAGTAATTTTAGTTAGGTCATCACTTGAGTAGGCGCTGATGCCACGAGCCACCAACTTACCGTGAGAATTTGTTACACGCGCCACTTCGCCTCGTGCAAAGTCACCACTTACTTTGATTACCCCTTTAGCCAGTAGGCTACTGCCCTTACCAACCACAGCATTTACCGCACCGTCATCAATAATGATGTCGCCCGATGCCGCAGGTCCCGCCAGAATCCAGCGTTTACGGTTTTCTAAAGCTTCAGCGCAAGGTAGGAAGCGTGTGCCTTGTGGCTCTGCGCTCAAAGAGTCAAAGATAACATTCGGTGCACTACCGGCAGCAATAATAACCTCGATACCAGCGCGGCGAGCGATGTCTGCGGCTTGCAGCTTCGTTGCCATACCGCCAGTACCCAATGTTGTACCACTTCCTCCTGCGATTTTACGCAGCGTATCGTCGATGGTTTTTACTTCCTTGATCAGCTCTGCGTTCGGGTCTTTACGAGGGTCAGCAGTAAACAGACCTTTTTGGTCAGTTAAAAGCAAGAGCTTATCTGCGCCACACAAAATACCCACCAAAGCGGAAAGGTTGTCGTTATCGCCCACTTTAATCTCACTAGTCGCAACGGCATCATTTTCGTTTACGATAGGAATAATATCGTTCGCAACGAGCGCATTGATGGTGTCACGTGCGTTTAAGAATCGCTCGCGATCTTCTAAATCAGCACGAGTTAGTAGCATTTGGCCGATCTTGATACCGTAAATACCAAACAAAGACTCCCATGTTTGAATCAAGCGACTTTGACCCACCGCCGCAAGTAATTGTTTACTCGCCATCTCGTTGGGCAATGCGGGGTAACCAAGATGCTCACGGCCTGCTGCAATAGCACCAGACGAAACCATTACCACTGAATGGCCTTGTTTTTTAAGCTCAGCACACTGGCGCGCTAACTCAACCATGTGAGCACGGTCGAGTGCCAGAGTGCCGCCTGTCAGCACACTTGTACCCAGTTTCACAACGACAGTTTGTGGTTGTGAAACAACTGCATTTTGTTGATTCGTTGTCATGATGTCTTCTGAAGTGAAAAACAAATAAAGAGAGGATGTTTTAACAATCAAAGAGGGAATTAACAAGAGAAAAGGTGCGTTTTCGCACCTTTTTGTTTGGTATTAAATGAAAACAACCAAATTAAGCGAAATCGAAAGACTCCGTGTGATATTCGACTTCTAATTTGAAGTGTTCTTCTAAAGTATCAACCAGCTTTTGATGGAATGTGCTCTGCGTCAGATACACTTCCTCTACCGCTTTTTTAGGCAGGGCTTCAGATACCCATTGCCCTTCTTTGTTGTACTTGCCGATATGATATTTGGCAGTAAAGCCTCCTTCGATGGATTCTAAATCCATCCACCAGCCCCAAAATTCTCGCTTCTCAGGCGATTTTTTGTCGTCTACACAAACAGATAGACAATCAAAATAATAGCGCCCTTCTTGCGATTGTGGTTCGCGCAGGTAAGGCCCTATCGCCTTCAACTTTGACATCAAGCGAAAGTGAGTCGGGCCCTGAGTCGTCTCTGACATATGAATCTCCGTTTTCATAGTTAAAAGTAAACACCCAAGAATGATTATTATTTTTAATTATCATGAGCTTATTTTTTGCTCAGATATATCACTCTTAACTAATTTAGGAGAATTGTCACCCTAATAATTCATCTTCTAGCCACTTTATGGCTAAATCGAGGGATTGCTCATATCCTTTTGTAATCGTTTTGGAACTGATTTTTTTCGCTCTGCCATACTGGCTAAACAGCGCAACGAGTTGGTTATCACTGTGTGGAGACACCGGATCGCCTTCAAGGCTCAAAGCTAAAATAGGTACTTTGGTTTTTCTACTGCTCAAGAAGCCCTGAACCTTCAATGACCAGGCCATCATCTGGCCCGCCATGCTATTAATATCAACCGCGCTTTTCCCTAAGCGAGAAGCCAACAGATCCAGATACATCTTCGGCATTTTTTGCAGCTTCTCAGGGGAAGTAAAAATATCATGTACGGGTGCGCCAAGGGCTACACAAGCTTTGATCTTCTCTTGCTCAACAAAAGAGAGTCGGATCATGGCATTACCACCAAAACGAAATCCAACTAACCCCACTTTGTGATGATCCACCCAAGGCAATGAATACAGCTCATTTAGTACCGCTTGGTGCAGACAGCTTGAGTTCTCAGTCAAAGGCCAGTGAGAACTGTGCCCTACCGAAGGCATGTCAACCGTCAACATCGCAATATCTCGTGGTGCAAGATGATTGCGGAACAAACGCCACATGTCGGTTTGTAACGTATCGAGACCAGCGCTCACCATCACCACAGGCAGTTGTTTGTCGGTTCTTGGCAAATGAAGGTTCGCGATGATTTTGCGATTTTGGTAAGGCACTTCAATTTGCTTGATGGTGTACTTGGTCTTCTCTGCGCCGTCAGAGTACGCTTTGTTTGCCAGCACTTGAGCCTGCAAGGCCAAATTATCATTCTTCAGATGTGGGTAGCCTGCGATACTAAAACATAGAGATGCAGTGAAGAGTTCATCGGCGGCCTCCTCACCTTGCATTTCATTTGAACGCTTCTGATGCTCCATGCCGAGCTTAATCCACTCAAATGTCCAGTTGCCGTTGTGGTATCCCATTACGGTGTCTAACCAATCATCATTGGTTCGAGAGTGGGAAGAAGAAGCAATTTTAGAAAGCACACCTTCCATCTCTATCGGAGACAACCCTTGCCAAGCCCATTGCAAGCGGCGCAAATGACGATACCAAGCACGATCTCCCTGCGCTTCTCGCTCATCAAGTATTTTTTGACTGGTCGGCATGTACTGGGTAAGCGCAGAGGTTTCTTTTGCTTGCTTATGTTTCACGAACAAAGTTTCGGAAAGATTTTTACTGACGTCTTCAGACATAGGAAGAACCTTAGGCTATTAGCATGAGTTGTTATGATAATAAAAAAAATGCCCCTATACAGGGGCATTTCTCAATATTCTTTAATAGCATTTATTTTTGCTTGCGGTTTACAGGCTCAGCGTACTGGATTGACATATCCCAAGGTTGTTCAATCCAAGTGTCTTGCGCGATATCTACCACATAATCATCTAGCAACGCTTTGCCTGAAGGTTTTGCACACACAGCGATCATCTTCGCTTTTGGATACATCTCACGTAGTTTGCGCGCCGTATCACCACTGTCTACTAGGTCTTCAACGATTAGGTAACCTTCACCATCGCCTTCAGGTGCTTTTAGTACCGTCATATCGCGCTGATGATCATGGTCGTAGCTTGAAATACAGATTGTATCAACGTAACGAATACCCAGTTCACGAGCCAAGATAGCGCCAGGAACCAAACCACCGCGGCTTACGGCCCAAATCCCTTTCCATTGCTCAGCTGGCATTTGTTTTTCAGCCAGTTCACGGCAGTAAGTCTGCATTGCATCCCAAGTGATAATGAATTTTTTACTCATTGTAATAACCTAATAATTTGAAAATATGCATCCTCAAAATCTAGCGAACTCACTCAAAAGCGGAATGCTCACTGACCTCTCCAAAACGTATGGAGATGAGGATTTCAAGCTGCGCAAACGATTATTCTACCGAAACACACCGTTAATACCAACGGTGATATCAAAATTCTCTGCCTATTCCGCAGAAAAACCGTCTTAAGTGAACAACGTGAAAAAAAGAAAAAGCCAGCGTGAACAAATCCACACTGGCTTTTTGCTCGAGAAATTAACCGACGAGGTATTTGACGATGAAGATGGCAGACATCACCCACACACTCATCGACACTTCACGGCCCTTGCCGCTGAATAATTTGATCGCCGAGTACGCGATAAAGCCTAACGTAATACCCTCTGCAATCGAGAACGTTAATGGCATCACCAAACAAGTCACAACAACTGGTGATGCTTCCGTTAGGTCACGCCAATCAATGCTTACTAGCCCAGACAACATCAAAATCGCGACATAGAACAGAGCGCCCGATGTTGCGTAAGCTGGGATCATTCCTGCTAGTGGTGAGAACAATAGAGCAAGTAGGAAGAGTACACCAACAACCACTGCTGTTAGACCAGTACGACCACCAGCCGCCACACCAGAAACACTCTCAATGTAAGATGTGGTGTTTGAGGTACCAAGTAGTGCACCTACTGACGTTGCCGTTGAGTCTGCAAGTAACGCTTTGTTTAAACGCGGGATGTTGCCATTCTCATCCGTGAGGCCTGCTTTTTGAGAAACACCAACTAGCGTACCTGCGGTATCAAACAAATCGACAAATAGGAAAGCGAACACAACGGAAATCATGCCCACTTCAAACAAACCAGAGAAATCCAGTTGCATGAAAGTGGGTGCAATGCTTGGTGGCGTTGACATAATGCCGCTCCACTGCACATCACCAAATAGAAGGCCAAGCGCTGTAACACCAAGAATGGCGATCATCACCGCACCTTTCACACCACGGTGAACAAGCGCGATAGTAAGGAAGAAACCAATCGCAGCCAATACAGATGGCAATGATGTGATCTCTCCCATAGAAACTAATGTCGCAGGGTTATCAACGACGATGCCTGCATTTTTTAATGCGATAAATGCTAAGAAAAGACCGATACCGGCTGAAATACCTGTTCGTAGAGAATGCGGGATCGAGTTAATAATCCACTCACGGATCTTAAATATACTCAAAAGAATAAACAGCAGGCCTGAAACAAACACCGCCGCTAACGCAACTTGCCACGTATAGCCCATTCCCAACACAACAGAGTAAGTGAAAAATGCGTTCAGCCCCATTCCTGGTGCTTGTGCAATTGGGTAGTTGGCAACAAATCCCATGATGAAACAGCCGATAGCGGCCGCAAGACAAGTTGCAACAAAAATGGCACCACGGTCCATACCGGTATCCGACAGGATCGCTGGGTTTACAAAAATAATGTAAGCCATAGTTAGGAAGGTGGTAACACCTGCAATGATCTCAGTGCGCACATTTGTGCCATTGTCACTGAGCTTAAAAAGCCTCTCGAGCATGATCGAATCCTGTAAAGGTAAAAAAGTAAACGGTTGCGTAATCGATTGGCGGGAATTATAAAGTTATCAAATAGCAAATTCTAGATAGAATCTTCACTCTAATGCGATTTTTTTCTTTGGATATGAAACCCATTCGCTAATTCTTAGAAGCAAAACAGAAAATATATTCTTATAAAACAACAATTAATAATTATTGCTCAGAACCCAACAACAGAATAAAAACTGAACAATGTACTAAACTTTCAAATAGAAACTGGGCGTTTTAAGCGTCATATCTAGGTGGATTTGACGGGAAAGTCGATAAAACTGAAGAACGGTGAATAGAATCCAGCCTTGATGGCAGAAAATGTGTCAGAAAGAGAAAGTGGAGATAAAAAAACGCCACCCAATTTGGGTGGCGGTGAATCATGTCAGCACTATCACTGAAAAAAAATTCCAATTTATAGGGGTGAACAAACTGTTCGAGTCACATGCGTTGACTTCACTTAGTAGCCAAAGCTTGTTGGGTATACAAAGTTGCCGGTGTAAACAGACTTGCTATTCCAGAACATTGTACTTGGTAAACCTTTCATAACTATCACCTTTTAAATCAATTAAACATTCGTTGATTTCTCGGTTCCTTGGAGGCGATAAAACGGACTCATCCTTTGAGCATTTCATTCTTCTCTCAGAAGCTGGTTACAAATATACCACCAAGAAATTTAATTACAAGCATTTTAGTGACTGAAATCACAAAAAATATATAAATTGATCTTCATCAAAGTTTAACTGTAATTAAATTACAGTTTTATGAGTTAAAAAATAAAGCCACTTTCAGAAAGTATGATAAAGAACGCATAGTGCCTGTCATTGTGTTCACAAAGTGTGACAGTTCTGAGAGAAATCCTTGTGCACGCGACTACTCGTACTCTTTATCTGGTGGTATGCTAAACGGCAATTTGAAGGCCAAATCGTCTAGCATTTAATGCTATTTCGACAATATTTTTACGGTATATATTTGGCAAAGCACATCAAAAGGAGTCCTCCGTGTCTGAGTTCCATTCTGAGATCAGTACCTTATCACCTGCTCCACTTTGGCAGTTTTTCGATAAGATTTGTTCTATCCCTCACCCATCTAAACATGAAGAAGCATTAGCACAGTACATTATCAACTGGGCAACAGAGCAAGGCTTTGACGTTCGCCGTGATCCAACCGGTAACGTGTTCATCAAAAAGCCCGCGACACCTGGAATGGAAAATAAGAAAGCTGTTGTACTTCAAGCACACATCGACATGGTGCCGCAGAAAAACGAAGACACCGAACACGACTTCACCAAAGATCCAATCCAACCTTACATCGATGGCGAATGGGTAACGGCGAAAGGCACGACGCTTGGTGCAGATAACGGGATTGGTATGGCTTCTTGCCTTGCTGTATTGGCATCTAAAGACATTAAGCACGGCCCAATCGAAGTTCTGCTGACGATTGATGAAGAAGCAGGCATGACTGGCGCATTTGGTCTTGAGGCTGGTTGGTTAGAAGGTGAGATCCTTCTAAACACAGACTCTGAACAAGAAGGCGAAGTCTACATGGGTTGCGCCGGTGGTGTTGATGGCACCATGACTTTCGATATTTCTCGAGAAGCAACACCTGCAGGTTTCGTAACACGCCAACTGACGCTGAAAGGCCTAAAAGGTGGTCACTCAGGTTGTGACATTCACACAGGTCGCGGTAATGCCAACAAATTACTTGGTCGTTTCCTCGCGGGTCATGCGCAAGAGCTTGATTTACGTTTGGTAGAATTCCGTGGTGGTAGCTTACGTAATGCAATCCCTCGCGAAGCGTTTGTCACTGTCGCTCTTCCTGCTGAAAACCAAGACAAACTTTCAGAGTTGTTCGATCACTACACTGATCTGCTTAAAACTGAGCTGGGTAAAATCGAAACAGGTATCGTAACCTTTAATGAATTGCTTGCTAGTGACGCACAAGTATTTTCAATCGCCGATCAGCAACGCTTCATTGCCGCACTTAACGCTTGTCCAAATGGTGTCATGCGCATGAGCGACGAAATTGAAGGTGTGGTCGAAACGTCACTGAACGTTGGCGTGATCACTACTGAAGAAAATAAAGTGACAGTTTTGTGTCTGATTCGCTCTTTGATTGACTCTGGCCGCAGCCAAGTTGAGAGTATGCTACGTTCAATTGCTGAATTAGCAGGCGCACAAATTCAGTTCTCAGGTGCTTACCCTGGCTGGAAGCCAGATGCAGATTCCGAGATCATGGCAATTTTCCGTGATATGTATGAAGGCATTTACGGTCATAAGCCGAACATCATGGTCATCCATGCTGGTCTTGAGTGTGGCCTATTTAAAGAACCATACCCGCACATGGATATGGTTTCTTTCGGTCCAACAATAAAATTCCCTCACTCACCAGATGAGAAAGTGAAGATTGATACTGTTCAGTTGTACTGGGATCAGATGGTAGCGCTTCTAGAGGCAATTCCAGAGAAAGCGTAATTCAATCACGAAATACAACAAAGGGTGCTTTACGTTATATATAGTAACTTAAAGGGTGTATATTGTGTATTAAGGCAGAGAAATCTGCCTTTTTATTGCACAATCTAAATTATAGGAATACAGTAAATTATATGTATACTGTGTATGGAAAAAGCATAATTTGTCATCAGTAAAAGTCAGAGCGACGATTGTAGAAGACAATACGGGCATCAAAAGCCAACTGTCTATCTTGGTAACAGAGCAAGGAGAGTTAAGTACAGTCACAGACTACCTACTCAAGCTAGAAGCGGACGGGGTGAGTAACTCTGTCATGGATGGATTTATTCAAGCTGTATCCTTGTTGCTGGATTATATGGAAGCAAATAGAGGATTGTTTGACGATCCGGAGTTGCTCTTTCAGACCTTTTCTAAGCGGCTATACACAGGAACGATTGGTGAAGATGGACTTGATCCATCAAGTTTGTATTGGGTGCCAAGTTCAACCAGTAACGTGAATAAGCACATTCACCGACTGACGGCATTCACTGATTGGCTGTCAGACAAGCAAGGCTCGGCACCTATGAATCCTTTGCGCGATGCCACACCTCATGAGCAGCGATTAAATTACGCTGCATGGTATAGAAAAAACCAAAATGATTTCCTCGGCCATATCGAAGATAAAACCGTCAATAAAACCATCCGTAAGGCGCGAACCATTAAGGGACGCATACCACTCACCAAAACCGAAGATGATGCTATCGCCTTTCCTGAAAAGCATTGGGAAGACTTTTATATAAATGGCATTGGTGGCGCGAGCGACCCACGAGTGGCTCTCAGGGATAAGTTAATACTCATGCTTATGCACGGTGGCGGGCTACGCGAAAGTGAGGCTTTAACGCTCTGGGTCACAGATGTGTTTGAAGCCCCCTATAAACCGGATAGCGCTATCGTTCGAATTTACGATGAAATCGACGGTAAAGCGCCAAGTGATCTTGAAGTGCGTTCTAAAAATCAGAATAGAGAAACATACTTAAAAGAAAAGTATGCGCGTATCCCTCGAATACGAATGAAAGGTACTGCTCATCTTGGTAGGAAATGGCGTTTGCCTGACCATAAAGATAAGTACATACAGGTTCAATGGTTTCCCACCGACTATGGCAGAGTGTTTATGTCACTGTGGAAAACCTATCAAAAGTACCGTGCTAGCATCGAATGCCATCACCCTTATGCGTTTATTGCGTTTCATCACAGCGCGTTAGGCAATCCTTACACCATAAACGCTTTCCATGATAACTACGCCAACGGCTTGAAGCGCATTGGTTTAGAGCCGAGCAAGGCAGAAGGCTTAGATCCACATGGGCACCGACATAATTACGGCAGACGGTTAGAGCGTTCAGGTCTGAACCCTTTGGTGATTCGCCGCTGTATGCACCACAAGTCTTTGGACTCACAAATCCCCTACACAGGAAAAGGTCAGCAGGAAATCTCTGACGAACTGACCCAAGCGACGTTGCAACTGGCAAACCCTGAATCCAAAGTCAAAGCGCTCGACTGGAAAACTCTGATTGAGAATGGTTTTGATGACGTCGACCCGCAGGGCTACTTCACTGGCAAGCATCCAAAATTGAGAGGTAAATAATGTCGAGTAGAGGCAAAAAACATGACGGACGCGCATCGGATTTAACCTTCTCTTGGATGTTGACCACACTTGGTGCCGAATGGCAACAATGGCAGGAACTGGCGGCTGAGTGGATGGCATCACAAACATCTGGTGTCGATGACAAGCGGAAGGCGTTAAGCCGCTTCTTTGAGTCTTATATTGCTGAATATGCACCCTATGCCATCGGCAATATAGATTTGTTTTTTAAGGGCTACCATGGACATAAGTGCTCTAGCGAAGAGTTGGAAAAACTGGTTAAAAAAACGCAAAACAGCCCCGCTTTCATCTATAAAGGCGTGAACTATCCTTATGAATTCATCGACTTTGTTATTGAAAAAGTGTTCTCCGAAGAAGATGATAATGGCAACCTTACTTTCTTAGTTCAAAACCCGCTCAATAAAATTAAAGTACAATTTAATACTGCGGAAACCGTACGTAACCCTTTGCCGTATCGCTATATTCAGGACTTGCGCCAAATCCTTTGTCCGTTACCTGATAAAACCGAACTTGCGGTCATTGAGAAAAATCTCAAGGACGATGATTCCTTTCTCTCAGCTTATTACTATCGCCATTTTAAGCACTGGACTTGGGCGCAGCATCAGACAGGACATGGTTCTCTAGGCGGTGACTGGTTTGAAGTCGAGCCTGAACTGATTGATAAATCCGACCCTGACTGTGTGTGGCGTAGCAAAGAGGTTTTACGCAAACCCAAGGGAGACAAAGCAGCAGTGCCTACCGTTATTCACCAAATCTGGTCGCCTGTAAAAGCGATGGTGATTTTTATGAAGCTCCATCTCCCTCTACGTACCTATCAGGTACGTATGCTAGACAGTGGAGAGGCCGATACGTGGCGATACGAAAATGGTCAATGGGTAGTGAATACCCAACATGATTTTGTTCTTGGAAGTGAAAAGCGCCCTTTTGGGAAAGGTGTTTTCCGCCGCATACATGACACCATGACAGGGCTGTATTCAACAGGGTTGTATATCAACACCAACAAGACCGCTGACCAGAACAAAGATGAACTGGAACGTGGTTACATCATCCCTTGGCAGAACGAAGAGATGCTGTACTGGCTGGAAAAACTGCGTAACTGGCAAGAAAAATACAACCCGATTGTAAAGCCTACCGACTGCACTGCATTATTGAAAAAGCACACTGTCAATAAAAAATCGGACAAACAACTAGAGAGCATGGGCGAAATTGCTTTTTTGTTTCGTGATGCTTCAGCAAAGGGTGAGGATAAGCACAAACCTATCAGTGCCACCGCAACAGCTCCTTTTTGGTATCAACTTCTCCTTGAGTTAGAAAACCAACTTGCAGAGCAAGGTAATACACTTGAAAATGGCAAACGTTTAAAACTGGTTGTGGATTACCCGGAAGGTAAGAGTAAAGGGGATATGAGTGCCACACTCTTTCCTTTGCACAGTTTGCGTGTCTCACTCATCACGGCTTATACGATGGATTCACAACTGCCATTGCCCGTGATTTCTAAGCTATTGGCAGGGCATACGCGCCTGTTGATGACTATCTACTATAACAAAATCACCCCATCGGTGATGGCAGAAAAAATGGATGAAGCGCATGGAGAGCTAGACGAAAAATCCAAGCAATCGGTACGCAATTTCCTCAAAGATGCCTCGATGGAGCAAATACAATGCAAGATGGTGTATCACAACGATGATAGCATTCAGGCGGCGCTGGTTAACCGTAACCCGATAGGTTGGGAGGAGCGCTCGTGTGGGATGTGTCTGGTTGGTGGCAACACCGTTAAATCAAATGAAGCCAGTACCCTTGGAGGTTGTTGGAACGGTGGCGAGTTGATAAGAGATGCCAAATCTGCCACACATCGCATTTATTCTAGCGTACCTCACGGCCCTGAAAACTGCTCTCGCTGCCGCTGGTTTATTACCGAAGCACGTTACCTTCCTGCACTCAATGCCTGCTTCAATCAACTGAGCTACAAAGCGCATCAGGCCGCGAGCCTATCTGTTGAGATTGAAGGTAAACTGGAAGCTCTCAAAGACGAACAGTTCTTTTGTGAGGAGCAAGGCAAGTTGTTTATCAAGTACGATGAACTGCAAGCCCTACAGCGCCGCTATGAAAAACAGCAAGTCGAAGCTGATGAATACGCCAAAGACTGGATTGCGTGCTTTGAGCTTATCAATAAAGTAATTCGTGTCGAAGAAACCAGAAATGAAGATGACGCCAAAGATAAGCTGATTGCGGTTGGCTCTGAGCAAGATGTAAGTCATGCCCTGAGGTTTATCGAAACCGACTCAGAGTTACTGCACTTATCACTGCTGTGTGATAACGCTGAGTTTTACCCTGACTTACAGGACGAGCTGCGTAAAACCCCCGCGATAGAAAAGCGCTCTCGTCAACTTAGCCGTGTGCTGATGAAAAAAGGCTTTGAGCCGATTTTTATGGAAATGGACGACAAACAGCAACTCATCGCTGCCAATGCCATGTTGCGTCAAATGGCGAAAATTGCTGACCCTGATGACAAACTTGAAGGCTACCGCAAGGTGGCGAACTACATCGAAGCGGGAGAATACCTGAACGATAACAAGCTGTTATCTCAGGGTATTCATGCACTGACTGATAAAACCATTCACCTAGATGGCATCGCACTACCGAACTTATTGGAGGGCTAATGGAACTCGATATTGATGTTATTCTGGCTGACTTAAAAGAAGGCAAGGTGCCTCGCACGCAGCACAACCTCGATAAGCTCAACGACACACTGAAAGCCTATGCGGAATCAGGTCAGCGTGACTTCTCCATCACGCAAATTGGACGGGTGTCAGCCGAAAATGGCGGATTGGCGTATGAGGCTTTGCGTGCCACCCGTAACAAGCACTACCGAACACTCATCGAAGCATGGGCAGCGAAGTGCAATACCAATACCAAAAAACCACTATCCAACACCTCACGCTCTAAATCAATCCCTGCGGATAATAAACTGTTAGAGCGCATCCCAGACCCTGCGGTTCGCGCCTTATTCGGTCAAATCATTGCCGAACGTAACCGCTACCGCAAAGAGGTCAATTTGCTCAAGCAACACGCCAATATTACCATCGACAAACGCCCTGTACGCCAGTTTGATACCACCGCAGAAGTGAGCGTGGAAGTGCTGCCATCTCTATCAGGCGTACTCACCGAATCAGAGAAAAAAGCCTTAGCGTATGCCATTTCTGATGAATGTATGGAAAAAAACGACTGGCAATATACTCAGGCGGGGCAAGTAAAAGACATGGAATACAACAGCGAAGTATTCCCTAGGGGCTTTGTCACAGGGCTGCGCAAGCTACTGGGTGAGGTAGATGACTAATGGCAAGTGGGCAGCCGAAATGAACTCACTTAGTTAGTTCATTTCGGCTTGTATCTCAGGCTCAAGAAGCAAAGTCTCTCGCTGAATTTCACGGTCTTGAAATCGTTGTCCACCCCACTTCGAATTTGGCTTTCGCACTCAAATCCATCAAAAAAACATTGAGTACAAGGGCGTTTTTAGTAGTCTGGTGGCAACAATAAAGTCCGAACATGCAATTACATAACAAGCAATTTAAGCAGCCCCTCAACGTGTGGCATTTTTACTATGCGTTGGTTTTAGTGTTTAAGGTGGTATGTTGCAACTTCGGTATTGCGTTGCTCACACCTTAACAGGGTGTTAGTTTGCATATTTCAGTGTGGTGAGAGAGAAAATATTATGTATGACACAGACCCTCATTATTGTGTTAGCCAAAAGTTTAGCGACATAATTTTAGAAGAGTTCATTGAGCCAAACAGTCGAGACTTATCTAAACATCGCATTTCACAAATAAGTCTAAAAGGGGATAAACGACTTTACAATATCTCTCTATTAACATGCGACGGCTTTACATCTGATGCTGCTTTTGATTTACAGCAGTCACAAGGTGAGCAAGTTGAGTTTAGCCAAACTTTCAACTTTGAGGTGCGAGAAATAATCATTAGCTGTATTGGCCTTGACGAAGAGATATCGATCTCAACTGCTGAGTGTGGGGAAGATTTTATTACTTCACAATTCAGTACAGAGCAGTTTATCTCGTTGTTAAGGTTTGGATTCAATCTAGTATTCTCCAAACTACAAGAAAGTAATTCAGAAGTAATACGGGCCCGCTCAAGTTGGTATGGCGATGAACATCCGTCTTCGCCAGGTGGGTTTGCTTTTTTTATTCCCAGAAAAAAAGAAGAAAATTAAGCGATAAATAAACCCCTTGGGTACAACTGAGAACAAAATAACAAACTTATCAAGAGGGATTCGCAACGCGGCGTTATGTGCTTGGAGGAAATAATATGCAAAAGAAGCAAATTGCAAAATACATATTATTTTTCCTTGGTATTGGAATTGTTATAGCTGTTGGCTTTGATCAGCTGTTCTTTCGAGGAAAGCTTATAGAGACTCATCACGGCGTGGTTCTATCTTCGTGGGATAACACTAATGCTCCTGATAAAAGCCGAAGCATCCACATTTATAGAGCAGCCGTAAAGTTAGAGCATGGGGAGGTTGTTCAGGTTATTTGCAAGTCGATCTGTATTGAGGGCAAGGTGGTTATTGTTGAACAGTACAAGCCATTGTTTGGCAGCTACAGCAGCTATTACAGTTCATTATTGGCTCCGTAAAAATGTAACTACACGCATAACAAACGTCTAAGGCTTCAAGATACTTTTTCTAATCCAAGTCTCGCACATTAGAACCCATACTCTAACGTGCTTTTGTCCAAAGGCTTCTCAGCGGTGATCATCGCTAGCAATGTTTTGGTTAACGTTAATACTCAGAGCAGCTCAATATCCTGAGTTTTGACGTACATAAACTAATGGATAAACCAAAGGCTTATTAGGGGGGGGGGGGGGGCATTGCCCAATTAGTAAAAATTTTATCTTACTAATGTAATGCGAGATATCGTTCGGATATGTGAATGATAACCTCTTAAAACTAAACAAGTTTACGAAATTTCTGTAAGCTAGAAGTTACTTTGTAAACGGGCTTTGTTGCGTAAAAGAATTATTAACTACCGTTCATCTCTATTTATCAAATGTTAGGCTGCTTATCCCTTACCTGACGGTTTAGACAATCAACAGGCCAAGAGGATAGTTCTGTTCGATAGAGCTAAACAGGTCATTCACTATTACGCAACAAAGCCTTGTAGACATACCATGTATCTTAAAGGTTCAGTTTAATAGAATGCGGAATGTATTGTGGATGATAAAGAACTTATAAAGTTAATTAAAAATAAAAGATTTTCAAAGTTGTCATTTTTAGAGGATAAAGATCTACTTAAAGAGAATGAATACTATTATGGCTTTCTTTATTTTACGTTAGATGCTAGAGAGGAGTCTAACGAAGAACTATTAAGTGAAATTGTGCAGATTAAAGGCAGTTTATCGAGCGCCTATGAATATCTTGGAACTGTAGCAAAAAAACTTTTTTATGAATTTGATGAGAGCTATGTATCAGCATCTTTCTTTAGATTGTCCATTATGCACGACAAGGATAACACAAATGCTTGGTGGGAATTATTTTGTGTAGAAAGGAATCCAAGGCATTTACTCGAATCATTAAAGATTGATTATAAGAATAAAAGCTTTGAAGACATCAGTCATAAAATCGGTCGCGCTAGATATATTTTTTCTGACAATGCTGACTTTACAGAAAACGAATGGGAATTGTTTTTTGAAATCCTTATAGATGATAGGCTTAAAAGGGGTGAATCAATTACTAATTTTTTGATTGTTGTTTATTATCACTTAAGTCGTTACGAAGATGGAGTAAAACTGATAAAAGAACTCGATAATGTGGATGTCGATATTATTAAGAAGTATAGAGATTTAGGTAAGATTGATAATGAATTGGCAATATCTAAAGTATACGATTTTGATCTTGATAAATTACTAAAAAAAGATTATGAAAGAATATATGAGGAATACATAAAAAGAAACACAAAAGATAAACGAAGAATAACCAAATTGGGGCTTGTTTCAAAAGCATTTGAAGCAAAAAGATATAATGATGTAATAGCGATATACCAAGAGGAATGGGAGGATGACCAGTTTTCACAACATGAAGTCGGTCTAAGGTTATATTACTTAATTTCTCAGTTATACCTAAATGAACCTCTGGATGAAAAGGTTTATGATTTTGTACTCAAAAAGGCAAGTAACGATATTTTATTCAAGTTTTTCGAATGTAAGAAAATTATTTTTGATTTAAAAGGTAGATTAAAAGTTAATGATAAAATTGATTTTCCGTTAGCAATATGGCGTGACTATCAAAAGGTTGAAAAGATACTTGAAGATCCAGATGTAATTAATCATTACTTGTATGTCGAAATTTATGACGAGTTAACTTCCCTAGAAGAGGAGTGGGATAAAAGTTATTTTAAAAATAAGTTGAATTCTATAAATTCAGAACTCAAAAGCAAAGAATTTTCTTTCGGAAATTTTGAAAGCTTTTGTCATTATGGTATCGAAAATGGTCATTATGTCGAAGTTTTTGATAGAGTGGTCAATTTTCATAATGATAATATACCTACCATCACTACCCAAAATGTGTTGGGCGTTTGTTGTGAAAGAAGAGGAATGTATCAAGAGGCATTTCAATATTACGAGAAAGCAGTAAAAATAATGGAAGCTCATAACGACTTTAGTTATGTCGTTATATCGAACTATTTAAATGCATCAAAACTATCAGGCAATGAGTTGTCAAAAAAAGTTTATTACCATTGGCGTGATATGTTTAACATATCACTTGTTAATTCATTTAAGTGGGATAGATTTCTAACTTCTGGAAAAGGAAGTCTCTATAAGTATTCACCATTCAACTTGAATACGTTAGATTCACTGGTTAACCAGTATTTTTATCTACCTGAGAAAAATCAATTAAATGACCCAATTGAAATGCCAGCCATTTCGAAAATCGGCTCAGAGCATTTAATAGATTCAGATTATAGGGTATGTTCTTTTTCAAAGAATAAAAACTCCATGCTGATGTGGTCTCACTATACTGAAAATCATCAAGGTATCATGGTAGAGTATCAGTTCGGATCAGGTATTCCAAATGCCTGTGGTATTGGTAGCGTAAAGTATACGAATGGCGAAAAACGTAAGATAGAGCAAGATAAGTACATATTTAACCAATATTTACTTACTAAGAATAAGGAATGGTCATACGAGGAAGAAGTAAGGTTAATTTCGTATAAGCTTGATAAAGTCTATTATTCAAGCTACGAGTATCCAAACCCTGATAGAAGTAAGCTCAACGCTAGAATTGCTAGTATTACGTTAGGATGTAATTTCCCGCCTTCAAAATTACAATTAATAACGAATCTAGTAGCAAGTATGAATGAGAAAAGGACAGAATATGAGACCAAAATTAAACTGAAACAAGCTCGGATATCAGAAAATAACATGTTTGGCCTTGAGTACGTTCCAATTGAAATTTAAGTGATACTTTGTAGCATGTAAAGGAAATGGGATCAGGTCTTGTGTTTTCTAGCTAGATTTTGGCTGCCTCATTTAATCCGATTTTTACTTAGTTAGCAAGATCACTAACTCACTTCTATCTAACAACGTGTCAGTAGTTTCGGCTGACACGTCTCTGCCCCAAAACTCACTAGACCAAACACTCTACAAGATCTGTTTCGTTCATTTTATCCTACAAAAAGTTATTCGATAGAATGCAACTCAACACGATTGAGTCTACATTATACTTATTTAGCCTGTCAGATAGCCTATTTGATTGGTTAAATCATCAGATTGTCTTCTTGTGGATGATAAATGCCTGAAAATATTGTTATTATCGTTTTTATTTATCAGTAAAATCGACTTCCATGAGATATGAATCCGCTCCTGTAGCTCCAAAAGAAAGACAAGAAACAACTAGACAGCGAGCAGCTCGCCAACGTAAAGAGCGTCAGGAAGAGTTGAGGTATACCGCGAGCGATGAAAAGCGATGGGCAGAAATTAGAGAGAGGGTTCTTAGAGATAGACAAGAGGCTGGATTAGGTCAAATCTCTCAAGGTTTAAAAACGCCTCAAATCCTAAGCGATTCTATCGGGCTACAGTGTTCACTTGACGATGAAATGGCGAAGAATCATCAGCATGTACTTATTACTGATTTAGAAGATGCGCACAAGATGTTGCATAACGTTTGGCTAGATTCTGGTAAAGACGTTGCAGCTCTTGCAGCGAGTATTAATACAGCAAAATCATGGTTCAACCACACAGAGCCGATGTTTGACGCCGCGTCTATTGCTAAGCAATTCGGGGATATGAACATTAAGGCGGATCTTGTTGAGAGCAGAGGAAGAATCTTTGTCGCATTCAATGGGACAGATCAGAACGGGAAAGTACTCAAACATGCGTTAGTGAATGGCTCTCGTATCAACATGAACGGAAAAAAATACCCGCTTAATTCATTTAAAGCAATGCAAACTGGTTTTAGCCCGAAATCTAGGGTTGCAAACTTTAAAGGTGCAGGAGTTTTAACGTTTGTTGTATCGGCGAGTATTGCTACTAGTGACCTAGTGTTCAAAGATGATTACCACCTAGTGGATTGGTTTGGGAATGTTGGCTCTGACATGTTCAAATTTATGCTCCAAAGCGCAGTTGGTGAAGCCGCATTGTTTGCTGCTGCTGTCTTAGGTCAACCGATAATTATCGGTGCAATTGCTGTAACAGCGACATATCTTCTAATTGAATGGGCTTGGGGCGAATACAAAATTTCTCAAACGATAGTTGAAAGGTTAGAAAGTGCGATATAAAACTAAAATCCGTTTGGCTGGCTTATTTTTTGTTTCACTAATGCTGTTGTGTTGGTTTTATCCTTCTTATGGCGTTTATTTGGATTACCTTGAGCTATTGAATCGAGCCGATACTGTGCAAGTTTCCGTTATTACCTTGTGGGTTCCTGTTGGTGTTTTTGGGGCTTTAGTGTGTGTGCTTTTTATGACACCTAAAGCATTGCTATATGGGAAGAAGATTAATGAACTTTATTCTCAAAGAGCTATGCAGTTAGCTAACAAAATTAGTATTTATTTTGCATTGGCAGGCGTGGCATTTGCTGCTGGCTGGACATATCACTCTATCGACTTGTTAGAAAAATATGGGTACGTATACAGCCGAGATTTAACAAAAATCACTCCAACAGGAGTGCACTTGATGTACGTTAAAGCTCGATGATTGAACTTAACGGCACTTAATCCGAACCCAGCCAATACTTTTCTGGTGCGATGTTGCTCATCGCACTAGCCCTTCACAACAACTTTGCAATACCTGTGATTATTCGTAGCTTTCTAAATTAGAGAAGGCACTGACAAGGCTTTGTCCAGAAACGTGTTTCATCGAGTGAGCAAGAAAAATTATAAATGCCTAGTGAGCAGTGCGAGCGTAAGGAGTGGCTTTATTATTTTACTACCATTCCCCTTAAATACCCTTTTGGCAAGGTGATGGTTTCACGTAGTGAGGCCATCACCTTGCTAAGCCTTCAGGGATAAAAAAGCGTACACACCAATATACATAGTATGTACGCCTTTCATATTGAAAAGAAGCATTGCCAGTAAAGGGCTACCACTCACTCTTTCATAAATAGACATGGTTTTTACTGTATACTTAGCGCTGCACCCTTTTTTGTTTGGCTGGACCAATTTACACGCGATTTTGCGTATAAGCAGCTAGCTCATCCATTGAAGTTTGTGCAACGACCTCGCCATCAATGTAGTAAGTGACAAACTCACCATCGCGCACACCCATGAGTGTCGCCTTCTCGCCGTTATTGTAAGTAATATCCATTTGAACAGTATTCTCATCGATTTGCTGCATTCGACCCTGCTCAATAACACGGTTATTCGCTAACGGTGCAATTGGCGCCGTCGTTAACGATTTATCTAACTGGTGGTTTACATCAATGTAAGTATCCATCTTTGTATCGAAGATATGTGGCTTACCATTTAAAGGGTTCTTACCCGTCCAAAACTCTAGAGAGTTAAATACGATGTAGTCCGCTGCGATTGCGACACCATAAACAGGTGCTAAAAGCATGTTTAGACCACCTCGAGCGTAACGGTTATCTACAGCTTTCAAGTTAAACCCCATGACATAACCTGTCACGGCATTACTGCCAACGCAACCTGAAAGTGAAACTGCTACAGCAGTCAATGCACCAATTTTAGCAATTGCCTTTTTCATCAAAACCTCTAGTTAGAAATGTTAGACCTCAAATTCGGCGCGGATATTATCGGATAAAAAGTAGGGTTAAAAGTCCGTTTTTTTGTCCCTCATTATCAGTATTATTTTTAATACAGTCACATTTTTTAAGCCTATGATTGCTCTTCCTTCTGTACCTCTCGTTATGTATTAAACTGATAGAAAAGATCATATTGAAAACAAAAACTTCACACATGCTGAGGTTTCGCGCATGACGATTAAAGTAATTTGTCGTGTCCTTAATGAGAATGATTAGTGCGATTTTGCAGCAATTGTTACATTGCTGATAACGCATTTGACAGAGATGGTTTATGGCCAGAAGTAAAAAAAGCAAAGTGTTCGAGCTCTTAGGGCATCAAATACAACCAGGACAACGATTAGAGATCGAATTTGAAGCAGCGAAGCTATACACACATTCGCCTTTATCTATTCCCGTGGAAATCATCCATGGGAAACAAGAAGGGCCTGTGTTAATGGTGAATGCTGCTATCCATGGTGATGAGCTTAATGGCGTAGAAATCGTTCGTCAGATCATTAACCAACTGGATCCACAAAAACTGAAAGGCACTGTCATTGCAGTACCTATCGTTAACGTTTTTGGTTTCATCCATAAATCACGGTACTTGCCCGATCGACGAGATCTCAACCGTTGTTTTCCTGGCAGTGAAAAAGGCGCGCTTGCATCTCGAATGGCACACGGGTTCTTTAACAACATTGCCAAGCGTTGTGACTACATCTTGGATCTGCACACCGGAGCCATTCACCGCACGAACCTGCCACAGATTCGCGCAAACTTAAGCAACCCAGAAACTCTGCGTATTGCTCAGGCGTTTGCGACGCCAGTGATTGTTGATTCAGCATTGCGTGATGGCTCTTTACGCAGTGAAGCAGAAAAATGTGATATCCCCGTGCTAACCTACGAGGCTGGCGAAGCATTGCGTTTTGATCCACTTTCGATCAGCGCTGGTGTACTCGGGGTTCGGCGCGTAATGCAAGCCATTGGTATGTTGCGTGCGAGCAGGAAAAAGCTGCCAGAGCCTATCATAGCGAAGTCCACCAGCTGGGTTCGTGCGTCAGGTAACGGTATTTTGCGTACTGTCGTTAATCTGGGAGACAAAGTGGAACAGGGTGAAACGCTCGCCTATATCAGCTCTCCTCTTGGACATGATGAGGTAGAGCTCAAAGCGCCAAAGCGTGGCTTGGTGATCGGTCAACAAACTTTGCCACTGGTTAATGAAGGCGATGCGATCTTCCACCTTGCTTACTTCAACCAAGGTGATGATTCGGTAGAACAAGCCGTTGAAAGTTACATTGAAGGACTGACCGAGTTCGATGTCGAGCCACTGACTACCGGACAGATCCCGTTAGAAACTCAGTAATTCCTACCAAGTACGCACTTGATTAGCTCGAAATGAGCAACAGTGCTCGCACCATTTTGTTTAAAAGCCAATGAGCTCAGCGTCCATGATGCTGGGCTTTTTGTTTTCTGTAAGCTAACGATACTCATCGTAGTTTCCACGAATGGATAAAAAACTTTACAAGCCATCGCAAAAACACATTTGATAATTAATCTCATTATCATTTATTAATCGTAATAATGTTCTTATAGTCCGAGCTTCATAAAAACACTATAAATCATCAATATGAAACGATTAAAAAGTCATCCATTCAAAGTAAATCTCATTTCACTGACTTTGCTCTTCCCTCTTTATTCATATGCCGAGACAACGCCAAATGAAGAGCTCGAAGTCATCGGTGTGCGTTATGCCAAACCCATCACCGTTGCTGAGCCTGCGCAAACCACCATTAATTGGTCAGAGATTGAAGAGCAACAGTACTCCAATTTTGCCTCAATGATCGATGCCGTTCCGGGTGCATCATTAGATGGCGGCGGCCGTTCCGGCGGCGAACGTATTAATATTCGTGGTTTTGATGATCCAAGCGATATCGCCGTATTTGTCGATGGCGCTCCAATTGGCTTTCAACAATACCGCTACGGAACTTTCTTTTTTGATCCGTTCTTGATTGGTGAAGCAGAAATTATCAAGGGCGCGCACGACTATCGAGCACTCAACGGAAAGTTTGGTGGCTCCATTCTCATTAAAACCAAGAGTGTCGATGACCTACTGTACGGCAATAGAAACTTTGGTGCTCGCATCTCAAGTGCATATAACACCAACGGCGATGAGAATGCCTACACGCTAACACTCTATGGTAAAAACGATGCTGGTTTTTATTTTCTAGCGAATGGCTCTGTAAAAGATTCTGATGACATTAAAGTCGGTGGTGGTGAAACGCTGGATTACTCAGGTTACGAGCAAGAAAACATGCTCGTAAAAGTCGGTTATGAAAACAACGATCACGAGTTTGAAATTAGCCACACTCGCTACAAAGATGAAGGTCGTAAACCTTGGGCTAACCGCCGCGGAAAAATGCCTAACATCACTGAGTACAACATCAAGAAATACGGATCATTAGAAAAAGCCAAATACGCATACACCGTCGATAATAAATACACGGATAACACCACGACCATCTCTTACCACTACATGCCGACTAACCCGTATATTGATTTCAATATCAAAATGGCACGTTCTGAAAACGATCGTCACTGGGTTCGCCCTGACGTGGCATTCGAGAAAATGTTCGTTTCTGTTGGCAGTTACGGTCACGAGTCTTGGTTGAGTTACGAGCGTGACTATGTTGATGTGTTTAACCAAGCGCAGTTCGGAGACCACACTCTAGTGACAGGGCTTCAATATCAAAAAACCGATAGAGACTCATTAGTATTCAACGCGTCATACGACAGTAATGAAGCCAAAAACTACGGTTGGTATACCCCTTACTACGAACCATCTGGCACTCAGTCAATTTATGCGGCTTACATTGCTGATCACTATCAAGCAACAGACCGTTTAACCATCACACCTTCTCTGCGTTACGAATACATCAAGAGTGAAGGAAAAGGGAACGCCGCGCCGGATTATAATGATCCAGCCGCCGGACATGACTACGGTGAAACGACGCATAAAGGCTTTAGCCCACGTTTGGATATCGACTTTGATGCGACCAATAATACGCGTTTAAACGCCTCCTACGCCTACGCTTTAAAAGCACCAACCGTTGATAACATCTACTCAGTGCAATATGCGCGAGCTACCGCTACGGCTACTGCTTTGAATCTGGACGTGTCTCGTATCCATGCTTATCAAGCAAGCGTTATCAACTTAACGGAAGGGCTGGTGAACTCTCGCGATAACCTCGCAACAGAGTTAACTTTGTTCTATAACGATGTTAGCGACACAGTTGATATACGAACGGGCGAAAACCTCGACACCAATACTACTGAGTTACAAAGCTGGAATACAAACCTAGATGGCTTTAAAAACTACGGCTTTGAGCTAATTTCACAATACCGGATTGAAGATTTCTACAGTAATTTCTCAGCAAGTTACATTCGCGGCAAAAACAAAGGTAGCCTATCTGACTCGACAGGTTCAGATGATGATCACCCTGATGTGCCACCATTAAACATTAATCTGGGTTTAGGTTACGAATGGATTCCTGGTTTACGTACGGGCTGGGAAGTCCGTTGGTATGATGCGCAAACCAAAACCAAGGCAAGCGGTAACAATTTAAAAGTGAAATCGCCAAGTGAGCAATACACGCTACAAAACGCTTACGTGGTTTGGGAAATACAACAAGTCGAAGGCTTGAGTGTTGGCGCTGTTGTGAAAAACTTAACCGATCGTTACTACGAAGCATACCTATCTAATGGCGTGCCTTCGCCTGGTCGCGAAGTCAAACTACACCTCACTTATCAATACTAACTATACCCAAAAGGTTCAGGGCAGACATTAACTGCCCTGCTATATCGTGTCCAACGGACATAATTGCACACCGTTTTATTTATCAGTACTATCATTTCTTTTTGCTTGCATACACACTATGAACAACTTAAAAACACTGTTTCTTCTTGCTTGCTTCGTTCCAGCAAGTCAAAGCCTGGCACAGACTTCCGAGAGCATTGCTGACTACTTACAAGAGCAGAGTCAGCACCAAGTTATTGAGGATCATTACGCACAACCAACAACAAATAATCTGAATCTAGACGCCAAAGCAAACGCGTTAACTTGGCACGAAGATGGCAAGCCGGATCACTGTCGTTACGCCAAGCAGCCCAAGGACGTCGCAACACATTTCGACTACGGTGAAGCAAACGATCTATCTGACGGATTGCAACACTTTGATTTACCAGAGAGGCACTCGGCAAAGGGCAAGTCAACACATCGCACTTATGCTAATAACCCTCACCTTCTTCCTGGCAATAAACAATTTGCAGCCCCTGAAGACGGTACGTTTAGCCTGTCCGTATCTTCGGATTGTTTTTAAGTCGATACAATAAAAAATGCCCTGAGACAAAGCTCAGGGCATTTTCACTTTTTGTTTGATGGGTGACGTCACCATCTCACCGACTTGAATCTATTCTTCGTCAGCGTCTACTTCAGCGTCACGTGCTTTGCGGGCTTCTTCTTTACGAACTTTTGCCGCTAGTTGTTCTGCTTCACGCTCTTGACGTTGCGCTGCTTTACGCTCGTTACGAACCACTTGGTTTTGGATAAAACCAGCCAGTTCTTGTTCAGCCCAAGCTTGTGCTTTCTCTTCGCTGTCAAAGCCAGTTTCACGCTTTGATACTACAGTCTTACGAGATGTCACTTGGCGAGTGATTTCTGCGCTCCAGCCGTTACGTTTTTCAGTGACGCGGATAGCAAATTTTGGATTCTTAGACATTTCTTTCATTTCCTAAGGGATTTAGGGATCAATCAGGGATTCGGTCAACTTGATAACTCCATCTAAGCTGAGCTGTTTAACACCATCCCTTGGTAAGCGCGGTATTAGAGCATAAAAGTAATCTAAACGCTGCAAGTTTTTTATGCGAGATAATAGATGACAAAAAAGAGACAGAACAAAGCAACGTTTCGCCTAGTCACGAGAAAGAGCGACGAAGAAAAAAGAAAGCGCTGGTCTCTCAACCAACGCTTTACTTAAGCTAGATTAACCTTTGGTTAATTAACCGATATTCTTACGGGCATTTTGGAACATACGCATCCAAGCGCCATTTTCACCCCAACCTTCCGGAGCCCAAGAGTTTGCAACTGTGCGGAATACGCGCTCTGGGTGAGGCATCATGATAGTTACGCGACCGTCTGCTGTTGTTAAACCGGTAATCGCGTTTGGCGAACCGTTCGGGTTGTTCGGGTATTGTTGTGTTGGGTTACCGAGGTTATCCACGTAACGAACCGCAACCGTACCTGATGCCTCGATCGCTGCTAGGTGCTCTGCATCACGTACTTCTACACGCCCTTCTCCGTGGGAAACCGCGATTGGCATTCGCGAACCAGCCATTCCGTCGAAGAATACAGAATCAGATTTCTGAACTTCAACTAGGCTAAAGCGCGCTTCAAAACGCTCAGATTCGTTACGAACAAAACGTGGCCACAAGTCTGCACCCGGGATCAGCTCTTTCAGGTTAGAAAGCATCTGACAACCGTTACATACACCTAAAGAGAACGTCTCTTTACGGTTAAAGAAGGCTTGGAACTGTTCACGAGCTTGTGCGTTAAACAGGATAGACTTAGCCCAGCCCTCACCCGCACCTAGTACGTCGCCGTAAGAGAAGCCACCACAAGCTACTAGGCCATGGTATTCATCCAGTACCGCTTGACCCGTTAGGATATCGCTCATATGGATGTCGGTTGCTTCAAAACCTGCGCGGTCAAACGCTGCAGCCATTTCAACGTGGGAGTTAACACCCTGCTCACGTAGAATCGCCATCTTAGGTTTAGCACCTTTCGCAATGTACGGTGCTGCAACGTCTTCATTTACGTCGAAGCTGAGCTTAACGTTTAGACCCGGGTCAGAGTTGTCTTTCTTAGCTTCGTGCTCTTGGTCAGCACACGCTGGGTTATCACGTAGACCTTGCATCTTATGCGTTGTTTCAGCCCAGATAACGCGTAGTTCGGTACGTGAACGTTCAAGCACAACTGCATCACCAGAAGAGATAATAAAGTCGTCTGAAGCGTTAACTGAACCAATCACATGTGAACATGCCTCTAAGCCGTTTGCCGCCAGAGTAGATAGAACTGAATCCAGATCATCATTCTTAACTTGAACAACCGCACCTAGCTCTTCGTTAAATAGAACGGCTAGCGCATCATCACCCAGCTCTGCGATGTTCGCTTTTACGCCACAGTGACCCGCGAACGCCATCTCAGCCAGTGTAACAAATAGACCGCCGTCGCCTTTATCGTGGTAAGCCACTAGCTTGTCATCACGTACTAACGCTTGCATTGCATCAAAGAAGCCTTTTAGCTGCTCAGCGTTATCTACGTCAGCAGGTTTGTCACCCAGCTGTTTGTATACTTGTGCCAATGCTGTCGCACCTAAGCGGTTTTTGCCGTTACCCAAGTCAACAAGAACTAGAGAAGTGTCGCCTAATCCTTCCAAGGTATCAGATGTGCGTAGTTGTGGAGTCACGGTCTTACGTACGTCTTCCACACGACCAAATGCCGTGATAACTAGAGACAGTGGAGAAGTGACTTCTTTACTCTCGCCGTTCTCTTCCCACTTGGTTTTCATCGACATGGAGTCTTTACCAACTGGGATCGTCAAACCTAATGCAGGACAGAGCTCTTCACCCACCGCTTTGACTGCTTCATAAAGACCGGCATCTTCACCTGGGTGACCCGCTGGCGACATCCAGTTCGCAGACAGTTTAATGTGTTTGATATCACCGATGTCTGTTGCCGCAATGTTCGTTAGTGACTCACCAACCGCTAGGCGAGCCGATGCACCAAAGTCTAGTAATGCCACTGGCGTGCGCTCACCCATCGACATTGCTTCGCCGTGGTAAGTGTCATAGCTTGCCGCTGTTACTGCACAGTTTGCTACTGGTACCTGCCAAGGGCCAACCATTTGATCACGAGCAACCAGACCCGTTACTGTTCGGTCACCGATAGTAATTAGGAATGTTTTTTCTGCAACCGCTGGAAGACGAAGTACGCGATCCACCGCTTCATTAAGCTCAATACCATCACGAACAATGGCAGGGCTTTCCACTTTTAGTGTGGTTGCGTCACGGTGCATCTTCGGTGGCTTACCAAGCAGGATATCCATTGGCATATCGATTGGTGTATTGTCGAAGTGAGAATCTTCTAGCGTTAGATGACGCTCTTCTGTCGCCACACCCACCACTGCATATGGTGCACGTTCACGCTTACAGATTGCGTCGAATGCTTCCATGTTTTCTGGCGCTACCGCAAGAACGTAACGTTCCTGTGATTCATTACACCAGATTTCCAGTGGGCTCATGCCCGGCTCATCGTTTGGTACATCGCGTAATTGGAACTTACCACCACGCTCACCGTCGTCGACAAGTTCAGGCAATGCGTTAGAGATACCGCCCGCACCCACATCGTGGATAAATGCAATTGGATTGTCGTCGCCTAGCTGCCAACAACGGTCGATCACTTCCTGACAGCGACGCTCCATCTCTGGGTTTTCACGCTGTACTGAAGCAAAGTCCAGATCTTCTGCTGACTGACCAGACGCCATCGAAGACGCCGCACCACCACCAAGACCGATGTTCATTGCAGGACCACCAAGTACGATTAAGCTCGCACCCACTGGAATTTCTTTCTTCTGCACGTGTTCGTCACGAATGTTACCCATACCACCAGCAATCATGATTGGTTTGTGGTAACCACGGATTTCTTCACCCGCGTGAGAGGTCACTTTTTCTTCGTAAGTACGGAAGTAACCCAATAGATTTGGACGACCAAATTCATTGTTGAATGCCGCGCCGCCTAGAGGACCTTCAAGCATGATGTCTAGCGCGTTAACAATACGACCTGGCTTGCCAAAGTCGGTTTCCCATGGCTGTTCAAAACCAGGAATACGTAAGTTAGAGGTTGTAAAACCAACTAGACCCGCTTTTGGCTTACCACCGATACCCGTCGCGCCTTCGTCACGGATCTCACCGCCTGAACCAGTCGATGCGCCCGGCCATGGAGAGATTGCCGTTGGGTGGTTGTGCGTCTCTACCTTCATTAAGATGTGCGCATCTTCATGGTGGTAAGTGTATTGACGAGATTTAGGGTCTGGGAAGAAACGACCCGCTTTAGACCCCGTCATAACGGCCGCGTTGTCTTTGTATGCAGACAGCACATAGTCAGGTGTCGTTTCAAAAGTGTTTTTGATCATTTTGAACAGAGACTTAGGTTGATCTACTCCGTCGATAGTCCAATCTGCGTTAAAAATTTTGTGGCGACAGTGCTCTGAGTTCGCCTGAGCAAACATCATCAATTCAATGTCGTTTGGGTTACGCCCAAGCTTAGTAAAGTTCTCTACTAAGTAATCAATTTCATCTTCTGCGAGTGCCAAGCCAAGGGAAACGTTTGCTTCTTCAAGCGCAAGACGACCGCCCGCTAAGATATCAACATGCGCCACTGGCTTAGGCTCTGCGACTGTAAACAGCGCTGACGCAGCTTCAAATTCTGTAAATACCGTTTCCATCATGCGGTCATGAATTAACGCTTTGACAGCGCCAACTTGAGCTTCTGATAGAACAACTGAAGATTCGACATAATAAGCCGTACCGCGCTCTAGACGTTTCACTTTATCCAAGCCACAGTTAACAGCGATATCGGTAGATTTAGAAGACCAAGGCGAGATAGTGCCTGGACGAGGCGTAACAAGAAGTAGAAGACCTTCTGGCTCATGCTCTTCGATGGTTGGGCCGTAAGTTAGTAACTTTTCAAGTTTTTCTAACTCTTGGTCATCAAGGTCAGACTTTAGATCGGCAAAGTGCATAAACTCGGCATAAATGCCAGTTACAGGCAGATCTTGTTCACGACAAAGTTCCAGTAGTTTATTAACACGAAACTCAGAAAGAGCTGGGGAGCCACGCAAAATTCTCATGTGCTTAGGTCTCTTATGCAATTGATTAAGGTGATATTGGAATAAATTCAGACACTTAAAATAAGCCCTGTCGAACCTATGCCGATTCCACCTCGTCATTGCGAGCGCATTATATAGCAATTGTTTTTGTGATGTAACATCAAAAGCAACCGTTTGCGTCATTTTTTTTGTCAAATTTGAATTACGACTAAAATGTCGATAAAACACACAATGTCACGCTATAAGTGTGTGATTCACTTTGCCCCATGAGCTCGCTTTGATATAAAGGCAAATAGAAATTTCCTAAGATGTACCTATTAATGCAAATAAGCCAGCTCAACCGACTCAAGCGCAGCGCTCTAATTTTTGTTTCTGTGCTACTACTCTCTGCCTGCCAGATTGAGTCGGAACCCAAAAGTGAATTCGAAAAGATTCAGGAACGTGGCGTGCTTCGTGTTGGCACGCTAAACAATCAGCTTTCCTATTATATTGGTCCCGATGGTCCCGCTGGGTTGGATTACGAATTGGCGCGTCAGTTTGCGGAGCAGCTCGGCGTCAAGCTCGAGATTAAACCTGCCTTTCGCCAAGCCGAGCTTTTTCCTGCTCTTAAGAAAGGAGATATTGATCTCATCGCTACGGGCTTAAATCAAACGTCACAAGCGGTAAAACGCTTTAGACCGGGCCCTGCTTATTATTATGTAAGCCAACAAGTTGTGTATAAAAAGGGGCAACTTCGACCACGTGATATCGAACAGCTGATTGAATACCAAGCATCGAAAGACAGCGAATCAGACGAAGATACAAATGCTGGCGCGCAAACATTAAAGATCGTCGAACAATCGCAATATGTTCCGACCCTAACCGCATTAAAGAAGCAATACCCAGAGCTGCAGTTTGAAATTGTTGGCGATGCTGACACGAAAGACTTACTTAAATATGTATCCACTGGTGAGTTGCGTTTTACTGTGACTGACTCTGTGGAGCTTTCCCTAGCTCAGCGCCTTTACCCCGATCTTGCGCTCGCGTTTGAACTTACAGAAGATCAACCAGTATCGTGGTTTACTCGACGCTCTGAAGACGAAAGTTTGTATGCGATGCTGATAGAGTTTTTCGGTAACATTAAACAATCAGGAGAACTGTCCACTCTCGAAGAGAAGTACATTGGTCATATTGAAGCATTTGACTACGTTGATACTCGCGCATTCATTCGAGCTCTGGATGACAAATTGCCTAAGTGGGCACCTTTATTCCAAAAATACAGCGAAGAGTTCGACTGGCGATTAATTGCAGCATTGGCGTATCAAGAATCACACTGGAAGCCAGCGGCAAAATCGCCAACAGGTGTTAGAGGGATGATGATGCTTACTCTGCCAACAGCGAAAAGCGTCGGGGTAACAAACCGTTTAGACCCTGAGCAATCTGTTCGTGGTGGTGTCGAGTACTTACGTCGCATTGTAGGTCGCGTGCCTGATAGCATCAACGAGCATGAAAAAATATGGTTTGCCCTGGCTTCATACAACATTGGCTACGGCCACATGATGGACGCACGGCGACTTACTAAAGCGCAAGGTGGCGATCCAAACGCTTGGGCAGATGTAAAAGACAGATTGCCTTTACTGCGTCAGAAGCGTTACTACAGTCAAACTCGCTATGGGTACGCCAGAGGTGATGAAGCGCGTAATTACGTAGAAAATATTCGACGTTATTATCAATCCATCATTGGTCATGTCAGCCAAAGACCAGCGATTGATGAGAATAGCGATGACTTGCAAGTTATCCCGCCGCTCAACCCTGACATTTTGATATCAGGAGCAGTAGAGACCGTTGTAGAGCAAATATCTGGCGCTTCTGACGTCACGGTTGAAGAAGACACCGAACAAGAAAGCCTTGAAGAATAGACCCGCTGTAAACTAGAAAATGACGAGCTCATGAGCTCGTCATTTTTGTTGAGTCCTAGCGAAAACTTATCTAGAATCCAAGACTCTGAGTGACACCAACCACACTCAACCATTCCTTTGGTTGGTCGCCTTTTTTCACCGTTAGTTAAACTGATTGCTTTGTAACAGATTGCTTCGTAACCACATGGTTTAGCTCACTTGATGAAGCGGCGCTTTCGGCTACGCTCTGCCGAAATAACGTCACTCATATTATTAAGCACCGTATTGAAATTGTTTGCTGGCTCTGTGCAATGCAGAAGTCAAATGAAGAACGTTTAAACCATACAATGTTTAGTGCGATTATCGAGCCTATTGCCAAGCATCGATGAGCCGCGCTTTACTGGTATAAGTCTTGTCTGCAGGAGGTTTTGAATATGAGAAGACGTAGAGTGCAGTCAAAGCGTTTAAATAACACAGTAGCTGCTATCCGACGTAAACGTAAACTGACATGTATGAAAAAGAAAGTAAGTTCACGTAATCGTGTTTTTGTACATTTAGTCAATCACTAGTGCGTCCAAGCAAACATCTACCACGTTGTAGGTGTTTGCTAGCCCTCACTACTCCCACTACCTTGTTCGCTCTCTCCATTTTCTAATGCTTTTTGTGCTTGTTTCTTTGCTTTAATTTCCTTTCGGCGACGCTTAAAAAACGCTTGTAGCTGAGTGCGGCACTCATCTTCTAGCAGCCCCTTTTCAACTAAGGCGTAATGGTAAGCAGCTTGGCTTTCAAACAAATTAAGCACTGTTCCTGCTGCTCCCGCTTTTAAATCTGGCGCTCCAAAAACGACCCGCTTAACGCGGCTATGCAGTAAGGCTCCGGCACACATTGGGCATGGCTCAAGTGTTACATACAAAGTCGTATCCAGAAGGCGGTAATTTTCTATCTTTTGGCCTGCTTTACGCAGTGTTTGAATCTCAGCATGTGCGGTAGCGTCATTAGTACCAATAGAGCGATTCCACCCCTCAGCGATAATTTCACCACCTTTGACAAGCACTGCGCCGACAGGTACTTCCCCCTCAGCTTCTGCTTGCTCAGCAAGCACCATCGCTCTGCGCATAAACAATTCATCTTGAGGGGTAAACGGATGGTTAGACAAAGGAGGCTCCAAAGAAACAAAAAACGATTGAATTCAGGAATTTTAGCACCAACTTCGGTTTCACTACAGCAACACATCACGGGACAAAGTTTGCAACTCCAAAAAACCTAGTTACAAGACCTATCGATGTTCGTTTTGCGAGAACAAAAAAGCGCAGATCGAAGACCTGCGCTTTTTGGCTGCCAATTAGCGGCTTTCACACCCTACACGTTTTTACATTGTGTAAGTGTAAGGAGCTTGAATGCCTAGCGGGATACCTACCATCCAATAAGCAACTAGGAAGATAGACCAACCGATCAGCATTGCGATCGAGAATGGCATCATTAGTGACGCAAGCGTACCGATACCAGCCGACTTCACATAACGCTGACAGTAAACCACTACAAGAGGGAAAAATACCATTAGAGGTGAAATGATGTTCGATACTGAGTCACCCACACGGTAAGCCGCTTGAGAGAGCTCAGGCGAGATACCAACCGCCATTAACATTGGCACTAAGATTGGACCAATTAAAGCCCATTTTGCCGATGCCGAACCAATAAGTAGGTTTACAGACGCAGTTAGAAGGATCATACCAATGATGGTCACTTCACCTGGTAGGTTCATCGCTTTTAAGCCTTCTGCGCCATACAACGCTAGCATCGTACCGATGTTTGACTGAGCAAATGCAGATAGGAACTGAGCACAGAAGAACGACATTACAATGTATGCGCCCATGGTCGACATAGTATCAGCCATCGCTTTGATAATGTCGTTGCTGGTCTTGAACGTTCCAGACACTTTACCGTAAACGTAACCAGGAATGATAAACAGAATAAAGATCAACGGCACGATAGACTTCATGATCGGTGCTGAGAAGGCAGTAATTTCACCTTCAGGCGAGCGAAGTGCTGATGTTTCTGGAATTAACGCTGCAACAAGTAAAGCAATACCCGCCATCATTGCCCAACCTGCATAACGGAATGCTTTTGATTCCAGTTCAGTAAATGAACCTAGGTTTGGCGCGGTTTCCGCATCGTCATCAATTGGCATTTTTGACAAACGAGGCTCGATGATTTTCTCTGTCACGTACCAACCAATCGCTACAATAATGATGGAAGATAGGCCAGTAAAGAAGATGTTTGCTAATGGGTTAACCACGTATTCAGGATCAAGAACCTGCGCCGCGGTTTGCGTAAAGCCTGCAAGTAGTGGATCGATACCAGAAGGGATAAAGTTTGCAGAGAAGCCACCAGATACACCTGCAAATGCTGCCGCAATACCCGCTAGAGGGTGACGACCTGCCGCATGGAAGATAATACCGCCCAGAGGAATAACCAGAACATAGCCTGCATCTGCCGCAGTATGCGACACAATAGCAACCAAAATCAGCATTGGAGTAAGAAGCTTAGCTGGCGTGAAGTTCAGCATCTTCTTAAGACCCGTCGTAATAAAGCCCGAAGAATCTGCAACACCCACACCTAGCATTGCGACAAGTACGATACCCAGTGGCGCAAAACCAGTAAAGGTAGTCACCATGTTCGCAAGGAAACTTGCTAGCGCTTCGCCCGTAAGTAAGTTGGTGATAGTAAGAGCTTCGCCCGTTCGAGGGTTTGGAAGATCGAATGATACATTCGACAAAAGTGCTGACGCCGCCCAAGTAATGATCAATGCCCAGAAGAACAAAATCGCAGGATCAGGGATTTTGTTACCTGTCCTCTCGATAAAGTTTAAAAAGCGCTCCATCCCGCTCGGCTTCGATGATGGTGCCTTATTTACAGCTTGGTTACTCATGGTAACTCCATAGTGAATGATGTTGGTGCCAAGGCCTATTTGAGTAATTATGACGGCCTACTATCCAACGAGTATTCTAGTAAACACTAATGGAGAAAGCACAAGGTTCTATATTTTTTTTCATAATTGGAGACATATTTTGCAAAAACACCACTTCAATTAAACATAATAAAAACAGTAGCACATCAACTCAATTAACAGTTCAAAAACCATTTATTAACCGTGACAAATCCGGTATCAAACAGGAATTACACCCGCATTTGTCTCAGCCCATGTATGCAATTGAACTTAGTTTTCGAATTCACTGTATTGTGAGATCATCGTTTTAAGCTGAACTGATCGCGTCTCGCCGATTCTATCCTTCCAGCTAGAGGTAATAGTGATAGTTTTCAGTGTTCCTGAAACCGTGGCAGCTGGAACTTCCCACTCGACGACATAAGATCCAGTAACAGAAGAGCCTGTTGCAATAGAAGCAAAATTTGCAGGTGTGATGGTAGACATCGCCGCAGAAGCACCACGCGTCCGGAACCATTCGAGCTGGTTTTCTGCTAGACGCAGTGCTTCAATACTTTTTATGGCATATTCGGATTCGCGTTCGAGATACACGTTTAGCTTTGTTAAACCTAGAGCCCCAACACCGATAAGCAGAAAAGAAATTAGAACTTCAAGAAGGTTAAAACCTTTTTGTTTAGAGATCATTCCAAGAGCCCTTCTTCCATCTAGGAATTGCATGCGCATTCCTTGAATTGTCTATCACATCTTTATTGTATCTAAAGTCCAAAGAATCGAAGAAAACCGCTGCCTGATCTTCACTATCAAAATATTGACCACCAGATACCGTAAAAGAACCATGCTGATAATAAGAAGCTATTGTCCTGTATGAGTCTTCTACAACACTTGGCACATGATTTAGGTGAGCATTGGCTTCGAACCCAACCCAATCCGCTGTTGCCGGAGCATAGTCATGATTGAAATGAAACAAGACCCCTTTAAACTTATTTGATGTAGCGCCGGAGCTCGGTGATCCCATCACGGAGAAAAGACCATCATGAATGAGCACTGTTACGCCATTGGTCGATGACGTAGCATTCACCAAATCATTGTATTCCGATTGCTTGATTTCACAGCTCCCTTCAACCCATAAATGATGCTTCCCTGACTGAATTTCTGCTGTTAAAGCAGCACCACAATTAGGTATGCCACCAGCCACTGAGCCCGTCATAACATGAAATACACCATTATCTCGGACATCGTTATGCTCTTCAGCCTTTACTCCAAAGAAGGATTCAAATGGCTTTAAATCTGTATCTTGAGTAAAATCATCACCAGCACCAACCCCGCCAACACTAGATGAGAGATGACGGTTTGCCGTCGTGTTTGCACAATCTTTATTTGTAGGGTTGTTAAAATCGGCATAGGGAGACTCTCCATGAATTACGCCTTTATTATCAACTGAAGAGGAGTAAAAGCGCTTTTTATACCTTAACGCAATACACTCCCACCCATCGCTGCTCAATTCCCCTGGATCTGGAGTAGAAAACGTTGCACTAGAATGAAAATAAATGTCGGCACTAGACTGCATTGCACCATAGCTCAAGTTACCTCCCAAAATAATCTCCTTACTAATGCTTGTAAATCCAACATTAGAAGTAACCAAATACCCATTGGAAGTACTCGTAAAATTAGGAACCGTCCAAAGCCCTGAGCCACAATCTGTTATTAATGCAGGTACAATGTTACTAACTCTAAATTGCGCCCATGCACATTCAACACCTCCTTCAGCTAACCAATGTGCTTGTCGAGATTTTATTTCGTTTTGCGCAACTTTTATTTGAAAAAATACACCTTTGGATGATGCTAATGATGCAATTAAAGCAAGTAATAAAAGTATAGAAGTCACAAGCAAAGTGGTATAACCGGAATAGCTATATTTAGATGTCATTGCCAATTCCTTTGTTTGATAGAAAACTCCGCGACTTCACTAAAGACTCCATCAATCGTTTGCAAACCTAACTTAACGTTCGTGACCGAACTTACATTTCCTCCATTAGTCACTGTTTCTGAACTAACGATGAATTGGGTGACTTGGAAAATATCATCATCAAATAGAGAACGACAAAAATCTATACCATCAAAAGATAATATTTGTGTTTGAGACACAACGCCTTTTTCACATATAAAAAACCGAGTATCTCTCTTCTCATACTTAATATTTCGATAGTCTTCATTGGCAGCTGAGTCTTCTTTAAAATACACAAAACCAACAGAAGAGGCGCCGCTCAGCATTATGGTTCCTGTAGCTCCGGATAATTTGAGTGAACTACCGTTCCCACCATCATAACCTGCTCTTTGAATATCTTCTTTCATAACAGATAAAGTGATATTAAGACCTTGCAATAAATTTAGCTCTAAGCTTTTTTCTTTTGCTGTTTTTTGTAAAGTCAAGAATATAGAGCCCACTACACTAAGAACAATTAACCCAATTAAAGAACTAATCATTAATTCAATTAAAGAGCTACCTATTTGATAGCGTTTGTTAGCACTGATGGTAATCATATAACTTCGCTCCAGAATTACTACAAATCTTAATCCTCCCAGGAGGGTTTGAGAGCTTTGCTTGTAGTTTTATGTTTTGAGCATTGGTTGGGAAAAACTCTATATTTCCTCCTTGGGGCCGTCCACGGACCTCATCGAAGCTTATTTTTTGATTATCGTAACTGTGCTTCAAAGATAATTCAGAGTATGCGGAGCCGGAAAGGTTTAAGATTACTCCCCCTGAGCCGCTAGATGAGTCAGTTAACTGTAGAGACCATGCGCCTTGACTGACAACAACGTTTTTAGCCATGGAGAAATGTATATATAACTTTTGATTTCTCATTACCGCCTCGGACTTACTTTGGCTTAGAAAACCAGCTAATTCAGTTGCCAATCGCTGCATTTGCACAGTTTGTGAAACACGGCTAAAGCTTGGAGCTGCAAACGCCAATATAATACTCAGTACAGCCACAGTAATAAGAAGCTCCAACAACGTAAACCCGCGAGGCATTTCCCAAATTCCTATGTAAACGGCAAAAGGGCCGTAATTCATCTTGCACAGATGCTATCACCTGCCAAAAATAGGCGGAAAAGTGAAAAGGAAACTACTCGTGATGATTCGAATTTCTCGCTGTAACAGCTACAAAAAAAGATTGGGAGGGATGACATTGATCGAATTACTGATAGCCGTAGTGATTGTCGGGATCATTGCGGCTGTCGCCTACCCTTCTTACACCAATCATGTAATCAAGTCTCATAGGACGGTTGCCTTGAGCGATCTTAGTCGAATTCAGCTAGAGCTAGAGACAACTTATGATGGTGGGTACGACTGGAGTCATATTATCTCTGGAGGCACATGCACTCTATGTGATTCAGACACAGATAGATTTTCTTTCAATATTGCGAGCTCTGCAAGTACGGCCTATACCATTACAGCAACAGCAAAATCGGCTCTTGGACAAGACGACGACGAGTGCTTAACTGGCGCTAAAACGATTACTTTAACGTCAACAAATGTCGAAGAACCAAGTGATTGCTGGAATTAGAAAGAACACCGAGATGCAAAAAGGCCTGCATTTTAGCAGGCCTTTGTATTTGTGCTTTTCACTAACGTCTTAGCTGGTTAAATCATCAAAGAACTTTTTCACACCGTTGAAAAAGCCTTCTGATTTAGGCTTGTGCTTTGTCGCCGCTTCACCACCACAAGACTCTTCAAACTCTTTGAGCAGTTCTTTTTGGCGTGAGCTTAGGTTTACTGGTGTTTCAACAACCAACTTAACAATCAAGTCACCGATACCGCCACCGCGAACGCCTTTCACACCTTTACCACGCATGCGGAACATACGACCTGTTTGCGTTTCTGAAGGCACTTTTAGGCTTACGCGACCATCTAGAGTTGGAACTTCAACTTCACCACCTAGAGCCGCCATCGCAAAGCTTACAGGCACTTCACAGTATAGGTTGTTACCATCACGTTCGAAGATATGGTGCTCTTTCACGTGCACTTGTACATACAAGTCACCCGCTGGTGCTCCCATTTCTCCAGCTTCACCTTCACCAGATAGACGAATACGGTCGCCAGTATCAACACCTGCTGGGATCTTAACGTTAAGTGTTTTAGTTTTCTGCTTACGACCTTGACCATGACACTCATTACAAGGGTCTTTAATGATCTTGCCTTTACCGTGACAGGTTGGACAGGTTTGTTGCACTGCGAAGAAGCCTTGGCGCATCTGTACTTGACCATGACCATGACAGGTACCACATGTTTCAGCAGATGAGCCTTTCTTCGCGCCACTACCATCACAGGTATCACAGTGTACGAGTGTTGGTACTTCGATCTCTTTCGTTACACCACGAACCGCCTCTTCTAGCGTCAGTTCCATGTTGTAACGTAAGTCCGCACCACGTTGAGCACGGTGACCACCACCGCCACGACGACCACCACCAAAAATGTCGCCGAATACATCGCCAAAGATGTCGCCGAAATCAGCGCCGCCGCCGCCAAAGCCACCGCCACCGAAACCACCGCCGCCTTGTTCAAAAGCAGCATGACCGTACTGGTCGTACGCCGCTTTCTTCTGAGGGTCGGTCAGAACTTCGTACGCTTCTTTTACTTCTTTAAACTTGTCCGCCGCAGACTCATCACCCTGGTTTCGGTCTGGGTGGAATTTCATCGCTAGACGCTTATACGCCTTTTTGATATCGCGCTCTGAGGCATCACGGCTTACGCCTAATACTTCGTAAAAATCACGTTTTGACATGTTCTTCGTCACCAGTTAATTACTACAAACGGCATCGATTCACCGCTTGGTGTTTGTATCGTTCTAGGTAAGTGCACTTATCCGCAACATACTTAACTAGAAAGACAGCGTTTACAAACAGACGGGCGTAAGAGTTGCCCCAAACGCCCGCACACGAAGTCTTATCGACCCCAGATAGCTTTCAGCCATCTGGTTAAGAAATATTATTTCTTGTCGTCTTTAACTTCTTCGAACTCAGCATCTACAACGTCGTCTTCTTTAGACTGTGCACCGGCGTCAGCACCTTGTGCTTGCTGCGCTTGAGCTTGTTGTTGAGCGATTTCCATCAGTTTTTGAGAAGCTGTCATTAGTGCTTGAACTTTAGCATCGATAGCTTCTTTGTCTTCGCCTTTGCGCGCTGTTTCTAGCTCAGAAATTGCTGCTTCAATCTTCTCTTTCTCTTCTGCAGGCAGTGCTTCACCAGCTTCTTCTACTTGCTTACGAGTACCGTGAATCATTTGGTCAGCTTGGTTACGTGCAGTCGCTAGCTCTTCGAACTTTTTGTCCGCTTCTTTGTTAGCTTCTGCTTCTTGAACCATTTTCTCGATGTCTTCATCGCTTAGACCGCCAGAAGCTTGGATAGTGATCTTCTGCTCTTTACCAGTCTGCTTGTCTTTCGCTGACACGTGTAGGATACCGTCCGCATCAAGGTCAAAAGTAACCTCGATTTGTGGCATACCACGTGGTGCAGGCTGGATGCCTTCTAGGTTGAATTGACCTAGAGACTTGTTGTACATCGCTTGCTTACGCTCACCTTGTAGAACGTGGATAGTAACCGCGCTCTGGTTGTCTTCCGCTGTAGAGAAAACTTGGTTCGCTTTAGTTGGGATAGTTGTGTTCTTCTCAACTAACTTAGTCATTACGCCACCCATTGTCTCGATACCTAGAGACAGTGGAGTTACGTCTAGTAGTAGTACGTCTTTAACGTCACCAGCAAGTACACCACCTTGAACTGCAGCACCCATTGCTACTGCTTCGTCAGGGTTTACGTCACGGCGCGCTTCTTTACCAAAGAACTCAGCAACTTTCGCTTGAACCATTGGCATACGAGTCTGACCACCAACTAGGATTACGTCAGTGATGTCGTTTACTGATAGATCAGCGTCAGCTAGAGCTACTTTTAGTGGCTCAAGAGAGCGTTGTACTAGGTCTTCAACTAGAGATTCTAGTTTTGCACGAGTCACTTTAATGTTCATGTGCTTAGGACCAGTTGCATCTGCAGTAACGTAAGGTAGGTTTACGTCAGTTTGAGAAGTAGAAGAAAGCTCGATTTTCGCTTTTTCTGCTGCTTCTTTAACACGCTGCATTGCTAGTGGATCGTTCTTAAGATCGATACCTTGCTCTTTCTTAAACTCGTCTACTAAGTAGTTGATTAGGCGGTTATCAAAGTCTTCACCACCAAGGTGAGTATCACCGTTAGTCGCTAGAACTTCGAATGTTTTCTCGCCTTCAACTTCATCGATTTCGATGATAGAGATATCGAATGTACCACCACCAAGGTCGTATACCGCGATAGTGCGATCGCCGCCTTTCTTATCAAGACCGTAAGCTAGCGCTGCTGCTGTTGGTTCGTTGATGATACGTTTAACTTCTAGACCTGCGATACGACCAGCATCTTTTGTAGCTTGACGCTGAGCATCGTTAAAGTAAGCAGGTACTGTGATAACTGCGCCAGTTACTTCCTCACCAAGGAAATCTTCAGCAGTTTTCTTCATTTTCTTAAGAACTTCAGCAGAAACCTGAGGAGCCGCCATTTTTTGGCCTTTTGCTTCTACCCAAGCGTCACCGTTGTCAGCCTTAACAATTTTGTAAGGCATGATTTGGATGTCACGCTGAACTTCTTCGTCTTCAAAACGACGACCGATTAGACGCTTAATTGCAAATAGCGTGTTTTCTGGGTTAGTTACTGCTTGACGTTTCGCTGGTTGACCTACTAGCGTCTCACCGTCAGTGTAAGCTATAACCGATGCAGTAGTACGTTCGCCCTCTGCGTTTTCAATTACACGTGGTTTGTCGCCGTCTAATACAGCAACACATGAGTTAGTAGTACCTAAGTCAATACCAATGATTTTACCCATCTGGCTATCTCCGAATAAATTCTATTTTCGTTTGGTTATAACCCCAATGTGGGGGGAGGAGAATCGGGTTTCAACCCTTGCTCACAAACAAAAATAATCAATGTTTGCTTCTCTATGCCACATAGATAAGGGCGGCAAAATGCTTTTCAAGGGCAGAATTAAAAAAAAGCGTCTTTTTTCGAAATTTATGTGTTTCTTTCTGATTAGTTGGGAACTCGTCACACTGCTGTAGCGCAACAAAACACCATTTCTCAGGTAAATGTATTTATGCCCGACTCTTCCTAAACAAAAAAACGAGCTCATAAGAGCTCGTTTCAATATTAGGGTTAAAATAAATGATTCAAGGCATTATGCGTTCGCTTGAGCAGGCTCAGCGTCAACGCCTTCTTCTTTACCAATCTCACCTTCTGTTTTTGCCACAATGGTGTTTACCGCCGTATCACCGACAACGTTAGATGACGTACAGAACATATCATTAATACGGTCAACCGCAGCAATAATTGCCAAGCCTTCAGGTGGTAAGCCTAGTTGGTGAAGCAAAACGCCTACCATTACCACGCCGCCTCCAGGAACGCCACCAGCACCAATAGATAATAGAAGAATAGTTAAACCAAGCGTGAAGATGTCTGCGGTGTTAATTGGCTGGCCAAAAGCGTTCGCAACAAACATCGTTGCTAGAGCAATATAGATAGACACACCAGACATGTTCATCGTTGCGCCCAGTGGTACACCGAAGCCAGCAACCGATTTAGAGACCTGAAGCTTTTCTGTCAGTGTACGCATCGTTACCGGGATAGTCGCGTTTGAGCTCGCGGTAGATAGAGAGAACAGAATCTGCTCACGAGTTGCACGTAGGAAAGTCTTTGGAGAGGTCCCTGTCGCAAGACTTACTGCCATTGGATAGAAGAAGAAGATCCAGAACACCAACATCGCAACCACCAAGGCCACATAACCAGCCACGGACATCAATGTATTGGCGTTTAGTGTTGCACCCAATTGAATCATTAGCGCGAACACACCATATGGCGCAAGACTCATCACTAACCCAACCAGTTTCATCATGATTTCATTTGCCATTTTGAACGTGCGGATGGCAGGACCACCACGAGAATCCAAAGCTTGAATTGCAAGACCTGTCAGAATTGCCATGAAGATGATTTGCAGCATGTCGCCGTTAGCAAACGCTTGTACTGGGTTGCTAGGAACAATGTTAACAACTAGAGAGAAAATGTCCGGCGTTTCTGTCGTCGTCAGCTGTACGGCCTCAGATACCGTTCCTGCCAGATTAGCACCAGCTCCTGGCTGGAAAATCAAACCAACAGTCAAAGCCGCCGTAATCGCAATGATGGTGTTAAGAATGTAGAGGGTAAAAGTTTTTCCACCAAGACGACCAAATGCACTGATGTCTTTCAAGTCAACAATGCCGCATACGATTGAAACGTAAACTAAAGGAACAACAAGCAATTTGATCAGCGAGACAAACATGCCGCCAACGCCTTCTGCTGCTCCAAGTAGGTATGTATCAAAAATCGCAATACCGCTAAATAAGTACTGAATTGCTGTTCCGAGCACAAGGCCGGCAAACAAGCCTATAAAAATCTTACTAGAAAGCGATTTATCCATTATAAATCTCCGATATGTTGTGTTTGCTATTTACATCTTTGTAGTTATATATGCTTACTTTTAAAGCATTAGTCGCAAATCATACACACGAAGGTTACAAAATAAAGTGATAATTTACATTTTTGTTAACGAAACTATTGTAGAAAAAATGACTATCTTTACATTCCTATGCAGGACAAACATTCACACAACGAATAATTACAATTACTTATAGCCCTCTTCGTTCATAAACACGCAGTGAAATGAGAAGAAATCTCCTATAGGAAAATAATTAACCAATAAGAAAAAACATGAAGGGGATCAAACTTCCATTTTATCGATATACAATGAAGCTAATTACAACAACTTACGTTTAAAACAAAAAAGCGCCCATCAAAAAATGATGGGCGCTTTATATTTAAAAACAGGCAGTTAAGGTTATTTAGCAACCATTACCATTGCCGGACGAATCACACGGCCGTTTAGTTCGTAGCCTTTTTGCATAACAAACATAACTGTGTTTGATTCATGATCTGGGCTTTCCTGAATCGACATCGCTTGATGGAACTCTGGGTTGAATGCTTCACCTTCAGGGTTGATTGCTTTCAAGCCAAATTTCGCCACAACGTCGACAAACGTTTTGTGTGTTAACTCAACACCTTCTAGGAACGGCTTAACCGTTTCATTCTCTGTATCTGCCGCTTGAATTGCACGCTCTAGGTTATCAATAACAGGAAGCAACTCTTCGGCAAACTTGTTCAACGCAAACTTACGTGCTTTATCGATCTCTTGCTCAGTACGACGACGCATGTTTTCTACTTCAGCTTTAGAACGCAACACCGCATCTTGCTGCTCTTTTACTTTTGCCTCGCTAGACAGTAGTGCCGCTTCTAGTTGAGCAATCTTAGCGTCTGTCTCATCACCAATTTCTTCAAGCTCAGCTTCAACTTCTTGTGCTTCAGCTTCTACTTTTTCAGCCTCTTCGATGATTTGATCAAGCTCTTCTTCTGTAACTTTGTTTTCTTCGTTGCTCATGATATCTCCAGAATTCAACATAATGCCCTTAAAGCCATGCGCGTTTTTGCGGGCTTTAACCACATAAAAATTCGCATATTTAGGTGACTTGCCATTATTATGGGGATGAAGATTCCTGATTCAAGCCTCTTTAATGCGGAAATGCTATGAAAAATCCATGTAACGTGATCGCGATTATCGGAAAACCAAGAGATCAACAAGCAATTCAAACTCATAAAGAGTTGTACCAATGGCTGACCTCTGAAGGCTATAAAGTATTTATTGACGATCGCCTTGCCGCAATACTGGATGATATCCCGCAGAGTCAATTTGCCAGTTTAGTTGAACTAGGAAAAAATGCCGATCTAGCCATTGTGGTTGGTGGGGATGGCAACATGCTAGGCGCGGCAAGAATTTTATCCCGATTTGATGTACCAGTCATAGGGGTGAACCGTGGAAACCTGGGCTTCTTAACTGACTTAAACCCAGACGAGTTCCAAGCGTCTCTGCAAGCGGTACTCGACGGTGAGTATATTGAAGAAGAGCGCTTTCTCTTAGAAGCGGAAGTACACCGTCACGGGCAAATTAAAAGCCACAACGCTGCGCTAAATGAAGCTGTACTTCACCCAGGGCAAATTGCCCATATGATTGAATTTGAAGTGTACATTGATGAAAGCTTCGCCTTCTCTTTACGAGCCGATGGTTTGATTGTCTCCACACCAACGGGCTCGACCGCATATTCGCTTTCTGGCGGTGGTCCAATTCTTTCGCCTAGCTTGAATGCCATTTCACTCGTGCCAATGTTTCCTCATACCTTGTCGAGTCGACCTTTGGTGGTTGATGGAAAGCGTCGAATTAAATTGGTGGTGTCACCAGAGAACCGAGGAACACAAGAAGTTAGCTGTGATGGACAAGTGTCTCTCCCTGTTTCTCCAGGAGACGAAATCCACATCTATCAAAGTCCAAATGTGCTCAAACTCATCCATCCCAAAGACTACAGCTACTATCACGTTTTACGTAACAAGCTTGGTTGGTCTAGTAAATTGTTCTAACACTTGTTACTCAGGGCAATAACTTCAATAAAAAAGCCAGCAGCTTAATTGCCACTGGCTTTTGGCTTTCTTAGACAAGAAATAGACACAAAGTAGTGAGGCGACACGATATTTGCTGTCATTAAAGAGAAGTTTATAAATTTTGATCCTGTGGGCAAAGTTTACACAAAAGATAGAAAAGCAAATTCAATGATCTATGTCCGGTGATATTCTCACCATGAATAGAGTATTAACTCTATTTCATAAAATCAATAAAGGACATATTATGAAGAAAACCATCATTCTGTCTGTTCTCAGTACATTAGCACTTATTGGCTGCCAATCAGAGGAAACGCAAGTCAACAGTGTATCCAACGCAAAAGCGGAAGATATCACTAAGACGAAGCGTGCCCTCGCTCAACAATTGAGTGAGAACTATGCTGCCATTGAACCCATGTTGAGAAGAGATATTACTCCACAACAGACTAGCGTCTCTGTATCAGCATTTGTTCAACAAAACCCCAACTCCGAGTTTAGCCATCAGCTTGTACAAGCTGACACTCAAATTCGTAGCTGGAAAGGTATTTCTGAATACTCAGATCAGTTGCTGGAAGTTCGTTTAGCGAATGAGAGCATGATAACAGCATGGCAAAGTGGCGAGGTCGAGCCATTATTTGCATTTGAACCAAGTGGTGATGATGAGAATTGGCAATATATCGAAGCATTTGATGTGTATGGCAACATCCATCAACTCGATGTTTACCAACTCCCAGATGTACCTGTACTCGTTGTTGATAACAACAGCTCTGCTGAGCTAAAAGCAGGCTTGCAAGCTATGCAAGCTGAGATGAAAAAACTCGGTCAGCCAGCTTTAGTTCAACCATACGTTGCTGATGAACAACGCCAAAATGCACCGCTATTGTCAAGTAGCACAGTGGGCGAAGCGGCTCCAATTCAAACAACGCAGTTGAAAAAGATCCGTCTAGCCGATGACAAAGAACCTTGGATCTCTGGCAAGGCAGAAATCTACGCTATCGTAACGGGCGTCAATCCAAGTCGTGATGAACCGACTCTCGATTTAGTGGAGCTTCCATACTTAGACTACGATAACCAAGATTACTACCCAAATCAGATCATTATTCACTGGTCTCGTTACCGTTGGGGCGCTGCGGATATCGTGCTCATGGAACAAGATGATGGTACAGACTATAAACAGTTGGCAAAACTCCTCGTTCAAGTTGCTGGAGAAGTGCTGAAAGCGATTCCAGATCCAGAAGTTCAGGCTTACGCAATTATTCCGCAAATCACGAATAAGATCATCGACACGATCCCTGACGGCGTCCTAACGAATGATGATGACTTCGTCGACGTTTACTACACACTAATGCAAGACACATCATACGTGGATCATCCAGGTGCAGGTGTGAATGCAGTAGTCACATTAGAGCCGCTCACGATTAACCCAACTCGTCCGTAACCTGTTCAATTTTAATGAGTCGTTGTAATCACTTCGGCTCATTTTTCCCACTTCATCACAAAAAAGCACCCCACACAGAAATTTTTCCTCACCCGTCTTTACTGTATAAAGAAACAGTATATACTGTTCTCTTATACAGTGTTGTTCAGTTATACAGGTAAATAAAAAATGCTGGCTCATCTAAGTGTTAATAATTTTGCGATTGTTAAGTCTTTACAACTCGAGCTGTCTAAGGGCATGACCACCATCACAGGTGAAACAGGCGCGGGTAAATCCATTGCTATCGATGCTTTAGGGCTCTGCTTAGGCGGACGAGCCGATGCTGGCATGGTTCGACAAGGTGAAGAAAAAACCGAAGTTAGTGCCGCTTTTTTACTGGACAACAACCTACATGCAACGCGTTGGCTAGAAGATAACGATCTGCTTGATGGCAGTGAATGTATTTTGCGTCGCATCATCACAAAAGAAGGTCGCTCAAGAGCCTTCATTAATGGCAGTCCTGTCCCACTATCACAGCTCAAATCTTTAGGGCAACTGCTGATCAATATCCATGGGCAACACGCTCATCATCAATTGATGAAAAGCGAACACCAAATGGCTATGCTCGACCAATATGCAGGTCATCTAAACCTACTAAAAAGCACACGAAGTGCTTACCAGCATTGGCGTCAGGCAGACAATAACCTCAAGCAACTAAAAGAAAATAGCCAGCAAAACCAGGCGCAAAAACAGTTGCTTGAATACCAAATCAAAGAACTAAATGAGTTATCGCTAGGTGAAGAAGAATTTGCAGAGCTCGAGCAAGAGCACAAACGACTATCCAATAGTGGTGAACTCGCCACTACCTGTCAGCAAGCCATCGAACTTATTTACGAAGGTGAAGAAGTCAATGCGCTTGGTATTTTGCAATCGGCCAATCACTCCCTAATTCAACTAGCTGAGTTAGATGAAAAGCTATCTGAGCTACCCAACATGTTGTCAGAAGCGATGATTCAACTGGAAGAAACGAAGAATGAATTACGCAGTTATCTAGATGGCATAGATGTGGATCCTGCTCGTATGGCTTATGTAGAAGAACGTTTTTCTAAAGTGATGTCTGTTGCTCGCAAACACCACGTGATGCCAGAAGAACTATACCAACATCACCAAGATCTTCTGGCCCAAGTAGAAGCGTTAGATTGCTCTGATGAACGTTTAGATGAACTCGCGCAAGAAGTGGAACAAAAGTACCAAAGCTTCCTAAACCAAGCAGAAAAACTACACAAATCACGCAGCCGTTACGCAAAAGAACTGAACAAACTGATCACACAAAGCATGCACGAATTGAGCATGGAAAAAGCGGTATTCAATATCGATGTAAGCAATGAAAACACGCACCCATCACCACTTGGCATGGACAGTGTGTGCTTCTTAGTATCGACCAACCCAGGGCAACCATTGCAACCTATAGCAAAAGTTGCGTCAGGCGGTGAGCTATCACGCATCTCATTAGCTATCCAAGTGATTACCGCTCAGAAAGTGGATACACCAAGCTTGATCTTCGATGAGGTGGATGTCGGTATTAGTGGTCCAACAGCAGCTGTAGTCGGCAAAATGCTACGCAAGCTTGGCGAGTCTACTCAGGTATTGTGTGTCACTCACCTCCCTCAAGTTGCAGGTTGTGGCCATCAACAAATGTTCGTGGCTAAACAAACAAAAGCTGGCCAAACCGAAACACAAATGCACGCATTAGATGAACAACAACGTGTGGCAGAATTAGCTCGCCTACTTGGAGGTAGCCAAATTACAGATTCTACCCTTGCAAACGCCAAAGAGCTCCTCATCGCCGCTTAGCCATGCTCTTTCAAAGATAGAGTCACGAACACTACTCCGTGACTCTACCTCCCCCATCACCATATCAAAGTGCTTGGGTTCTGATTCCCTTTCGAAATAATGGTCAGTGCCACCCCATAGCTCAATAACTTGGCTATTTGTCATTAGTTACCGCTTAAACTGGATAGAAAATCGCTCATCGACATAAACATACATGTGAGAGAATCAATAAATGCAACTCAACTCAAAATTCGTTGTCAGATTTCCTATCATACGACGCATAGCTTTTTACATCTGCGTCGAGCTTGTTTATTATCAGCGCAGTATTTTAAAGGTTACTAAGAAATTATTATGCAATTAAAGAAGTGGTTAGTTGCCGTACCATTAGCAATGACATTGCTGACAGGATGTTCGGTATTGGAAAAACTGGTTTATCGCATTGATATCAACCAAGGCAACTATGTAGAACAAAGTGCGGTAGATAAATTAAAGTTTGGGATGACTAAAGCACAGGTTCGCTTCGTACTAGGGTCGCCAATGCTTATTGAAAACGGCTACCCAAACACTTGGTACTACATTTATCACCATACTCCTGGTCACGGAGATCCAGTGCAAAAAGACCTGATCGTTAACTTTAACGATCAAGGCACACTCGCAGATATCAGTGGTGACTTCCCAAAAAGTGACGCTTTTTACGAACAGATTCAGTAAACGACTTTTGCAAAAAACCTCTCACATGAGAGGTTTTTTATTATCTAGATATCGCGCAATCACACTTTGAATCAATGACGCCATCCATTGGGATTGATATCAAGTCTACTTATTCTTACGTACAGAGCTAGGCTTACCACCGGTGACTGGGTCTGCATTCCCCTCGGCTTTAGCCTGCTCCGCCCGCTTACGACGAATCTCTTTCGGGTCTGCGAGTAACGGACGATATATCTCTATTCGATCTCGATCTCGAACGGTCGCATCTAACTTCACATTACGACTAAACACACCCACTTTATTCTTAGATAAATCAATTTCAGGGTATAACTCTAACACGCCAGATTGTCGAATGATCTCTTCTACCGTTGCGTGATTATTCACCACTAAATTAAATACACGCTGTTCATGAGGAAGAGCATAGACAACCTCTACGTGAATCATATCTGACTCAATACTCATAACACTCGTAGACCTGTTTTGCGCGTTTAGTGAATGCATTTACCATGTTACTGGTAAGCTCGTTAAAAACCTTACCGAAGGCCATCTCAATCATTTTACTTGAGAATTCAAACTCAAGCTTTAGCTCAACCTTGCAAGCTTGCTCATCTAGCGCGGTAAAAATCCAACCACCACGCAATGTCTTAAACGGACCATCCACCAAGTTCATCATAATTGCTTGGCCTGGGATCAGCTCATTTGAAGTAGTAAACGTTTTGCTGATACCAGCCTTCGCCACATCGACAGAAGCCACCATACCATTACCCGAAGACTCAATGATTCTAGAGCCCGAGCAACCAGGCAGAAACTCAGGGTATTTAGCAACATCGTTAACCAGATTGAACATCTGTTCAGCACTAAAAGATACAAGCGCAGAACGGCTGACTTGCTTCATACATACTCCTATCGATACATGTACAGATTTAAAGCTCCTGCCAATTTTACTTTTATTCCACGATTGCGCAAATAAAAGGATTTCCTATCCGATATCCAACCCGTATAATGTCGCTATTATGGCAAAGAAAAAAACGAAACAAAAAGCGGGTAGCAATACTATCGCGCTGAATAAAAAAGCTCGCCACGAGTATTTCATCGATGATGAAATCGAAGCTGGCTTGGAGCTCCAAGGTTGGGAAGTGAAAGCCCTTCGCCAAGGTAAAGCCAATATTTCTGAAAGTTACGTATTTATGCGTGACGGTGAAGCCTTTGTGAGTGGCATGACAATCACTCCTTTAAATCAGGCATCGACACACGTTGTGGCGAACCCTACACGTGTGCGTAAACTACTAATGAGTCGTCGTGAACTAGACAACCTATTCGGACGTGTGAACCGTGAAGGTATGACATTAACGGCGCTCTCTCTGTACTGGTCTCGCTCTTGGGTGAAACTAAAAATTGGCGTAGCAAAAGGTAAAAAGCTGCACGATAAACGTACGGATTTAAAAGAAAAAGACTGGGCAAGAGAGAAAGCACGCGTAATGAAGAGTACACTGCGTTAATCTTGACCACTTAAACGCATAGTACTGGACAGCCAATGCTTTTCTGTTACTATGCGAATATTACCTGGGGCTGATTTAGGATTCGACGGGAATTCAGAAGTCTGAGGTGCATGCCGAGGTGCGGTAGGCCTCGTTAACAAACCGCAAAAAAATAGTCGCAAACGACGAAAACTACGCACTAGCAGCTTAATAACCTGCTCAGAGCTCTCTCGCCCTAGCTTCCGCACGTAAGACGGGGAATAACGAGGGATCAAACCCAAACGCGCTAGCCCGGATTCTCCCGCCTGAGAGATGAACGGCGAATTTTAATTCAGGCTAGTCATTCATTAGCGTGTCGGTTCGCAGGTGGGTGGCGAAATTAAAGATCGACTAAGCATGTAGTACCAATGATGAACGGTTTTCGGACGCGGGTTCAACTCCCGCCAGCTCCACCAAACGTTTGGGAAAGGCCACCTTCGGGTGGCCTTTTTTGTATCTGCTATCCGTACTTATGTTGCAACAGTACACGATCTACTTTTACGATGTTACTTGCTATTAGTGCACGGCTTCTTTTATAGCCTATAGAAAATAAGCAGATGATCTCTAATAATCAACACTTCCAACTTTATAAATATTTTATTCATTAGTAATTTTATGCAGATAATTAAATCTCTTAAAAAATAAAAATGCGAAGCCATTTAGCTTCGCATTTTTATTTGGGTTAAACATGGTTAACAATATTAGAAACGATATTCCACACCTAGCGATGCTTGGTTAAAATCAGTTTTTGTGTTTGCACCATTCGCTACGTTCTCTGCATTAAGTTCTACGTCGTACCACATATATTCTGCGTTAACTAAGAAGTTATCAGTAACTTTAAAACCAACACCGGCACCAGCGAATACACCTTCGTCATCTTTGTTGCCTTGGAAGCCCGCAACGTTGTAATCCGTCGAGTACCACATTTGACCGCCTTTTGCGTAAAGATCGACACGATCAGCAATAGGGGCTGTAACTTTTAGTGCTGCGGTGTAACCGTCCGTTTCGGCATTTGCTAAGTTATTACCATAGCTACCAAAATCAATGTAACCGCCCTCTAACGCTAAGTAAGGGTTAAAACGGTAACCAACCAAACCTTGAATAGCATCACTGTCATCATCAAAGTCATCTTGTCCATCAACTTTTAAGTAACCATAATTGGCGCCGACATAAACACCATGATCTTTGGAGTCCGCTGCGTGAGATAAAGTACTAAACGTTGCTAAAGAAAAAAGGCCAATCAAAGTAACAACATTGCTTTTCATTTCGTTCTCCTAATATAAGTGCCATTGAAAGTTCGAATTATATAAAGCAAATGCAATGCCAATTTTAATTTAATGAAAAACATTTTCTACTTTATAAAAAATTGACATTATTTTGAAATTAGAACAACAAAACTAAAAGTTATACCGTTTTATTTACCTTGAGAAAACAATATTAGATTTGTGTAAATACTAATGATGTAAAACATTCTATTTTATTTGTAGTTTTTTCAAAAGATAGGAGAAATCAATAAACAAACCCCAATCATCAATTATTTACATACCCATTATATTTAGGATTCTTAATTTTTGGTCTGGATTCTTTATGAACGAGTAAGGAAGGTAATCACACATCGGCTTTTTCTCTCTTTGCTTCAATAGGTAAATCTCCTACTCTGTGAAGAGGCTATCTCCATGGGACTGAAGTATGTTAAAAGGCAGTGAGTACCCTTCTATCCGAGCATTGAGGACGTTTGTCGCGGTTGCAAATTACCTCAGCTTCTCTAAAGCGGCGGATGCCCTATGCATTACACAAAGCGCAGTAAGCAAACAAATCGCCGCGCTTGAACAACTAGTGGGCTTACCTTTAATACAAAGAGGCTCGAATGGTATTGAGTTAACTGAGGAAGGAAAACGCTACCTACCGCAAGTCACAGAAGCACTAGAACTTATTCAGAATGCAACCGCTAACTTAATCCAATCAGATTCAAAGCAAGAATTGCTCACCGTGGATGTTACTCCTTCTTTCGCTAGCCTTTGGTTGGTGCCTCATATTGATGACTTCCACCAGCGACATCCCAATATCCGTGTAAGAATCTGTACCGGAGATGGGAACGTCAAAGGTTCAAGCGGTGAAAGCGACTTGCATATTCGTTGTCTTCCATTGTCCACGCATTATGAATACAGCCACTTACTATGCGAAGAAATACTACTATTGGTCGGTTGTACTAACGCTCCTGCACTCAAGAATGTGCACGCTGTTAGCGACTATCCGCTGATACCTCAAATCACTCGTCCTCAGTTGTGGGAGCAATTTAAGGCGGCACATGCAGTAGAATCAACCGTTACCTATCACTCTGTAGGCTTTGAACATTTTTACCTAGCTTACGAAGCCGTCAAAATGGGAAAAGGACTCGCCTTACTTCCTGATTTTATGGCGCAGAATACTATTTTAAGAGGGGATATCCAACGTATTCTTAACCTATCTTTACAGAGTGGTTATGGTTATTACGTGATGATCCCGAATTATCGCCTATCGGCTAAGAAAGTGGCGGCGTTTTACGAATGGTTGAAGAGCAAACTAAGCTAATATTGTTTTCTTGAAATGCTTTTGGTAACCCAAAACAACTCAAAGACTTCAGTATCTGTCTGCTCCAAATTGTGGCATTCTCATTAACACTGTTTCAAAAGGATAAATGGATTGAAAGATATGGACAGCAATTCGCCCAAACTCTCATTACGTACCATTGAGCCAACGGATTACCCTGAGCTTGCAGAACTAATGGACTTAGTGTTTCCTGATGTTGGCGGCTCATGGCCACGGCTGACGATTATGGATCTCATTCATCAGTTTCCTGATGGCCAAATCTGTATTGAGGATAACGGCAAAATAGTCGGTGCAGCATTAACCATTAAAGTGGACTACAACCGCTTTTCTCTTCCTCACCTGTATACCGACATCATTACCGAAAACAACGTCATACAGAATCAAGTAACCGGTGATGCAATGTATGGTCTCGATGTATTTGTCCACCCAGACTATCGAGGGCTACGTTTAGGTCGACGTTTATATGATGCACGTAAAGAGCTTTGCCGTAGTAAGAACTTCAAAGCCATTTTAGCCGGTGGTCGCATTCCTAATTACCACCAATACGCAGATGAACTGAGCGTTGCAGAGTACATCGACAAAGTAAAACGCCGTGAGCTTCATGACCCTATTTTGTCTTTTCAGCTTGCTAACGACTTCGATGTAAAACGAATCATGCGCGGCTACTTACCAGAGGATAGCGCTTCTAAAGGTTACGCGACACTGCTGGAGTGGGATAACTTTTTCTACGAAGAGGATATTCAATCCGTACACGATGTAGAAAAAACGCTGATTCGGATTGGTGTCGTCCAGTGGCAAATGCGCGCGATGAATGACCTGGAGGATTTGCTCGATCAAGCTGAGTTCTTCATCTCTTCTCTTGCGAACTATAAAGCCGATTTCGCCCTATTCCCTGAGTTCTTTAACGCACCGCTGATGGGCTTGCAAAACGACAAAAATTCCGTTGAAGCAATCCGCTTTTTGGCTAGCTTTACAGAAGAGATCAAAAACCGTTTCTCGCAGATGGCGGTCACCTACAACATCAACATTATTGCGGGCAGTATGCCCGTTATCGAAGATGGCAAACTGTATAATGTGGCCTACTTGCTGCAACGAGATGGTGAAATTAACGCTCAATATAAAATCCACATCACACCTCATGAACAAAGAGACTGGGTGATCGACGGTGGTGACAATGTTCAAGTGTTCGAAACCGATGCGGGCAAAGTCGGCATACTTATTTGTTATGACAGCGAATTCCCTGAATTGGGAAGAATGTTAGCAGAACAAGGCGCACAAATTGTATTCGTTCCTTTCTGGACGGACACAAAAAATGGCTACCAACGAGTACGAATTTGTTCCCAATCGCGTGCCATTGAAAACGAATGCTATGTTGCAATTGGTGGCAGTGTTGGTAACTTACCTCGTGTTGATAACGTGGACATCCAGTACGCGCAATCTGCCGTATTCTCACCGTCGGATATCTACTTCCCGCACGATGCGACCTTGACAGAAGCAAGCGCCAACACCGAAATGATGATCTTCGCCGATGTTGATTTGACTAAGTTGAAGCAACTTAATACCGAGGGTTCAGTAACCAACTTACGTCACCGACGCCTTGATTTGTATGGCGCATTTACTAAAGCTAAAGAGTCATAATGGTGTGCCTTATTCGCCGCCACACGGGAGCGTGGCGGCGAATAAAACAAGCAGCAGATTGATTCCGCACAATAATCAGAGGCATGTCAGTTTTTCTCAGCGGTGAGAAACAAGAATTGACCCAGTAGGACATTCGGAGTATCACTCCAACTTCGTTCCGCTTTTATTAGGGGAAAGCTTTTGGAACACATTAACGAACTTCTCATGTCAATGAAGCCTTTGCTCGAGCAATACGGCTACTTGGCGCTGATTGTCAGTATATTTCTAGAAGGGATAGGTGTACCGATGCCTGGTCAATCGCTGATGATCGCGGCATCTTTGCTCTCTTCAGAACAAGTCATGAACCTAAGTATGGTTATGATGGTATCGTGGCTAAGCTGCTTTTTTGGGAATACCTGTGGTTACCTAATCGGGTATTACTTTGAAGGCTGGTTGGATAAAAAAGGCTATATCTCTGGCCCGAAGATGCAAACACTTCAACTGACTATCCAGAAATACGGCCCTACGTGCTTGGTCGTCAGTCGCTTTATTGAAGGAATGAAGCAATTTATGCCTCTTGCGTGCGGTATCGCGAAAATGCCACGTAGAGAGTTTTTGTTCGGTAACGCCCTCGCGGCGACGGTTTGGGTATTGGTATTCAGCTTGTTAACTCACTTTGCATTTGAACATTTAAGCGTGTTGAGCAACCTGTACACCGAATACAAATATCTGGTATGGGCATTTGCTGCTGTCTTATTTACGTGGATGGTTTTAGGTATTGTTAAACGCAAAAAAGCCAAATCAATGCAATAACGACAGCCTCTTCATTGGCGCATAACTAAAGCTCGTGGTATCAGTGAGATACGTAATACGAGCTTTTATCTTTTTCTTTACGTGCAAAAATTAAACAGCCATTTAGACGTCTAGACGTTGACAATGCGTAAATGTGATATTAGTCTGCTCTTCTCTCTTATTATTAACATTGTCGTTTACATGTCCGGTTCCCAACAAACAACTAAAACAGTTGCACCTTCTGCGGTCGCACTGATCCCATTGATTGTATTCCTTGCGCTGTTTATTGGCGTAGGCACTTACTTATCTTTGCAAGGCGTTGAATTTGCCTTCTACCAGCTGCCTGCACCCATCGCGGTATTACCAGCCATCATCATTGCGTTTCTTTTAAGTAAAGAGAAACTTAACCGCTCAATCGAACACTTCATGCGTGGTGTTGGCCACCCAGACATCATCGCAATGTGTATGATCTATCTGCTTGCTGGTGCCTTTGCTGCGGTAGCAAAAGCCTCTGGCGGTGTTGATGCAACGGTGAACCTTGGTTTATCCGCAATTCCAACCAGTATGATTTTACCGGGCATTTTTCTGATTTCTGCTTTTATCGCAACAGCAATGGGCACTTCGATGGGTACCATCGCAGCCGTTGCACCCGTAGCGTTAGGCATTGCTGAATCAGCCGGGATGAGCTTACCGTTAACCGCAGGCGTTGTGCTGAGCGGCGCTATGTTTGGTGACAACCTTTCTATCATCTCTGACACCACGATCGCGGCGACACGCTCTCAAGGTTGTGAGATGAAAGACAAGTTTAAAGAGAACATTCGTATTGCTTTGCCTGCGGCGTTGATCGCGATTGCAGTGTTCGCTTTCAACAGTACAGCGACTCAAGTGCCTGCAACTGGCGATATTGAGTGGCTAAAAGTCTTGCCGTACATCACTATTTTGATCCTAGCGGTATCTGGTGTGAATGTGTTTGTGGTTCTGTCGATTGGTATCCTTTTGGCTGGCGGCGTGAGCTTGGCATCGATTGACAATTACGGACTGACTAATCTAGCCCAAGACGTTTATAAAGGCTTTGGTAACATGCAAGAGATCTTCTTGTTATCCATGCTAATTGGTGGTTTGAGTGAACTGATGCGTCGTCAAGGCGGCCTTGCTTTCCTAACCAATTTCGTTAGCAGCCTTATCCACGCGTTTGGCTCTAGCCACTCTAAGCATGCCAACAGCCGCGCGAGTGAGCTAGGTATCGCAGGCTTGGTGTCGATGGTCAATGGCTGTACGGCAAACAACACCGTAGCCATCATTGTATCGGGCAGCGTTGCTCGCCAACTGGCGGAAGAGAATAATGTCTCTCCTCGCCGCTCAGCAAGCTTGTTAGACATTTTCTCATGCGTGGTGCAAGGCGTGTTGCCTTACGGCGCTCAAGTGTTGCTGCTAGGTTCCGTATTCAACCTATCGCCAATTGAAGTGGTTGCTAATTCTTACTACTGCTTTGCATTAGCGATAGCTGCTGTTGTTGCGGTGTTTATCAAACATCCCGCACGTCAACCTGTAGTGCAAACTGAGAACTAGCGACAAATACCGAAAAGGCTCCGATGGAGCCTTTTTGCTTTCCGTTCTTCTTTATTTTCCTTGCTTCAAACAGATTCACTTTAAAACTGAACGCAAATTTTGCGCACTGTGTAAAGGAATCGCGAAGCGATGCGCCACATCGCGTAGAGCCTCCACCAGAGCCGCGTTACTGATTGCTAATTCGCCTGTCGTATCAAAGTGATTGTTCTCAAAACCAACTCTCACATCAAACCCAAGTAACATCGCACTCGCTAAACAGTCTTGCTCTCGCGCGCCAAAAGCACAAATGGCACATCGAATTTCTTCCTCGACAAAACGCGCCAAATTCAAACCTCGTAAATCCCATGGTGAAGACTGCTGAGCTTGGTGATAACGCCCTAACACCACTAATGCATGCTGATGCGTTTTAGGTAACACGCCCGTATCACGCAGTTGAAAATAACGTTCAATGTCGGTTGTATCGTAGAGAATAATTTGGATCACGATGCTGTTCTCTGCCAACCAATGGAAAAAGGCATTCCCTTCTTTCTCACTTGCGCGATCGGGGATTAACTCCCTCAATGCGAAAGAAGCCGCTTCTGGTTTCACAGCTTTAACTAACGCCATCTGTTGTGACGGAGAATATAAACCCACCGCCTCTGTGGTGAGCTGAACCATCATGTTTTCTCCCACCGCTTCTTTCACGGCATGGTAAATTGCCATGTTGTCGTCGATGTCTAGTGAATGACGTCCGTTAGCGTCCCTAGCATGCAAATGGATCATGGCAGCCCCTGCTGTTTGACAAGCGGTAGCCTCTGCAACCAGTTCGTCTGTTGTCATAGGTAAGTTGGCGTGATCATGCTTGGTTTTTCTTGCGCCGTTTGGAGCCACGATTATAGCGATAGGTTCTCGCAAATATTGGTTTGCTACTTCCATGTCTCCGCCACCTCTTTTAACGTCAGTGAGAGTTTGCCAACTAGCTCATCAATATGGTGAGGCTGAACAATGAAAGGCGGTGCGAGCAAAATATGGTGCCCATTAACACCATCAATCGTTCCGCCCATTGGGTAGCACATTAAGCCATTTTCCATTGCTCGATGTTTGATGCGTTTGTCTGCCAATGTGGTTTTACTCAGCGGCGCCTTGCTTTCTTTATCCGCCACCAGCTCAATGCCAAAAAACAAGCCTTTACCACGAATGTCGCCAATGTACGGTAAATGGGCCAATGCAGAAGTAAGCTCATTACGCAGCAAAACACTTTGCCGATTCACCGCCGTTAATAAGTCATCTTGGAAGATGGTTTCAATTGTTGCCACGGCGGCAGCGCACGCCACAGGGTGTGCCATAAAGGTATGACCGTGTTGGAAAAAACCGCTTCCATCAGCAATAGCTTGATAGACTCGATCATTCGCAACCACCGCGCCAATAGGTTGATAACCCGCACCAAGCCCTTTAGCCATACAAACCAGATCGGGCTCTGCCTCTTCTTGCTCAAACGCAAAAAAACTGCCACTTCGCCCAACGCCACACATGACTTCATCCAAGATCAATAACACATCGTATTGGTCGCATATTTCGCGAATACGTTTGAAGTAACCTTGAGTCGCTGGCACAGCTCCAGCGGTGGCTCCCACAATAGGCTCGGCGACAAAAGCCATTACATTCTCAGCCCCCAACTCAAGAATTTTTGCCTCAAGTTCATTCGCCGTTCGCAATGAGTAATCCAATTCCGACTCATGAGTCTGCTGATACCGATAAGCATAGCAAGGGGCAATGTGATGGCTCGGATGCAAGATAGGCTTGAACGGTTCACGTCGCCATTCATTACCACCGACCGCCAGGGCTCCCAACGTATTGCCGTGATAACTTTGCTGACGCGCGATGAATTGCTTCTTCTCTGGCTTACCTGATTCCACAAAATACTGCCGCGCCATTTTTAGTGCCGACTCCACCGCTTCTGACCCGCCACTTACTAAATACACATGGTTGAACTGCTCAGACATATACTGACAAATCAATTCCGCTAGTCGCTCACTGCTGTCACTAGTAAAAAATCCAGTATGAGCAAACGTCACTCGCTCGATCTGTTCCAACATGGCTTTTTTAACGGCGTGATGACTGTGGCCAAGGTTTGATACCGCAGCACCACCACAAGCATCGAGATACTGTTTCCCTTGTTTATCGAATAGATAAACACCTTCACCTTTATCGATGATTGGCAGCGTGGCATGGCAATGACGGTGAAATAGGTAAGACATTTGAGTCCCTTCCAATGTATAAGGTTTGCACACATCATCAGAAACAAACCCAAACGCGACAAGGGAATAAATTTCACCCACCATGAGCTTTTGGAATACCACAACCCAAAAACACTAAAGATTTTGATATTTAAACAATAAAAAAAAACGGGCCAGCTTTTTTAAAGGCTGGCCTATAGGTAACCAAAAGCTAAAAAAGAGTCGTTTTACGCGTTTAGTGCCTGTTCTAAATCGGCTAGAATATCGTCAATATGCTCAATACCCACAGATAAACGAATCATCTCTGGTGACACTCCAGCTTGTTTTTGTTCTGCTTCGCTCAACTGACGATGAGTCGTCGATGCTGGATGGCAAGCCAATGATTTTGCATCGCCAATATTCACCAAACGCTTAAAGATTTTCAGAGCGTCATAAAAGCGCACTCCGGCTTCATAACCGTCTTTTAAACCAAACGACAAAATCGCAGAAGGCTTACCTTTCATGTATTTTTCGGCGAGGTTGAAGTGTGCTGAACTTGGCAAGCCGGCGTAACTCACCCAGCTGACTTTGTCATGCTGTTCCAAGAATTCAGCCACTTTGAGAGCATTCTCAGTATGGCGTTCCATACGCAGCGGTAACGTTTCTAGCCCTTGCATAAGCATAAATGCATTCATCGGTGATAATGCCGAACCGGTATTACGCAATGGTACGGTACGCGCGCGCCCGATAAATGCTGCCTCACCAAACGCTTCGGTATACACGACTCCGTGGTAAGAAGGTTCTGGTTGGTTGAAAACGGGAAAACGGCCTTTGTGCTGCGCCCAAGGGAATTTACCGGAATCTACAATCACGCCACCCAATGTGGTGCCATGCCCACCAACGTATTTAGTGAGGGAGTGAACGACGATATCCGCACCGAACTCGATGGGTTTGCACAGCACTGGTGTCGCGACGGTGTTATCCACAATCACAGGTACGCCTTGTGCGTGAGCAAGCTCCGCTACGCGTTCTAAATCAATGATATTACCGGCTGGGTTGCCAATGCTCTCGCAGTACACCGCTTTGGTATTTTCATCAATTAACTCGGCCAAACTTTCTGGCTTATCATCTTTGGCAAACTTCACTTGAATACCTTGATTTGGCAGCATGTGCGCAAACAAGGTGTAAGTACCGCCATAAAGTTGCGGCGTAGAAACGATGTTATCGCCTGCTTGCGCTAAGGTCAGAATCGCATAGTTAATCGCTGCACTCCCCGCACTCACGACCAATCCAGCAATGCCGCCTTCTAACGCCGCCATGCGTTTTTCCAGAACATCGTTAGTCGGATTCATGATGCGAGTGTAGATATTACCCGGCACTTCCAAGTTAAACAGATCAGCGCCGTGCTGCGCGTTATCAAACTCGTACGCGACCGTTTGATAAATCGGTGTCGCGACAGATTTAGTGGTAGGGTCAGTTTCGTAACCAAAATGGATGGATAGCGTTTCGTCTTTCATGTTCTTCCTTGAGCGTCATCGAGATAAATCGTGGACTTATCATGCCGACTTTTTAACCACAGAACCTCGTTATGGGTCACATTGCCCAAGTCCAGAAACGTTTATGAAATGGGAAAAGGTAACATTTTTGATATTCATCGATAGGTATAACTTGCGCTTGATTGAAAGTCTTTAATCTTGTTGATAATCCTCCTTCAATATGAACTAAAGTGAATTTGACCTATTGAGTTCTCAAACTCATTGAGATGGGGGCAATAGGCAAAAACCTTACTCTGTATGGAGATGACCGATGAACAAAAACTGGATCCCTATTGCCCTCTCTGGGCTTGCTTTAACGGGGTGTTTTTCTGAAGAAGCGAAAGAAGCAGAAGCCGTCGCCGAGCCGCTAAAAGTAACCGCCGCAGACAAAATTTATTATGGTGGCGAAATCCTAACCATGGCTAGCGATAAGCCAGAGTACGCCGAAGCCGTCGCGACATTAGGCGAGAAAATCATTTATGTCGGCAGCAAAGATGGAGCGATGGAACACAAGTTCGGTAAAACACAGTTGGTCGACTTAAAAGGCAAAACTATGTTGCCTGGCTTTGTTGATCCGCACAGTCATGTGTATGGTGTTGGTCTGCAAGCCATGGTCGCAAACGTGCTGCCATCTCCTGATGGCGAAGCCGATACCGTAGCGAAAATCATCGAAACTCTAAAAAATGCCGAGAACAATAATACGCAACGCCTATTCATTGAGAAAACGGGTTGGATTTTAGGTTTTGGTTACGACGACGCCCAACTGGATTACTACCCTACCAAAGCGGATCTCGATAAAGTCAGTACAGATAAGCCTGTATTGATCATCCACACTTCGGGGCATTTGAGTGTCGCGAACAGTAAAGCGTTAGAGCTCGCAGGCATCACATCAGAATCGGAAGATCCAAAAGGTGGCATTATCCGCCGAATGGAAAACAGCCAAGAACCAAATGGTGTTCTAGAAGAAAACGCGCACTTTGCAATGCTGTTCAACCTCAATAAGTTGATTGATTCTGAGCTTCAAGATCGCATGTTAGAAGCCTCGCAAGGTATGTACGCGAAATATGGCTATACCACGGCTCAAGAAGGACGAGCAACATCAGAAGGTTATGAAGCGATGAAACGCGCGTCGAAAAACGACAAGTTGATGATCGACTTGGTTGCGTACGCCGATATGGTATCGAGCAGTGATTTTATGGACTCGGAATACAACACGCCAGAGTACACCAACCATTTCCGCATCGGTGGCGTAAAGCTGAACTTTGATGGCTCTCCACAAGGTAAAACGGCATGGCTAAGTCAGCCTTACTTCCACCCACCACATGGACAAGATAAAGACTACGCCGGCTACCCAACTTTCGAAGATCAACAAGCTTACGATTACGTAGAAACAGCCTTTAAAAATGAATGGCAAGTGCTGACGCATGCCAATGGTGACGCGGCGATCGAGCAATTTATCAATGCGGTAACCAAAGCAAATGAAAAGCTAGGAAAGCAAGACCGCCGACCTGTTCTCATTCACGGCCAAACCATGCGCCAAGACCAAGTGGATCGCTTAGCTGCGCAAGGCATCTTTCCGTCTCTATTCCCAATGCATACTTTTTATTGGGGTGACTGGCATGTGGACTCGGTACTCGGCCATCCTCGTGCCGATTTCATTTCACCAACTCAAGCGGTGAGAAAGGCGGGGTTAAAATTCAGTACACACCATGACGCACCTGTGGCGCTGCCAAGTTCATTCCGAGTATTGGATGCGACCGTCAATCGCACCACCAGAACTGATAAAATACTGGGTGCAGATCAGCGTGTTGACACTTATACCGCACTGCAAGCCATGACGATTTGGCCAGCTTACCAACACTTTGAGGAGTCGTATAAAGGTTCTATCGAAGTGGGTAAGAATGCGGATTTAATCATCCTCGATAACAACCCGATGAAGATTGAACCTAAGGCGCTAAAAGATCTCAACGTGGAAGAAACCATCAGCAGAGGTGAATCGGTTTATCAACGACAGTAATCCAAAATAAAACACCGCCGTTATCGAGGCGGTGTTTTCTATCTGACTCACCAGGCACTTTATCTATTTGCTCGCCACTTGCTGTAATAACCAAGTACGAAACTTGTTTGTGGACTGGCTTCGTGTGTTCATGATTAAGTAGTATCCTGCATTGGCTGGAACCGGCTGAAAGGGAGAAACTAAACGCTCTGTTGTCAATTCATCCTCAATCAGTGCCATTCGTGCCATCGCAATCCCAACTCCTGCTTCCGCCGCAGACATCGCCATATCCGTTCGATTAAAAAAGTGTCCAACATCGGTTTTAAAGTCTAATCCCATTGCTGACGCCCAATATAGCCACTCATAGTCACGCGTCGCTTTTTCCCATGGCATCGCATCGTGTAGTAGCGTCGCCTCCTGCCATTTCTTCACTGACATTAAGGATTCTTGTTCATAGAAAGGCGCTTTTAGCCAACCATGATCCTCAAGGTACTTCGGACTCATTACGGGCAGCAGTTGCTCATCCAAAATCAACTCCGCGTTAGCATTTCGGTAAGGATGAAGACCATAGTCTATCGCGACGTCATAGTCTTTTATCTCACTATTCACTAACGCACCTTCCGCGAAGATTTGCACTTGGATATCCGGGTTCTCGTGATGAAAACTTTCCAGCTTTGGGACTAACCATTTAAAAGCAAAAGAAGGCGTTAATTTTAAGCGAATCTCATTGGTGTGCTTTTCTACTTTGAGCTCATCAAGCAGTTTGCTCAGCTCGGAAAAGTGAAACTGCGTCGCTTGGTGTAACTGAGTGCCTTTAGCGGTTAAACGAATACCGCGGGAATGGCGTTCAAATAAAGTAAAACCTAATAACACTTCCAAATGAATAATTTGTTGGCTCACGGCTCCCGTAGTGAGGTGCAAAAACCTAGCCGCGCCAGTAAAGCTGCTGTGTTCCGCGACTTGGCTAAACAGACACAAGCCACTTATTAAATTACTTCTCATCCTTGAGCCTATAGTTTTTCTAAACGCTGTATGTAATTTATATCGATTGTTAACAAAAGGTAAAGAAAAGAAACTAACCACTCAGATAAATGTGTGGAGTACATCAATGGAAGTCATCGTATTAGGCAGCGGCGTCATCGGCTTAACCTCTGCTTGGTATTTATCTCAAGCAGGCTATCAAGTTACCGTTATTGACCGTCAACCAAGCAGTGCAATGGAAACAAGTTTCGCCAATGCTGGGCAGATCTCGTACGGCTATTCTTCGCCTTGGGCTGCGCCTGGTGTTCCTGTTAAAGCCATAAAGTGGTTAATGGAAGAGCATGCTCCACTCAAAATCAAGCCAACCCTCAATGCCGATATGATCAGTTGGGCAAGTAAGATGGTGGCCAATTGCACCCTGTCTCGCTATCAAGTCAACAAAGCTCGCATGCTTTCTATTGCTAACCACAGCCGCATGTGTCTGGAACAATTACGTCAAGAACATGCCATTGAATATCAAGGTCGCCAGTTCGGCACCTTGCAAGTATTTCGAACGCCTCAACAGCTGCAAGCCATTGAAAAGGATATGCAGCTTCTAGAGCAAAGCGGGACTCGGTTTGAGTTGATGGACGTAGAACGCTGCATTGAACAAGAACCTGGACTGGATCTTGTGAAAGATAAGCTGGTTGGTGGCTTGCACCTGCCAGATGACGAAACAGGCGATTGCTATCAGTTTTGCCAACAACTCACAGAGCTCGCTAAGGCCCATGGCGTCAGGTTCGAGTTCGATACCGAAGTAAGCAATTGGGTTACAGTAGGTAAAAAGATCATGGGTGTCCAAACGAACCGAGGACAGTTTAAAGCGGACCAATATGTAGTTGCCTCTGGCAGCTATTCTACAGCGCTACTCAAGCAAATCGACATTGAGATTCCTGTCTATCCAGTAAAAGGCTATTCGCTCACCATCCCAATGGAAGATGAGCACTTCTCTCCTCGCTCTACTGTGATGGATGAAACCTATAAAGTCGCCATGACTCGGTTTGATGACAGAATTCGCGTAGCGGGCACCGCAGAATTAGCAGGGTTTGATGCCTCCCTTCCGCAAAAACGAAAAAATACCATCGAAATGGTCATCCGTGATCTTTTCCCTCGCTGCGGCGACTTTAACCAAGCCGAGTTTTGGAGTGGCTTTAGACCAATGACGCCTGATGGCACACCGATTATTGGCGCAACTAAATACGATAACCTTTTTACTAACACCGGACACGGCACTCTGGGTTGGACTATGGCTTGTGGTTCTGGTCAATTACTAGCGAGCATTATGACTGGTGAAAAAGCGAAAGTGATGGATGACACAGAGCTTAACCTTTGCCGTTATGCATAAGGACATATCTGCATAAAAAACAAACAGGCCTTTACTCCACAAAATGCATATTATTTGGCATTTTTAACTCATCAAATGTGCAGCACATTTTAATGACAATGTGCTGCATATTTAATCATCAGACAAATCTTCTACCTCAAAGGAGCAAATAAGCAACAAGAACTAAATTTTAACAATCACTCTCCATTCTGTGTTCACCATCACGCTACAAAGGATTTATAGCCAAAAAAGTTAACAATTGCATTACATAAAGGGTAATGTATTGTGTGAAAAACAACCACAAACACAACTAACAGGGAAAATACTCATGCAGTCATTAGTTGATTTTCTGAATGGAATTATTTGGAGCCCGGTACTGATCTATCTGTGCCTTGGTGCAGGTTTGTTCTATTCAATCATGACGCGTTTTGTACAAATTCGTCACTTCTTTGAGATGTGGCGCTTATTACTTTCAGGGAAGAGTTCAACAAAAGGGATATCATCATTTCAGGCACTTGCCGTTTCACTATCTGGCCGTGTAGGTACAGGTAACATTGCTGGTGTTGCTGCCGCTATCGGTTTTGGTGGACCAGGCGCCGTATTCTGGATGTGGGTCGTTGCCTTCTTTGGCGCTGCAACCGCATACGCAGAGTCGACACTTGCGCAAATCTATAAAGAAGAAGACGAAGGTGAATTCCGTGGTGGTCCTGCTTACTACATTGAAAAAGCAATGGGACAAAAATGGTACGCTTGGATCTTCGCTATCGCAACCATCTTTGCATGTGGTGTTCTACTTCCTGGCGTTCAATCGAACAGCATCGGTAACGCAGTAGAAGCAGCATTTGGCTCAGGTGACATGATTGAAACCGCTATTGGTACCTTCAGTTTTGCTAAAATTTTCACTGGTACGGTTGTCTGTGTCATTCTGGCCTTCATCATCTTCGGTGGCGTAAAACGTATTGCGAACTTTACCCAAATCGTTGTGCCATTTATGGCGCTGGCTTACATCATCACTGCATTTGTCATCATCCTTCTAAACATTGGTGAGGTTCCACGCATTTTCGGCATGATCATTGGTGACGCGTTCACACCAATGGCAGGTGTTGGTGCGGCAATCGGTTGGGGTGTAAAACGTGGCGTTTACTCCAACGAAGCAGGTCAAGGTACTGGTCCTCACGCTGCAGCTGCAGCGAGTGTTGATCACCCAGCTCAGCAAGGTCTTGTTCAATCTTTCTCTATTTACATCGATACACTACTTGTGTGTTCAGCAACCGCGTTTATGATTCTTATCACTGGCGCGTACAACGTAAATGGTGCAGTTGAAGGTACGTTCCTAATTCAAAACCTACCAGCTGATATTGGTGCGAATGGTCCTGTATTTACGCAAATGGCGATCGAAAGTGCACTACCTGGCGTGGGTAAGCCATTCATCGCAATCGCACTCTTCTTCTTTGCGTTTACGACCATTCTGGCTTACTACTACATTGCAGAAACGAACATTGCTTACATTCGTCGTACATTCAAAGTAAATGGGCTGATGTTTATTCTGAAAGTCATCATTATTTCATCCGTGTTCTACGGAACCGTGAAAACCGCCAACTTAGCCTGGGCGATGGGTGATGTAGGTGTAGGTCTAATGGCATGGCTTAACATCGTCGGTATTTTGATCATCTTCTTTATGTCGAAACCAGCTCTCAAAGCATTGAACGATTACGAAGAACAACAAAAACGTGGTGTGACCGACTTTACATTCAACCCTGTAGCGCTAGGCATTAAAGGCGCAGATTACTGGGAAGATAAGTACAAGCGTAAAACGGGTAAGGCACCAACGGCAGACAACAGTACTACAGAAACTGTTGAACAACCATCAACATAGCCTTAACGCATAAACAAGAAAAAGCAGTGGTCCGTTTAAGGGCATAAAAAAGGGGATTAACCATTGGTTAATCCCCTTTTCTGCATTATGTGTAAAAGATTAAGCAGCGACAGCTTCAACTTTACGAGCGATTTTTGCTTTACCTACAGGTAGAACTTCACGACCAAATTCGTTGTTTAGTACTTGTGCCATTGCGAAGTAAATCGCGCTTGCACCACAGAAGATACCTTCGAAACCAGCGATAGCACCGATCACTTCGCTACCAGTGAAATCACGAGCAGCAAGCAAGAAGAACAGGATAGTTAGAGAACCAAATACCACTTGCTTCGCTGTTGGGTAGCATAGAGAACCAATGAACATGAAACCAGTGAAGATGCCCCAAAGCGCTAGGTACCAACCCATAAAGCTTGCTGGGCTTGCAGGAAGACCCATGTGAGGCATTACGATCAAGCCTACTAGTGTTAGCCAAAATAGACCGTAAGAAGTAAACGCAGTTGTGCCGAACGTGTCGCCGCGTTTAAAGCACATGATGCCAACGATTACTTGGCTAAGGCCACCGTAAAAGATGCCCATCGCTAGAATCATAGAGTCAATTGGGAAAAATCCTGCATTATGAATATTGAGCAGAATAGTGGTCATACCGAAACCCATTAGACCTAGCGGTGCTGGGTTAGCCAGTTTTGTCGACATGTACAAATACCTTTTTTCAAAAATGTTGATAAAAAATGCGCGCGAATTTTAATGGGCGCCAGAACAAAAGAGAAAAACTGTTATTGAAAACTTAGATTCCATAAATAAGCAACCGCTCAAATAAAAAAAGACCCCGCTAAAAAGCAGAGTCTTTATAGATGGTTAGACTACTTTTCAATCAACTACAGGCAAGAGATCTCGTCCCAGAACCAGTTACTTTGCGTTGGGCTTTCCCACACTCCTGGGCCGTTTTTTGCGACAAAGCATTTGTTTTGGTACGTCACTTTATCGCCGTTAGCGACTTGCGTTACGCCCGGCTCCCACTGAATAAAATTACCTGTCACTGGTGGTTCTGGCTCGGTTACTGGTGGCTCCGGTTCTGTGACGGGCGGCTCTGGCTCAGTCACTGGTGGTTCAGGTTCCGTTGTAGGCGGCTCTGTCGGAGTGCCTGAGACCAGCTTCCATGGGTCGCCTTTCGTTGGCTCATTACCTTGTGACCACCATTTCGCTTCGTAAACAGCACCTTGGTAAGAGACTTGATCACCAGTGTTGTACACTTTGCTTGCATCCCAAGCTGCCACGCCACCTACAGGCGGATCGACCGGATCTACAGGATCTAACTTGTCAACCACACGAACTTCAGGCCAACCCGCATGAGATTGGTAGAAGTTAGTTACGCACTTCTCGTAATCACCCGCAACTAGCGCAGAGTAAGCCGTTTGGAAACCAACCAACTCACATTCAAACGAATGGCCTCCAGGGCGATCTGAGTAGTATTTCCAGTTACCATCCCAGTTGGTGTAAAGCACGTCTGTCGCACCATTTAGGTTCAGACTGCCGTAAGGCGTCTGCTGCCAACAAGTGTTTGTTTCATCAGCTTCAATTGGAATTTGATAATGGGCGGCAAGACCTTCCCAATAACGAATACGGTTAACAGGTTGACCTTTATCCTTGTTTTGCTCACCACACTCAATACCACCATTGATCACGTTGATGGTGGTACCAAAGCCGTAACCAATGCCAGCATCAAGCTCACGCTGTGAAGGCACCCAAGTACGGTCAATCACATGCAGCATTGCAGGTTTCGGGGCTTGTGGGGTTAGGAAGAACCAGATAGCCGATGCCAAGTTCAGCCATGAATCCGCAACCAAGCCTGGATTTTTTAGCAATACAGATGCATCACCATCAAACATCACTTCAGAGAACGCGCCATAGTTAAAATGGTAAGAAAGCTGTTTAGCACCACGTCCAAAGTAACCTTGTCCTGGTTCACATGGCCAACGCTTGTTTTGCCAGTCATTCTGACCACAACCTGTCGTGTAACCTTCTTGACCTTCTGACCAGCCCATTTCACGCACATGAACCAAAGCTTGCTGCCACTCTTCCAATCCAAGAGGGTTATCCGATACGTTATCAATCGAAATATGACCACCAGTTTCCTGCGCAAAGTGAGCAAAGGCTGTCACGATCGATTTTTTACAAATCGCATCCGAATCTCGACCATCCGTGTACTCACCACAGAATGCAGGGAACTTACCAATTGCACGTAGGAAACGCGTGTAAGTGTATTCAGGTGCCGCCATTTGAGTTAGGAAGTCCCACTCACTTTCAGGGAACACACGCTCTACACGCTTCACGTTTTCTGGATTGGTTGCCGCTCCTGGAACAATCGCCTCCACCACTGAGTTCGGGCGCGTCTCTAATGCTTGTGACCAAATGGCATACATAGGGTCAGAGGTTTTGCTTTGCTCTACGGCTTGAACGTCACCACGAGCAATGACATAACCGTTTGGATTCTGCGGATCGGGCTGGATATTCATACTCGCATTCGCTTGTGCAGCTAGGACACAACTCAATGCAAGAGGAAGATGTTTGAGTGCAAACATGTCTAGTCTCCGGATTTTAACAAAAAAATATACAAGGAATAACTAGACATATAGTGGATCATATATACAAAACGCCGAGCTAAGTGCTTTGATTCTGCGAGACAAAATGAATAAATAAGTCCTCGCACACATTTTGTCACAAGAAAAATGTTACCTTGACTCAAAAGAAAAGCGGAGACCCAATGAGCCTCCGCTTTATGATATTTCTATCTTTATTGTTCTGCCGAAACCATGTCTAGCTTCGCGGTTGATTTTTGTTTAGACAACACAAAATAAACCACACACTGAGCAACAATAGCGGCAAGCACAATCACTGGCGAGGCGTTGATTCCAGCTAAAAGGAAACACCCTAATGCAATCATTCCATTGAGTAATGCGTAAGGCAACTGTGTACGGAAGTGCTCATACTGCTCACACCCTGCCCCTGTCGACGACAAAATCGTCGTTTCAGAGATTGGAGAACAGTGGTCGCCAAACAGACCACCAGATAACACCGCACCAATACAAACCAACAAAGGAGCGTCAATCGCAACAGCGGTTGGGATCACTAATGGCATCATGATGGCGAACGTTCCCCACGACGATCCCGTCGCGAACGAGATAATACCAGCAAGCAAAAAGGCAACCGCTGGCAATAGCCAATAAGGGAAACCGGCTTGAGCTTGTCAGCAATGTATGCTGCCGCGCCCAGCTCTTTTCCAACCGAGCTAAGCGCCCAAGCCAATACCAAAATCACCGCCACTGACATCATGTTTGACATCCCTTTCAGATAAACCTGAATACCATCCGAAAGCTTTCTTACGCCATAAAACGCCATCAGCGCAATTAAAGTGAAGGCCGCGAAGAAGTATGCAGAAGAAAGTGCAGCCCTAAACGTTGAGCCTGCCACTTTTTGAAATGGAAAACCGTGCGGTACGAGGATGGTGCATAGAACCACCAGCATAACGAGCAAAGGCGCCCAGACAAAATTGGATTTTGCATTTTTATGCGTAAACACATTCATCGATTCCTGAACTTTTCCAAAGTCGGAACCTTGTTCAGCTAGCTGTTCGGCCTTTGCCATCGGGCCGAAGTCCAACTTGAAGAAAGAGACAATCGGTACAATCGCAATCGCTAGAAAGGCGTAAAACTGGTACGGAATGGCACCTATGAAAGCATCCCAATCACTCATCGTGACATTTAGAGCCGTAAACTCCTTTTGAATCAAACCCATGATGTAAACGCCCCACCCGATAAAAGGGATCAAGATTGCGACGGGAGAGGAAGTAGAATCGATAATAAAAGCTAATTTTTGGCGTGATACTTTTAACTTATCAAATAAAGGGCGAAAAACAGGACCAACAATCAACGGTGTACCAAGGTCAGAGAAGAAAATAACCACACCACCGAACCATGCGGACAGTTGAGCTTGGCATTTACTCGCCACCCATTGAGTAACCTTTTTAGCAAACGCTACACCACCGCCAGATTTCTCCATCAAGGCAACAAAGCCACCAATAAAGACCAAGAGCAAAATGACGCCCGCATTGTAGCTGTCAGTTAATTGCGGCAGTAGATAGCTTTTCATCAACGCACTAAACGAGTCTAGTGGCCCTTTTTCGACAAATGTCCCTTCGAGCATAGCGACACCACTAACCACACCGGCGAACAAACCAACAACGACATTTCTCGTGGTCAGCGCGAGGAAAAGAGTAATAAGGATGGGAATTAGAGAGGTAACTTCAGCCTGTTCCATAGCAATACCATTTATAATATTCAAACAATTAAAGTGAATATATATTTAATTTTAACGCATGTATATATCCCCTGTAAAAAAGTTGAGTCTCCTATTCACAAATTTGAAGCACAAAAAACCAGCCCGGAGGCTGGTTCTTATAAACTCAACAGTCTAGAGGAAAATTATTCCCACTCGAATATCAACGGGTAAAAAATACATCGAAATAACAGCTAGTTAGAAATGCCACCTTTCTCGATACCATCATCTATACCATACGCAGAATTTTTTTGATTTTTTGCGTCTCGTCGGCGTTTTAGTTCGGCTTTGGCCCAAGCTGAGGATTCTGCCATATCACGACGAAGCTCTTGTATCTCTTCAACACTAAGCCGTCGCGGACCCGAGGTAATTCTATCCATCTTGTGCCTCCAACTTGTCACAGTACATTTGTAAAACGCATCATAAAATGATGAATAATGCTCTAAACCCACTAACCTAAAATGGTCTAGCGTTATTGCTCCTCAAGTATTGCTTTTGACTCTTCCATAAAATTTACACGAGAGTGTGTAAAGCCGAACTTTTCAAACTTATACCTGAAATAAGTAGACATACGGTCTTCATGAGTTGAGATGATTATTTGGTTATCGTTAAAATCAGTACGTAATAAATCAATAAAACCAGCAACATTAATCTCATCAAGAGTTTGTACGGGGTCATCTATTAGAAGCAGGCCATGTTTGGCATAGCGCTTATTTAACGCCAGCTTGAACGACAAAACAAGCGCTGCTAATTGACCTGAACTCATCGAAAAAAGAGCATCATGTACTTGTTCTGGTGTTTCTCTGAAAGCAATAGATTTACCATCATTCTCAATGAAAACGCCCAATCCTTGCTGATTATTTTGCATTAGTCTTCCAGAGTATATGTGAAAGTGAATTTCAATTTCTTTGACAACTTTATCCAAGTAATCCTTTATCTCATTTTCGTAACTAGTCCTCAACTTATTAAGGTGACGTTTGAGCTTTTTAGCTCGATCAAACTTCGATTTCTCTTTAGTATAAGTAGAATGTCTTTCTGAAACTAACACTGACACCGACTCGGATCTAAGCTGTCTGAGGTAAAGAATTTTTTGCTTTACTTCGTCTGGGGTGATCTTCTGAAGCTCTTTAAGGTTGTCATTAAATATTTGCGAAAATATTGTGTCGAAATCACTTTCGATGTTTTCTTGATTTACTGGCTTTTTGAGGGGCTTAATACGTTCGACATACATGGCTGTATCAGGAGATATCTCAATGTTATAGCTATCTAAGAATAAATCTTGATATACCACTCCTTGATTATCTAGTTTAGTCCTCAGGTTACTAAAAACTGCGAGTTGCTCCTCTGATAGATTAACCATCGCTTTCTTGTATAGTATCGATTCCCTATTACTCGTCATAAAGTTGCGCAAAACTTCTTCAATGGGCTCTACGAAGTTTGTCTTAAGTGAAACTAAACCACTAGTGATATTACCATTTGTTTGAGAAGCCATGTGCTCAAAAATTTGAGTTTGTTGCTCAATACTTTCAAGTAATTCTTTGTTTGATTCCCAATCATGTCCACATGTCGGGCAATAAGAATTGGGTTCAGAATTAGACTGATGCTCTATGAAATTACGTAAGTATAGGTCTCTACTAGCTGACAATTGAGCAAGGCTAGATTGATATTGATCAGCGCTTAATAATAATTTTTTGATCAGATCAACTTGACTGTCAAATGCAGCAATAGAAATCTCTTTTGGGAAGACATCTTTGAGCTCAAGAGGAAGTTTCAGCTTATCATTCTTGATCGAAGAAATTAAATCTATGAACAATTCAGAAAGCACATAATGTGCGGCATTGTACTTTTGTACATCGAGTTTGAAAGCTTGATAACTATCAACCCTATGACCAAACTTTAAAAAGAGTTCTAAGACATTAGTATTGGGAATAAGCTGTTTTTTCAACTGCTTGTTGAACAGGTGATTTTCAAAATCTTGTCGGTTGGAGACCAAACTAAGTATACGAGATAATACTCCTTGGTCGTTAAGCCATTGATCGTACTGTTCAGGAGGATGAACACAACTCTCTTCATCCCAAGCATTATTTGAGACACTGAGCAATCTGGCATACGGAACTCTAGTTGCCTCTGGCTGCAGCAACTTCTTGGCTTCTTCCCAGTTGTGGTGAAGTTCCTGCAGTCGGGTGTTCTGTGTTTTATCACAGAGTTTTCCCACCTTACCTTCTAACGCTCTCAAAGTAGATGATTTTTCTTGAATATTACCTATATCAAAAAGATGCGCTATCTGACTTTGTCGTTCAGCACCTTTCTGTTTCAGAAGTGCAGTATTCTCTTCTTGTTCAACGTAGTGAAATAGTTCAAAGTTACGACGATAATCTTCCCCCAGGAGTGAAGACATGAATTGTATATCATTTTCTACAGGCTCCCCTCGCTCAGAGTCTAAACTAGCTAAAGAATATAAGTTGAATGTAGCGTTAGATAAACCCTTTATTTGATCTAAATCTTCTTTAACAGCAGCCCTTTCTAAAAAGAGAGTCTCGTCACCAACTTTTATCTTGGCTCGGACTGATAGCCAATCACCTGGCATAGCTTCATTGTTGAGCAGAGAACATCCTTGACAGAGACTCCTTCGGTCAATAATAGTATTCTCTATATCTTGGTATCTACGCACACCTCCCATGAACAGTAGTTCTAATGCATCGAAAAGAGATGTTTTACCAAAGCCATTAGGTCCATCTAATACCGTTAACTGTGCACCATCAATACGTAAATGTAATGACTTAAATACCTTGAAGTTTTTGATTATCAGCTCCACAATAATCATAACTCATACCCCTCTTGGTCAAGTTTATGAACTAGTGAACTGAATATTTCATCATTTGAAAGTTCGTTTAGCTTAGTTTTTGTATCTACAATTCTATCTAGTGCTTTCAGAAGGTGAGAATCAGGACTGTTTGATATTCGATGTTCTATCTTTTCTTCTAAGTCTGACAGAGAAGCAGTTGATAAGTCACCGATTGATATTAAGGGTAATTTAATAGCTAATCTATAAATCAAACTCTCCCAGCCACCTAAAGATACGTTTGATTTGTATTGAGAAAATATATGCCTGTCGGTCGCTAGTTGAGAGAAAACATTACTAATTCCCTCTTTTTGAATAATCTTACTGAGATCTTCAAATTCTGACCATGTATATGGTAATACGTGCTTTTTAAAGAAATATCTATCTTCTTCTGCAAGTCGAACTTTTTCAAATACATCATTAGAAAACTCAGGGACCTGCCATAAATAGAGAATACTGATGTTCTTTGAAAGCGCTGAATCTTGAGTACTTGAAATACAAGTATTTAGCCATTTACTTTGTACTTCAGCACTGAGATCGGGAGCCTGATTTACTATTAGCCAATATGCAGTTTGATTAGTTTGTTTAGTTTTGCCAAAAAGCTCAAAATTTTCACACTCGATCTTAAATAGACCATGAATTTCAAGTAATTGTCTGATGAATTCAATCATCTTTTAACTCCATAGGCACATCGTCAAGAGCGACTAGACTCATGCGCGTGTAATTGAGGATATTATTTTGTTGTTGAGTACTTATTGTTTGCTCTACAGCATCAGGACCAAACTGAACGTTTGCAATTGAAGCTATATTCATACCACGTGTTACTAGTGACCCGTTTTCATACAAGAACTCAACATCGTTAGAAATTGCTTGACTAAGGATTTCGTAACACACCGCTTCACTCTCTTCCTGAGCGGTATGAATCCCTGTCGGATAATAAAAATTACTTTCATGTAACCAATATATTGATGGCGATGTAAGCTGAGTGTTAAAATCAGCAGTAATTAATGTATTAAAGATGGTCAGAAGACTTTTTTTCATTGAATCAGCATTAAGAGCCTGATCTTTGTAATCTCTAAGCGTTCTGAAGGAACCTTTACGGTGTGGCATTACACTTTTGACAAAGTGCTCCATCTCCACCACTGTTAATTTAGTTAAATGGGATACGTATTGATCTAATTTCGCTTGCTTTTCGGCTGAAAGATTGACTTGTTGTTCACAGAATTGCTGATAATAGTAACCAATGTCGGACTGAAGACGATTAAGAAAAAAATCATTTGTTTCAAAAACTTCGAAGTCATCAGCTTCTAGTATTTCATATAACCTGTCAAAGTTTATAAACTCACGTTGAGCAATTACCCTATCACCATCTTGAGTAGTATGAATCATCTGATGAATTGCGATCACCTTTTGGTTAATCTCTGCCTCTAGAAACTCTCGTATGAGCTTAGATAGATTACCTTTCCAATTAGGCAGAGAGGCTTCGCTACTGATTATTGACTTTAGCAACGTCTCTATTAATGTATCGAGCTCTTCTAGTGAACAATATTTTTTCGAAGCTTGTTGATTCCCATAATCATATAACTTTACTGGATGGTAGATAGTTTCGTATTCATCCGGCAAGTCTGTAATTTCTCGTGCGACATGGAAAAAGGCACTGGATACGCCGTCGCTGTTAGCTTTGTCCCTCTGAGCGGTAAACCCACTCTGATAACTTGAGAATTTTTTACTCTTATAGGCTTTCACTTGGTGCATTGAAATACAAGTTTGCCCATTATAGATTGCAAAATCATCTTGGCTTTCCAACTGTAGTTTAAGACTTCTATTACTTGAATAATCATCATCAATGAGTTTCAGACAATAATAGAGTGCAATTTTCCCTTGGTATACAAATCCGCTCCAAGTTGATATTGCTGTGTGAGGGGCTGCATTTTGTTGATCGCACATACTTTTATTTTGACTCAAGACTCAGAACTGCGACATATGATATAACACTTATTGAGTATAGTTATTGATGTGCTTCGAAAAAATGGGGCGCAAGTTAGCCATAACTCTCTAGTTTGCCAGTGCGATATTACATCCCAATCCTGATAATAATCAGCGTACATGCGATTTTTTATGCTCTTCTATCAATTGCAACTATGCCCCCCTACACATGATATGCAGAAATAAGAGCCGGAGATCCATCACCGGCCTGTGTGCTTTCTAACTACTTGCGTCGGCCAAACGGCCAGCGTCTCATTTTGTCGATTTGATCGACCGCTCTCGCCATGTCCTTATAGGCACGCCCGGCCAGCTTGTTTTGGAATACCTCCATTTTGTCGGCAATGGCTTCCATCTTCGAACCGTGTCCGGTGTTGTACAGCCACTGGCCCCAAAAATAGAAGGCCAGCATCACAATGAACATCACTGCGAAGAAACCAATTACCTCTGCAAGGTTTTGAGGTGGAAAGTTAAACTCCATAATCAGTAATCCTTATCTAGTTAGGTCAAGCGACCCTTTTTAACAAAACTGGCAACCTCTTCGCTGCGCTCCTGCTGACGTTCCTGGGCATACGACACGTACTCCTCAACGTCGAAGGTGTGCTTTTCCGGATCGCGCTCTTGCCATTCTGTGTGTGCTTTGCGGGCCTCTTCCTGGTCCTCACTGGATAATCCATCAAAGCCGCCAGTTTGATTCATCCAGCCAGTGCCGCCACCGCCTAAGCTATCGTTGTCAAATGCAGGGGAAGCATCGTCAGTCGCCCTCCTTATCGTCATCATCCCCGTTATCTTTCGTACTGTTTCGGATCGAACTAGCTAGCCGACCTCCGGTAGTGCCAGTGATTCTATCCCCGGCCATATCACCCATTCCCTTCATCAAATTCGCACCGGTATCCGCTGCAATACGCCCCGCTTTTACTGCGCTACCTTTAAAACCGCCAGAGGATTCGCCACCGCGAGAAGATTGACCGGAAGCTTGGGAGAAGGAGCCAGCCTCGTCAGAATCACCACCGCCACTAAATGCACCGCCCAGGCTCGACATAACGTCAGTATTGTTCGCTACGTTCTCGCCTGCTTTTGCAAATGCAGCCTGAATAGCAGACGCTCCGCCGGCGATAGCCATTGCGGCACCGGCAGCCATACCACCAGTGGCAACAGCCGCTCCGGCCATCGCTCCGGCACTAATACTGCCAGCACCTGTCGCCGCACCGCCTCCAGGGACTAGACTAGCGATCACATTGGGAACCGAGTGAATGAGCATCACGAGAACCAATGAAACGACAAAGATCACCAGCAGTTCACGCATCGGGGCATCATTGGATAGATCGGCATAAAAACCGTCCATGATCGACATGGCAATGCCAATAAGCAACGTCATTGTCATCAACTTCAAAGCAACGCCTAATACGCTTTTGAAGTAGTTGATTGCTATATCTGAAGTCCAACGCGAACCACCAAACCCCAGCACGAAAACACCGGCATAGACTAATATCCAAGCCGTCACCAAGGCCAACAACACATTGGCCGCCACTACCGCCATACACGCCAAAATTGCCAGCGTGATTAAGAAGATAGACAAGTTATCTATCGGACTTGTGATGCTGTAGGACTTATCAGTTTTCACAATAATGTCGAACGCAATACTAATAGGCTCTGACGGAGTTAGGTCTCTCGAAAGGCCACCGGCTTGAGCACCGATCGTTCTCAATGAGTCGATGATTGACGTGGCAAAATCTGGGCCGTTTCTGAGTAGCCAGAGAAAGAAACCAAACGTCAAAATGAAGCGCACGAACTCGGCAAAAAACTCTCTTATATCCGCTTGCTTAAGGATTAAAGTTCCGCCAGTCCAAACAAGGGATATCGTGCCCAGCGTCCAGAATAGCCAGGCGGCATAGTTTGTAATTACCGAGCCCCAAGTAGCACTTGCTGTCATGAAACGTACGGCCACTTCATCTAAGACACCATTAGGCTCAATAGCCGCTGATGCTGTTTGCGAAGTCAGTACAACTGCCAGGAGCATCACAAGTCGAATAAATACCTTGTTCATGATTAGAACCCCTTGTTCTTGGACCGATCAGTGGGTTCGCCCATATCCCAAAGACAGTGCCCTTCTTCTCTCTGCTCTTTCGTCAGGTTTGGGTTGTCACAGTTGATCGTTGCAGGCTTAGGCCCGTCATCTTCACCGCATCCCACCAGAACGAAGGAGGCCAACGCACTAACGATAAAAACTCGGGTAATATTCTTCATAATTAAAACCCCCTGTTTTCTGAACGGTCGGTTGGTTCACCCATATCGAACAACCTTTCACGGGACGCTTGATATTGCGCTTCGCGATCAGCATCTGCCTGCATTCGCGTGCCAACGGCACTCTGCTGAGCAATCAGCAGGCTACGGATTTGCAGGAGCTGATTGGCCTGATTACTAGCGAGCTGGTTGGCGTAGCCAATGGCCGCCAGTTGGCCGTCCGCACTCTGAGCACCAGATTGCAGGCGATTGAGCTGGCGGGCATCAGCTTCCAGGTTATCTTGCTGCTGTTCCAGACTCTTAAACAGTGCGTCGTTAGCCTTTTTCTGCGATTCAGACGCAAGGCGTCGGTTCTCGGTCATTGCGGCCCATTCGGCATCGCTGCACCCCACCGACGAGAAGCAAGGCGAACTGCGGTAATAGGCCACGTCCTGAAACTTGCCTAGGTACGCATCGAGACTACCAAGCTGGTTTTGATAATAGGCGAGTGTGTTGGTCGCCTGATTCAGATCGTTGATGGTGCGCTGTGCCTGGTCCCAAATATAAGAAGCCGGGGCCATCGAGTTTTGCAGCATATTTTCATACTGCTGCAACTGGGTTTGATACTGCTGAATTTGTTTAGCAGTCTGTGTAACAGCTTCCATTGCTGACATAATGTTCTGAACTAGATTCGTACCATCAGCAACCGGAATCCCCGCATATACAGGATTAGAAAGGTTTAACGCCAAGGAGATGGCAAGCACGGGAATTTTAGCCGCTAAAATTTTTCGTTTTAGCATCGTTAATTACTCTTAATTGTTATGACTAAAAGTTGCATTCACCAACCTGTAGGCTCGTCTCCTACTCCTGCCGTTGCCAGCGGTGAATGTGGGCCTTTTCAGAGATAGCTCGCCACTTACTATCCCGGCGCCCGACCTGCGCGACACCGTAAACGCGCGGCCAAATAAGGTTAAACATCGGTGTTATTACCAACCGAAGCGGTTAGGGCTTCCGTCTATTCCTTTGCCATCACATCAACGTGATCGGCTCTTATGTTGTCGTTTCGCCTTTTTAGCTGCCTGCTCAGCTTGGAGCTTAGCTTTACGCTGCTCTAGTGCTGGCATGACCGCCGCTTTTTCAGGTACAGGACCCGACTGTACCGCTAAGACCTCTAACTGAGATAGGTTTTGCAACCAGCCACGGCGTGAAGGTGGCACTTTGCCAATCGGTAACACGCCAGGCTTATCAGACCGCTTGGCCCTTTTATTCTGGGCCATTAATGTCTGACGACGGCGTTCTAGTCCTTGATCGACAAATTTGATAGACAGATTGCCATCTACTGTCGCCTTGATTACTCGCGCCTTAAACTCAGGCGAACCATTCACGGTAATACGATTACCGTAACGCTCCATTGCTACCTTTAGCGCAGCTAAGACACTGGTTTGGTTGGAAGCCGTCGACACTTGTAGACGCTCACCATCATCACGCACGGCGCTGTTACCTGCTCGATAAATAATGGTGCCTTTTTTCGTTATCGTATCGACCGTTGCTTTGGGCTCGGCCTGAACTGCATCCCCGTTCAGTGTGTTGCCTTTAAGCTTTTGTGCAGTCTCTCGGCTACGTAGCGCTTTGAGGGCTTCGCTATCTCCCTGCAATGCTTGGCTTTTTAACCAATCCGCCCAGGCTTGGCGTTTATTGTTTTGATATATCGTTTGCCGTTGCTCTTGGTAACGCTTGTGAATGCGCTCAAGCTCGCTTTTCAATGCATTGCTGGCCTGTTTATACAAAAGCTTCTTAGTCAGCTTATTGCTACCGGTTAACTTAATCGCTGCGCGACGGCCACGCCCTTTCCTCTTGGCGTTATCAACCTGTCGATCTTTATCACGACGAGCCTGTTCAAGGGCTTGCGTTTTACTCTCTGCGGCATGTTTCTGCTCTGCTTGATAACGGGCATATAGCTCGGTGGTATTCACCTTCAAGCGAACAGGTCGGTGCGTATATTGGCGGCTCGGCTTGACAGAATCCGATGCAGTCGCTTCAAAGGGACCAAGGCGCGCTTCGAGTTTGGGTTTAGAAAACTCACGTCCCAAGGTGCTCGCTTTGATGATCGCTTCACCATCGGCAACGATCACTAGACCATTTCCTCTGGTTCTTAACTGCAAACCATTGTCCTGCATGACCTGGTGCAACGCCTGCCAGCTATTGGCTGATTTAATCTCGTCCATGCATTCGCGCTTCACCCACCCCACTAAGCTTTCAATACCCGAATGCCGCTCCATATCCATCGCACGTGATTCCGCCCCGCACTTGCGCGGTATGTGATTATCCGGCTGCAAACCAAAATCCTGCTCTATGGCCTCGCACATTTCCGCTAGCTTTTTATGTGGGTAATAAGGCTCATAGATTGTATTGCGCGTGGGATGGATTTTATTGATCGCGATATGGATATGTTGGTTGTCCGTATCGTTGTGCACAGCACTGACACGCTGATGTTCTCCATAACCCAAGCCTTGGCAAATGCGCTCTTCTATCGCGGCCAAAGTATGCGCTTCTAACTGTTCACCATTAGGGAAGCTCACTATGAGGTGGTAGGTTTTATCACTCTTCGCTCGGGTGTTAGCGAATTGAGTTGCTAACACTTCGCTGATCGCATCGCGCACGGTTTTCGCTTCACAGTTATTTAAACGAACGTTACCAAGTCGATGCTCTTTGCTCTGGTGATCGGTGATGTAATTCACCAAGCCCGCAAAGTCAGACTTACCTTGCGAACGCATCGGTACGTGCTTGACTATCATTGATCGACCCTCGGCCGAAGAATGGATTCCATAAGCGAGCTCATTTGATCTTGCGTCGCTTCAATACGATTAAGCACCGCTAAGATTGTATTGACCCCCACATTCGCTACCTTGGCATCATTACTAAGCCATAACTTAAGCAAACCACCCAAACGCCCTAAGTCACCATTCACTCTTACCAGTTCGCGTACCTGTTCTACATCGGTAATACCTTGAATGCGATAACCTTGGCCGACTTCACGTAGATAAGTAGAAGTACTAAGACCTGCTTGCACAGACAGCGACTCGATCAACTCACGCTCCTCTGGCAGACAGTAAACCTTAATCGGTGGGCTATTCTTTCGAGTGATCTTGTTCGTGCTGTTCCCCATGCTTTGACTCCTCTCTCTGGCCCCGCAGGGCAGGATTAACGTTGAGCTCCGAAGGTGCGAATAAGTCCAAAGTGAAGAGGCTTCGCCATGCTTGCATGGTGTGCCTACTTCACACATCCTGCCCGCTTTTCAACTTTGGTTTTATCACGGAAAGTTATGCATGCCCGTGTGCATTTCTCTGCATTTAACTGTTTATTCCTGTGTAAACTATGTTTACTCAATAAGTCCGACACTTATAGCGGTATGACAGCGCACTTATAGCGACTGAATAGCGCTAAATTAGCGGTCTTACAGCGATTTATGTGTGTTGGCTTTACTCAATATCACGACACCGAAAAACACAGTTTTCCTAACACTTTCCGCTCTAGGCTAAGTTCAGAGCGTTCGTATTTTACCGCCCCTCAAGTGTCAATGAATGTTTAAATATCCAGATAACAAAAAGAAAAATCATTTTATTTTCATATATTTAAAAACCAATCAATTTACAAAAATTGATTTTATTGACAGTTTTAAGCAATTTATTTTTATCAATCTTATCCACAATATCTGTATGCTTAACTACAGGTTAATTTTTATATAGGTATACCTACAGGAAAGTACTATAGGGGGATCTACAACCACATGTTATTAAAAGGCTTTTTGGCACTTCGCGGGACAGAACATGCGCACTCCGGGACAAAACATGCGTAAGCCGGGACAGAACATGCGCAAAATCCCCCCTTTAAAGCGGGACAGAACATGCGTGGATAACTTTCTAAATACCCAGGCTTAATAACATCAAGAATGGTGCGTACATACTGTTTCATGCCGCTCACTCTATCGCTTTGTCTGTCGAGGTACTTGCGGAGCACTTGGTTTCAAAAGCAATCCTTTTTCGGTTGAAGTAGCATCTAGCTCTGGCCATGCATATTGAACCTTTTTAAGCCCATCGAGAAACCGTTTTCTGAAATCTCGATGCCCCTGAGAAGTATTAGGATAATTGGCTCCTATTTGGTCCATTAGCCCTTCCCAAGGAATGACTGTTGAACGTTTTAAATAGCTGACTCGGTATGTTGCCCAGCAATATATATCGAGAGCCATAGGAGAGCGCTTAATCAACCGCAAAACCCTCATATCTAGAGGAACTGGTTTATCTGTTATCAGTTGAAAAAACTTTGGCGACAGATCTACCCAAGAGCCCCATAATGAATTTTGATCTGGATGCTTTGTGCTCCACCATATATGTGAAACATCCGCTACTCTGGCGCCAATCTCATCCTCAGAAATATATTCATCATCTTCATTATGCTCCGTAAACATAACGCTGATGGTGGTTTTAAAAAGTTTGCCCATCTGCTCACGCAAACGCGGAATAGAACCATCTTTCCCCCCAGTTCCCGATAACCCTAGTTCGGCCATAAAACTTCTCTGAGAATTCCCTAATTCAAGCCTGCGTGCCTCTGTCTCATCGATATAACCTTTATCCAATCTGGACTTGTTTCTTACTGCTTGAGTGGTCATCCAAACCAGAAGCAAACGTGCATAGCAACCGTAAGGCAAACCTACCGATGAGGGGGCCATCATGTGCATTGTGAAATTACCATTCTTGCGACTCCACTCATTCGATTTGGGTTTGCTATGCGGTATGGTTGCTTGAATCAAAAGCCGAGCGATAAAACCGAGTTCATTAGCCTCCTGAGCACTGCACTCCTGGATTGCTATGATGTTGTCGATATATTTCGTGCTTAGCTCTAGCTTCCCGCTGGCACCCGAGGCATTTTTTTGCCAAGTGGTTCCCCTAGCCTGAACATCCGTTACATCTTTAAGCGTCATGTGAACTCAGACTTACCAACTAAAACCAGGTCTTGCGGCTTTTAACGCAGATCTGCGCTTTTCTTCTATCCAGTTCTCCACTTCAGACAGGTCCCAAGCAACACTTCGGCTGGTCAGAACAATACGACGAGGAAACTCACCACGTTGTTCCAGGTTATAGATAGTTCGATCAGATAGCTCGGAACCATACGTAGTAACGTTTTTCTATTAAAGTGTCTTATGTGCTAGTTCATGCATGGTAATACCTCTACTTGCTGTAAGAGGTTTAATCATGCCAAACACGATTAAAGTTTAATCTTAGATTCAGGACAAAAAGGTTGAATATGAATGCTAGCCTTAACATACCACTACAAGCAATTTCCTATTATTGCCAATTAAGAGATAAATTCTTATAGTAAAACTTTATAAAAATCGAATGTGAGTCTGGATAATGATATGAATAGTATTGAGTCAGAAAAAGATGCAGCAAAGCGTTTAGGCTTATACAATTTTTTAATCATAGATAAAGGCTGTGATCAGCTTGTAGCTCAGGCTATCAAAAGATTCCGGAATGAATGGGGGCCATATTCTCAGTACTCTACGCGTAAGAATATTATCAACTTAGTTCAAAAATCATTAGATAATAGCATTTCAAAGTTTATATATAGTCTTCCGGAAAAGTATCAATACTTCTTCCCAAAACAAGACAAATATATATCTCTAAGCTTATTGATTAAAGAACTAGGTTTTCAATAAACCTATAAGGAAATAAAGAAATATCTCGCATTTTTCATCGAATACAATAGTTCAGGTACTGAGACGGATAGGAGATTCATCGCTACTTTAGAAACGATAATAAATCTAATCTGGATGTGTTATCTAAGACGGCCGAAATTCCAAGAGTACTCAACTGATGTAAAAATTAATACTACTAGAAAGCAGATTTTATGTGAGTTCTGTGGCGAAAAAACAGAATTAACGTCATTTATAGAATCATTAGATAAGAATACCATTCAAGATAAAGATCTAGACGATATAAAATTGATGGTTCTAAGCCATAATTTTTGCTCACTCCATAAACAAAAGAAAAATAATACTTCGGCTTATAAACGAGCAAAGCGTTCTCAAAATCAGTTTGAAACCGAAGTATTAAGATTACGCCGACAAGTAGCCAAACCAGATAAACATAATGCTATGTCAGGTGATGAACTCATAGACGAATATTTCTATCTCTACCTTCAGGGGAAAATGGTCACGTCAGAACAAGCTGAAGCTTATATGAACTATGTACGCAAAACATTTGGCAATCAAATAAAAGTCGATACAACTATGCTCCATCGCTTACATGAGATTTCGGATTCTCTGACTAATGAAGGAACTATGATTTCTTCCGGTGATATTGACAAGATTCGAAACATCGCTCGAAGAATGGTCGATTCGAGGATCACTGATAACAAGAAAAGAATGCTCGTTTTGAAGCAACGAGGGCTTAGTCAAAAAGAGATAGCACAAAGACTAACTGAACTTGGTGGCAAGAACATCACTCATCAAGCAGTGTCTAAAGCTCTGTCATCAGTTCGAGATGAGTTCCTACTATGAACACTACTAAAACCGAAGACACATTTTAGCGGCTAAAATACATCCATAATGATCACGTTTCACATACATGAACTTTGCCGTAATTATTTGTACGAACTATGTTAAGAGCCTACTAAGAAAGCTCGCCAATAGCTTGTTATATAGACTTGGTTCGGTGACTTATGTTCCTCTGTAGGATAAGATACGGACCATATGTAATGAATACAGGTTTTGTTTAAATAATGAGCGCCAAGGCATTTCAAATCATCCAAGAAAAGCGTCTAAATCCTTGGAAAGGAGAAGAAGAAGTTCGTTACAGTTGGATGATGGCTATTGAGTCAGAAACCGGTCTTAGTCTTAACGCTGAGAGAGGGAGAAAAGATTCTAGCCTTAACCATGTTATCATCGAGTTTAAAGCCCCTGGCTTGTTCAAAGGGAAGAAAGATAGTTCCGCATTTAAAAATGCGACAGAAGCGCGCCTACTCCCATACATACAACGTGAAGCTAGAAATACAGGCATTCCAGAATCAGACTTTATTGGTATAGCTATCGATGGTGAACATATTTGTTTTGCCCAAGTAAAAAATGGAATAATATCAACCCAACACTTAATTCCATTTTCTGAATATGCTGTTGAGCTTGTTGTTGATGCTTTTAATTCTGACACTCGAAGAGCTTTTACCACTGAAAATTTACTAGCTGATTTCGGCCATGGTTCTTTAATGGCAAGAAACTTCATGCAAGCAATGTCTGATGGCCTGTTATGTTATCTCAACGCATCAGGAAATAATAAAGTAAAAATGCTTTTTGAAGAGTGGCGAACTCTTTATGGCCAGGTGGCAGATATGTCCATTCTCCAAGCAGATGCTATTAATAAAGAAATAGCATTCAATTGGAATGGAGAAAATAAAGATTCACTTCCGGCCCGATTGTTTATCATACATACTTATAATTCAATTCTAATTAAGTTAATAGCAGCAGAAATTGTATCAGCTCATGGGTTAACTTCGATAAAACACCCAGCGCAAAGTATGTCTGCTCTTTGTGGCGATATTGAGCTCGTGACTATGATGGAAGCTTCTATAGAACGTTCGGAGATTTTTGAACAAGCAGGATTAAGCGGATTTATCGAAGAGGTTATTTTTAGCTGGTATATACAACTTGCTAAAGACAACTTATCCCCTAATTTATTACTAGCTTTAAGACAAATCCTATCTCGTTTATCTTTATACCGGTTAGATTATTTAGAAAAAACAAGAGATATATTAAGAGATCTATATCAAGGATTAGTTCCAGGAAAACTGCGTCAAAGCTTGGGCGAATTTTATACTCCAGATTGGTTGGTCGACTTTACAGTAGATAAAATATCTAATGAAGAAATAGTCAGTAAAAAAATATTAGACCCGACTTGTGGTTCTGGAGCATTCCTTCTTGCAATTTTACGAAAAAAAAGGGCACTGGCTGAGGAACAAAGTCTAAACCATAAAGACACACTAAAAATGCTTTGTGATACTGTTTGGGGATTCGATTTAAATCCTCTCGCGGTTCAGACTGCTAGAGTAAACTTTTTGATTGAAATAGCAGACTTATTAGAAAAATGCCCAGGTACGGAAGTCGAAGTCCCAATATTACTAGCTGATGCCATATATTCACCTGCATCCTCACCAGAAACTGATGATGAAATTGTCGAATATAATATTGGAAGTCAGGTAGCAAAACTTAATATTCTATTACCATCAAAGTTAGCAATTGACAGAGAACGGCTAGATCTTGTGTTCAAAAGAATGGCGCATGATGTTGAATCAGGCGCCGAATTTGACATAGCTAGTGCACAGCTAATTAAATCTGGGATACTTACTAGCAAAGAAATTGAACGTTGGGAAGAACCACTTAAACATACTTATGATCAAGTTTTAAATCTACACAAGCAGCAATGGAATGGCATTTGGTTCCGTATAGTTAGAAATTTTTTCTGGTCAGCTACCGCTGGTAGTTTTGATATTATTGTTGGTAATCCACCTTGGGTGAGGTGGTCTAAGCTTCCAGAACTCTATAGATCTCGAGTTAAACCGACTTGCGAGCACTATGGGATTTTTTCCAAAACAAAAAGACATGGCGGTAATGAGTTAGACATATCAGCGATGATAACTTATACCGTTACAGATAAATGGTTAAAAGAGAACGGAAAACTAGCATTTGTTCTAACTGGTACTTTGTTTAAGAATCCATCATCTGCTGGATTTAGAACGTTTAAGATCGAACCTAATAATCAAAGCTCTTTCTATTTACAGCCAATAGAAGTAGACGATATGAAACCATTGAAGCCATTTGAAGACGCTTCAAATCATACATCTATTGCCATATTTGAAAAAATCTCTACTTCTCCTAAATACCCTGTACCATATTTCGTTTGGACTCCAAAAAAGGGATATAAAAAAGCAATCCCTGCAACTAATTCAATCCAAAGCGTTATGGCAACACTAGATTCTAGTAGAAATGAGGCATTTCCTGTTGCGGATGAAGGCTCACCATGGGCAATTCTCCCACCAGGTCGATTCTCCGCTATAAAGCACCTATCCAAGACATGTGAGTGGACTAAAGGCCGTAAAGGGATTACTACTGATTTAAATGGTGTTTACTTTATACCTGTAATACAGAGTAACGATGAGCTAGTCCAAATTGAAAGTAGACCAGAAGCAGGTAAAAAGGATATAGGTCCCAAACGAGCTTTATGGGTTGAACCTGATTTACTATACCCATTAATTAAAGGTGCTGGCGACTTCGAAACCTGTTATCTAAAGATAACAGGACCAACATACAACAAAGATAAACTTTATACATTTGTTCCTAATACTGGTATATCAAATGATGATTACCAACTTGCTGAGAATGACATTTTCTCCCCTAGATTAAAGAGAACTCTGTCTTGGTTTAGAAATTTTGAAAGTGTGTTACTTGAGAGATCAACATATAGACGTCAAATGAAAGGCGCGCCTTTCCACGCTATATATAATATTGGAGATTATACGTTTAAGCCTTGGAAAGTTATCTGGCCTGAAATGTCATCATCATTTTATGCAGCTGTAGCAGGTTCAGCTGATGTTCCAATTATTGGAGAAAGAGTTTTTATACCTGACCATAAAGTTTATTATGCTTCTTTTGAGGACAAAGACACAGCGTATTATTTATGCGGATTATTAAACTCAAACACAGTCAAAGAATGGATAGAAAGCCACAACGTATCTATTCAGGTTGCGGATGTATTTAAGCATCTGAACTTACCAGCTTTTGATATTGAGAACATGCTTCACATTAAACTTTGTGGTTTAGTTGAAACAGCACACCAAACGCATGATCCAAAGCAACGAAAGGTAATTATAGATAATATCAAAAATGCTGCAGAATCTATCCTTGAGCAATGGGCAGAAGACTGTAGATCCTAGTTTTTAAGAGGGGCGATAAATAACTGCCCCTCTTAAAAAGAATTTAAAATCATAAAATACAAATAGACATTTGCATTCATACAACTTATTCAGTCCATTCATCTATCATATCAGCCCAGTCCTGTAGCATTGATGCACGTTGCTCTCGATATTCAGCTTTGTTGTAAACAGCCCTCACCCCTTTCTGTTCATGCGCCAGGCATTTTTCTATCCAATCAGTGTTGTATCCAGCTTCATGCAGCAATGTACTTGCTGTTCTACGTAGGTCATGCGGCCCAAACTTACTTAGTGACTGACCTTCCTTTTGCGCGGCCTTGTATGTCAAATCCATGACTCGGTTCATCGTCGCACTACTCATTGGAGCATCAGAGTCATAACGGGAAGGAAGAATGTAATCAGAACCACCGGCAAATGTCTTTAAGGCGATGAGAATGTCCATAGCCTGGCGTGATAAAAATACCAGGTGCGGGTTACGTCGTTTCATTCTCTCCTTAGGGATCGTCCACAACGCTTCACTAAAGTTTATCTCATTCCAGGTTGCATTGGTTAACTCGCTTTTGCGCACCATAGTCAGCAAAAGCAACTTTACCGCAGCACGAATCGAAGGCGTGGTTCCTACCTTTTCCATATAGCGGTACATCAAACCGATCTCAGCAGGTGATAATGTTCGGTCTCTTGGCTCAAACCGAGCGATACTTGCAGGCCTCACCAAATCTGCCGGGTTCTCAACTTTCTGCCCTCTCTCAATTGCCCACCGATACACCTGGAGTACAATATCACGCGTGTGTACAGCCGTTGCGGGCGCGCCACGCTCTACTATCGCATCAGTCAGTGCTCGCAGATCTTCATGGGTGATTTCAGTCAGCTTCTGATTGCCAAATTTGCCTTCTAACTCTCGGGCATAGACTGAGCGACGCATGTCCCGGGTAGAATCGGCCATCTGATAGCCACGAAGCCATTTCTGAGCCCAGGCACCAAAGGTTTCAGCATCTTTCGTTCTCGCCTTAGCACGTGCTTTCTCTTTGGCCGGTGACTTTCCATCAATAACCATTCTCTTCGCTTCATTGAGACGCTCACGCGCTTCTGCTAGCGTGATGCCTCCTACTCCGTAGCGGCCAAAGGTAATGGTTTCTTGCCTGCCATTGATCGAGTAGTTGTAACGAAATGAGATAGAACCCGCAGTGGTCACAGCAACATAAAGGCCATCACGGTCATTGACTTTGTATAGTTTACCTTTGGGTTTGAGATTGCGTAGCTTGGTATCAGTCAGCATGTTTCGACCTATTATTCTTATTTAATACCATGCTGAAACACCTCTAAAAAACTAGAGATTAATACTTATAAAACAGATAGATATAAAAATTTAATACCATGCCCCATCAAAAACACTCAGCATGGTATCGGGCGTAATCCATGGCATTACCGATGAATCATACCCATCAAAATACCACGGTCAAACCGTGCTTGGCGTTGCCAGACATTGCCAAAAATGACTAGGCCAAAAACAAAAAAAGTCCGCAATTACGCGGACTTAAGTATGATTTAGTGCCTGTTAATGCCAGACCTTTCTTAAAGGAAGATTATTCCCACTCGATAGTAGCTGGTGGCTTACCTGAAATGTCATAAACAACACGAGAAATGCCATCAACTTCGTTGATAATACGGTTAGATACCTTACCTAGGAAGTCGTATGGTAGATGCGCCCAGTGTGCCGTCATAAAGTCGATGGTTTCTACTGCACGCAGTGATACAACCCAGTCGTATTTACGGCCATCACCCATTACACCTACAGAGCGAACAGGTAGGAATACCGTGAACGCTTGAGATACTTTGTCATAAAGGTCTGCAGCGTGAAGCTCTTCAATGAATATAGCATCAGCACGACGTAGCAAGTCACAGTATTCTTTCTTGATTTCACCAAGAACACGAACACCTAGACCTGGACCTGGGAATGGGTGGCGGTAAAGCATGTTATAAGGCAGGCCTAGCTCTAGACCAATCTTACGTACTTCATCTTTGAACAGCTCACGTAGTGGCTCAACAAGACCCATTTCCATTTCATCTGGTAGACCGCCCACATTGTGGTGTGATTTGATCACGTGCGCTTTACCAGTCTTAGATGCCGCAGACTCGATTACGTCTGGGTAGATGGTACCTTGCGCTAGCCATTTTGCATTTTTTAGCTTTTTCGACTCTTCATCGAATACATCTACGAATACGTGGCCGATTATCTTACGCTTCTCTTCTGGGTCAGACTTGCCTTTCAGTGCTTCAAGGAAACGATCTTCTGCATCAACTTTGATGATGTTTAGGCCGAACTTATCGCCAAACATATCCATCACTTGTTGACCTTCGTTTAAACGAAGTAGACCGTTATCGACAAATACACACGTTAGCTTGTCGCCAATTGCGCGGTGCACCAGCATCGCAACAACAGATGAATCCACACCACCAGATAAGCCTAGGATAACTTCGTCGTCACCCACTTGCTCTTTAATGCGAGCAACCGCGTCTTCGATGATAGATTCCGATGTCCATAGACGCTCACAGCCACATACGCCAAGAACAAAGTTCTCAAGCATTTGTAGGCCACCTTTTGTGTGTGTCACTTCTGGGTGGAACTGAACGCCGTAGTATTTCTTCTCTTCGTTCGCCATCGCAGCGTAAGGACAAGTGTCTGTCTCACCAACTTTTACGAAATCGGCTGGGATCTCTACTACTTTGTCGCCGTGGCTCATCCAAACGTCTTGAGTTGCTTCAAGATCTTTAAATAAGGCACATTCACCAGAAACTTTAACCTGAGCGTAGCCAAACTCACGTTCGTTAGAGCCTGCTACTTTGCCACCTAGTTGTTCCGCCATAGTTTGCATGCCGTAACATACGCCAAGTAAAGGAACACCAGAATCAAACACATATTGAGGCGCGCGTGGAGAGTTCTCTTCCGTTACGCTTTCTGGACCGCCAGATAGGATAATGCCATCTGGGTTGAATTCGCGAATATCCGCTTCTTCTACATCCCAGCTCCATAGTTCACAGTAAACGCCGATTTCACGTACGCGGCGTGCTACTAATTGAGTGTACTGAGAACCGAAGTCCAAGATCAGAATACGTTGGTCATGGATATTTTTAGTCATTTTGAGCAGTCTTTTTAAGGCTAAGTGATTAAAACCGAGGCGAGTGTACTCGCCTCTTCTTAATGCTTCAAGGAAAAAGCAAACGTTTCCGTTAGGTAATTAGTTCCCTAGACGGTAGTTCGGTGCTTCCTTAGTAATTTGAACATCGTGTACATGAGACTCTTGCATACCAGCACCAGAGATACGTACAAATTCAGCTTTCGTACGCATATCTTCGATAGTTGCAGAACCAGTTAGACCCATGCTTGAACGTAGACCACCCATTTGTTGGTGTACGATCTCTTTTAGACGGCCTTTGTATGCGATACGACCTTCGATACCTTCTGGTACTAGCTTGTCCGCTGCGTTGTCAGACTGGAAGTAACGGTCAGAAGAACCTTGAGACATTGCACCAAGAGAACCCATGCCACGGTAAGACTTGTAAGAACGGCCGTTGTATAGAATCACTTCACCCGGCGCTTCTTCAGTACCTGCAAACATAGAACCAACCATCACACATGATGCGCCCGCTACGATTGCTTTACAGATGTCACCTGAGAAACGGATACCACCGTCAGCGATAACTGGAATACCATAATCATTAGCCACTTCTGCCGCATCTGCGATTGCAGTGATTTGTGGAACCCCCACACCCGTTACAATACGAGTTGTACAGATAGAACCAGGGCCGATACCAACTTTCACTGCGCTTACGCCAGCTTCGATTAGTGCTTTAGCACCAGCACCTGTTGCTACGTTACCACCGATGATGTCTAGATCTGGGTAAGCTGCACGTGTTTCACGAATGCGGCTTAGAACACCTTCAGAATGACCGTGTGAAGAGTCGATAAGTAGAACGTCAACGCCAGCTTCAACTAGTGCAGCAACTCGCTCTTCGTTACCAGCACCAGCACCAACTGCTGCGCCAACACGTAGGCGACCACGCTCATCTTTACATGCGTTTGGTTTACGTTCTGCTTTGTGGAAGTCTTTCGCAGTAATCATACCGGTTAGTTGGAACTCATCATTCACAACCAATACTTTCTCTACGCGAGCTTCGTGCATTTTCTCTTGCACTTCTTCTCGTGTTGCACCTTCTTTAACTGCTGCCAACTTCTCTTTTGGCGTCATTACTGAAGATACTTTCTTAGAAAGGTCCGTCACAAAACGAACGTCACGACCAGTGATAATACCAACAAGCTCATTGCTCTCAGTGACAACAGGGAAACCTGCAAAACCATGCTTTTCAGTGAGCGCAACAACATCAGCGATGGTCGCGTCAGGGTTTACAGTAACCGCGTCAGTTACCATACCAGCTTCGAACTTCTTAACTTTACGAACTTCGGCTGCCTGCTGCTCAATAGACATGTTCTTGTGGATAAAGCCAATGCCACCCTCTTGCGCTAGCGCGATCGCTAGACGAGCTTCAGTAACAGTGTCCATAGACGCTGAAATCATTGGGATGTTTAGGGTGATGTTCTTAGTTAGCTGAGTGCGAAGATCAGCTGTGTTTGGGAGAACGGTGGAGTGTGCTGGCACAAGTAGTACGTCATCGAATGTCAGCGCTTCTTTGGCAATTCTTAGCATTTGCAATATCTCACAATTAGAGGAGTAAAAAGAACAATCCAATCTCATCGTTTCGCATAATGAGGGTAACCTGTGTTAGCAACAAGCTACATTTGGATTAGATATTGCGGAGGGATTATACGGTTAACGCAATCGCTTGACCACAAATTTTTTAATTTTTTTCTTGCAATTACCCCCTTGCTATGTATTATATTGCCGCTAATTTCCATACTCACGTCTAAGAGATTAGCTGTGCTCTCCAAGACCAATCAAAACATCTTTACTGTTTCTCGTCTCAACGCAGAAGTTCGTTTACTCCTTGAAAACGAAATGGGGATCGTTTGGCTCGTCGGAGAGATATCCAACTTTTCAGCTCCAGTCTCTGGTCACTGGTACCTCACTCTTAAAGACTCTCGCGCTCAAGTTAAATGTGCCATGTTTCGTGGTAACAATCGCCGCGTTACTTTCAAGCCCGCTAACGGTAATCAAGTCCTAGTAAAAGCTCGTCTTTCTCTTTATGAGCCTCGCGGTGACTACCAATTGATCATCGAAAGCATGCAACCGGAAGGTGACGGCCGTCTTCAGCAAGAGTTTGAAGAGCTGAAAATGAAGCTTGCCGCAGAAGGGTTGTTCGCTCAAACCAATAAGCAACCTTTGCCTGAACACCCAAAACGTGTTGGCGTCATCACATCGAAAACTGGTGCCGCGCTTTACGATATCTTAGACGTATTGAAACGTCGTGATCCTTCCCTACCCGTTGTGATTTATCCGACAGTGGTACAAGGTGAAGATGCAGCCATTCAAATCGCACAAGCCATTGGTCGCGCTAACAGCCGTGATGAATGTGATGTGCTAATTGTGGGCCGAGGTGGTGGTTCATTAGAAGACTTATGGTGCTTTAACAACGAGATATTAGCTCGCACGATTGCAGCAAGCCAAATTCCTATTATTAGCGCCGTTGGACATGAAGTCGACGTGACAATAGCAGATTTTGTCGCCGACGTACGCGCACCTACTCCATCAGCGGCCGCTGAGCTAGTAAGTCGTGATAACAGCCACAAAGATCAAGCTTTAGTTACCCGCCAGCATAAGTTAGCGAGCGCGATGCGTTACTACCTAGCACAGCAAAAGCAGCAATCTGCGCAATTAATGCACCGTCTAGAGAGACAGCACCCAAGCTATCGCTTGCAACGCCAGACTCAACAGTTAGATGATTTGGACATGCGCTTACAGCGAGCGATGAGTCGTTTTATTGCCTTGCGTCAACAGCGAATCGAGCGTCAACATTATCGGCTGCAATTGAACTCTCCTGTAACACGCCTTAGCGAGCAGAAGTCGAAGCTAGAACGTGTTGAGCAAAAGCTCATGGATGCAATGGATCGCAAGTTACTGACTATGCGCCATCAACTCGCGATTGCTGCAGAGAAGTTAGACACCGTCAGCCCGCTAGCGACATTGAAACGAGGTTACTCAATTACTCAAACTGAGCAAGGTAAAGTGATTACTCAATCTTCAGATGTAAAATCGGGAGATGTATTGATTACTCGATTAGCCGAAGGCGACGTTCGTTCTACCGTTAACTGAATACAAACTCTGGTTAAGTGACTTTCTGGAACTCAAATCGGACACGTGATTTTGATTTGAGTTCATTACACACATTACAAAAGTAACTCGCAGCACCGCATGCTTGCAGCTTCTCTAGCTCCGCCTCACAATCAGGGCAAAAACCTACTTTTTTAAAATCCGATTCACACTGTGCACAATGGTATTGTCCTGTCCATTCCAGTTCGACATTGCAAGTCGGGCAAATGTTCTGCTGCATATCCCGTTCCTCTCTCTAAACTAAGCAATTTCGATTAACGCATGCTACTCAAAATAACGAACAAGTATGTTGATCTTCATCACCGCCCCAACAAGTTTCACGAGGCGCTAACCATACTTGATAAGTAGGATCTTATACTGATCGTCTGATATTTACTCCTTGATCAGCGATCACCCCTTAAAAGAATATTTATATAACCACACACCGAAAGCATAAGTTACATATTCTGCATTCCGATTTAATACAGAATAAAAATCCTTAAGTTAATTTAATTAAACACAAAATCAGAATTTAATAAAAAGATCTTATTCAGAAAGCAGCATTTACATTGGTGTGCATTTCGATAGTTTGAGCGTCAAGCTCAACGAGTTTAACTTGGATAAAAGCAAACTCATTTAAATGGCTCGCATGCGTTCCACCACAAGGGATTACCGCTAATTGACCTTCCCCTAAATCGCACTTCCAATAGCGAGAATCAGTTAATCTATCGCCGTGGCATTCCATGGTGATCATCGCATCTCTTTGAAGCCATTCAACCAGTTGGCCATTCACTTTTTCTGCAATCGCCTGGAGGTCATTCAGCATATCTGCACTGTTTAATCCTCTTTTACGGAGTGTTTTGCCTAAACGGTACGTATCGAGGCACTTGTCTGGAGTAACATAACTCGTAACTTGTGCATAGCTATTAAAGTCATAATAACCATGTGGGTCTTTGCGGTCTGCGTCTTTTCGCCAATAGTCTTCCGCTAGTACTTTATTCAACGCCAAATACGCTAAGTGTCCTGCACTATGGCCTCGGCTCAAAGCGTGTTGGTAATCCTTATCTACCGCCAATATCACCAAATCATCAGTAACAAGTGATTCCGTACGCGCTAAAAAATGCACGACGACAAACACCCAACCTTCAGCATCACGCTTTACAGGGATGTCACTACCCACATACAGCGCACCACTTTTCTGCTCCACTGCTCCAACTTGGCAATCTACCACGTCATGCTCAGCCCCATTCACCTTCAACGTTCCTTTGTCTGCAGGGTGATCCGGCCATATGTGACTAACGGGATGGAACGGCGTGACATCTGTAATAACGTAGGTCACTTCTTCCGTAGATTGAACGAGCTGTATTTGTGCTTCTAATTGCCATGTTTGATGACAAAAACGAGTCTTTGTTGCTGTGATAGTCATTTTTACGATTACTTTTGATAAAAAAATACCCAAGTAGAAACTTGGGTATTCGAATTTCATTATTTATTGCGGTTTTTCACCATCGACATCATACGCTTACGTTTACGCTCTTGTGATAGCGTAAGCTTATTCGTACGGTTCTCGTATGGGTTATCACTGTTGTGGAAGTTAATGCGAATCGGTGTTCCCATAATTTCCAGAGACTTACGGAAGTAGTTCATTAGATAACGTTTATACGAATCTGGCAATTCACGAACCATGTTACCGTGGATAACAACGATCGGTGGGTTGTAACCACCTGCGTGTGCGTATTTGAGTTTGATACGACGACCACGAACCATTGGCGGTTGGTGATCATCCACTGCCATCTTCATGATACGCGTCAGTACTGACGTACCCACACGCGTTGTCGCCGAGTTATATGCTTCTTGGATAGATTCAAACAAGTGACCAACGCCAGTACCGTGCAGCGCAGAGATAAAGTGGATACGCGCGAAATCGACGAATCCTAGACGGCGGTCCAGTTCTTTCTTCACGCTTTCTTTCACGTCACTGTCTAGGCCATCCCACTTGTTAACGGCGATGACAATTGAGCGGCCAGCATTCAGTGCAAAACCAAGCAAGCTTAGGTCTTGGTCTGAAATATTTTCACGTGCATCAATCACCAGTAGAACGACGTTTGCATCTTCTACCGCTTTCAGCGTCTTAACAACAGAGAACTTTTCAACCGTTTCATTGATACGACCACGGCGACGAACACCTGCGGTATCAATTAGTACGTATTCGCGTCCATCACGCTCCATCGGGATGTAGATAGAATCACGCGTCGTACCAGGCATATCGTATACAACCACACGTTCTTCACCCAGAATACGGTTAGTCAGTGTCGATTTACCTACGTTAGGACGACCGATGATCGCCAACTTAATCGGCTGCTCTTGAAGGCGCTTGAATTCAGCTTCTGCGTCTTCTTCAGTGTAATCTTCAACAAGAGGCTCTTCGTCTTCGAATCCAGTCAGGTCTTCAATCTCACCTTCTTCAGATTCACTTGTTAGTAGATCATCAAAGAATGGAGATAAAGCACGCTCAAGCAGAGCGGTCACACCACGGCCATGAGCGGCCGCAATCTGGTACATATCATCCACGCCGAGCTGCCAAAAATCAGCACACGCCGCATCGGCATCAATACCATCTATTTTGTTTACCACCAGCATCGCTGGCTTTTCAATTTTACGCAGATGCGCAGCAATTGCTGCATCTGAAGGTGTCAGACCAGCACGACCGTCAACAAGGAACAATACAACATCAGCCTCATCAATCGCGGCTAATGACTGTTCTGCCATCTTTGTTTCCACGCCTTCTTCTGTGCCATCAATACCGCCGGTATCAATCACAATGAATTCGTGCTCTTCACCAAGTCTCGCCTGGCCATACTTACGGTCTCGCGTTAGGCCTGGAAAGTCCGCAACCAACGCGTCACGAGTGCGAGTCAATCGGTTAAATAGTGTAGATTTACCTACGTTCGGACGCCCTACTAGAGCTACAACAGGTACCATAACAACCTCTACAATAATCTTTCTTCTGTAGTTATAGGTAACGACTTGCTCGATGCCAAATCAAACCAGCTTTTTACCTATAACCACGTCAGGGTTAATAAATTCAAACAACAAAACGGCTCCTAGCTGTCACCAGCCAGGAGCCGAATGTGAATTATATCACGATATTATTCGTTAATGGTTAGTTTCTTTACATCGCCGTTGCGAGTTGTAATCACATAACCATCCGACAATAACGTCGGGCCAACGGCCAAGCCGCTATCATCGATAAACTGCTGCGCAACAAATTCGCCCGTTGAACGATCCATCCAGTGAAGGTAACCAAGCGTGTCACCGACAACGAGATAATTGCCGACAATAACTGGCGCTGTAAGTTGTCGGTGCTCAAGCAAGCTGTTTTCCCACAACTCAGTCCCACTTCGTGAATCAACGGCAACAACATGATCTTTTTCCGTTATCACAAAGATGCGGCTACCATCTGTAGAAATGTCTGTTGCAGATGAGTAATTGCGCTTCCAAATCGGGTTCGCTGAACGCAAATCAATGGCGATAAGTTGACCATTGTATCCAATGGTGAAAAGAGTACCGCCTAGCACAATTGGCGATGAATCAACATCAACCAAACGATCAATTTCTGTCGCGCCTTTTGGCGTACCAACAGGCTGTTGCCAAATCAGCTGACCACGCTCAACGATAGCAGCTGCGAGTCGGCCATTTGCCGTTCCCCAAAATACACCGCCGCCAATTGCAGTCGGAGTACTGTCACCACGTAAAGTTAGGTTCGGCACTTCTGTACTCAATGCCCAGCGTTGCTCACCTGTACTCTCATTAAGGGCAATCAACATGCCTCGGCTCGTATTGATGATAATAAGGCCTGAATCTGCAACTGGCTTCGCCAGTACCTCACCACCAACTTTTACACGCCAAACAATTTCACCTGTTTCTTGGTCAAGAGAGATGACTTCACCATTCTCAGAGCCAATGTAAAGGTTTCCGTATGCTGCTGTGATACCACCAGAGAGACGAGCAATGACATCTTCTTCTAGGTCCGTTTGCCAACGTTGTTTACCGTTTTCAGGATCCAGCGCTTTTACTAAGCCATCGCGACTTGCCACGAACAATGTATCATTCGCAAATACAGGGGATAGCTTTGAAAAGTAATGACCAACACCATCGCCAACCGATGTACTCCACTCACTACTGGTTGTAAACTCACTGTCTACCTGAGGTAGCGGCGCCATTACAATGGTATCTTTCTCACCAGCACAACCGGCAAGCACTCCCATTGTTAACACCCCTAACAAGGCTTTGTTAAAGACTCTTTTCATCCAATGCGGTCCTTATTTCGCCAGATCGTCCAATTTCATTTGTAGCGTCGGGCTTGCGTCTGCCGCTTGCTGAGCTTCAGTATACGCAGCGTATGCGGCATCTTTGTCACCTTGGCGAATCGCAATATCGCCACGAAGTTCAGCAATACGACCTGTCCATGCTGCATCAGTGACGTTACTTAGCTCTGCCGTTGCAGCGTCGAAGTTACCCATTTCCGTTTCAATGCGCGCAATGCGGTAACTAATCAATGGTAACAGCGCAGCATCTTGAGTGTTGCTTTGCGCCCACTTCAATTGCTCTAATGCAGCAGAAAGATCTTGAGCTTCAACTTGCGCTTTAGCAAGTTGAAGCGCAGCCAATACTGAATATTCTTTTACTTCATTTGACTCAATGAAAGCTTTCACGTCAGCTTGAGCATCAGTACCTTTATCTTGCAATGCATTCATTGCTGTCGTGTAGCTTTGAGAAGCTGCTTCACTCGCCTGAATCACAGAATCCTGGTAGTAACGCCAGCCAAATAGACCACCTAAGCCAACAACCGCACCGATGATGACGGCTTTGCCGTTTTCCTTCCACCAGTCTTTAATGGCTTCAACTTGTTGTTCTTCAGTATCGTAAAGTTCCACTTCCTGTCCTCTTAAAACATGTAAATGGCAGCTTAGCTGCCATTGTTCCTATTTCGTTTAAAGGCTCCACATTTGGGAGCCTTAGCTTACGAACTAGGATGTAATTTTGTTAGATTACTAAAAGACTTAAATCAGTGCTGCGATCTTTTCTGCAACTTCTGCTTGGTTGTAAGTCTCTTGCTCACCACCGGCCAAGTCTTTCAGCACTACGGTATTATCCGCAACTTCGTTTTCACCCAGAACTAATGCTATAACAGCACCAACTTTGTCTGCACGTTTAAACTGTTTCTTGAAGTTACTGCCACCGAAGTGATTCATCACACGAACGCCAGGGATAGATTCACGAAGCTGCTCTGCTAGCTTCATTCCTGCCATCATAGTGCCTTCGCCTGCTGTTACTACGTAAACATCCACACTGCGACGAACGTCTGTTAGTTCTAGTGTTTCTAGCATCAGAACAAGACGCTCTAGGCCCATTGCAAAGCCAACTGCTGGTGTTGGTTTACCACCTAATTGCTCTACAAGACCATCGTAACGACCACCGCCACAAACGGTGCCTTGAGCACCTAGGCTTTCAGTGATCCATTCAAATACCGTGCGGTTATAGTAATCCAGACCACGAACTAGACGTTCGTTAACTGTGTATTCGATACCTGCGGCGTCTAAAAGTTCACATAGACCTGCGAAGTGTGCTTTAGATTCTTCACCTAAGTAATCTGAAAGTCGAGGTGCATCACCTAAAATAGCTTGAACATCAGGGTTCTTCGTATCCAGAACACGCAGTGGGTTCGTGTGCATGCGACGCTTACAATCTTCGTCTAGCACATCAATATGTTGCTCAAGGAATGCAACCAGTGCAGTGCGGTAGTCTGCGCGATCTTCTTGAGAACCGATAGAGTTCAGCTCAAGACGAACATGTTCATTGATACCTAGCTCACGCCATAGTCGCGCCGTCATCATGATAAGCTCTGCATCAACATCTGGACCATTTAGACCAAACACCTCAACACCACACTGGTGGAATTGACGGTAACGACCTTTCTGCGGACGTTCATGGCGGAACATAGGCCCCATGTACCACAGACGCTGTTCATCACGGTTGATCAGGCTGTTTTGAATACATGAACGTACACAACCCGCCGTACCTTCTGGTCGAAGTGTTAGGCTGTCTCCGTTACGGTCATCAAAGGTGTACATTTCTTTTGAAACGACGTCTGTCTCTTCACCAACAGCGCGGCTGAATAGGTTTGTTTCTTCAACGATTGGCATGCGCACTTCGTTATAACCGTATGCGCTAATTACATTTTTCACTGTGTTTTCTAGTTTTTGCCACAGTGGCGACTGAGTTGGGAGGCAATCGTTCATGCCTCGAATTGCTTGAATTGTTTTTGCCACAATACTTACCGTAATTCTCGTTGAGATTAATCTTGTACTTTAACTTCGATGCGGTTTTCGCCATTCATCATGGCGGCTTTCGCACGGATCTTAGCTTCTAGCTGATTCACAAGGTCATCGTTATCAAAGCGTTCTTTCTGGCGTTTACCATCTTCGTAGAATGCGCTCTTCTTGTTACTGCCAGCTAGACCTAAGTGAGAAACTTCTGCTTCACCAGGGCCGTTTACCACACAACCGATGATAGACACATCCATTGGCGTGATGATGTCTTCTAAACGCTGCTCAAGTGCGTTCACTGTGCCAATCACATCAAACTCTTGACGCGAGCAACTTGGGCAAGCAATAAAGTTGATGCCTCGAGAGCGAATACGCAGAGATTTAAGAATGTCGAAACCGACTTTGATTTCTTCAACTGGATCGGCAGCCAAAGAGATACGCAGCGTATCGCCGATCCCTTCAGACAACAGCATACCTAAGCCAACAGATGACTTAACAGCGCCAGCGCGAGCACCGCCCGCTTCTGTAATCCCCAAGTGAAGAGGCTGATCGATTTTCTTCGCTAGCAGACGGTATGAATCCACCGCAAGGAATACGTCTGAAGCTTTCACGCTAACTTTAAATTGGTCAAAGTTAAGACGATCGAGATGATCTACGTGACGCATCGCCGATTCAACCAAAGCTTCTGGCGTTGGTTCACCGTATTTCATCTGTAAATCTTTTTCCAAAGATCCACCGTTGACACCAATACGGATTGGGATGTTTTTATCGCGAGCACAGTCAACAACAGCGCGAATGCGCTCTTCATTGCCAATGTTACCTGGGTTGATGCGTAAACAGTCAACACCGTACTCCGCTACTTTCAGCGCGATACGATAGTCGAAATGAATATCAGCCACTAATGGTACAGAAACTTGCTGTTTAATCAGTTTGAAAGCTTCTGCTGCGTCCATGGTAGGTACAGAAACTCGAACGATATCTGCACCGACTTTTTCTAGTGCTCGGATTTGAGCGACTGTCGCTTCTACGTCAGTCGTGCGAGTGTTAGTCATTGACTGTACGGCAATTGGCGCACCATCACCAATTGGCACATCACCCACATAAATACGCGTCGATTTACGACGAATAATTGGAGATTCGTGTTGCATAATTTTTTATAACGGTAGAGTGAATCTAGCTACTTTGCCTGAAGTATACCCAGAAAGGTCGACAGGTTCACTTGCAAATGTCATTGTAACCCCTTCCGGTGCGCCTAATATCACTTTAAACGGCGCTTTTCCGGTAAGTTCTACATCTTGTCCTGGTTTATGAGTACCACTTACCAGCGTTTTACCATTGGTGTCTTTTACTTGAATCCAACAGTCCGCTTTAAACTTCATAGTAAGAAGTGTCATGCCTTCAGGTACGACTGGCGCAGGCTGTTCCTCTTCCGCAGTTTCAATCACGGCAACAGGTTCTTCAGAATCTACGCTTGTTGTATTTTCAGTTTCAGCAAGCAGAGGATCGCTACCCTGCTCGACTGGTACTTCACTCGTTTCAACAACATCATTACTTGTTGAAACAACTTCTTCAGGAGTACTTGCGATTAACTCCTCAGCCGTCATTAAATCGATATCAGCTAACTCTTGCGCTGTGGGCTTCGGCGCTTCAACACTTGAATCCGTAACTTCCTTCGTTAGGCTATTCTCTTGCTGGTTTTGCCACCACCAAGCTGCAGAAATACCAATAATGACCAACCCGATAACCCAAGTCAGAAGCATAATACGGCTATTGTGCTTCTCATCTTTTGTTTTGCGAGAGAAGCTCTGCATTTCAATTTCTTGCTCTTGCGGCTGCACATCTGCTGTCTGCTCTAACGCAGTCAAAACCATCTTTTCATCAAGGCCCACGAACTTCGCGTAAGAACGCAAGTAACCACGCGTAAATGTCGCAACTTGTTGAGACTCAAATCGGTTATTTTCAATATCTTCAATAACAGAAACGCGAAGCCTCAGGCGATCAGCAACTTGCTTTTGACTCATCCCAAGAGATTCGCGTTTGTTTTTCAGTAATGTGCCAGCTTCAATAGAAAGTGGCACTTCATTCGTATTTTCGTGTTCTGTCATAATGGTGGTATTTAATCTGTTTTAGTGGCTAACGTGGTTATGTATTTTCGTTATTGTTCTTAAGCCTCTTTAAAAGATAGCTAGCCTAAACGCGTTAACCAAAATAATAATTTTAAGAAACTCTCAGCGATTTGAGTGTGAATACCCGTTTTGCAAAAATCAGCAAAGCGTATGTGAGAAAATGCTGAGAATTATCGGTGTCATCGTTAATGTCACATATCATGATAAGCGAATGTGTAACGAAGACAAAAACTCTTTACACTCAAACTAACAGATAGCTCAAGCTTTTGTCCAAACTTTGACAAAGGAATTCGAAATTATACCCAAATAACCTCGAGTTGGAGAGTTGTCGTCATAAATCTTGGCAGAAATGCTCTTATCGCTAAACAAAATAGCCAGAGCAAATGGCTCTGGCTATTTTTGAATTCCGGTCGTTTATACCGCTTTTACTTCAATGGTATCAGCACCGCGCGACGCTTTTAACATTGCAGTACGTTTAGTTCGGTCAATCACATCACCGACTAACTGACCACACGCTGCATCAATGTCATCGCCACGAGTCTTACGAACCGTTACTGTATGCTCATATTGCATCAATGTTTTTTGGAAGCGATCGATACGTGAGTTACTTGGTTTCTTGTAAGGTGAACCAGGATACGGGTTAAACGGAATCAAGTTAATCTTACATGGTGTGTCTTTCATCAGCTCAGCCAGTTCACGAGCATGGTCCATGTCATCATTCACATGATCAAGAAGTACGTACTCAACCGTTACCTTACCGCGGTTTGCATTCGATGAAGCGATGTAACGACGAACTGATGCTAGGAAATCTTGAATATCCCAACGATCGTTAATTGGCATGATTTCACTACGCAACTTATCGTTTGGCGCATGAAGGGAAATTGCCAACGCGACATCGATTTTGCCTGTCATCTGATCAAGACCAGAAACCACACCTGATGTAGATACAGTCACACGACGTTTTGACAAACCAAAGCCAAGATCGTCCAGCATTAGTTCTAATGCCGGGATCAAGTTCTTCATGTTTAGAAGCGGTTCACCCATCCCCATCATCACGACGTTAGTAATTGGGCGGCGACCTGTTTCTTTCTCAAGACCAATTTCACGTGCAGCACGCCACACCTGACCGATGATCTCTGAAACTTTCAAGTTACGGTTAAAGCCTTGCTGTGCGGTTGAGCAGAACTTACATTCCAACGCACAACCTACTTGAGAAGACACACAAAGCGTTGCACGATCATCTTCTGGAATGTAAACCGTCTCTACATCCTGATCACCAACGTTCATCGCCCACTTGATCGTACCATCAGAAGAGTGCTGAGCTTCTGCGACTGTTGGTGCCTTGATTTCGCACTTGTGTAAAAGCTTTTCGCGCAGCTTCTTGTTAATATTTGTCATTTTTTCGAAGTCATCTACACCGAAATGGTAGATCCACTTCATAACCTGATCGGCACGAAACGCTTTCTCGCCGAGTTCTTCTGCGAAAAACTGACGCATGCCTTTGCGATCAAAGTCGAGTAGATTGATTTTTTCAGTGGTCATGTTGCCTCTCAATGACTGAAACAAGAATAAGGGCGCGAATTGTACAGCCTTTATGCAGCTACAACAAGGGGTGTAAAACCCTGAGTTTGCTAAGGCATTAAAATCAAAATGATTAAATTTTAAGCACCTCTTGCGCTATAAGTGGCTATTACACTATCAAAAGTAAAAGCGTAGAAATCGTAAAGGGAAAAGACTAAAAATAACTCACGTTACTGGGCTTTAAAGCCCATTATATAGTCAGACTAGTTCGCATATAAGAGATCACTTATGCAGTCAACATTGCCACTCAACTTAGGTATATGAAATGAAAAAGCCTCGGAAAGTTCCGAGGCTTTTCTGTATCAGACCATCACTAACAAGTGAAGTATCACCCCCTAATTAGCGAGAGAAAACCTCTGACTCAGGGAAGAAAAACTCAATTTCACGCGCTGCAGATTCAGGGCTATCGGAACCATGAACTGAATTGTGACGCATGCTAAGTGCGTAATCGGCACGAAGCGTACCGCATGCCGCTTCCTCTGGGTTAGTTTTACCCATCAGTTCACGGTAACGTGCAATCGCATTTTCACCTTCCAGTACCTGAACCATAATAGGACCAGATGTCATGAACTCTTTTAGTGGAGGGAAAAACTCTTTGCCTTCATGCTCTGCATAAAAACCGCTTGCCTGATCTTCAGTCAGGAGAACCATTTTAGCAGCGACAATACGTAGGCCTGCCTTTTCAATACGGTTATAGATTTCACCAATTAGGTTTCGCTCTACCGCATCCGGCTTAATGATTGAAAATGTTCTTTCTAGAGCCATAAAATTTCCTTTCTGTACTTGTAATAATAGTTGTGTTTTTAAAGTGACTTACTGGGTAAGAGCAGCACTCAAACAAGGAGTGCTGCAATCAATCTTATTTACCAGCTTGCTCATTGAGGAAACGAGCAAGTGTACGAACGCCCATACCCGTAGCTCCCGCAGCCCATTTATCAGACGCGGCTTTACGGTATGTACCCGCACAGTCGAAGTGCAACCAGCCTTTTTTGTAGTCTTCTACGAAGTAAGACAAGAATGCTGCTGCTGTGCTTGCACCCGGAGAGTAGTCGCCAGAACTGATATTCGATAGGTCAGCAAAGTTTGACGGCAGCATTCCACGGTGGAAGTCAGCAAGTGGTAGCGGCCATAAACCTTCTTTTTCTTGGTTTGCCGCAGTGAGCGCTTGATGCGATAACTCGTCATCGAAACTCATTAGTGCGTGGTAATCATTACCCAACGCATTCTTCGCCGCACCTGTTAGTGTTGCACAATCAATGATTAACTCAGGTTTTTGTTCACTGGCGTAGATAAGGCCATCAGCAAGCACTAAACGACCTTCTGCATCGGTGTTCATGATTTCAACGGTTTTACCGTTTTTGTAGGTGATGATGTCGCCAAGCTTGAGTGCGCGACCAGAAACCATGTTCTCTGCACAACAAAGGATCAGTTTTACACGCTTGTTCAAACCACGAAGAATCGCCAGTGCAAGACCACCGGTGATGGTGCCTGAGCCACCCATGTCTGCTTTCATTGCGCTCATGAAGTTAGAAGGCTTCAAGCTGTAACCCCCCGAATCAAAGGTGATACCTTTACCGACAAGACACGCGAATATTGGTGCGTTCTCGTCACCTGTCGGGTTGTAGTCTAGCTGGAGCATCGCAGAAGTACGCTCCGAACCACGGCCTACGGCGTAAATGCCTTCCCAACCTTCTGCCAACAAGTCTTTGTCTTTGACGATACGAGCTGTCACTGTGCCTTTAGGCGCAACAGATTTGATGAATTCAGCGGCCATTGTCGCTAGCTGACGAGGGGCAACTTCTTCTGCGGTTTTATTGATGATATCGCGGGTAAAATCAGTCGCAGTAATACGCGCTTGAAGCTCTGCTTGATCTTCTTCAGACAATGCAGACCACTCAACCGAGCCATGTTTTTTTGGGTTACGATAACCTTGGTGGAAAGCCCAAACGCTCTCTAAATCCCAGTTATCACCGGAAAGAAAAATAGAACGAATTCCTTGGCCATCTAGCTGACGAGCTGCACGTTGAATTGCACCAAGATCGTGACCTTCACCTAAATGAATGGTTGCGCCGTTTTCAGCGAATGAAAGCAGTGCTTTTTCACCCCAATGTGGTGCTGCCGACTCTTGACTTAAAAATACAGACATCTGTGTAGACATGGTTTCTCCTTGTCTTATAGCAGCGTTGCCTACGCTGCTTCTTTTTAATAACTCACGGATGTTAGCATTATGTAGGGCAAAAATGTCAATTGGATAAAAAAACGGACCTAAAGGTCCGCTTTTTTTAGTAAGAATTGTTAACTAGGCTGTGTTTTACAGACTTAGTCTGCTTCATCCATCCAGCACATAATAACGGCTTCCAGAATCTTTTCGTTACAATGGTTTGGGTCATCTTCAAACTCATCTAACTCCATGATCCATTGATGAAGATCGGTAAAACGCACCGTTTGCGGATCAACATCTGGAAACTTGTCACAAAGTTCAATCGCGATATCGCGAGAATCTGTCCATTTCATTGCTCATCTTCCTTTTGCTTCTTCCCTATATTGGGAAGATAGTTTTAGTGATCTTCTGAAGCGTGGTTTAGCGTGTACTTAGGAATTTCTACCACTAAGTCTTCATCAGCAATTTTCGCCTGACACCCTAGACGTGATTCAGGCTCTAGACCCCACGCTTTATCCAGCATGTCGTCTTCCAGCTCTTCACTTTCTTCTAGCGAATCAAAACCTTCACGGATGATCACGTGGCAGGTGGTACAAGCACATGATTTTTCACACGCATGTTCAATACCGATACCATTTTTTAGCGCTACGTCCAGAACGGTTTCACCAGTGTTTGCTTCCAACACTGCGCCTTCTGGGCACAAATCGTCGTGTGGTAATACAATAATCTTAGGCATAACTACTTATCTCTTATATATCGTCTACTGATTGACCTGACAGCGCAGCTCGAATCGATTTATCCATACGGCGCGATGCGAAATCTTGGCTCGCTTTATCGGTATCTTTAATGCCTTGCTCAATCGCATCTGCATCATCACCATTACGCAGCTCAATCAAGGCTTCGATGGCTTTTATCAGGTCTTGTTTCTCTTGTTCTGATAGTAGTTCGTCACCATCAGCTTGCATGGCTGCAATCAAGCCTTCTATCACACGGTCGGCCTCAACACGCTGCTCAGCTAGCGCACGAGCTTGCATGTCTTCTTTAGCGTGAGTCATTGAATCACGCAGCATAGCCGCCACTTCATTATCGCTTAACCCGTAAGAAGGTTTTACTTGAATCTCTGACTGAACACCGGTGCTCTTTTCCATTGCCGTAACAGAAAGAAGACCGTCAGCGTCAACTTGGTAAGTCACACGAATATGTGCCGCACCCGCCGCCATCGGTGGAATGCCTTTCAATGAGAAACGAGCCAGTGAACGACAATCATCAACCATTTCACGCTCACCTTGTACCACATGGACACTCATGGCCGTTTGGCCATCTTTGAATGTGGTAAATTCTTGCGCACGCGCAACAGGAATTGTGGTATTGCGAGGAATGATCTTCTCAACCAAACCACCCATGGTTTCAATACCAAGCGACAGTGGGATCACGTCAAGAAGTAACATTTCTGAATCAGGCTTGTTACCCGCTAGAATGTCGGCTTGGATACCCGCGCCGATTGCGACAACTTCATCAGGATTAATGCTTGTTAGCGGTGTGCGGCCAAAAAACTCGCCTACCATTTCACGAACCAGCAATGTGCGTGTTGAACCACCAACCATGACAACTTCGAGTACTTCGTCTGCGTTAACATCAGCATCTTTTAATGCACGACGACAAGACATTAGTGTTTTCTTCACTAATGGGCGAATCAGATCTTCGAACTGCTCACGAGTAACGGTGCCCTTCCAGCCAAACACGTCAACGTCAACGCTGTCTTGCTCAGAGAAAGCAATCTTAGTCGCAGTAGCAATGTTCAGTAGCGTACGGTTTTTTTCAGCAGAAAGTGGGGCTTCGAGACCCGCTTGCTCCATTAGGTAATCCGCTAACAGATGGTCAAAGTCATCACCGCCTAACGCAGAGTCACCACCTGTTGCTAATACTTCAAATACGCCTTTCGACAAACGTAGGATAGAGATATCAAATGTACCGCCACCTAGGTCATAAACCGCAATCACCCCTTCTTGGCCTGAGTCTAGACCATAAGCAATTGCCGCGGCAGTTGGTTCGTTCAGAAGACGGAGCACATGAAGGCCAGCTAATTTCGCGGCATCTTTCGTACCTGCACGCTGAGCATCATCAAAGTAAGCAGGAACAGTGATCACAACACCCGCTAACTCACCACCTAACGTTTCTTCTGCTCGCTTACCTAGCGCTTTTAGAATGTCCGCAGATACTTCAATCGGGTTTTTGTCACCTTGAGGCGTTTGCAGGATCGGAAGACCATTTTCACTCTCTCTAAAACGATAAGGAAGTGAAGAGTAACGGGACTGAATGTCCTTTAATGAACGACCGATCAAACGTTTTACAGAGATAATAGTGTTCTCTGGTTCAAGCTCTGCTTTGGCTTTGGCTTCGTGGCCAACCGTTAACGTTTCCTCAGTGTAATTAACGACTGAAGGTAAAATAGTACGGCCCTGCTCGTCCGCAAGTGGAGTTGCATCGCCGCTACGTACAGAAGCAACCAAAGAGTTGGTAGTACCTAAGTCGATACCCGCTGCTAACTTATGCTCATGAGGTGCCGAGCTTTGGCCCGGTTCTGCGATTTGAAGTAGTGCCATGATAGGTCCTTGTCACGCTAACTAGCCGAGGAGTTTGTCTTCGACTAGTTCAATTTCGTTCTTTAGTTTGGCAATGAATTTTAGCTTACGAACTCGGTCTGCGGCTTCAGCCCAAAGACCATCATCAAGCTCTTGCTCGACGCTTGCCAGATGCTGTTTGTACATTTTGCTGACCTTAGAATCGAAGTCAAAAAGCGCCGATTCAGGATCGGTGCTGTCAGCAATTTCTTCCAGTTCTTCGCGCAGCTCCATTTGCTCCATTAAGAACATTGGATCTTGCATTGTCTGCTGTTCACCTCGGATCTCAACTCCCTGCTCTGCGAGAATGTACTCGGCACGGGAGATAGGATTTTTCAGAACTTGATAGGCATCGTTGATTTGCGCTGCCTTTTGCACCGCCATCAAACGGTCACGTTCAGATCCCGTTGCAAAGTTATCCGGGTGGAAGCGTTTTTGTAGTTCTCGGAACTGAGAAGAAAGAAGGCTACCATCCAGCTTAAACTGACTTGGTAGCCCAAATAATTCAAAGTGATTCATTAAGTTCGGGTCCTAGTAAAGCCTTCCGGACTCGCTTGCCCAGAAGGACAATCAATTAGACGTTGAAGCTTTCACCACAACCACATTCACTTTTCGCGTTAGGGTTGTTGAATTCAAAACCTTCATTCAACCCTTCTTTCACGTAATCCAATTCGGTACCGTCTAGGTACACTAAGCTTTTTTTGTCGATGATGATTTTCACTCCAGAGAGTTCAAAAACTTCATCTTCTTCGTTAAGCTCATCAACAAACTCAAGTACATATGCCATGCCTGAACAACCAGTCGTCTTCACTCCAAGACGTAAACCGATACCTTTGCCTCGGTTATCTAGGAATGCTCTTACGCGACTTGCCGCTGATTCTGTCATTGTGATGGCCATACTGCACCTTAGTCTGTCTAAATTTCGATTGGAATGGGAGCGTCAAAGCTCCCATTATATTACGGAATAATTATTCTTGGTGTTTTTTCTTGTAGTCTGCAACCGCTGCTTTGATTGCATCTTCAGCAAGAATTGAACAGTGAACTTTCACTGGTGGAAGCTCTAGCTCTTCAGCAATTTCAGAGTTTTTAATTGCTGCTGCTTCATCAACTGACTTGCCTTTTACCCACTCAGTTACTAGTGAGCTTGATGCGATTGCACTACCACAACCGTATGTTTTGAACTTCGCATCTTCGATGATACCTTCAGGTGTCACTTTGATTTGAAGCTTCATTACGTCACCACAAGCTGGAGCGCCAACCATGCCGCTACCTACTGATGGGTCTTCTTTATCGAATGAACCAACGTTACGTGGGTTCTCGTAGTGATCAATTACTTTTTCGCTGTATGCCATGATAAATTACCTCGAATCCTCTATTTCAATCCCTGAGATTAATGGTGAGCCCATTCAACAGTGCTCAAATCAATCCCTTCTTTGTACATATCCCATAGAGGAGACATGTCGCGTAGCTTAGTCACTGCAACGCGGATTTGTTCAATTGCGTAATCAATTTCTTCTTCAGTCGTGAAACGACCAAACGAGAAACGAACCGAGCTGTGAGCCAATTCATCATCCATGCCTAGGGCACGAAGAACGTAAGAAGGCTCAAGACTTGCAGACGTACAAGCACTACCAGAAGATACCGCTAGATCTTTAAGCGACATTAGTAGTGATTCACCTTCTACGAATGCGAAGCTGATGTTTAGGTTGTGTGGTACACGTTGCTCAAGGTCACCGTTTACCGTCACTGCTTCTAAGTCTTTCACGCCATCAAAAAGACGGTTACGAAGCGCTAAAGCGTGATCGTAATCTTTTTGCATGTCTTCTTTTGCAATGCGGAATGCTTCACCCATACCAACGATTTGGTGGGTAGGAAGTGTACCAGAGCGGAAACCACGCTCATGGCCGCCACCGTGCATTTGCGCTTCAAGACGAATACGAGGCTTACGACGAACGTAAAGTGCACCGATGCCTTTAGGGCCATAAACTTTGTGAGCAGAAAGCGAAATTAGGTCAACTTTCATCTCTTGAACGTCGATTGGTAATTTACCTGCAGATTGCGCTGCATCCACGTGGAAAACAATTTTACGCTCACGACACAATTCGCCGATCGCAGTAATGTCTTGAACCACACCAATCTCGTTGTTTACGTGCATAATAGACACAAGCACTGTGTCATCACGCATTGCCGCTTTAAGCTTCTCTAGATCGATCAAGCCATTTGATTCTGGCTCAAGGTAAGTCACTTCAAAGCCTTCACGCTCAAGTTGACGACATGGGTCAAGAACGGCTTTGTGCTCTGTTTTACAAGTGATTACGTGCTTGCCTTTCTTCGAGTAAAAGTGCGCTGCACCTTTAATAGCAAGGTTGTCTGATTCTGTCGCACCAGATGTAAATACGATTTCGCGAGGATCTGCATTTAGAAGGTCAGCAATTTGCTCACGAGCAGTATCGACCGCTTCTTCTGCCTGCCAGCCGTAACGGTGCGAACGCGACGCTGGGTTGCCAAATGTGCCATCCATTGTCATGTACTGAACCATTTTTTCAGCAACACGTGGATCAACTGGACATGTAGCGGAATAATCAAGATAAATCGGCAGTTTCATTCTCTACTCCAATGTAAAAAGCTGACCGCTAAGAGCGGACGTTTACACCGATGGGCGCGGCGGTTGTATTTTTGTTTGATAGCCCATGGGTTACCGCCAGATCAATGTCCTGACGATCAGAAATTTCGAGGACTTCATTGTCTGTCATCAACTCACCAAGAGTGATGTTATTCAAGAAGTCACTAATGCGAGAGCTTAAGTCGCGCCATAGCGTGTGAGTAAGGCAACGTGTTCCGCCTTGGCAATCTCCTTTGCCCTGGCATTTGGTTGCATCGACTGACTCATCAACGGCTGCAATCACGGTACCAATAGCGATACTGTGTGCGTCGGCACCAAGTCGGTAACCACCACCAGGACCACGAACGCTGGCAACGAGACCTGCTTTACGCAATTTTGAAAATAGCTGCTCTAAGTAAGAGAGCGAGATCCCCTGACGCTCTGAGATGTCAGCAAGAGGTACAGGGTTTTGTTGCGAATGCAGTGCCACATCCAGCATGGCTGTCACCGCATATCTTCCTTTAGATGTAAGTTTCATACCACACCGTATCCACATGGTTTGTAATGGTTAAGATTTTTCCATACCTGAGTAATTTGGTCAAGTATTTATTTGACCATTTTACTCAGGTATTCATCCTTACACCTAAAGTGGTTATTCTTTACTCAGAGCTTCTTTTCTATCGAGGTCAAAATGCCGCGTAGAATATTGAGCTCCTGGGTTTCAGGCCGAGCACGAGAGAACAAGCGACGCAATTTATTCATCACCTGCCCTGGTTGCTCTTTATTGATAAACTGGGTCTCAACCATCACCTTTTCAAGATGCTCGAAGAACATTTCGAGCTCTCTATGACGTGGGTACTCTTCCGGCTCATTTGGGGCAAACTGGCTTTGCTCTAAGTTCAAATGCGCAACTCGTACTTCGTAACTCAGAGTTTGTACAGCCATCGCTAGGTTAAGCGAGCTATATTCAGGGTTAGCAGGAATGCAAACATGGTAGTGACACCTTTGCAGCTCTTCGTTTGTTAGACCAGTTCTTTCACGACCAAACACGAGCGCGACAGGATGTTTTCTACCCTCAACCGCAAATTTCTCACCACATTCACGTGGCTCAAGCATTGGCCATTCTAATGTACGAGAGCGAGCACTGGAGCCCACCACAAGGCTGCAATCTTCAACCGCTTCTTCTAGTGTACTGACAACCTTTGCATTTTGAGCAATATCACCAGCACCCGCAGCCAAAGCAAGAGTTTGTTCATCCACTTCACATTGTGGATCGACTAATACTAGTTGGCTTAAACCCATCACTTTCATAGCTCGAGCTGCTGAGCCAATATTGCCTGAATGAGAGGTACCTACGAGTACAATTTTTACTTGATCCAACATCTGTGTTTGCTACCTAAATTAAAACCGCAGAATGTTACCATAGTTTTTTAACACACCCTAGGGCGAAGCAGGCCTCTCTTCTCATTCTTGGTCGTTGTTCTCGTTCGCCTCAAGCTAAATACAATAAAACCACTGACTTTAGAACAAAAAATAACCACTTCCCTTTTTACTGATCTCTGGTATACTCGCCGCCGCTTTCATTTGTTCTTTAACATCCGTTGGGAAATTCGTATGCATCCAATGCTAAACATTGCTATTCGCGCTGCGCGAAAGGCAGGCAATCATATTGCTAAATCATTAGAAAACACTGATAAAGTAGAATCTACTCTTAAAGGCACTAATGACTTTGTCACTAATGTAGATAAAGAAGCAGAATACATCATCATCGATACTATCAAGCAGTCTTACCCTGAGCACTGTATCGTTGCTGAAGAACAAGGTCTTATCGAAGGTAAAGATAAAGACGTACAATGGATCATCGACCCACTGGATGGCACCACTAACTTTGTAAAAGGTTACCCAACTTTCGCGGTTTCTATCGCAGTTCGTATCAAAGGCAAAACTGAAGTTGCTTGTGTTTACGATCCAATGCAAAACGAGCTATTCACTGCACAACGTGGTGCAGGCGCTCAACTAAACAGTGCGCGTATCCGTGTTGCTCAACTAAAAGACCTTCAAGGTACTGTTCTAGCTACTGGTTTCCCATTCAAACAGAAACAACACGCTGAGTCTTACATCAAGATCGTTGGTGCGCTATTCACTGAATGTGCTGATTTCCGTCGTAGCGGCTCTGCTGCTCTTGACCTATGTTACGTGGCTGCTGGCCGTGTTGATGGTTACTTCGAGCTAGGTCTAAAACCTTGGGATATGGCAGCAGGTGAGCTTATTGCTCGTGAAGCTGGCGCAATCCTAACTGACTTTGCTGGCGGCACTGAGTACATGAAGTCTGGTAACATTGTTGCTTCAAGCGCTCGTGGCGTAAAATCTATCCTTAAGCACATCCGCGAAAACGGTAACAGCGCGATCCTTAAGTAAGATTTGAAAGTCGTATTTAGCCCGTCACGCTGATGACTTTAGAAAGCCCCACTCAATGAGCGGGGCTTTCTTGTATCTACTGAACCGTATCTACTTAGCGGCAATGTAAGGCTCTTCATACCGTGGGGTTCTGCAAGCACACAACTCGATTCAGATACAAAAAAAACCGCTGATTGCTCAGCGGTTTTTGTTTTCGATTCTCAACCTGCCTTATGGCATTTCGTCGAACTCTGCGCCTTCTTTTTCTACTTGAGGTGGCATCAAGTGCTCTTTCTGGATACCCAGTTTTAGAGCCAGTGCTGATGCTACGTAGATAGAAGAGTAAGTACCTACAGTGATACCGAGTAAAAGTGCGGTTGCAAAGCCGTGAATCATCGCACCCCCCTGCATGAACAGTGCAATTACCACGAACAACGTCGTACCAGATGTAATCAGTGTACGGCTCAACGTTTGGGTGATTGAAGCGTCCATGATATCGGCTGGCTCACCTTTACGCATCTTGCGGAAGTTTTCACGGATACGGTCAAACACAACGATGGTATCGTTGAGCGAGTAACCGACTACCGTTAATAGTGCTGCGACGATGGTTAGGTCAACTTCTATTTGTAGGAATGAGAAAACACCTAACGTGATAATGATATCGTGAGCCAATGCCATAACCGCACCAGCCGCTAGACGCCATTCAAATCGCATCGAGACATAAAGCAGGATACAGATCAGCGACACGAGGATCGCTAGACCGCCAGCTTCTGTTAGCTCATCACCAACGTTAGGACCTACGAATTCAATACGACGCATTTCTACGCTTTCGCCAGTACCATCTTTGATAGCACCAATGATTTGGTTGCCCAGCGTTTCACCAGAAACGTCATCACGTGGACGAAGACGAACCATTACTTCACGAGCACTACCGAAGTTTTGTACTGTCGCATCACCAAAACCTTTCGCATCTAGAGCGGTTCGGATTTTTTCAAGGTTCGCAGGTTTTTCAAAGCCAACTTCAATTAGCGTACCGCCAGTGAAGTCTAGGCCCCAATTTAGCCACTTAGTTGACAAAGTGAAGATAGAAGCAGCAATCATAAAGATTGAAAAAACGAATGCTACTTTCGACCAACGCATAAAGCCGATCGTCTTCTCTGCTTTTAGAATTTGAAACATATTAATTCCCAGCCTTAGATCGACAATTTATCAACGCGTTTGCCACCGTAAATCAGGTTCACGATACAACGTGTACCAATAATGGCGGTGAACATTGAAGTTAAGATACCGATAGATAGAGTAACCGCGAAACCTTTCACTGCACCAGTACCGACTGCAAATAGGATAATTGCAGTAATCAGTGTCGTGATGTTCGCATCGGCAATCGTACTGAATGCATTCGCGTAACCTTGGTGAATAGCTTGTTGTGGACTACGCCCATCACGAAGCTCTTCACGGATACGCTCGAAGATCAGTACGTTCGCATCAACCGCCATACCGACCGTTAACACGATACCGGCAATCCCCGGAAGCGTCATGGTAGCGCCTGGAATCATCGACATAACACCAATGATCAACACTAAGTTAGCCATTAGAGCGATGTTGGCAATCAAGCCAAAGCCACGGTAGTAAAGCAGCGTAAACAGCATTACGGCAACCATACCCCAGATACACGCTTGGATACCCATATCGATGTTTTGCTGGCCCATTGATGGACCAATAGTACGCTCTTCAACGATAGAGATAGGTGCGATCAGTGCACCAGCACGTAATAGAAGTGCAAGGTTGTGCGCTTCAGCTGCGGAGTCTATACCCGTGATACGGAAGTTACGTCCAAGAGCCGATTGAATCGTCGCTTGGTTGATGACTTCTTCATGCTTATCTAGGATGACTTTGCCTTCAGGCGTACGACGACCACTGTCTTTGTACTCAGCAAACACGGTAGCCATTAGCTTACCGATGTTCTTCTTAGAGAACGCTGACATCTTGTTACCACCTTCGCTGTCTAGCGAGATGTTAACTTGTGGACGACCGTATTCATCGACACTTGAGCTTGCATCCGTAATGCTTTGACCACCAAGAATAACACGCTTCTTAAGCACAACCGGACGACCGTCTCGGTCCATTTTGATTTCACTGCCTGCTGGCGCACGACCATTTGCCGCCGCTGATAGGTCAGCTTTATCGTCAACTTCACGGAATTCTAGCGTTGCAGTCGCACCTAGAATCTCTTTTGCACGAGCAGTATCTTGAACACCAGGAAGCTCAACAACAATTCGACTTGCACCTTGACGTTGAACGAGAGGCTCTGCAACACCTAGCTCGTTTACACGGTTACGTAAAATCGTAATGTTTTGCTCAACAGCGTAGTTACGGATCTCTTGTAAACGTTGCTCGGTAAAGGTCGCAGTAAGAGCGTAACGGCCATTTGAATCAGATTCGACAAAGAGCATGTCCGGGTGATTCTTTTCTAGCATTGCTTTCGCTTCTGCTAATTGCTCTTCGTTACGTAGCAGAACCTCTACCGCTTCTTTGCCAGAAGGGCGGATAGCACGATAACGAATTTTTGCCTCACGAAGTTCGCTACGGAAAGCTTCTTCTTGCTGACCAACGAGCTTTTCCATCGCAGCGTCCATGTCTACTTCCATTAAGAAGTGGACACCACCACGAAGGTCAAGACCCAGCTTTAATGGTGACGCGCCAATCGCTTCTAGCCAATCGGGTGTAGAAGGAGCAAGGTTAAGTGCAACAATTGTGTCTTTGCCAAGCGCTTCGCTGATGACATCACGAGCACTGATTTGCGTGTCAGTGTCGTTAAAACGAACAAGAATTGATCCATTTTCGAGAGCAATGGATTTATGAGAGAGTTGCTCTTTATCAAGAGCAGTAGTGACAGCATCCAGCGTTGACATATCTACAGAGGCGCCACGCGCCCCTGTAACTTGAATAGCCGGATCTTCACCGTAGATATTTGGAAGTGCGTATAACGCAGCGGTGATGATGGCAAAAAATACCATCAAGTACTTCCATAATGGATAACGGTTTAGCACAGCGAGGATCCTTTAGCTGTTTTATAGAGACTTAAGCGTACCTTTTGGCAACACTGCAGTGATGAAGTCTTTCTTGATTACCACTTCATTGTTCGCGTTAAGCTCGATTGAAATGTAGTCATTGTCTTCAGCAATCTTAGTGATTTTACCCACTAGGCCACCGCTAGTTAGAACTTCGTCGCCTTTGCCCATAGAAGCCATTAGGTTCTTGTGCTCTTTTACACGTTTCGCTTGTGGGCGGTAAATCATGAAGTAAAAGATCACTGCGAACATGCCAAGCATGATTAGCATTTCAAAACCACCGCCTGCTGGCGCGCCTTCTGCTGCTGCGTGAGCCTGAGAAATAAACATTAAAACATCCTCATTATATTTTATTGATAATCCAACAAGTTGGGCTTTCGCATTTTAGATTCAAGTCTGAGAGTAACTAATAGCGATCACTCTCTCAAAAATAACGTGCGTTAGCCTACTTTATTAGCAAAAGCCTCTGGCGACATGCCAAAGGCTTTAATTCTTTTTAGTCCGTCAATGACTGTTCTTTTGCTAGTGGTGGCACTTCACGGCCACGACGCTCATAGAACTCAGTAACAAACTCATCAAAACGATCTTCATCAATCGCTTTACGAATACTTTCCATCAGACGCTGGTAGTAGCGTAGGTTGTGGATCGTATTCAGACGAGCACCTAGAATTTCATTACAACGCTCTAAGTGATGAAGGTACGATTTACTGTAGTTTTGACAAGTGTAACAGTCACAGTGCGGATCCAACGGGGTTGTATCCGTTTTATGTTTCGCATTACGGATCTTGATCACACCACCAGTCACAAACAGGTGACCATTACGCGCGTTACGCGTTGGCATTACACAGTCAAACATGTCGATACCGCGGCGAACACCTTCAACCAAGTCTTCTGGTTTACCCACGCCCATTAGGTAGCGAGGCTTGTCTTCTGGAAGCTGCGGACAAGTGTGCTCAAGAATACGGTGCATGTCTTCTTTAGGCTCGCCTACTGCCAAGCCACCAACCGCGTAACCGTCAAAACCGATTTCCGTTAGACCTTTTACCGACACATCACGTAGATCTTCGTAAACACCACCTTGAACAATACCAAACAGGTTGTTCGGGTTTTCTAGCTTCTCGAAGTGATCACGTGAGCGCTGTGCCCAACGTAGTGACATTTCCATCGATTTCTTCGCTTCATCGTGTGTCGCTGGGTATGGCGTACACTCATCAAAAATCATGACGATGTCAGAACCTAGGTCTTTTTGAATTTCCATCGACTTTTCTGCGTCCATGAAAATCTTGTCACCATTAACTGGGTTACGGAAGTGCACACCCTCTTCGGTAATAGTACGCATCTTGCCAAGGCTGAATACTTGGAAGCCGCCTGAATCAGTAAGAATAGGACCGTGCCAGTTCATAAAATCATGCAAGTCGCCGTGCATTTTCATGACTTCTTGACCTGGACGCAGCCAAAGGTGGAACGTGTTACCTAGTAAGATTTCTGCGCCCGTACCTTTCACTTCTTCTGGCGTCATGCCTTTAACCGTACCGTAAGTACCAACTGGCATAAACGCTGGGGTTTGAACAGTGCCACGTTCGAAAGTCAGTTGACCACGACGCGCATTGCCGTTTTTCTTCTTAAGATCGAATTTTAATTTCACGATGCCTCCGGGTGTCAGAGAAACAGTCTGACTGAGTGTTTAGGGCTCTACCCTACTTTAAGGAGCGGTCGCTTTTCCTTGCGAGAGATAAAGCAGAGGTTCTGCTCTATTTCCTAGCTTACTGCTAGCACTCGTAAATCTTATTTTTTACTAAATCGTTTTCTTCTTGATGAACATTGAATCACCATATGAGAAAAAGCGATATTTGTTTTCTACCGCATGCTTGTAAGCATTCATGGTGTTCTCATAACCTGCAAATGCACTCACCAACATGATCAGTGTGGATTCTGGCAGGTGGAAATTGGTAATCAAGCAATCCACAAGCTGATATTCGTAGCCAGGGAAAATAAAGATTTCTGTATCACCAAAGAATGGGACCAACTCAGTCCCTTTTTTCAATGCGTCTTGCGCTGCGCTTTCAAGTGAGCGTACCGATGTAGTACCAACAGCAATAATTCGTCCACCTCGCGCTTTCGTCGCTTTAATTGCTTCGACGACTTCTTGCGGTACTTCTACGTACTCAGCGTGCATATGGTGATCGTTGATGTTTTCTACTTTTACTGGCTGGAATGTACCTGCCCCAACGTGCAAAGTGACGTAAGCAAACTCTGCGCCTTTCGCTTTGATTTTCTCTAGTAGAACATCATCAAAATGAAGACCCGCTGTCGGCGCCGCTACTGCGCCTGGCTTCTGGTTATATACGGTTTGGTAACGCTCTTTATCTGCATCTTCATCTGGGCGGTCAATGTAAGGAGGAAGTGGCATGTGGCCGATTTCTTCCAAAATTTCTAATACCGTCTTATCAGCGTTAAATTTCAGTTCAAATAGAGCGTCATGACGCGCCACCATTTCTGCTGAGTATTCATCATTCTCGCCAACAATGATGGTTGTACCTGGTTTTGGAGATTTAGAGCAGCGAACGTGTGCGAGGATGCTTTTCTCGTCAAGCATGCGCTCCACCAGCACCTCTAGCTTACCACCCGACTCTTTACGACCAAAAAGACGAGCAGGTATAACACGAGTATTATTAAACACCACGAGATCACCGGGTTTAACTTGGCCCAATACATCAGTAAATGTGCCATCAATTAGCTCTCCGGTATTGCCGTCCATTTGTAATAGTCGGCTAGCGGTACGCTCTGGCTGAGGGTAACGAGCGATAAGTTCATCTGGAAGGTCGAAATGGAAATCTGATACTTGCATGTTACTTGTCTTATATATTGGTCAAATCACGTCTAGGACGACGATAAAATTGCGACGAGTTTTTCGCAGCAGACTAGTATATGTTTACATGCTGCAATAGCAAGCAAATCCCCAGAATATCACTGTAAAAGCCATGATGAAGAGTGTAATAAAACGTGAAAAACCGCGATCACTTGGCATTATTTTTCAGTTTAAGTCGAAAGAAATGGAACATTAAAAAGCAAAGCAGCGCATAACGCTGCTTACTCGTTTGGTATTCAAATAGCCCTATCAAACCTCACGCCTTCGCCACCACGCCAAGGGTACGAATAGACCCAATAGCCACAGACCCAAACTGCCACCATCATCATCTGACCCTTTGAAATCACAGTTATTAGTTGCGATACCGTCGTGACACTCTTTATCTCCGCCGACTTCGTTATTAGCCTCTTTAATAAAGTTCGGTGCAATGATGTAGCTACTTGGTGGCACATCGGCAGTAATGTAAGACTGTACCCAGTCGTAATATTGGCTCACCTTGGTGTAGAAACTTGGAATCGTCAAAGAGCCACAAGTCGGAAGAATGAGAGGTCCACCGCTAACAATACCAATCTGTTTTCCCGTCGCCACATCGACCAGCGGCCCCCCACTGTCACCTTTACATGCAGAGTTGCCATATTGGGTGTGGCTATCCGGCTCTAATACTCGGTTTTTCGTTGGTAGCGTACAAATTTTGGTTTGGTTTTCTCTTGAGTCGATGATCCCCGGAAAACTGCTGCCAGTTTCTAAACGCTCATAACATTTGTCGATGGGTAAAAATGTACTAATGGTGGTTTTGAGCGTATTGGAAGGTTCAGAAGCATCCGGCTGAGTGGTCCCCCACCCAAACACTTGCACATTTTCGACACGTTGATTGGTCAGGTAATTATCGTTCCAATCCGCAGCCAACCGCGCTTCGATACTCTCCATGTCGGCTTTGTTTGCTAAATCAGCAAAGCTTGCGTTTGCCACTGGGCGCGTGAGATACAGCAACGCGATGTCTGAGTCTAAACCGGTTTGGATAGGTTTCACGTTACCATTACTGTCGGTCTCAGCTTTTGAAATCCGCGTGTAATCAGGGTGAACCACAACGTGAGACACCGGATAGAAGTTATCAAGCCCTGCTGAATTAAGTTCATGCACATTCGCATTCACCGACAACTCGCCCGGCGGGGTCACATAGTAGCTTGCTTCGTTCGTTCCCTGCCCCATTACCACGCAGTGTGCCGCAGTCAACACCCACTGCTCCGTCAGCATGGTGCCGCCACACAGTGGGAACTCTGCCATATTACTTGCTCGTAAAGTAACGCGGTCAACAGAGTCGGTTAGTTCATCTCCTAACACAATCGCCTGTGCTGATTGCACACTGAATGCCGCCACTGCCAGCGCAATGAGTTTGTTACACGTTGTTCTTTTCATTTAGGTTGCTGTCTTCAATTTGGTAAGCCTGAGCGTATCTTCTTCGAGAGACGAATCTTGGAAAATCCAGCGAATAAAAATGTGCGATTCAATTCATTGGATTACCTTGGCGGTCCATTCAATATCAACCCAAAATGCCAACTGACTCGCACACAAACCGACTTATTCAAATTAATAAAAACGTCGATAAGACACAGATTACGCAGACAAAAAGAAGCGCAAGTGTATTGTGCTATTTAATTGATGAAAAACGAGTTAGCTCCCAGATATACAGAAAAATATTCTCTATATTTAAGAGAAGGACAATGCCGCTGGAGGTCTCTATGATCAAGGTTGAAGACATGATGACTCGTAATCCTCATACCTTACTGCGCACGCACACCTTGCGTGATGCAAAAAGCATGATGGATGCGCTTGATATTCGACATATTCCGGTTGTTGATGCCAATAACCACTTACAAGGCTTGGTGACTCAACGCGACATTCTTGCTGCTCAAGAATCGAGCTTGCACCCAGATGAGGCTGAACAATCTTTTACTCTAGATACACCGCTCTACGAAATGATGCACACCAACATCATGACGGCCGAACCCATCGCGGGGCTTAAAGAGAGCGCTATCTATATGCAAAAGCACAAAGTTGGCTGTTTACCTGTTGTCACCAAGGGTCGATTGGTAGGCATCATTACTGACAGTGACTTTGTGACCATTGCGATTAACTTACTGGAACTGCAAGAAGAAGTGGAACCCGAAGAAATCGAGCCAGAAGAATAATACGCAAACGCGTTATCTTGGGTGTAAATTTCGTTTCTTAAACGTTTTAAACGAAAAAAGAGCGGCAGGGTTGCCGCTCAAAATGCCATTACTGACGCTGATTAAGGAAGTGTTTCTCTGCCAATTAGAATTGGTCTTCTTCGGTCGAACCTGTCAATGCGGTCACTGAAGAGTTACCACCTTGGATAGTATTGGTCATTCTATCGAAGTAACCTGTACCTACTTCTTGTTGGTGTGCAACAAATGTATAGCCTTTTTCTGCCGCCTGGAATTCAGGACGCTGAACTTTCTCAACATAATGACGCATACCTTCACCTTGAGCATAAGCGTGTGCCAGTTCGAACATGTTGAACCACATATTGTGAATGCCTGCTAGCGTGATGAATTGGTACTTGTAGCCCATGTCTGCAAGCTCTTGTTGGAACTTAGCAATGGTTTCTGCATCTAGGTTTTTCTCCCAGTTGAATGAAGGCGAGCAGTTGTACGCCAACAATTGATCTGGGTATTCAGCGTGAATTGCTTCTGCAAACTTACGTGCTTCTTCCAAACATGGCGTAGCCGTTTCACACCAAATCAAATCTGCATATGGTGCGTAAGCCAGGCCACGAGAAATCGCTTGGTCGATACCAGCGCGAACGCGGTAGAAACCTTCTTGAGTGCGCTCACCTTCGATAAAATCTTTATCATATGGGTCGCAATCTGAAGTAATGAGATCCGCCGCATTCGCATCAGTACGAGCAATAACTAATGTTGTTGTTCCCGCTACGTCAGCAGCCAAACGAGCTGCAACGAGCTTTTGTACCGCTTCTTGCGTAGGAACTAATACCTTACCACCCATATGGCCACACTTTTTCACCGATGCTAACTGGTCTTCAAAGTGAACGCCCGCGGCACCGGCTTCGATCATCGATTTCATTAGTTCGTAAGCGTTAAGCACACCACCAAAGCCCGCTTCAGCATCCGCTACGATAGGTAGGAAGTAATCAATACCACCTTCATCTTCAGGCGTCTTACCAGCAGCCCACTGAATTTGGTCTGCACGACGGAATGAGTTGTTGATACGCTTTACTACTGACGGTACAGAATCTACTGGGTAAAGAGATTGGTCAGGATACATCGTCGAAGCGGTGTTGTTGTCCGCCGCTACCTGCCAACCAGATAGGTAAATCGCTTCAATACCAGCTTTAGCTTGTTGAACAGCTTGGCCGCCAGTTAACGCACCAAGACAGTTTACGTAACCTTTTTTCGCGCTACCGTTGACCAGTGACCAAAGTTTGTCTGCACCACGTTGTGCAATTGTGTTAGCTGGTACCATAGAGCCACGCAGTTCCACCACTTCCTCAGCAGTGTATGTACGCTTTACATTTTTCCAGCGTGGGTTAGTTGCCCAGTCTTTTTCCAGAGCTTCAATTTGTTGGCGGCGAGTTAAGTTAGTCATTGGTCTATCCCTCTTTATAATTTGCACTTTATGCGTGTGCGTTGAGTTTCCGTTCTCAGGCAGTACTTCCCTATCTGCCTTGAAAATCCTTCACGTTATTGGTGTTACAGTTATTCTTTATTAATCCAGGTAGTCATAACCAGGAACTGTTAAAAAGTTGGTCAGCTCATCGCTCGTAGTGAGCCTTGCCATCAAGTCTGCCGCTTCTTCAAATCGACCCGCTTGGTAGCGCTGCTCGCCAATTTCGTGTTTCACGACTTCAATCTCTTCTTTTAGATAGAGCTCGAACAGCTCTTTAGTGACCTTTAACCCGTTGTCTAGCGACTTGCCGTGTTGAATCCATTGCCAGATCGAAGCTCGGGAGATTTCTGCCGTTGCTGCGTCTTCCATCAGTCCGTAAATCGGCACACAACCGTTGCCAGAGATCCAAGCTTCGATGTATTGCAGCGCAACGCGAATATTGTGGCGCATTCCGCCTTCAGTGCGCTCGCCTTCACAAGGCTCAAGCAGTTCAGCTGCTGTAATAGGCGCATCCCCTGCACGGCTCACATCCAACTGGTTGGTGCGTTCACCCAGCACAGCACTAAAGACTTCCATAGCAGTGTCAGCCAAACCTGGATGAGCCACCCAAGTACCGTCATGACCGTTGTTAGCTTCTAACGATTTGTCAGTCTGAATCTTGTCTAATACTTTTTGATTCTCTTTCGGGTCTTTAGCTGGGATAAATGCGGCCATTCCTCCCATCGCGAAAGCACCTCGTTTATGACAAGTACGCACCAATAATCGCGAGTAAGCGTTCAAGAATGGCTTGTCCATAGTGACCACTTGGCGATCTGGCAGTACGCGTTCAGGGTGCTTCTTCAAGGTTTTGATGTAGCTAAAGATGTAATCCCAGCGACCACAGTTCAAACCAACGATGTGTTCTTTAAGCGAGAACAGAATCTCATCCATTTCGAATACGGCTGGTAAAGTTTCAATCAGCACAGTCGCTTTGATGGTGCCTGTATCAAGACCGAAATAGTCTTCCGTGAAATGGAACACTTCGCTCCACCACTTCGCTTCGTGATGCGATTGCAGTTTTGGAATGTAGAAATAAGGGCCGCTGCCTTTTTGAAGTAACGCTTTGTAGTTGTTATAGAAATACAGAGCGAAATCGAATAGCGCACCTGGAATGATCTGACCGTGCCACGTAACGTGTTTTTCTTTTAAATGAAGGCCGCGAACACGGCAGATCAACACCGCTGGGTCATCTTCCAGCTGATAATGCTTGCCATTGCCAGGGTTGGTGTAACTGATGGTGCCATTCACGGCATCGCGTAAATTCACTTGCCCATCCAGCACTTTACTCCATGCTGGAGACATTGAATCTTCGAAGTCTGCCATAAACACTTTTACATTCGCATTCAGTGCGTTAATCACCATCTTGCGATCAGTTGGTCCGGTAATCTCCACACGGCGATCTTGCAGATCTTGTGGGATTCCTAAGATCTTCCAGCTTCCTTCACGGATGTCTTGTGTCTCTGGTAAAAAGTCTGGCAGCTCACCTGCATCAATACGCGCTTGCTTCTCTTCTCGTGCTTCCAGCAACTGCTCAACACGTCCGGCAAATTTTTCACACAGCAGAGATAAAAAGGTTTGGGCTTCAACAGGGAAAATTGCTTGATGTTCTGGAGCAACGACTCCATTCACCTCAAGCATGCCTTGGGTTTGCTTTAGTTGTTGTGTTTTTTGTTCTGTCTGAGCAAGCATAATCATTCATCCTTAACGTGCTTTATCCATCTTGGGCAGTCAGCGTAAAGCTACATTTGTAAGTTATGAACAACAAATTACATCCTTTAACTTTGTGTTCAACTCGTCTAGCCATGTCGATAGATTGCGTAATGTTATGTGTATTTTCAATCTAGACATAAGTCTTATCGGCCTTTAAATAAGCTATCTCAACAAAGGGTTTAACGAAACCCCCAAGATAAACAAAACAGAAAATTCGAAGTTTTATTCGGCAGGGTAAAAACCGCCTATCGAACACCTGTTTTTGTAAGTTATTACGTAATTAAATTACATTAATTTTAAGGTCGATTTATCATTTCAAACGAGTGTATGAATATAGACTGGTAAACAAACACCTTGTATTCACAAGGACTGGCAAGGTGGATTCAAACAAGGGTCAAACAAGACATACAAGGTTTTGTGTAAAATTAACATTGTGAAATTTCACTATTTTATGAAAGCTTCATCAAAGAAGAGCTGTAAAATTTTACAAGTCAAAGTTCACCAACAGAATAAAATACTAGAAAGCGCACTGTTTTCAGTGCGCTTTTAGATAAATAATGGAGATGTAGAGGCTAATACTAATAGCTAAAGCAGTTCGGAAACGACTTCTGCAAGCTGATTAAATGTTTTCGTTCTTGATGAACTCGGACGCCAAACTAAGCCAATTTCGCGATAGGCTTGCTTTCCTGGGGGATCGATCACGACTAAATTCTGGTTATGCAGCAGGCCGTGGTCGATAGCCATTTGAGGAATGAACGTTGTTCCCAAACCATTCGCAACCATTTGCACCAAAGTATGAAGGCTGGTTGCTGTAAACGGATTAATTTTTTCTTTATCTGTTAATTTACACGCTGATACCGCGTGTTCCGTTAAGCAATGCTCTTTCTCTAATAAAAAGACGGATTCGTCAGGTAAATCTGCGTAACGAATAGGTACAGGCACCGATTGGGCTTGATTCGCACTAATAACCATTCGAAACGGATCCTTACCCACCACTCGGCTTTCCATACCGTCAATTTCCACTGGCAACGCTAAAATGAGTACATCCAACTCACCGTGTCTAAGCGCTTGAAGTAAGTTTGTTGTCGTGTCTTCTCTCAATAAAAGATTCAGTTGTGGGAAACGGTAGTTAACCTCTTGCACCAAATCACACAGTAAAAACGGAGCAATTGTTGGTATGCATCCCACTTTTAGCTGGCCTTGCATATCGTCGCCTTGGCACATACGTCCAAGCTCGACCAAATCTTGCCCTTTTGCTAACAGCTCTCGCCCCTGCTTTACTACCATTTCTCCTGTTTGGGTAAAAACCAGTGGACTTTTCTTGTCTTTCTTTTCATATAATGGACAACCAATCAATTCCTCTAAGTTTTGAATACCTTTACTTAAAGTCGACTGACTGACAAAACAACGCTCTGCAGCGTCACTAAAATGTCTTGTTTCATGCAGTGTGACTAAGTAGTGCAACTGCTTCAAACTGGGCCATTTATTCATAATTGTATTTGTATCTACCGCCGTTCCAGTGATCGAGTTAAGAGTTTTGCTATTATCGTTTTTTTCGATTAACTCAATCTATTTATTTCGCTTTTTTCAATACTACAATCTGTACTATAGTTTGTCTCGTACAAACACGGACCAAACCGACACAACTGAATTCGGTTTGGAACTAACCATACTTTTTAGGAGCAAAAAAATGGTACTAGTAGGTCGTCAAGCCCCTGATTTTACTGCAGCAGCTGTTCTAGGTAACGGTGAAATCGTTGAAAACTTCAACTTTGCAGAGTTCACTAAAGGTAAGAAAGCAGTAGTATTCTTCTACCCACTAGATTTCACTTTCGTTTGCCCATCTGAGCTAATCGCATTCGACAACCGTCTAGCTGATTTCCAAGCTAAAGGTGTTGAAGTAATCGGTGTTTCTATCGATTCTCAGTTCTCTCACAACGCATGGCGTAACACTGCTATCGAAGATGGCGGTATCGGTCAAGTTAAGTACCCACTAGTTGCTGACGTTAAGCACGAAATCTGTAAAGCTTACGACGTTGAGCACCCAGAAGCAGGCGTTGCTTTCCGTGGTTCTTTCCTAATCGACGAAGAAGGCGTTGTACGTCACCAAGTAGTTAACGACCTACCTCTAGGCCGTAACATCGACGAAATGCTACGCATGGTTGACGCTCTTAACTTCCACCAGAAGCACGGCGAAGTATGTCCTGCACAATGGGAAGAAGGTAAAGCAGGTATGGACGCATCTCCAAAAGGTGTTGCAGCGTTCCTATCTGAGCACGCAGCTGACCTAGGCAAAAAATAATAGACCTTCACCCTAGCTCAACGGGTGTGATGGTTGGATGTATATAAAGCAAAAAGCTAATGCGGAAAACCGCAAACGCCAATCAGTCTAAGTAAAGTCCTATCAAAGCCCAGAGCAAATGCTCTGGGCTTTCTTTTACCTTCAGATAAACCGCCAAAATGAGGTAACGCTGCAGCGTAAACTTTACCTCTATTTCTCATGCCCTCCATACAGATTCTGCTTACTGGCCCTGTTAATATCTTAGCCACAACACTTATTTGTAACGTTAGCAGGATAAATGAACGTGGTTACTCACCTAGAAGTCTGTATCGATAATATTGAATCTCTGCACTACGCCATTGCTGGCGGCGCCACTCGGATTGAGCTTTGCTCCTCTTTGGCTTTAGGCGGACTAACACCCAGTTATGGCTTTATGCAGCAAGCGGCTAAGCTTTCTAGTGTTCCAGTTTATGCCATGATCCGCCCACGCCAAGGTGACTTCTTCTACAATGAAGAAGAGATCGAAATGATGCGGTGGGATATTGAAGCTGCTCACCAATCGGGCTTGGATGGTGTGGTTTTAGGTGTACTCACTCAAGAGGGGGATATTCACATGCCCTTTGCAACAGCACTGTGCGAATTCGCACAGGAATTAGGGCTGGGCATAACGTTCCATCGTGCTTTTGATCAATGTAGAAACGCTCAATCAGCATTGGAAGAGGTCATCAGTTTGGGCTGCGAACGCATTCTCACTTCAGGGCTCGCACCTTCTGCGCCAGCAGGCCAGAAAGTACTTAAATCTCTTGTTGAACAAGCCCAAGGACGCATTGCAATCATGGCGGGTGCTGGCGTTAATGCGAGTAACGTACGTGCATTAGTAGAAGACACTCAGGTTCCTGAAATCCATTTGTCAGGGAAAACGACTCGACCTAGTAAAATGAACTTTGTTGCTGAACAAAGCAAAATGGGCGCAACTGATGTCGATGATTTCTTAATCCCCATCACAAGTACACAAGCCATTACCGATGTCGTAGCAGCTCTCAAATAGACGACCGTAACCTCACACGCATAGCTTTTGAGTGCTAACATATTGTTTATCAAGGAGTGAGGAAAGGTGTATGTCTAAATTGAAGAAAAAGGAATACGAAAAGGAGCTCAAAAACCTTCAAGTTGAGCTCGTAAAACTTCAAGAGTGGGTCAAACACAAAGGGTTAAAAGTGGTGATTCTGTTTGAAGGCCGTGATGCTGCGGGCAAAGGCGGGGTGATTAAACGCATCACAGAAAAGCTAAACCCGCGTGTTTGTCGCGTGGTCGCTCTGCCTGCACCGACAGAAAAAGAAAAAACGCAATGGTACTTCCAACGTTACGTCGCTCATTTGCCATCTGCTGGTGAAATCGTTTTATTTGACCGAAGTTGGTATAACCGAGCAGGTGTCGAAAAAGTCATGGGGTTCTGTACTCCAGAGGAATACGAGGAGTTTTTACGCTCTTGCCCTGAATTCGAGAGAATGTTGCAACGCTCTGGGATTATTCTGATTAAGTATTGGTTTTCGGTTTCAGACGAAGAGCAGGAAAAACGTTTTCTAGGTCGAATTAATACGCCGATCAAACGTTGGAAATTCAGCCCAATGGATTTGGAGTCACGTCATCGCTGGGTCGAGTATTCTGAGGCAAAAGATAAAATGTTCGCTTACACAGATACGAAGAGCTGTCCTTGGTGGGTCGTGCCCTCTGACTCGAAAAAGAAAGCGCGCTTGAACTGTATCAGCCATTTACTTAGCCAGATTGATTACAAAGCGCTTGAGTACCCACCGATTGAATTACCTGATCTCAATAAAGAAGGTTATGTCAGAGCGCCCATTGATGATCAGACCTTCGTGCCCGATAAATATTGATGTACTTTCCCTCTCCCTAATAAATAGACCAGCCTAAAAGCTGGTCTATTTATTGAAATCAGTTACTTCAGTACGTCATCAATGCTTTGATCACCTAGATGGCGTACATCTTTCCCTTTCACGAAGTAAATAATGTATTCACAGATGTTCTGGCAACGGTCCCCCACGCGTTCAATCGCGCGTGCCGACCACATCACTTGCAGAATGTTGGGGATATTTTTTGGATCTTCCATCATGTAGGTCATCAACTGACGAATCACCGCTTCATACTCTGCGTCTAGTTTGTCATCTTGCTTGTGCACCTCTGCTGCCGCTTCTACATCCATGCGGGCAAACGCATCCAAAACCTGATGCAGCATATTAATTGCCTGACGGCAGAGAGGCTCTAACGACACTTGGAACTGTCGTTCTTTTGATGATGGGCTTTCAATGGCAACGTAAGCAATGCGTGTCGCCACGTCACCGATACGTTCTAAATCAGTGATCGTTTTGATGATAGCCATGATTAAGCGCAAGTCTTTTGCCGTTGGCTGACGCTTAGCAATAATGCGTGTGCAGGCGTCATCAATCGAGACTTCCATCGCATTCACTTTATGATCGTCACGCACAACCTTACGCGCCAGCTCGATATCTTCTTTATGCAAGGCTTGAATAGCATACGAAAGCTGCTGTTCTACCAAGCCACCCATGGTTAATACATGAGTACGAATCGATTCTAGCTCTACGTTAAATTGTCCTGAAATATGACGTCCAAAGTGCATGATGTTCCTTATTCCGTATAGAGTCGCGACTTAACCGTATCGACCCGTAATGTAATCTTCGGTCTGTTTCTTCATTGGCGAGGTGAAGATCGAGTCCGCGTCAGAGTATTCAATTAACTTACCCATATGAATGAATGCGGTGTGATCACTCACTCGCGCCGCTTGCTGCATGTTATGGGTAACGATAACGACAGTATATTGAGTCTTCAGCTCATTGATAAGCTCTTCAATAGTTAAAGTTGAGATTGGATCCAACGCTGATGTCGGCTCATCCAATAACAGGACTTCCGGCTCAATCGCCACCGCGCGCGCAATGACCAAGCGCTGTTGCTGACCACCAGATAAACCAAATGCGTTCTCATGCAAGCGGTCTTTTACCTCATCCCACAACGCCGCCGAGCGCAAGGATCGCTCCACTGCGTCATCTAAACTACGGCTGTTTTTTACACCTTGTAAGCGTAAGCCATAAACTACATTTTCATAAATAGACTTAGGAAATGGATTGGGTCTTTGAAACACCATCCCCACTCGGCGTCGAAGTGTCGCAACATCGACATTAGGATGATAAACATTTTTGCCATGTAGACGGACTTTACCTGTGACTCGACACCCTTCTACTAAGTCGTTCATGCGATTGATGCAACGTAATAACGTCGACTTTCCACACCCTGAAGGACCGATAAAAGCGGTGACTCGCCCTTTGGGAATTCGCATCGAAATATCATGCAGCGCCTGAGTTTGACCATAGAACAGATTAAGGTTCTCGATTGAGATTGCTGTTTGTTCATCCGTTAAATTATGAACGTCCAATGGTGGCTCATAACCTAATGTACTATCAAAATTAAACATACTTAATCTTGTCCTAACGTTCTGTATTTTTCTCGTAAATTATTGCGAATACTGATTGCTGTTAAGTTTAGCCCGACAATCACTGTCACGAGTAAGAAAGAGGTAGCATAAACTAATGGTCGCGCAGCTTCGATGTTGGAGGTTTGAAAGCCAACATCGTAAATGTGAAAACCTAAATGCATGAACTTTCTATCCAAATGCACATAAGGGAATTGCCCGTCAACCGGTAAACTGGATGCCAATTTCACGACCCCCACCAGCATCAGTGGCGCTACTTCGCCAGCTGCCCGCGCAATCGCAAGGATCAACCCTGTGATAATAGCTGGCGTCGCCATAGGCAAAACCACACGCCATAGTGTTTCGAACTGAGTTGCACCAAGTGCCAGAGAACCATGTCGTACTGAACTCGGAATACGAGTTAAACCTTCTTCTGTCGTCACAATCACAACCGGAAGCGTCAGCACGGCAAGAGTTAGTGCAGACCACAACAAACCCGGAGTACCAAAGGTTGGTGCCGGTAGCTTCTCCGCATAGAATACGTTGTCGATAGAGGCACCAATCGTATATACGAAGAAGCCTAAACCAAACACGCCATAAACAATCGATGGAACACCCGCTAGGTTTATAACCGCAATACGAATAACTCTGGTTAGAGCGTTATTCTTAGCATATTCATGCAGATAGATAGCTGCGATCACCCCAAGTGGCATCACAATGATCGACATGATAAGTACTAAGAAAACCGTACCAAATATCGCAGGGAACACGCCTCCCTCGGAGTTAGACTCTCTTGGATCTTCAGATAAAAACTTCCAAACCTGCTTCCCCCAGTGCATGACTTTATCAGGCAGTGACATTTGGTTTGGGTACCAGTAGTCCAAAATGTCTTCGAGCGGAATCGATACTTGTGAGCCCGTCATATCCTCGACAATCAGGGCATAGCCAGAAAGCTGTAATCGTAAGCCATCAAGCTGTAAATCTAACGTCGCCAGAGCTTTCTCTATCCGCTCTTTTTTCGTCTGGTTTTCCTTTAAGAAGCTTTCTGTCAGCGTATCATTCAACTCATGCTTGCGCTTTTCTAATCGCAACTGCTCTAGCTTCCAACCAAGCTCTTTAAGCTGATCGACCACCAAAGAATCAATCTCATGGCGCAGAGTTTCTGCATCATCCAGTTTTTTGTTCAAGACGGATTGAATATCGTTGGTGTATAAGTTGTCTCCATCCTGAAACGCCACCAGCTTACCAAAAAAGTAACCGCCACTACTGCGCTCGATCACTGCCCACTCTTTTGGCGTCGTGGGCTCATCCAACTGCATTTGCAATACGGAGATAAAATCGGCGGGATACAACTCTCGGTTGGCGATTTTGATACTGAGTCGCGTAGCAAAGTCTTCATCGTCTTCTAATTGCTGCGCCGCGCTTTCAGGCAGATAACTCTTCGGTACAAAGCTGCGTTCATACACTTGACCAATCAGAATAGTATTTTCATGTAGCACTTCGCCTTGTACAGGCGTCAATGCTGCAACATTCCAATGATACAAGGGAGCTGGCCAAAAGTAAGTCAGGCCTTTCCAGCCGATAAGGAGTAACAACCCTAATACCGACAACAAACTGATGCTGACTGCTCCGCCTGTTAGCCATATCCACGGTGCGCCAGAACGAATCCAATTTAACACGTCATTACTCGCTCTTTATTCAAACCATTATTACAACGCACGGTACTTGTCTCTCAGTCTCTGACGAACCCACTCCGCAAGCGCGTTTACTGCAAACGTAAACACAAACAAAATCAATGCAGCTAGGAACAGCAGGCGATAATGCGAACTTCCAACTTCCGACTCTGGCAACTCAACGGCGATGGTCGCCGACAGGCTGCGCAATCCTTCCAAAATATTCCAATCCATTAATGGCGTATTGCCCGTTGCCATTAACACAATCATGGTTTCACCAACAGCGCGTCCCAGGCCCATCATAATGGCAGAAAAAATACCTGGGCTTGCGGTAAGCAAGACAACATAGATTAAAGTTTGCCAAGGCGTGGCCCCTAATGCCAAAGAGCCATCCGATAAATGCTTCGGTACAGAGAAAATGGCATCTTCGGCGATGGTAAAAATCGTCGGGATAACAGCAAACCCCATCGCTAACCCCACCACCAATGCATTGCGTTGATCGTAGCCAATACCATGCTCGGTTAAGAATAAGCGCATATCGCCACCAAAGAACGTCTGCTCAATCGTAGGCGAAATCCACACGCCAAGCCCAATCAGTACCAATATGACAGGCATGAGCACTAAAGCATGCCAACCATTAGGCAGACGATTCCGCAAAGGTTGCGGTATTAATGCCCATAGCCCGCCCATAATCATGGTGCTCAAGGGCAAAACAAACAGCATGATGACGATCGTAATCAGGTGATCTTCGACAATAGGCGCGAACCACAATCCCGCTAGAAAACCTATGATCACCGTCGGCAGTGCTTCCATTAGCTCAATCGACGGTTTTACGACACGACGCATACGTGGCGACATAAAGTAAGCCGTATAAATAGCACCTAGCACTGCGAGCGGTACTGAAAACAGCATCGCAAACATCGCCGCTTTTATCGTCCCGAACGCAATAGGTACTAGGCTGAACTTAGCCTCAAAGTTATCGCTCGCCGAAGTCGATTGCCACACAAATTCAGGCTCAGGATACCCTTCGTACCACACTTCTTGCCATAATGAAGACAATGAAATTTCCGGATAGGCATTGTCCACTTCCGCAACATTTAACGCATTATTTTGCCAAGTGATTAAGTAGCGTTCATTGTTAGACATTGCTGCGATTGCGGGCGCTTGATTGTACGCACGCTTAAACAACACCAGTTTTTCACTGGTTGTATAATGGCTTTGCAACGTGCCGTTGGTGTAAAAGCTATAAAATCCTTTGCGATGAGAATACGGCAACAAATACTTAAGCTCTGATGCCAATTTAAAATCACGAATATGCGTTAACGTGCGTCTCTCTTCTTGCAGCGTGTCAAACCATTGCGACACCCGACCATCGTTGTGTGTCACCAAAAGCGAGTAAGCACCAGCCAGTAGGTCCATTGTACGAACGGAGTGCTTCTTATCACCTTGAGTGAGGTCGACCACCTCTCGCACAGCAAATTTACGTGCGGTTTTCTTTAACACGATCAACTCAGAGCCATCGCGCAAATAAAGCGTTTCACCATCAGGTGTCAATAACATTTGCTGAGGTGCATCAAAGCCTGAAGAGAACGTAAAATCGATCGTTGTCGGAGGCGTACCCAAAGACGAAGCCACTTGCCAACGAGCCTTCACTTCACCGCTTTGTGTCTGCCAAACAATTGTTGGTAACGGCGTTGAAGCTGCAAACACAAACTGAGTCACAGGATCTTGAGGCGTACTCAGCGTCAGATCCATGCTGGTGTCTAGCTCAATCACTTCCGGAGGACGTGTATTTTCTCTCAACGTGGCATTAAATTCAGGCTTGAAAAGGTGCGCTTTACCCTGTCCATCAACAAACCCATACCAACCTAGTCCAGGAGCCGATTGAGAGAAAGCGACGGGTTCCTGGACGATTTGCTGTTTATACACCGCAGGTTTCGTAGGATCGTCCATCGACAAATATTGAATCTCACCACTTTGGGTTAGAACGAACGCGAGCTGAGCGTAATCATCCACCGAAATCGCCAGTGGTGTTTCAATATGGGAGGCTCGAATGGCTTGGTTGGTTTTGATCTCCGCATCAGAAAAAAGCGGAATGATCACCATGGCGAGGTAGACAAAGATCAAAATAAGCGCCGCGAGTACGCCGACACCACCGGATGTCACTGCAAGTCGAACTAAACGATCTTTTATCAGTCGTTTCTTATCTTTTTCCTGCAATGAAAACTCGGCTTGTGCCATTTAAATCTCTACCTTTTTTGACTTAGTACTAGAATATGTCGTTAAGATGACAATTATATTACAGATCACATTAAACACCTGAAAAGAATACAACTCTTATGCAATGCGTGGTATGAAATAAATCTGTAATGAAAATCTCATAATGTTCTCACTCATCCATTTTTCCAAGATGAGTACGTATTACTTCACTTTTGGCTAGGTAAGGTTATGAGCGCAGAAAAACTATATATAGAAAAAGAACTTAGTTGGTTGTCTTTCAACGAACGAGTATTACAAGAAGCTGCCGATAAAACCGTCCCTTTGATCGAACGTATTCGCTTTCTTGGGATCTTTTCCAACAATTTAGATGAATTTTACAAAGTACGCTTTGCGGACGTGAAGCGCAGAATCCTAATCAGCCAAGAGCGCGGTGGCAGTGATAGCCCTAAACGACTGTTAACCAAAATGCAGTCGAAAGCACTCAAGCTTAACGAACAATTTGATGAGCTTTACAGCGAATTGATTCGAGAAATGGCGCGACGTCGCATTTTCTTGGTCAACGAGCAACAACTGGATGAATCGCAACAAAAGTGGATCGCGAAATACTTCCGTAGAGAGGTCATGCCGCATATCACTCCTCTGCTAATGAAAGATGAGATCGATGTTCTGCAATTTCTCAAAGACGAGTACGCTTACATCGCCGTAGAGCTACGTAAAGAAGAACATTACCAATACGCTCTGATCGAAATTCCGACCGATCACCTTCCCCGCTTTGTGATGGTACCAGAACAGAAAGGAAAGCGTCGAAAAACCATCATCTTACTTGATAATATTATCCGCCATTGTTTGGACGAGCTGTTCAAAGGCTTTTTTGATTATGATGAGCTTAGCGGCTATGCGATGAAAATGACGCGTGACGCCGAATACGATTTACGCAATGAAATCGAGTACAGCTTGCTTGAACAAATGTCAGAGGGTGTCAATCAGCGACTGACAGCAAAGCCCGTTCGCTTCGTCTACGAACGTGATATGCCGCCCCAAATGCTAGAGTTTCTTTGTAACAAGCTCAATATCTCTAATTACGATAACCTTATTCCCGGCGGCCGCTATCACAATTTTAAAGACTTCATTGCGTTTCCAAATGTTGGGCGAGAGTACCTTGAAAATAAACCGCTTCCGCCAATGAAATGCGCCGATTTCGAAGGTTACGCTAACAGCTTTGATGCGATTAAAGCGAAAGATATTCTACTCTATTACCCCTACCACACTTTTGACCACATTAGTGAGTTGGTACGCCAAGCCTCCTTCGATCCGAAAGTGCTTAGTATCAAGATTAACATTTACCGTGTCGCGAAAGATTCTCGCTTGATGAACTCGTTAATTGATGCCGTGCACAACGGCAAAAACGTCACCGTGGTCGTGGAGCTGCAGGCTCGCTTTGATGAAGAAGCCAATATCGAATGGTCAAAAGTGTTGACCGAAGCTGGTGTGCACGTCATCTTCGGAGCGCCTGGCCTTAAGATTCACTCAAAGCTACTGATGATCAGTCGCCGTGAAGGTGAAGAAATTATTCGCTACGCGCACATCGGCACAGGCAACTTCCATGAGAAGACGGCACGAATTTATACCGACTTCTCTCTCCTTACCGCAGATCAAGAAATCACTAACGAAGTTCGTAATGTCTTCGGTTATATTGAGAATCCATACCGCCCAGTGAAGTTCAACCACCTCATGGTATCTCCACGTAATTCTCGTACCCAAATCTACCGCCTGATCGATAATGAAATTGCGAATGCCAAGCTAGGAAAGAAAGCCGCCCTTACGATCAAGGTCAATAACCTAGTCGATAAAGGCATCGTCAATAAGCTATATGGAGCAAGTACGGCGGGAGTGAAGATAAATATGATCATTCGCGGCATGTGCTCATTAGTACCGGGCATTGAGGGGATCAGCGACAATATTCGCATCATCAGTATTGTTGACCGCTTTTTGGAACACCCACGCGTGGTGATTACCCATAACGATGGCGATCCGCAAGTCTATATCTCTTCTGCTGACTGGATGACAAGAAATATCGATCACCGCATTGAGGTGGCGGCGCCAGTCCGTGATCCACGTTTGAAACAGAGAATTATTGATATAACGAATATCCATTTTACCGATACAGTAAAGGCTCGTTTTATAGATAAGGAAATGAGCAACGCTTACGTACCACGAGGTAATCGCAAAAAAGTTCGTTCTCAAATCGCTATCTATGACTATCTTAAAAATATAGAAAAGCAAACTAGAAAACAAAATTCAGATGCCTCAAATACTTGAACAAGATACTCGCTACATTGCCGCGATAGACCTCGGCTCAAACAGTTTCCACATGGTAGTGGCCAAGGTTGTAGGCAGTGACTTACAACTGGTTAGCCGTCATAAACAGCGTGTTCGCTTAGCATCAGGACTCGACAGTGAATTGAACTTAAGTCATTCCGCGATGGAACGTGCGTTAGAGTGCTTAGCCATGTTCGCAGAGAGACTGCAAGGGCTTGATGAGTCGAATGTGCGTATCGCCGCGACACACACACTAAGACGCGCTAAAAATGCTCATCTATTCATTGAGCGTGCGAAAGAAGTGATGCCCTTCCCAATAGAAATCATCCCAGGGGAAGAAGAAGCCCGCTTGATTTACTTAGGTGTCGCTCACACTCAAGTAGAGTCAAACTCCAAGTTGGTCGTTGATATTGGCGGCGGCAGTACCGAAATGATCATTGGACAAGAGTTTGAACCTGAGCTTCTCAACAGTAAACAGATGGGATGCGTCAGCTTTACAGAGCAATATTTTAAAAACGGCAAACTGTCTGGGAAAAACTTTAATAAAGCGATGTTAGCCGCCGAGCAAAAACTCGAGTCCATCGCTTCAGCATACCGTAAAAAAGGCTGGGATATCGCTCTCGGCTCATCAGGAACCATCAAAGCGATTCAAGAAGTGCTAGTAGGATTAGGTTTTGAAGATGGCCTGATCACCGCGAAGAGACTGGACACGCTTATTGAAACTCTGTGTAATTTTGATTCAATTGAAGAGATTGAACTGACAGGTTTAACAGAAGAACGTAAGCCCGTATTCGCGGCAGGCGTGGCGATTTTGTCCGCAATTTTCAAAGCACTTCGCATTGAGCAGATGTTTTTCTCCGATGGTGCTCTGCGCGAAGGTCTGTTGTACGAAATGGAAGAGCGTTTTGCGCGCTCCGATATACGTATGCGCACAACTGAAAATTTAGCCAACAAACACCGGGTTGACTTAGAGCATGCTGCTCGTGTTAAAGGCCATGCACGTGAGATGTTATGTCAGGTGCGCTCTGAGCTAGGCATTAAGAAAAAGAGTGAGTTATTTGACTTACTAGAATGGGCAGCATTGCTTCATGAAGTCGGATTAAGTATCAACTTACGTAGCTTCCATCGCCACTCTTTCTATATTCTGTTGCATTCCACTCTACAAGGCTTCAACCGTGAACAGCAATTAGTGCTCGCAACATTAGCCCGCTTCCAACGCAAAGCACTTAAACTGCAAGAACTGCCAGATTTCAACCTCTACAAACAAAGTGACGTGATAAGCCTCATCAAAATATTACGACTTTCTATCGTATTAAATGGACAGCGTAACGAAGATCCATTGCCTGACATCACTTTATCCATCAAAAATGATGAATGGATTCTTACGTGCACAGATAAAGCATGGCTAGAAAACAACAAATTGCTTCATGCTGATTTGCAGGAAGAACAAGAACGTTGGGACAGCGCGAAGTGGACACTCACTTTCTGATCTCGTGCTGTTCATACCTAAACAAAAAGTCGGCTTACAGGCCGACTTTTTTTAACTCTTCTTCTGCAAAGTCTGCTGTAATGGGCACATAACCATCTTTCTCAACCAACGCTTGCCCCTGAGCGGAGAAAATAAAGCGAATAAACTCGGCTTCTATTGGTGTTAATGGGTAATCCGGGTGCTTATTCACATATACATATAAGTAACGTGATAGTGGGTACTTACCACTAACAATATGTTCTCGCGTTGGCGTCACATAGTCATTCCCCGTTTTTGCCACCGGAACTAAGCGTACGCCTGCTACTCGATAACCAACACCAGAATAGCCAACTCCACTGATAGTAGAGGCAACAGCTTGCACAACTGACGCTGAGCCTGGCTGCTCGTTAACTCGTGTTTTAAAATCGCCGCCACATAAGGCATTGCTTTTGAAGTAACCATAAGTTCCAGAAACAGAGTTACGACCAAACAACTGGACGTTGCGCTTTGCCCACTGTGATTCAAGACCGAGTTGCTGCCAGCTCGTGATAAATTGACTTTCACCGCAGCGCAGAGTTGCAGAAAACAAAGCATCTAACTGACTAAAGTTGAGCCCTTGAATTGGATTGTCTTGATGGACAAAAATACCGATTGCATCGATGGCTACCCTAAGCGCCGTTGGCTTATAGCCATGTTCACGTTCAAACGCTTCAACCTCTCTTAAACGCATAGGACGGCTCATGGGACCAAACTGAGCCGTTTGTTCGGTCAATGCTGGGGGGGCAGTGGAAGAGCCAGACGCTTGGACTTGCGCATTAATATTCGGGTAAATGGATTTAAACTCTTCCACCCAAAGTGTTGTCATGCCTGCAAGTGTATCGGATCCAACAGAAAGCAAGTTCCCGACAATCCCAGTCGTTTTATGATAATTCGGCAATGGTTTATCTTGAGCGACAGCCATACCGGAACAAGCGAGAGCCAGTAGACTGAACACTTTTGCGACTCTTAATGCCATTATTTCACCACCAAACGTTCAGGCAATACAAAAGAAAACTTACTGCCCACGCCCACTTCACTGTGAATTTCCAAATGAGAATCATGGTGGCTCAGCGCATGTTTCACAATAGCCAACCCTAACCCACTCCCTCCGGTATCGCGTGATCTTGCTTTATCGACGCGATAAAAACGCTCAGTAAGTCGATGGAGGTGCTGAGGTTCTATACCATCACCACTGTCCTCCACCTCTAAGCATGCGCCTTGAGATGTCTGGAACCAACGAACATTAATGTTCGCGCCAGGCGGTGTGTATTTGACAGCATTATAAACGAGGTTAGAGATAGCACTACGTAACTGGTCATCATCGCCCAGTACGCGTAGGCTAGCATCAACATCAAATTTCAATTTATGTTGGTTGTCCCCGCTAAGGCTAACCGCCTCTTTTTCTAGTACTTCGAGCATCGCAGGTACATTCACGACTTCTTCAAGCTCATGCATAGGTGCCGCTTCAATTTTAGATAGCGTCAGTAGTTGGTTCACCAAACTGTTCATGCGGTTGAGCTGCTCCGTCATGACGCCATGCGCTTTGCTCCACATTGGGCCCACAACCATGTCAGGATCTTCTGTCATCTCCAAGTAACCTTGCAGCACCGTCATTGGTGTACGAAGTTCATGAGAAACGTTAGCAAAGAAGTTGCGGCGCATTCCCTCAAGTTGTTTTAACTGGCTAACATCACGCACCACCATCAAATGTTCACCTTCGGTATACGGTACGATACGTAGTTCTAGCATGCGTTCGACATTGAGTGGTGAGCGCATTTCCAATGGCTCAGAGAAGTCTTTCTTGTTGAGGTACTTGATAAAATCAGGCGTACGAATGAGGTTGGAGATAGGTTGACCAGAGTCTTCCGGCCAATGGAAACCCAATAAGTGTTGAGCCAGTTTGTTACACCAAACGATATTGCCTTCAGCACGGAACACCACGACGGCATCGGGTAACGATTCCGCACCATTTCTGAATCGGCGAATGAGATTAGTAAGCTCTTTGCGTTTACGGCGTTGGCGCTGCTGTAAGCGATACAAGCCATTGAACAAAGATTCCCAGTTACCGCTACCAGACGGTGGCGTAAGGCGCTTTTCATCCCATAACCAAGAAGATAAACGTACTTGGTTATGCAAATGCCACACAAGCTGCAATGCCGTAGCTGCCAAAAGCAACCACGGCATATAACCGAATATCCAACCTACTATCACCCATGGGGTGTAAAAAAAAGCCAGCTCCCAGGCCAGCTTTTTCCACGTTAATCTTTCAACCACTCATAACTCCAGAAATGGTACCGATAAGCTGCGTGTTAATTTATGCCTTTGTCGAGAAGCGGTATCCAGCACCACGAACAGTTTGGATCAGCTTATCATGACCTGCGGCTTCCAATGCTTTACGCAGGCGGCGAATATGAACATCGACCGTACGATCTTCAACATACACGTTAGTACCCCAAACATTGTTTAATAGCTGCTCACGGCTGTACACACGCTCTTGATGAGTCATGAAAAAATGCAGCATTTTAAACTCTGTTGGGCCCATATCTAATGGTGCATCATTAGCCGTGACACGGTGTGATACAGGATCAAGCTTCAATCCCTGCACATCAATTACGTCTTCCAGTGCGGTCGGGGTTACGCGACGAATCACCGCTTTTAAGCGGGCAACCAACTCTTTAGGAGAGAATGGCTTAGTAATGTAGTCATCCGCACCGACTTCTAAACCGCGCACTTTATCTTCTTCTTCACCACGAGCGGTAAGCATCACAACTGGAATGTTGCGCGTTAATTCCTCTCGCTTCATATGCTTGATGAAGTTAATGCCGCTGCCGCCTGGTAACATCCAATCCAGTAAAACTAAATCAGGGAAGGGTTCAGCCAGTTTGGTTACTGCAGTATCGTAATCTTCCGCTTCTACCGCTTGGTAACCTTTCTGCTCAAGTACGAAGCACAGCATTTCGCGAATAGGAGCTTCGTCTTCAACAACCAGAATCCTTCTAGACATAATTGAGTAACCTTATGTTCGTTGAGCTAATGAATTTAAGAGACAAAGCGCCCCTCTATGCATAAGCATTATCACTACCAATTATGACACTTTTGTGACCTTTGAAAACAAATTTTCATATAACTTTCTTTTGAGGTTCATTCGGATATTTTTCATTTCTATTAAGACATCAGCACAAAAATTCCCTATGATTAGTCCCTTGTCATCAAGCCTAGAGAAGATTTATGTGGTTTAAAAACTGTCTGGTATACCGCGTTAACCGCGAGGTTACTTTCAACGCCGAACAACTAGAAACTCAACTGTCTGAATTCCGATTCACCCCATGTGGCAGTCAAGATAAACAGAAATTTGGCTGGGTCAGTGCAATGGGTAGACATGGCGACATGATGACTCACGTGTCAGAAAACCGCATTCTGATTTGCGCCAAGAAAGAAGAGAAAATGCTACCTGCCTCAGTGATCAAAGAGTCATTGAATGCAAAAGTAGAAGCAATGGAAGCGCAAGAAGGTCGTCCTCTGAAGAAGAAAGAGAAAGACAACCTGAAAGATGACATCGTAATGGATTTACTGCCTCGCGCATTTAGCCGCAGCAGCCACACTCACGTGCTCATCATGCCAAAAGAAGGGTTCATCCTTGTTGACGCAAGCAGCTACAAAAAAGCGGAAGACGTATTAGCACTACTTCGTAAAACCATGGGTAGTTTACCTGTTGTTCCTGCCATTCCAGAAGTAGCGATTGAAACAACGCTAACCGAGTGGGTGAAAACGGGCGACACACCTCAAGGTATCACCATGATGGACGAAGCTGAGCTAAAATCCGTGCTTGAAGAAGGTGGCGTGATTCGTTGTAAGAAGCAAGAGCTGACCACAGATGAAATCCGCAACCACATCGCAGCAGATAAAGTCGTAACGAAGCTTGCACTTAATTGGCAAGATCGTATTGAATTCATCATGACAGAAGATGCGGGTATTAAGCGTCTAAAATTCTCTGATGAATTGAAAGATCAAAATGACGATATTCCACGTGAAGATCAAGCAGCTCGATTTGATGCAGACTTCTCTCTGATGTGTGGGGAGTTCAGTGCTTTCCTACCCAACCTATACGATGCGCTAGGCGGCTTACCAAATCCCAACGCTTAATACTGTATAAAGGTTAACCATAACGCCCTCACTTTTTTTGAGGGCGTTTTTCTATCTGAAGCACAATTATCCTAGTCACAGTTCACATTTTGACGTAAAATTTGCGCCCCATTTCCATTAGGTGGAATTGGCCTGACTTGTGATCAGATAAAAGAGAATTGAGCAATGACAACTGAGAAAGCATTCGTACCTGAGCTACTGTCTCCTGCGGGAAGCCTGAAAAACATGCGTTACGCATTCGCCTACGGCGCAGATGCAGTTTACGCTGGCCAACCTCGCTACAGCCTCCGCGTACGTAACAATGAGTTTAACCACGAAAACCTAAAAATCGGTATCGATGAAGCGCATGCTCTAGGCAAAAAGCTTTATGTGGTATGTAACATTCAACCACACAACTCGAAGCTAAAAACCTTCATCCGTGATCTTAAACCAATCGTAGAAATGGGTCCTGACGCATTGATCATGTCAGATCCAGGCCTAATCATGATGGTTCGTGAAGCTTTCCCAGAAATGCCAATTCACCTTTCTGTACAAGCAAACGCTGTAAACTGGGCGACTGTTAAGTTCTGGGCAGCGAATGGCGTGGAACGAGTGATCGTTTCTCGCGAACTATCTTTAGAAGAAATCGAAGAAATTCGTGAGCATTGTCCTGAAACTGAACTTGAAGTATTCGTTCACGGTGCATTATGCATGGCTTATTCTGGTCGTTGCCTACTTTCTGGTTACATAAACAAACGTGATCCTAACCAAGGCACTTGCACCAACGCGTGCCGTTGGGAATACAAAGTGGAAGAAGGCAAAGAAAACGACGCTGGTGATATTGTAGAGAAGTTTGACCCATCTGAAGCACAGCCTGTCGAAGTACAAGACGAACGCCCTGAAACCACAATTGGTCGTGGTAAACCAACGGATGAAGTCGTTCTACTTTCTGAAGCGCACCGTCCAGAAGAAAAAATGGCAGCGTACGAAGATGAACATGGTACTTACATCATGAACTCTAAAGACCTACGTGCGGTACAGCATGTTGAGCGCTTAACTAAGATGGGTGTGCACTCGCTGAAAATCGAAGGTCGTACTAAATCATTCTATTACTGTGCTCGTACTGCACAGGTTTACCGCAAAGCAATTGATGACGCTGTAGCAGGCCGACCATTTGATGAAAGCCTAATGGGTACACTAGAGAGCCTAGCTCACCGTGGCTATACCGAAGGCTTCCTACGTCGACATACTCACGACACCTACCAGAATTACGATTACGGCTACTCAGTCTCTGATGCTCAACAGTTTGTCGGTGAGTTCACTGGTAAACGTCGTGGCGATATGGCTGAAGTAGAAGTGAAAAACAAATTCCTTGTCGGTGATAGTCTTGAGTTAATGACGCCAAAAGGTAATGTTGTTTTCACGCTAGAAGCGATGGAAAACCGTAAGTCAGAGTCTATTGAGGATGCCAAAGGGAATGGTCACTTCGTCTTCATTCCAGTACCAGCAGATCTAGATTTAGAATACGGTCTATTGATGCGTAACTTAAACTCAGGGCAGGACACCCGTAACCCGACTGGTAAGTAATCATGGCCTTGCTCATTACTGACAAATGCATCAACTGCGACATGTGCGATCCCGAATGCCCCAATGGGGCAATCAGCATGGGAGAAAGCATTTTCGAGATTGACCCAGCTCTATGTACAGAGTGTAAGGGACATTACGAAAAGCCGACCTGTCAGTCAGTGTGCCCGATTACAAAATGCATTATCACAGACCCGGATCATGTAGAAACAGAAGAGCAGTTACTGGAGAAGTTCGTGATTATTCAAGGGTTAGCATAAGAACAAGTAGGTTCAACTTTGGAGACAAAGTTGAACCTTTTTTTAACCCGACTTTTCAATAGGATAGATATTACAAAACAACTCTTTTTCAAAATGAGACTCTAACCTATCTCGCCAATTTTCAGCTTGGGAAACCGGCACAAGATAAAAGTTTTCTCGGCTCGTATCCGTAACGAAAGCCATTCCATATTGCATCAGCTCGTAATGCACATCATTAACAAACCCGGGATCAAGACGCTGACGTCCTGTCAGGTGATTTACATCAACCCGAGTCAATAAGACCCCTTTCGTTTCACTGCTAAATCTGTGTCTTAACCACTCTGCAAATTCTTTTGCACAAATCATAGTCATGGTTTTATCCTTGATTTACTCTTCTAGCAGGAGAAGTATCCATTCCCGCCTCACACACTTGTCTGCCTTGTTATTGCTTCGCTAGCCAACTGACAGACATATTGCTAAGAAACCAAAGTATCGTGACGAAAGATCTTTCTAAACAGAGAAGTTACGACTTATCTATACTACAACTCTTTGTTTAATTTAGATTTCTATATTATGTCACCAAAACTAATTAGGTTAGTTTTTGTATTGGTATTATTCACTGTAGACAAAAGTATGATGTTTCTCCAGTTTCATAAAAGAGATACGTAAGGGAATATAAACCTGTAGAGCCACTCTAGTTAGTAGAGATAAGTGATTGGCATTGCGGTGGAATCGCTTTTTTTCGCTTGGGCTTAGCAATAACTTTCGCAGACGGCGGCTTATCGATAGGCTTAACTTTCGGTCCCCAACTAGCGAGCTCTACCCCACAACCATCACCAGCGGGAGGCAGAGCTTGTTCAACACAGTAGCCACTCGACTCAGGACAAGATAACCTGACGTGGAAGTGGTAATGATGCCCCCACCAAGGGCGAACTTTACGTAACCAAGAACGTTCTTTGCCTTCTTCTTGCGAGCAAAGCTGCTCCTTAATGACAGGATGTACAAAAATTCGTGCAACATCCTCACTCTGTGCAGCATATCGAATCAGCCTAAAGTGCCTATCTTCCCAGCGATGGTTAAGTATGGAATAACCTTTTAAGTCCACCACACTCATTGGCTTAGGGAGTTGTAATTCGTTATAAGAAAGCGGTTGGTCAGCGAGTCTTAACCAGATATCAATATCTAACCCAGTTTGGTGACTAGAATGGCCAGAAGAAAACCTTCCTCCTCTTGGTAAAGACAGGTCACCTATAAGCAGCGTTGTGTCGAGATTTTGATGAGCTTTAAGCGCTAGGTTTTCAATAAACTCTATCGTTTTAGGGTGCCCATAGTAACGTTTCGTTTTACTGCGTAAAACTTGATAACCAACGCCATCAAGAGGCAAAGGTAATGCACCATCCAAACAACCGTTAGCATAGCTACCAATAGAGGAAGAAGAGTTTTGGGTAGGGTTAGCAACAGACTCCCAAGGAGTAGAGTATACAGAAGCTGAGAAACATAAACCCAAAGATACAATGAAACCCAGCTTCATAGCTTTTAGCCTTTAGTAGTGTTCGCCATTATCGTAATAAGCTTTAGGGGATAAAGCTGAAAAGATAACTGCAACATCAATATCCGCACCAGCAATACCACGAACTTGCTGTGTAATAAGCTTAGCAACTTTATCTTGTACTTCCTGACCACGATCAAACCAAAGCACTTCGACAAAAGGATATGCAGCACTCACCTCGCCCTCATTGAAAAACGTAGTGTAGATATACTCAAAAGTAAAATCCTCACGCGGACAGTCCATCAGAGGCTGAAGTTCATCCGTCAGAGGCTTTGATAGTGCCTGAACAGCTTGCGGCTCTACAGCACGGAATCGAAAATGTGGCATAAACTTACTTCCTAATTATTAGCATTAACTCATGATAATAACAGGAACCAAGTCAGTAATCATCCAAGCCAATGTAACCACTAACCTTTTCTATACACGTCATATAGATCAAGTAGTAAATCAACTAGCTCACTAACGAAGAATAATGGGAGTATGAACAGAGGTAAGAAGGGGTAAAATGATACACCGAAGCTTAGTGACGCAATCTATTGCAAGGGAAATAGAATGGCTTAAGTCACCGATGTAATATGTTCTTAAGATCAATATGTATCAGATATCGACAACTATTCGTTAGAAACGAAAAAGGCTCCGACCTAAGTCAGAGCCTTGATATATGGCAGGGGTGGAGAGATTCGAACTCCCAACACGCGGATTTGGAATCCGCTGCTCTGCCAATTGGAGCTACACCCCTGCAGTTCGTGTTTAATGAGACGACTCTCAAATAAGTGGCGGAGTGGACGGGACTCGAACCCGCGACCCCCGGCGTGACAGGCCGGTATTCTAACCAACTGAACTACCACTCCGCAGTGGTATCACTCGCTTGTAATCAGCAAGTGTCCAAAATTTAA